>CAJTOK010000226.1 GCA_910577825.1 uncultured Lachnospiraceae bacterium | reverse complement strand
GTTTTTGTATAGGACAGGAATTTATAAAAGAAAAAACAAATGAAATCCCGGCAGGACCAGTACTGCTGGGGAAAATGGATTTAAAGGGGAAAATTGTAACATGGGATGCACTTAATACCCAGAAAGAAACAGTGGAAGCAGTTATACGTGGGAAAGGGGATTATGTGGCAGCATTAAAAGGGAACCATCATTTGTTTTATAAAGAAGTGCAGGAATATTTTTCGGAAGAAACATTGGAAATAATGGAAAAAACAACAGGAAATTATAAAAAAACGGTTGAAAAAGGACATGGTGGCATAGAAACAAGGGAATATTACCAGACAGATGAAACCGGGTGGTATGAAGACAAAAAGAAATGGAAAGGACTTGCAACATTTGGAATGGTAAAAAAGAAACTGGAAAAGCCAGATGGTAAAACAACAGAAGAAAGAAGATATTATATAAGCAGCCTGCCAGTAGATGTGGAACTGTTTTCAAAAGCGGCAAGGGGACACTGGGGAGTGGAGAACCAGC
>CAJTOK010000225.1 GCA_910577825.1 uncultured Lachnospiraceae bacterium | reverse complement strand
TCACCTTACGAACAATATCCTGTTACAATCTGCGGTCAGACAATTATCCTCACCAATGGGGAGCTTGCCGCCGCCCTGTTATCCCTACCGGAGAAAAAGAGAGAAATCATTTACCTTTACTTTTTCGGGAATTACACACAGCAGGAAATCGCGGATTTATACGGGCATTGTAAGAGTACAGCATGGCATTACATACACAGCGCATTACAGATGTTGCAGAAAGAAATGGAGGGATTTTCACATGGGGAATACTAACCTTGTGCCATATGAAACCATTGTCCGGGCGACCAGCGGAGAGCCGGAAGCCGTGGACGAAGTTTTACGGCATTACAGTAAGCGAATCCGCTTTGCCGCCCTTGAAAACGGGCACGTCAACACAGACACCGAGGACAACATAAAACGGCGGCTTATCACTGCCCTGTTCCAGTTCCGCTTTGACTGAAAAAGGCGGCATGACAGGAGGTGAGGTTTGTCGGGAAAATAGCCATGCTGATATTCAATGATACCGAGGAAAAATCAGTTGA
>CAJTOK010000224.1 GCA_910577825.1 uncultured Lachnospiraceae bacterium | reverse complement strand
AATATGACGGGCTGCCCTGTTGTCCTCTGTGTTCGCCATTCTTCCACCTCCTGTATCATCTGATAATTTCAGCAAATGCCTTAAATGGATTGTATCATATTTTTTATACTTATGCAAGTATACAAACTGCACAACTTATTTATATACTTATGCAAGTATTTTTGTGTATCTTTCCGGGTTGAAAATATACTTGCACAAGTATATAATTAAATCATCAAAGGAAAACAAAAAAAGAAAACGGAGGACTAAGGAAATGACAAATACAGAAATTATTATCAATGAAGCACTGGCAAACGGATTATATACAGAGGAGCAAATAGAAAATATCCTCGCAAGCGGTCACATGATACCGTTACATACTTTTAAGGTGTGGAAAGACAACGGATACATTGTTAAAAAGGGAGAACACGCAAGAATCACTACCCGCCTTTGGAAATTCACAAGCAAGGCAAAGAAAAGTGAGGAGGCAGACGAAAATACAGAGGGTACGGAAAACAATCACTATTACTTCTGTCTCTTATACACA
>CAJTOK010000223.1 GCA_910577825.1 uncultured Lachnospiraceae bacterium | reverse complement strand
GGGGAATGTCCCAAGAGCAATTAGCGGAAAAAGCAAAAATCAGTCGTTCTCATTTAAGTTCCATTGAAGCACCGAACATTGTTCGCCCGTTCTCCATTGAAGTGCTATATAACATCGCAGATGCACTCGGTGTGCGAGCCGGAGATTTACTAAATTCTACATTTCCATCAGGAAACAAATCATAAAAATCAGGACTTCACGGCAAAGCCCTGATTTTTTTGTGCTTCACCGCGCCCCGTCCCTTTGACGCTGTTCTGTCCGCGCCGCCTTAATATGGGTACAGAGAAACTCGTTGTAGTCCTTGCCCTGCTTCGGTGGGTTGGGGTAAACTAGCTTTATGCGCCCGGAAAGTTCTGCATCATTCTGGATTTCCTGCGTGAGCCGTTCGATACCTTTCAGGCCGGCCTTGTCATTATCCAGACAAAGGCTAATCTGTGTAACGCAGGTGTGGTCGCGGAGAAACTGCATCAGGGCGCGGGGGCCGGTTCCGCCCAGAGATAAATAGTGGCTGTCCCGTGGTTCGCTGC
>CAJTOK010000222.1 GCA_910577825.1 uncultured Lachnospiraceae bacterium | reverse complement strand
TCAGTTGTCAATACACAAATCTAAACTAGCTCTTATAAATCCGAGAGGCTATAATTATAATACAAAATCAGAAAAAGTAAATACCTATTTTATCTAAATGATTATTAACAAAAATAATTAAAAAGTATATAGTAAGTATTGTACCAGACAGGGTGTTGTAAAAAGAAGGAAACATATACTGGCTGGATATGTAACCATAAATTATACGAAGGGAATGATAAATTGAAATTGTTCCTATGTATCATTATTAATTGAAGGCTGGAAGGGCTTATATGTAAGAAAGGTGGGATTTAATGTAACAGATACATAAAAGATTAAAAGAAGCGCTCTTTCCATATAGCGTAAACCATTTCCTGCTGGTACTGGAAATATGGTTATGCCTTATGCCATTTAGAAAAGAACGCAAAATAAAAATCCAATTCTATTGTACTATAAAAAATATTAACAGTAAAGAGTAAAATTCTAGATATAATGGGGTTACTATTCAGGCTTTAGGGTATAAAAATAAATAATTTTTGCCAAAACATAT
>CAJTOK010000221.1 GCA_910577825.1 uncultured Lachnospiraceae bacterium | reverse complement strand
AGCGTATCACTCGTCTTACTATCAGTTGAAGCTATTGCAGACGTAGCAAACAGACTAACAGTAACAAGTACGATAAGGCAGGCAGATAAAAGAGTAATAATTGTCGTTCGTTTCGTGTTTATAATTGCGGTAATCCTTTCCTCAATAGCATTTTTACTGAAATTATTACAAAGCGGTGACAGCCCGCTTTTCTTTGCTTCCATACTGATAAGCATTAACGAATAGGCAGACTTGGATTTATCGCCAAATTGTCTTATTACGCTTTCATCACATGCCAGCTCAATATCGCGGTTAAAAAGAATGTACATTACCCAAACCAAAGGATTGAACCAATGAATACAAAGGGCATATGTAGCAATCAGCTTTGCAATGGTATCAAAACGATAAATATGCACATATTCATGTGAGAAAATATATCGTAACTGGTTTATATTCTTCCAATCCGTTTGCTTTGGCATTAAAATAACAGGGTGGAAAACACCATACGTCAACGGCGTGGAAATTCTATCGGATTGTTTAATCGAAATTCGCC
>CAJTOK010000220.1 GCA_910577825.1 uncultured Lachnospiraceae bacterium | reverse complement strand
GAAACATCAATCGGGAAATTATCAAGAACAATATGCTGTTGGAACAGGCGAAAGAAATGCTCATGCTTGCCAAGCAGGAACTTCACAGCGCACAGTACGCCAAGATTAAGAGTATGGCGGTCAGCGTGAAGAATGAGGTCATGGAGATGATTACAAAAGTAAGGGAGCGCAAAGGCAGACTTGACTTGCCGATTGTCAGCGGAAAGCACCTAAGAAGAATATCCGACCGAACCGCCTTGCAGTCAGCCGACAATGCGGAGAAATTCATCACGACAAGGAAGATAGACAGCTTTGAGAGCCTTGCGAACTTTACAGCGGATAAGGAACAGAAATACAGTCAGCTTGAAACAGTGCATTTGTCAAAGGGGCAGAAACTAAGCCGATTAAAGGAACTGTCAAGAATGTATGCCCTCTATGCACCAATCCAAGCCACCTATAAGGAGAGCCAGTCACTCAAAGGATTTGCGAAAATGAAATACGATAAGGAGCATAAGGACAGCTTATCAAAGTACCCCGAATTAAAGGAGCGTAT
>CAJTOK010000219.1 GCA_910577825.1 uncultured Lachnospiraceae bacterium | reverse complement strand
AGTAAGATTGGCAGGAGTGGTTGTTTTCCGTTGGATTGACCCGGACGGAATCATACATCAGCTTTTACCATGCGTGAACGAAAAGGGGATTGCTGACCCGTACCGCATGGAAATTATAGGCACGGTTGCGGAAAGGGCGGTGCGTGAGAGTGAAAGCGAGAGCAAAAAGCAGTAACACGCCTTGCCCTATATGGGTACAGGGCGAATACATAACAGAACCGCCGATTAGACCAGTGGACGGGGCGAAACGCCCCGTAGGTCATTACATAGACAAGGGCGGTTATCCGGGTGCAAATGTGTATGAGGTAAGCATAGAAACGCTATGCAGGGATACAGGGGCGATAGACCGCCGGAAACGTGGGATTTATGAAAGTGACATACTGCTTTATGAAACAGAACAGGAAATAGGGTATTTCATCATACAGGACACGGAAACGGCGGTAGACATAATAAACGGCGAAATTTTAGGGATAAAGGAAGTACAGGCAAAGGATATAAAGGTAATCGGCAATATGATAGATTTTCCCGATTTTGTAGAGGGCATAAGGC
>CAJTOK010000218.1 GCA_910577825.1 uncultured Lachnospiraceae bacterium | reverse complement strand
TAATTTAATTTTTTTCTATGTAACAAATTATAGTTTACCTTTTTTACCCAAAATAATCAAGCTTTTCTGTATTCTTGCTTGGTATCCTCCTGTTTTACATAATCTCACTAGTTTCACTTTTGACAGATAATGGCACGTGGTTCATTCATTAGCTGGCGCACAGAAATAACCAGGAATAAACTACTCCTGGTCTAACTCATTATTAACGGTTTGTTCTGCTGCCAAGCGTTCCATAATGTCCTTGTATTGTATAACAAATTTTATTTTTACTACCTTACGCCCTTTAGTGATTGGCTCATATGATATATTTAGGTCTGTTAATTTATTTATTTCCTTTTGAGCTGGTTCTAATACAAAACGTCTAAAATCTGGATAACGTTCATAGGATTTTACATTATCAACCATAAGTAAATGCTTCAATTCATTAATTTCAAAAATTTTATTTTTCTGATAAGCATAAGATTTTATTAACTCATAAATTCTAACTGAAAAAGCCGATTTCATTGCGAGAATATTATAAAGTTGATACTGTGTAAATTTTTCTTTTAAATTA
>CAJTOK010000217.1 GCA_910577825.1 uncultured Lachnospiraceae bacterium | reverse complement strand
AAACTTATAAACAAGTACTCTTGATTGAGTACATCATTATTATACTAGGAGGGATATAATGCCACAGCCATTTAATAACGCGGTAATGACCAGGGATGGGGCAATGCTTTTAACCAGGGCACAGGCGGGGGAGATTAAAATTAAGTTCACCCGTATTGGGACAGGGAACGGGATTTATTCCACAGAAGAAAAGACATTCCCTGTACTGCAGGAGCAGAAAGAATTAAAGTCTTTAAAAAACAGTTACCCGTTATCACATATTGAAATTTATTCTGAACATAGTGTAAGGATTACGGCCCTGATTACAAACAAGGATTTAATTACAGGTGAAATACTTATAAATGAAGGTTATTTCATAAATGAAATGGGATTATTTGCAAAGCCTGATGGTGGTGATGACAGTACAGAGGTGTTGTACAGTATTGCGGTAACATCAGGGGAAAATGGCGACTTTATGCCGCCGTATAATGGTTACAACCCAGCCCAGATTACACAGGAGTATTTCGCCACAGTAAGCAACAGTTCAGAAACTACAATTAATTTTGCAGGGGCTGCGC
>CAJTOK010000216.1 GCA_910577825.1 uncultured Lachnospiraceae bacterium | reverse complement strand
AAATACAGCTAAAGCAGAAGAATGTAAAGAAAATCAAGGTAAAGAGTAGTAAAAAGTCAGTGGCAACCGTCAAGGCAGTAGGAAAAAAGGCAATCCAGATAACCGGAAAGAAAGCTGGAAAAGCGGTTATCACAGTAAAGGTAACCACAAAAAAGAAGAAAGTGAAAACCATTCAGTACAAAGTCACAGTCAAAAAGAAGAAAGTCTCTGACAAGAAGAAAACGAGCGAGGACAACACACCAAAACAGCCAACACCACCACCAGAACAACCAGTGGATGTGAAAGCAAAGTACAATTACGAACTGAAAATCATGAACAGCAAGGATAAGAATCTGTATAACAATTCCAAAGTCGTAATCTATGTAAAGACAAACAACCCTGATCCCTACTCATTCAAAGCAGACTGCGGAACGAGCAGGCTGGTACAGAAAGAAGATGAAAGCGGAATTTTTTATACCACAGAGGATGAGTTCCATGAAATCATAAATGTTAATGCGTATGATGATGTTCACTATACAGGAAAAAATAACGCAGTAGAAGGAGGTTACCTACGGACAT
>CAJTOK010000215.1 GCA_910577825.1 uncultured Lachnospiraceae bacterium | reverse complement strand
TAAGTGTTATTAAATGGCAGGATCATATACATGCCGCCTTTCCCAAATGGCATAGCGTAGCATATAAAGTATCTGAAATTTCGGTGAAGTGGAGTAAAATTTCTATGAAGTAGAGCGAAATCTCGGTGAGATAGAGCAAAATTTCTATGAAGTGGAGCGGTCATTTTTCGGGAAGCCTTATGTCATGCGGGTTTCCAGGGTGTCGGGAAGCCCTAATACTATAATATCATAATATTATAGTAATGGACGGACGCACCCCTGCTTACGCAGGGCGCGTCCTGATACAGAATACGGGGATGGAAAGAAAAATGGGACAGCAGATGCTGTAAAGATATTTAAACAGGTTTGATGTCCCTATTCTTTTCCATTCCCGTAAGCCCTCAGCATGCTTCCGCCCTCCGGGCGGGAGCATGCACTGCATTATATATTAACCATGTTTTATCCATATGTAATTTTTCCAGATTTCTGCACTGATTATATGGCATATGGCACTCCGACTGATAGCGTTCTGCCAGCTTCTCCCTTGCGGTTTCAAGAGTATTGCAGTAACAGCCCCAGTA
>CAJTOK010000214.1 GCA_910577825.1 uncultured Lachnospiraceae bacterium | reverse complement strand
ATCTCTTGCAAGGATTGACGGAGAGGATTTAATTACTGCTCCGAAAACGGAGAGTTCCATAAGAGTAATTACCATACATAAGGAATTACAGGAAGCAATCAAAGAGTATATTTCAACACTCTATCGGGCAAGGGCAGGCACACGTCTTTTTGCAGGGAGGACAAAGAGCTTCTTTGAGCATGAAATGGAACGGGGAATCAAGCTGTCAGGTGTAAAAAAGATTACTGTCCATTGTACCAGACACAGTCATGCGAGTATGCTTGTGCAGATGGGGTTCAGTCCTGTTGAGATTGCAAAGCGGCTAGGGCATGGGAAAGTAACGACTACGATTGAAACATATTGTCATCAGTCTATGGATGCGCAGATAAAGATTGCGGACAGGCTTGGAAAAGTGGAGAGGGGTGAGGAAGGTGGCGTGTAAGCGTGAAGCAAGGTTTCGGCGAAATACAATCGCTTTTTGGCTGAGTGATGAGGAAAAAGCACAAGTAGAAGCAAGGATTATCTTGTCGGGACTTCCCAAAGGAGATTATTACCGCAAAGCCATATTGGGACAGGAAGTGACGGTAACTGCCGGAAATTATATGTCTAACAGAGTTG
>CAJTOK010000213.1 GCA_910577825.1 uncultured Lachnospiraceae bacterium | reverse complement strand
GTCCATGTGGACGCTGACGGGGATATGGTAATCGTTGAGAACCCTACCCTTGCACCAGCAATCGAAAAATCGGACTATGAGCCAAAGACACCAGAACCAGACGCAAGCGTGGACGCTGATACCGTAAACGACGCTACCGCATTTCTGGAAACATTCTTTAAGCTCTATCCAACAGCTACGGAAAAAGAGCTTGCTTACTATGTATCTGGAAATGTGATTGAACCTATCGGCAGGGACTATCTTTATTCTGAATTGGTAAACCCTATCTTTACAAAGGACGGGGACAATGTGAAAGTTAAGGTTGCTGTGAAATTCCTTGATAATCAGACAAAGGCAACGCAGGTATCGCAGTACGAGCTTGTGTTACAAAAAGATAGCAACTGGAAGATTGTAGGATAATAAAATATGGAAAGTTTGCTTGACATTCCTTATTTGTAAGAGTATAATAAAATCACAAAAAGGAAAGTAAACTTTCCATATATCGAGAAAGGAGCATGTTGTGAAAAATCGTTTAGAAGAATTACGAAAACAAAGAGGTATTAAACAAGAAGATTTAGCGACTGCTCTTGAAGTATCTCGTCAAACAATAGGCTCTTTA
>CAJTOK010000212.1 GCA_910577825.1 uncultured Lachnospiraceae bacterium | reverse complement strand
TTTATAGAAGTGAAAGGAAAGTAAAAAATAAAAAATTAAACCAGAAAATACAAGCCTGGATACCGCCACTTATTAAACTATGGTGTCCAGGCTTACATAATAAATTTAAAAA
The DNA here is from genome assembly GCA_910577825.1 of uncultured Lachnospiraceae bacterium. Lineage (GTDB taxonomy): Bacteria > Bacillota > Clostridia > Lachnospirales > Lachnospiraceae > Butyribacter. Next base: position 492 of record CAJTOK010000212.1, on the reverse strand, counting down.
ATTATATCTGGAATCTTTACGAAATTACCTCAACTTTACATAAATGCTCCTTTGTCTTTTTGCTATAACTAATTCCCACCGCAAGAATCCTTCCCGTATATTTAGGATTTTCACCAAGTTTACCTTTAAAACGCAATACATAATTTTTACTTTTAATCTGTTTTATAGCATCTTCTGGTGTACAATTTACTTTTAATTCTAATATAATTGCATCTGCACCTTTACGCTCAGGATAAAAAATAAAATCTACATATCCTTCACCTGCCTTATCCTCACGCTCCACACGGTATCTGTCCCTTGCAGCCAAATAAACCAGATTTACTACTGCTGATAACTCTATTTCACTATTATATGAAAAAATTGGTGATTCCGTATCATGCGCAAACTTAAGAATAGCTGCCATTGTCTGTATATCGCCAGAAAGTGTTGCTTTAAGCATCTTTTCAGATTCCCTTGCCAGCCTGTATACATATCCAAGAGTTTCCTTAGACA
>CAJTOK010000211.1 GCA_910577825.1 uncultured Lachnospiraceae bacterium | reverse complement strand
TCTTCCACAGACAGCACGCTTGCGCTTGGATAAACCACGCAACGGCGCATAAAGCACCATGCTTCAAAAAACGAAGCATTAAATACGGTGCTTAAACGCCGGCGGGTTTAAACAGCTGTCTTTAGGAAGTACATTTGGAACTTGCCAGCCCATTAACAGTATTTCTTTCCAACAAAAAAATGGAAAAATTCAAAATAGTGCCTGTATTGACATGGTTAATAATATTTAATACAATGTATTTACCAAATATAAGCGAGGTGCTGATTATGTCCCAGACAAATATTAATATATGTATGGATGATACCTTAAAACAGCAGTTTGACCATCTTTGTAATGAACTTGGCCTTAATATGTCTGTTGCCGTCAATATTTTTGCAAAAGCAATGGTCCGCCAGCAGAAAATTCCTTTTGAAGTTTCACTTGACATACCAAATGCTGAAACTTTGGAAGCAATTAATGATGTAAACCATGAAAGAAACCTTAGCAGGCCATTTCACAGCATTGAGGAACTGATGGAGGACTTAAATGCTTGATGTAAGATATTCAGCTAAATGTGACATCCTCCCCCACCTAAAGAGGTGAGGGCTTCCTTTAGCATAAAGCTA
>CAJTOK010000210.1 GCA_910577825.1 uncultured Lachnospiraceae bacterium | reverse complement strand
ATGATGGAAACAATTGTATTAAAAGAATATGACAAACTTCATATAAAGGATAAAAGGGACGTAGACCATAATATTATATCAAAAGAGGATGCACTTGCTCTTCAAACGATTATTATGGATGAAGAACCAGTGTTTAAGTGGGGCTATAAGAAATTGGTAGCACAGCATTGGATAGGAACTATATCTTTAAAAGACCTTAATATCGAGATACTGCCTAAATTATATGGTTATGTATCAACAGATGATTTGAGAATCGTATTGATGAGAATGATAACAATTTCACATCAAAAGCCTTCTGTTCGTGAGATGTCTGGAATGGTTCGGATGCAAAAGAACTCTTTGATAGAAATGTTAATTGACACTTATCTGGGTACATTGGAAAAGTATGTCAGAGAGGGATTGCAGTATTCCTATAAAAAGATTGACCAAAATATTAATCGAGTTAAAGGGAAGATTTTGTTTGGTAAGCAATTCTCAAGGAATTTATTGAATCCAACAAAATTCTGGTGTCGTTATTCTAAATTCACGGCAGACAATGATATTAATAGGTTTATGAAATTGTGTTTGTGTCAAATGGACAAGCTTAGCAAGGATGAACAAAATAAA
>CAJTOK010000209.1 GCA_910577825.1 uncultured Lachnospiraceae bacterium | reverse complement strand
ACCGGGAGCGCAAGCACCGCGACACCGTGGAAGAACTGAAACGCCGGGGCTTTTCCAACACCGCCATGCGCCAGTGGACTTTTGAGAACGACAACGGCAAATGCCCCCAAATGGATAAGGCTTTATTCTATGCGGCGAACTGGGAGGAAATGAAAGCGGAAAATATCGGCTATCTGCTATGGGGCAAGGTAGGCACAGGCAAGAGCTATTTTGCCGGGTGTATCGCCAACGCCCTCATGGAGCGTGAGATTTCCGTGTGCATGACGAATTTTGCCCTTATCCTCAATGACCTTGCCGCCAGCTACAAGGACAGGAACGAATACATAGACCGCCTTTGCCGCTTTCCGCTACTTATCCTTGACGATTTTGGCATGGAGCGCGGCACGGAATACGGGCTTGAACAGGTATACAACGTGGTTGACAGCCGATACCGAAGCCGGAAGCCGCTGATTGTCACAACGAATTTGACGCTGGAGGAATTACAGCACCCGGAGGACACCGCCCATGCCCGGATTTATGACCGTCTGCTTGAAATGTGCTGCCCTGTCTGCATTACCGGGGAGAACATCAGGAAAGCCACGGCACAGGGGAAAATGGAACGGTTAAGGGG
>CAJTOK010000208.1 GCA_910577825.1 uncultured Lachnospiraceae bacterium | reverse complement strand
TTCGTAGCAATACACAAATCTAAACTAGCTCTTATAAATCCGAGAGGCTATATATTTCTCTAGTGGCCACTTGAGATATTATAAGTATAAAGGCTAATCAATCTTTTTTGCATAATTGTACAAATTTTTAAAAAATCGTTTATTGATTATTTCAGAAATTCATTCATTGCCTGTCCGACAAAATGATCTACAATATCATATAACCTCGACTCTTTAGTATCTATCTGTTTACAATATGCCACATAAGATGTCTGTCTTTCTTTGAGAGCATCCTCTGTCTCAAACGAAAATGGAACCTTCTCCTTTCCGTCTAAACAATCTAATTCAGCTTGTAATACGTCCATTCTATCTTGGAGTTTCTTCATTTCCTCTTGAACTGCTATTCTATATTCTCCCTTTATAGTATTTCCTTCGAAAGTCCCCTCAGCAATTTTTTCATCTATTGGTTTCCACGTTTCTCTGTAATCCTTCATCTTTTCAGCATTATACTTGTTAATCCGGCATTGTCCTTCATTTATAGTCCTCCCAAGAACAAAGGAATAATACCCCTCTCTTTGTTGCTCTGCAGTGGGTTCAGGAATATCCACAAACAATTCCTTTCCCTCCTTAT
>CAJTOK010000207.1 GCA_910577825.1 uncultured Lachnospiraceae bacterium | reverse complement strand
TGGACGCATACCAGCACCTTATTTTGGTTTCCCGCTAAAAGCAATGGCAGATAAAAGTTAAATAAAATATTGCCAGTGCAGGATAGTGGGAAACCAGGGAAAAAAGCATAAAGCTTTAATTCTCTCTGGTATATTACAGTCAATGTAAACAAACGGAAAGAAATTAAAAAGGAGGTAAAACTATGAAACAAAGAAAGAAATTAATAAGAAGAATAGCAGTTTTTCTAGTGGTAGCAATTATATTCGGAAGTGTGGGGAGGTATAATTCCAAGAAAGCAGAAGCGGAGAATATTTTTATTCCCCCCATTAAAGAAGGAAAAGAAGCAGATTTATGGATTACAACAGATAGACTCAATGGTAAAAAGGGGGATATAATAACACTTACTTTTAAATATACAGGTACAAAATCCATCAATAGTATGAATTTTGAAATTAATTTTGATACTTCTTTATTAGAATTATATAATTATGAACCAATAGACAGAGTTTGTAGTAATTTAAATTATAATGATGACAATAATTGTTTTGAAATGGCTACGCTTGGTGTTGATAAATATTATATTAATAAAGACCAACTATAAAAAGTCAAGCAGAAAAACAAAAAAATAAAAATAATTTT
>CAJTOK010000206.1 GCA_910577825.1 uncultured Lachnospiraceae bacterium | reverse complement strand
TTTGAAAATCTCAGACATGATTTCCTTTGTGTATGTGCAGTCCTTAATCTTAAAATGGAATACGCTTTTTTTCCGTAAAATATAGGTCAGATAAACGCAGGTTGAAACTACTTGGGAGATTGCTGTTGCTATCGCTGCCCCCGCCACGCCTAAGTCAAATACATAGATAAACAGCGGGTCTAAGGCGATATTGAGTACTGCCCCCATGAGTAAGGCACACATTGTTGTCTTGGCGGAACCTTCGCTTGTTACAATGTTATTCATCGTGACATTGAATACATTGAAGATGCAGGAAACAATGTAAATGCCTGCGTATGTGGCGGCATAAGGCAGGATGCTGTCGGTTGCCCCTAAGAGCTTCAGTATGGGATGCAGGAACACCATAGAAATGATAATAATGACCGCCCCTACGGATACGCTGCTGTATAAAGCGGTACTTGCCACCTTATCCGCATTTTCCTTATCCCCACGACCTAACAATCGGGAAATGTAAGAAGCCGCACCGTTTCCGAACAACAGACCCAAACCGACAACGACCTGTCCGAGCGGGTAGACCACGGAGATTGCCCCATAAGCGCGAACTTAAGAAAAAACACCTCAATTATAGGTTCTCAAAGGTAT
>CAJTOK010000205.1 GCA_910577825.1 uncultured Lachnospiraceae bacterium | reverse complement strand
AATACATGGCGGGTAAAGAGATGGAGCTGCTTAAGGTGTACGAGCTGACCTATGAAGAACAGAACCTGCACTTTATCCACTTTCTCAAATGGCTTCGGGCAGGAGGACACAAGGAACAAAACAGCATACGGAATGCAAACAATGGAACCTGTAACGCTTACTTGGAAGAAGTGTTCAGGTTCTATCTTTTTATCGAGAATGAGCATCCGGAGCTGTCTGGTCTGAAAGTGCTGTCTTACAATTATTTCGTAAAGCCGGATGAGGTTGGTGTGAAAAAGCGGATTGGATTCCATTCATTCAAAGGGTATCTGGATGAAAAGGGAAGAAAGGTAAGACCTGCCGAGCATGAAGAAATCATTGCCATCCTACAGGCCTGTACCAACAGCCGGGATCAGTTATTACTGCTGATGATAGCCGAAACCGGATTCCGGATTGGAGAAATCTTAGGTGTGGACTACAGCCGGGACATTGATTATGAAAACCACATGGTAGGAGTCTATTTCCGGGATGACAACGAAAACGATGCCAGAGCCAAGAATGCCGAGTACCGGAAAGCAAAGATCAGCGATGAGACCTTCGGATTCTTACAGTATTATCTGTCAGAGTACCGGGAACTGCTGCA
>CAJTOK010000204.1 GCA_910577825.1 uncultured Lachnospiraceae bacterium | reverse complement strand
CAGGTGGAATAATTTTTCTGCCAGTTTATAAATTTTTTCTCCTATTTTCTCCTTTTCCTGAGTATCCTGTCCTTTATATACTCCTATTTTTCTTGCCTTATTATAAACAATATCTTTTGTAATAACTGGTAACGTTTTTGCCATATCCACTATTTTATATTCAATTCCATTTATGATATAATTTTTAGCAATTTTCTTTTTTAAAAATTCTTCTTGAAATGGATCTACTGTTGTTGCAACATCTAAATCCAAATCTCGCACAAACATAGAATAAGTTTTTTTTGATTCTACCCCATTTTCATCAAAATAACCTCCTGTAAAATTTTTAAGATACCGATAAGAAACTCCTATTTTTTCCTCTATATAATGTACAAAAGTAAAACAACGTTTATAGGTCAAATCTATAATAATATTTTTTACATTTTTATCTACCATATACTGAAATAGGGAATCATCTCCAAATGCATCTTTATTATCCATATTACATAACAGCTCCTGATCTGCACTCCAAACAGCAAAAGAATAAATAGGATGTTTTGTTCTTTTAAAATCATCTCTTTTTAATGCTGTCTTTCCGAAAATTCCTGTTTTCCCATATGTTTTATTATAGTCAAATGCAATACCT
>CAJTOK010000203.1 GCA_910577825.1 uncultured Lachnospiraceae bacterium | reverse complement strand
AAATTCAGGAAGTAAAGTAACTTTGTTTACACGTCCACGGCGTTTTGGCAAAAGTTTGAATATGGATATGTTAAAGGAATTTGTTATGGCAGGCACAGATATTTCCCTTTTTGATGGACTGGATATTTCAAAGGAGAAAGAGCTGTGTGAAAAGTACCAGGGGAAATTTCCTGTAATTTCAATTAGCCTGAAAGATGTAAATGGTGTAACCTTTGAAGATTTTATTAACATGTTAAAGTTTATGGTATTTGAAGAAATCTCACGTTTTGACTGGCTTATGGAAAGTGAAAAATTGACAAAATATGATAAACTCCAGCTAAACCAGCTGTTACTTGGCAAATTTGAGGGGGCTGTTAATTTACAGAACAGTTTAAAGTTTATTTCGAGGCTTTTATATAAGCATTATGGCAGAAAAGTTATTATACTAGCTGATGAATATGATGTACCTTTAGACAAGGCATACCAAAGAGGGTTTTATGATGAAATGGTAAATTTTATCCGCCTGTTTTTTGGAAGCGTGTTAAAAACCAATGAATATCTTGAATTTGCTGTGCTTACAGGCTGTTTAAGGATTTCAAAAGAAAGTATATTTACAGGTTTAAATAATTTTAAGGTTATGGGAATTT
>CAJTOK010000202.1 GCA_910577825.1 uncultured Lachnospiraceae bacterium | reverse complement strand
AAATTCAGGAAGTAAAGTAACTTTGTTTACACGTCCACGGCGTTTTGGCAAAAGTCTGAATATGGATATGTTAAAGGAATTTTTTATGGCAGGTACAGACATTTCCCTTTTTGATGGACTGGCTATTTCAAAGGAGAAAGAGCTGTGTGAAAAGTACCAGGGAAAATTTCCTGTGATTTCCCTGAGTTTAAAGGATATAGATGGAATTGTATTTAAAGATTTTATTAACAGGTTAAGGGTGGTGGTATCTGAGGAAATTGCATGTTTTGACTGGCTTATGGATAGCAGGGAATTAACAGAATATAATAAGCTCCAGTTAAACCAGCTGTTGCTTGGCAATTTTGAAGGGGCTGTTGATTTGCAGGGCAGTTTAAAGTTCCTGGCAAGGCTTTTACATAAACATTATGGCAGAAAAGTTATTGTATTAATTGATGAGTATGATGTACCTTTGGATAAGGCATACCAGAGTGGCTGTTATGATGAAATGGTCAAGTTTATACGCCTGTTTTTTGGAAGTGTTCTTAAAACTAACCAGTATCTTGAATTTGCTGTGCTTACAGGCTGTTTAAGAATTTCAAAAGAAAGTATATTTACAGGTTTAAATAATTTTAAGGTTATGGGAATTT
>CAJTOK010000201.1 GCA_910577825.1 uncultured Lachnospiraceae bacterium | reverse complement strand
AGTTTTAATTATATCTCATTAGCCACTCCTGTTACAACTTTATTATAGCATATCAGAGAATATTTCATAACAAGCGGTATTAAATGGTTTGAAGACAGAAAGGAATGGAAAAAGCTCAAAACCATCGGATATGAGAAAAAAACAATCACCAGAAAAACGAACGGGAGATACCATCATAGAAGAACGGTATTTCCTGTGCAGTATTGAAGCTGTAGCCGAACTGTTTGCAATTGTTGTACGCAGACACTGGCATATAGAGAATGGCCTGCACTGGGCACTGGATATCGTATTTAGGGAAGACAGACTCAGATCCAAGGAAAAGAATGGAATACATAATCTTGGACTGATCCGGAGATTTGTACTGTTTATAATAAAACTGATGAAAACCTACTACCATAGGAGCATGAAGCGTATCCGTAGTAAAATAGGCAGAAACCTGAAGACAGAGCTTCTCGTAATCCTTTCTGTTTTAAAAGTATTATATGATAATGACATGCTGAATGCAATTGACGAACTCTCCAAATAATAGTGCTGGATAAGACACTTTTTCATTCATGCGTTTATTCTGATATTTACATCACGTCCGTTTCATAAAAATATTTTCAAATATATTCCAATAATGTATAATAGG
>CAJTOK010000200.1 GCA_910577825.1 uncultured Lachnospiraceae bacterium | reverse complement strand
AGCTTTTTAACTGTGTGCCTTATAAATGTGCCTTTATGACTGAATAGTAACAAAATACGCAAAAACAGGCATATTACCTGGTATCCCCATAAGTAATAATTGTTTTACTAACATCAGAATTTACAGCTAATTAGCTCCCTAATATTAGCTTACAGCCAAAATTTCTGTTAAACTGTGTAACTATTGGAAAATGTAGAAATTCTATTTGCCTAAGTTTAAATCCCTCTACACGGAAAATATCAGATAAAATACGGCTTTTACCGCCAAATCCTCCAATACTGAATTTTGAGTCCTGTAAAATCCTTTCTGGAAACACCTTTTCAAAAAGTTTTTTACTGCTGCACCATACAGCAGCAGTTGCACCTGTATCATATAAACAAGTAATATATGTTCCATTAATATTTAAATCAAAAAATGGCTTTTTACTTTTATGTAACTTATAAGAAACTTTATACATTAATACCCTCCCAAAAAGAAATTGCCAGGAACTTCTGTAGTTCTTTCACGTCTTACGTCTATGCCTTTATCCAGGCACTCAATATAGAAATCATCACTTTCTTCATAATAAATCAGCAAGGAAACCCACTGCCTTTAGGCGGTGGGGGGAATTGCGTACTTCCACACAGCCTGT
>CAJTOK010000199.1 GCA_910577825.1 uncultured Lachnospiraceae bacterium | reverse complement strand
GCTGGCATTCGGAGTTTGGTATTCTTTGGTAAGCTTTGACGCCCCCGCGGAAATCCAGTGCTCTACCTCCAGCAGACTCCTGGCAGGCTAGTCCTAAAACTATTTCGGGGAGAACCAGCTATCTCCGGGTTCGGTTGGAATTTCTCCCCTACCCACACCTCATCACCACCCTTTTCAACGGATGTGTGTACGGCCCTCCACCACCTTTTACAGCGGCTTCAGCCTGGACATGGGTAGATCACCCGGTTTCGGGCCTGCACCCTGTGACTCTGTACGCCCGTTTAAGACTCGGTTTCCCTCCGGCTCCACGCCTTAAGCGCTTAACCTTGCCACAGAATGCAGCTCGCCGGACCGTTCTACAAAAAGTACGCAGTCCTGCATTTAAAGCAGTCCCACAGCTTGTAGACACAGGGTTTCAGGTTCTCTTTCACTCCCCTCCCGGGGTTCTTTTCACCTTTCCTTCACAGTACTATGCTCTATCGGTCACTAAGTAGTATTCAGCCTTGGGAGGTGGTCCTCCCGACTTCCCACAGGGTTCCACGTGTCCCGTGGTACTCCGGATACTGCCGCTGCCTTCCGCCTTCAAATACGGGGCTTTCACCCTCTCCGGCCGGCTTTCCCAAAACCGTTCTTCTGGCTTCCATGCT
>CAJTOK010000198.1 GCA_910577825.1 uncultured Lachnospiraceae bacterium | reverse complement strand
ATCATATCAATCCATATCACAGGAGGGCAAAGACCATGAATAAAAAGCAGGAACAACAGATTTTGGACTATTACAGCACCACCGACAAATATATCCGTAGCAGGACACACTCCAATGCGCATCAGACTGTATTCACCAAAGAAAGCGACAGATACCAGTGGCTTGTGCTGGAGCAGAAAAGCCAGTGCGAAGTAGAGGTAAGGCAGACCGACAGTCATGGTACAATCACAGCGAGGGATAATTACGAACTGACAAGGAATCTCCCTAAGTGCGTGGGCGTGGAGCGTTTATGTGAGGGCGCAAATTTTCAGATACCTTTTAACGCTGATGAAATCAACTTAATCTATCAGTTTGGGGAACAGGGCAAAGCGGAAACGTGCGCCAGTCTGTCCGCTATTCTTCCGCAGATAAAGGACGGTGATACAAAGCAGATAGTAAGCAATACTTTGAAGAAATTAAATGCCCTGTCCGAAGAAACGTGTGCAGAACTGACCGCCACCACCAAAAGACGGAAACTGACCGAGCGTGACCATTCCATAAAGACAAGATTAGTCAGAGCAAAGGAGCAGGCGAAACAGCCGACAGTTGCCGAGGGAAAACAGCACAGAACCCACAGCAAAGGAAAGGGGGATATGGCACTATGAAACTTTC
>CAJTOK010000197.1 GCA_910577825.1 uncultured Lachnospiraceae bacterium | reverse complement strand
TAATATCTTTATACTCTTTCAACCCTAGTACCTTTACATCCACGTTATCACCTGAATACTGCTGTTCTTGTGAAATTATGGCAGTTTCTGTTTTAGGCTTTTGTGTCTTGTCCGGCGTCTGCTCTGGTTCTGGTGTCTGTTCTGGCTCTGGTGTTCCAGTATTTTCTGGGGATGCTGTTTTCTCTGTGGGAACATCTGCTGCAGGAGTTTCTGTTGTACTATTATTACTGCTGTTTTCTGTATCTGTGTTGTTGTCTGGTTGTACAGGTTTGCCACATCCTGGCAGGCTTATACATAATGATATAATTAATAAAGCTAAATATACTTTCCTTGACATAACAGCCTTCCTTTCTGGTCTTTTATATAATACTTATATTATTGTTGAAAACTGAAAAAATAATCCCTCCCCACAAAGAGGAAGGATTATTTATTTTGGTGTAATTAAAACCAATTTGCTATACTTTTAGTATTTAGTATAATTATCTGTTGTAACCCAAATATTTATTACGGAGAGTGTATTCACTTGACTGTGACATAACCTTACTTGATTCAATTACTGCAGCAGCATCACCGCCTGCTTTTATTGTAGCTTTGGCTGTTAAACCACTATTTTCAAGGTTAGCTGTTAAAGTATATGAATCACCACGTTCAACTCC
>CAJTOK010000196.1 GCA_910577825.1 uncultured Lachnospiraceae bacterium | reverse complement strand
ACAGGTATTCATAATGCTGTTAATTTCCTTAATCTCCCATTGTTTCGGTTCTTCGTACTCATGTCGCAATGCTTCTCTGTAAATCATCTCGCTGCATACATATTCGTCTGTACAATCGTCCAACCACGCCTGAATAATTCCAACCTTTGTATCTTCTGGCATAAACTGTTTCTGTATCTCCTTCAGATATTCTTCCATTGCCTTTGACAGCTTCAATTCATGTGGACAATTTTTATAGATAACCATAGCCTCCGCCCATGCCTGCACAATATATTCTCTCGACTCCTTTTCATTCTCAAGAATATGTTTCTCCACACGCTCCTGATGAACCAAAACAGGCGCAAATCTTCTGTTTCCTGTCCTATCCAACGGCAGAAAATCAAGATTATTTGATGTGCCGACAAAAATACACTGTCTTGGTCTGTCCTCCGCATAAGTCTGATACGGAATATGGTATGTTTCTTTCTGTCTGCTCAAAAATGATTTAATATCTTCAATGCTTTTTGCATTGACAGTGGCAAGCATTTCCGACATTTCAATAATCCAATGCCCCTGCATTTTGCTGTAAACATTTTCATCATCCATACGTTTCAAATCATCTGTAAACCACTCATCATTGACAGCAAGGAAACGGAAAAATGTAGACTTTCCTGCACC
>CAJTOK010000195.1 GCA_910577825.1 uncultured Lachnospiraceae bacterium | reverse complement strand
GTATGGAAGCAACAGGACACTACTGGCTTGCTGTTTATTCTTTTCTTTATGAAAAAGGGTTCATACAGCATGTCATAAACCCCATACAGACAGATGGCTGGCGTAAAGGCAAAGAAATCCGCAGGCGTAAAAATGACACCATTGATTCTGTCATTATTGCTGATTTAATCCGTTACGGGCAGTTTGTAGAAACCCACCTGGCAGGTGAAGACCTGTTTTCATTGCGTAACCTTACAAGATTCCGCAGTTACCTTACAGGTTCTGTTGGTGACCTGAAACGGAAAGTAGTCTGTGTACTTGACCAGGTATTTCCAGAATACCAGTCTGTTTTTTCAGATATATTCGGCAAAACTTCAAAGGAAATCCTTATGCAGTTTTCTTCCCCAATGGATTTTGAGGAAATACCTTCTGAAACCCTGTCAGAACTTCTTTCAAGGCTAAGCCGACAAAAAATTGGCGTTGAAAAGGCAGAACAGCTAAAAAATGCTGCCAGGCATTCCTTTGGGGTCACTTTTGCCCAGGAAAGTTTTACATTCCAGTTAAAAGCATTGCCCAGCCAGATTTCTTTTATTGAAGACCAGATAAATGATACTGATGCTGAAATTGCTTCCATTATGGAAAAACTGGATTCCCCTGTCACTACAATAACTGGCATAGGTAAA
>CAJTOK010000194.1 GCA_910577825.1 uncultured Lachnospiraceae bacterium | reverse complement strand
TTTTCTTCTTTGGATGACGCTATTTACTCCTTTTTTCAAGTTGAATGACTATACCGCCCATTTGAAAACCCCCTTCCCAAAACTCTGATAAGAAGATTATACCAAAGTTTTGAAAAAAATGCGAATGACGCAAGTAAAGGGCTTCGTCATTTTGACTGTGGAAATGAACCGCTGAATTTTGAAAAATAAGGGCTGCAATGTGGAAGACAAGTATTTGTATTTTAGAAATCTGAACGATAATACATCAAAAAAACGCTGTAGATAGAGGATTCCTCTACAGCGAAAAAAATCTGTAACATATTTTTTTGAGTTATCCACATTTAGGAATTAAAGATCATTGGAAAAATTCATCACTTTTACGGGTAATAACTAAAGGGTTGTCTGAACTGTTACAAACATACAGGTAATTACTTGTGTGTAAAATGTATTTTCTTGAATTTCTTAAGAAGTACAAATTGTCAAAACATAATATTTGTAGTGGATAAATAAGATAAGACTGGTATATAACAGGAATAAAGTTTTATAAAGAATGGCAGTACAAGGCAAAAATGTACACAAGGGAAGGAATATATATAATACAATGAATACAGAAAATAAAAATAAAATCCATATAACTATTCCAGAAGATGAACTCTGGGAGAATTTAAAAATTTCCAATGATTT
>CAJTOK010000193.1 GCA_910577825.1 uncultured Lachnospiraceae bacterium | reverse complement strand
CGGAATCAAGCCTTGCATTTCCTATAAGGCCAAGGTTTTCATATTCGTCTACGATAGAAACAAGGCTCTTTTTTACATACCAGCTGTCACAAAGGAGGACGACGTTTTTCTTTGTACGCAAGACAGGCATTACATGCCGCACCATAGATGCAGCCAGTTCCAGTTTAGATTCCTTTTTCTGCCACATGCGGTATCCAAGCGGTACGCACAGATAATGGATCCTGTCCTTATTCCATACAGGGACACAGAGCATTACGCTCACAAAACAGTGTCCATTCAGGTAATTAGAGCCATTATGCGCAGCATGGTCGAAAAGCTTTGAAGCATCCTCAAATTTTTTGCCGAATTTTGCAGCCATTGTATCATCAATACACAGGAAGACAGGCTGGGAGGACAATTTTTCTGGTATGAGCTTTAAAGCCATACCAGCAGTGACATTCATAAATCTAGAATAATCAGCTTTTGCATAAGAACATGCATAGTAAAATGCATTCAGGGATTTTTCTGTAATCCCTGATAAAAAATGTCTGTACAGCGAACGGATGGAACCTGCCGACTCCATAGCAAGGATAGATAACACCAGCAGGAACAAGGTTTCAATAGTTGGTAAGGAAAAAGTTTTAAAATAAATATAAAAATAACGGTACAGTCTACCAATTAGATTGTTTTCATTGTATAATAA
>CAJTOK010000192.1 GCA_910577825.1 uncultured Lachnospiraceae bacterium | reverse complement strand
TTAAGATTTTGTGATATGTATGATTTTAAACTTATTGATTTTAAGGTTGATGAAACTAAGGAGAAGAGTGACTTCTATTTTGCACCTGAAATTGCAGAGCCGTTGGCTCTTATGCTGAAACATATAATAAGCCACCCGCTTTATAGAAAGAATGCGGCTCTTTCGAATATTACAGCAACAAGTATGGCAGAGTACAATGAAAAGTTACTGAAGGATATTGATGAAGCAATGCCGACATATTTCAATCATGCAGTGTACAGTTTGCCAGGACAGTTGGTGGCGCAAGAAATTTCGGCTTGGTCGGAAGTGTTTGTGCGAGAACTTACCCATTTTATGTATAATTTATCACGAATGGAGATGCAGGATATGGGGTCAACATTAAAGATGTTTACCCAAAGACTAAATGAAATGAATTATTATCTTTATCGTGGCAATTACTCGATATTGAAGAATATTGAATTGAACAAGAAACATGATATGGAAATGTATGGTTTGCCAGATGATTCAGATATAGATAAAAAGCTGCAGAAACAGAATTTGAGTATAGATCAGCTGCTTGCGGATATTATTCGATGGCAGATGGAAGGTGCACATGAAATGCGAGACAGAGGATTTCCAGAACTTAAGGAAATACTTGATTACGAGAATAGCAGAATGAAACTGGTTGGAAAGGAATACTCTATA
>CAJTOK010000191.1 GCA_910577825.1 uncultured Lachnospiraceae bacterium | reverse complement strand
CTTTTCCTGTAACTACTGCTGTTAAAGATATAGTACGGTCAACATTATCATTAATGATAATACCATTGTTTGCACCATCCATATATGGATTAAACTTAGCATCTGTGCTATTGCCATTAGCATCAAGTTTAAATCTGTATTTCTTTGCATCATACCATTTAAGGACAGCCTCACCCTTATCACCCTGGGTAAGTTCAATTGTACCTTCTGATGCAGAGAAACTAAGTGTGTTAGAAGAACGTGCAATTGTCTTATAATCTGTTACAGGGTTGCCAGCTGTATCTATTGCTGTAAATGGAAGTTCTGTAACATCACCATCAGCAACAATATGGGATGGCGTTTCTATCTTGAAACTCTTTATACGCTGTGTCCCGTCAATTGTAAAGTTCTTGTCATTCTTCTGGCCTGTTCTTGTTGATATGGCTTTAAGCCCTACTTCTGTTTCCCTGTCTATATACATTCCTGGTTCAATATTGACAGAAGAATATTCTGCTGTTACTTCACCTTCATTGACTTTATATACCTCACCATCTTCAAAATCATTCATAACAAGTGTTGGCTGGTCTGAAATAAATGTCAGCTTTGCACCTTCTTTTGCAGAACTTACGTTATCCTTGGCTGGTTCCAGCATGTTGCCGTTCTGGTCATATGACTGGTAAAGAAGTGCCCATGTTTCTGTAGCAAAATCAGCT
>CAJTOK010000190.1 GCA_910577825.1 uncultured Lachnospiraceae bacterium | reverse complement strand
AGGTTGTGCATTAAGCGGAAAATTTCTATTTTTTCTAAATTGTCAAGGCTTTTACTTTCAACATTTTCTGTGGAAGGTACGCAATCGTCCAGTGGGGCGGTTTTGTGCCTGCTTCTTTTTTCCAGTTCTTTATACCATATTTTTTTGGCAATACCACATAGCCAGACGGAAATTTTACAATCTCCCCTAAACTTGTCAATCCCTTTAATTGCTTGAAAAAATGTTTCCTGCGTCAGTTCCTCGGCAAGTCCGCTGTCCTGCGTTAATCCGCATAGATATTTATATATCATGGCGGCGTTTTCACGATATATTTCATCAATTTTTTCTTTATCCATATCAGCACCTCATATTGTTAGTTCTTTTCAAGTGCGGTTTGTTACAAACATTTTTATAATTTTTTTGTTTTTTTAACAGCCATATATATAATCATATACGATTAGGCAAATAAGGCAGGGTGATTTGAGATATTCGTCTGATGTGCTTAGAGGGTAGAACTTTTCTTCTGTGAGGTATTCAAAGGATATTTCTTTTTGCCGCCGCCTGTTCCTGTCACGCCATGCGTTGATAGCGGCATAGCGTATGACGGCTTTGCAAAAGCCATTGAATTATTGCATAACATTACTTTATATTTATGTGGCTGAATTGCAGCTATCTTTAGTTTATATCTGCAAATCAAAATTGTTCCCTGCCACAACTGGATTT
>CAJTOK010000189.1 GCA_910577825.1 uncultured Lachnospiraceae bacterium | reverse complement strand
GATTATGCAATGATAAAAAGATTTTCAGATGAAATGGGTGTTCCGATGTCAAAAGTTGTACGGTATATTTTATCAAACATATCTATTTGAGAAAGTATATAGGGGAAAGTAAAAAAACTTTATGAGAGAATAGTAGAAATTTTTGAAAAAGAAAATTACTCACGGTGAGGAAAATTGTGAAAAAAAGAGCCTAATGATTATAAAGAAAAATAAGGTTAAATAAAGATTTATCCACAAAAGGTTAATAAAAATGTGGATATGTTATTTTACATTGATATATTTTTGTGTTTTATAAATGAATTATGATAGTTGATTTTCCAAATATTACATATAGCATACCAAATATTACATCTTCGTAGATTTGTTGTTTATATATGTTATAATAAATGACAAATTTTGAAAAATCTCCTGAAATTTCGCTATAAGATATTTATGATATTCTATAAGAATCTTATGGCGAAAATATTAAATTATTGAATGTCAGGAACAAGGGATTAAAAGCAAAACTACGGAGGTAAAAAAGAATGGAAATCACCTATCAGGGGCTTAGAATACAGCTTCCATTGGAAGGCGTGATTGGCGTAGAATCGTTTTCAATGGATGCCTCCTTTAATGAACATATATCCATTTCATTAATGATTCTTGCGGAAGAAGAAACAATTGAATCCGCCATACACGGCATTGCGGACGGGGACAAAATCGAAGTA
>CAJTOK010000188.1 GCA_910577825.1 uncultured Lachnospiraceae bacterium | reverse complement strand
TAAGAGACAGTACGGGAACAGTCGTTTTTATTTTGTTTGTCATTCATCTTCCCCTTTCAGACCGTCCAGTGTGATTGCAATAACTTGTAACGTATAGAGCAGTTCGTCATTGTCCGGGCTTATGCTTTCCATGCGCTTCAATTCCTCATGGATTGCCGCCATCTGATTTTTCAGTGCTTTATACACCCTCGGATTGCCCTGCACCACAACGTCCCGGCATAAGAGCCGCCTTGTGATGTAATCCTGCTTTGTCAGCCCCGATAATGCCACCAAATCATTCAACAGCTTTGCTTCTTCGTCCGATACCCGGAACGCCACCGTATGGTTGCGCCATCTTCCCTTGTAATCCAGTGATTTTTCCATTTTCCCTAATCCTCCTTTGTCATTCTCTCCATTTCCAATTTCTCCGCCATTTCCGTCTGCACCGTGGGGAACAAGTGGGCGTAGCGGTAAGTGATTTTCTCCGCTTCATGCCCCATGCGCTCCCCAATCGCCAGTACCGAAAATCCCATGTTGATTAAGAGTGAAACCGCACTATGGCGAATATCGTGGACACGGATTTTCTTAACGCCCGCCTGCTTCGCCCCTCGCTCCATTTCGTGATTGAGATAGGATTTTGTGACCGTAAATAAACGCTCGTCCGGCTTGATGTCATAAAGCATTTTGATGTACTCCTGCATTTCCTCACAGAGAAACGGCGGCATTTTAA
>CAJTOK010000187.1 GCA_910577825.1 uncultured Lachnospiraceae bacterium | reverse complement strand
ATCATGATATATATAAACAACAAACATATGCATATCAAAACCAATTGGAAGTCATTATGGAATCTCAAAACCGGGTTCGTGCTTTAAGACATGATATGAAAAACCACATTTTAGCGTTGCAAATCTTAGTACAAAGGAAAGAGGCAGAGGAAACGGATAAATATTTAGACTCTATGAAGAATTTTATGACTAATCCGGAGGAATATGTTAAGACAGGGAATGATGCTGTTGACAGTTTGCTGAACTATAAGATACAAAAGGCGGATGAGGTTTTAAATGTAGTAGAAACAAAAATCAGCATACCAGAACAGTTGCGCTTGCGTTCATTTGACTTAAATGTACTTTTGGGAAACCTATTGGATAATGCCATAGATGCTTCCATGCAGACAGAAGATAAGAAACTGAAAATAACGATAAAACTTGATAAGGGAATTTTATTTTTAAATATTTGTAATAGCTGCCAGATGATTGCAGACGGGAAAAAGAATTTTTTGGAAACGACAAAAGAAGATAAAGCCAATCATGGGATAGGACTTAAAAATGTCCGTAGAATTGTGGAAAAGTATCATGGAGATATAACATTTTTTTATGAAAATAATATAATACAAACGGATGTTATGATGTATGTAAAAGAGATGTAGCAGAGGGCTGTTGCAAATTCATGCTGAAAGATGCAATATGATTTTGTAACAGCTCTTTTGGGTGGATTTCGGC
>CAJTOK010000186.1 GCA_910577825.1 uncultured Lachnospiraceae bacterium | reverse complement strand
ACCAGCCGGGGGCGGAAATTATTGACAGCGTAACAGAAGGCTTTGTAATACCGGACTTTCTGCTCCAATATGAAGAAACCGACTGGGAGTTTCTAATCCGTTTAGCAAGCCATTTTGGGACAGTTCTCGTTCCAGACTGCTGTGCGGCGCATGGACGCGCCTATTTTGGCGTGCCGGATTTGGGTGAGGAAACGCCGCTTAGTGCCGAGGATTACCAGCAGATACGAGATATGGATCAGCAGTACCGTATTGGAAACGCTATTGGTCTTTTGCCGCAGGAAAATATCCGATGGGAGATTACCACAGGACATTGTTTCAGCCTTGCCCAGAAAGTCAGTTTTCAGGGTATCAGCACCGTTGTCACCCAGATATGCTACAGAACCATAAAAGGCGAGCTGGTGCGCTCCTATGTGTTAAGCCGGAAAAAGGGCATTCTCTGCGCTTTCAAAAAGAATCCCCATATCTTTGGCATGAGCATCCCTGCAACCGTAAAAGAGCGTTCCGGTAACTGTGTGCGTGTGCATTTCCATATCGATCCAGTATATGAAGATGCTCCCAATATCAAATACTTTCCTTACGCAATTGAAAGCAGCTTTATTTACTGTATGCCGGAGGTTGGAAGTCAGGTACATATTTATTTTCCAAGTGATGATGAAAGTGGAGCTGTTGCAGTCCACGCTGTCCGTATGGAAGCTTCTGAAGGAGGCAGCGCTGGA
>CAJTOK010000184.1 GCA_910577825.1 uncultured Lachnospiraceae bacterium | reverse complement strand
TATATGTTTTGGCAAAAATTATTTATTTTTATACCCTAAAGCCTGAATAGTAACCTATATTGGAGAACAAGCAGTATTGGATTATTGAGTTTAAATATAAAAAGTGCTATAATACAAAAAGTCCTATTTCATATCGAAAAATGATGAAAGGGAATATGAGAAGAAAAAGTTTATTTGATACTTTGATGTGAAGCTATCGTTTGGAGGATATTATGTGTAGGAATAAAAAAAGAAAAAAATAAAGGTTTACTCCATGCAAAGCCAGTGTAATAAGCGACATTTGCATGGAGAAATATAAGTTGCTGATATAAAATATCTGGCTTTGCTGCTTGACATTAGAACCTAAAAATACACATTTCATGTGGTCTTTAGGAGAATCAAGGAGGAAGCCTGCGTATGAAATATGTGAATGCAAATGACATTCTCCCCGACATGCTGATTGAGGAATTACAAAAATATGTCCAAGCAGGATATATTTATATTCCAGTTAAGAACGAACAGCATAAATCTTGGGGTGAATTGTCTGGTTATCGGAAAGAACTTGCAAGACGCAATAAAGCTATCATTGAAGAATACCGCAGAGGTGTTTCTATTGAAAAACTTGCGGATAAATATTATCTTTCGATATATGCTATAAGAAAAATAATATATCAGAAATAATTGGAGAGGGCTGCCGTATCAATGGCAGCTCTCTTTTATACTGATTATTTCTGTATCATTCTATGTATTGAGGATGTATCAACGAAAGGGTAAAATTACGGTGTATTATG
>CAJTOK010000183.1 GCA_910577825.1 uncultured Lachnospiraceae bacterium | reverse complement strand
GAAACTTATTAACCAGTAGTCTTGATTGACTACACCATTATCATACTAGGAGGAATTAATATGAAAAAGAAAACCAGTTTTTTATTAATTGTATGTTGTATATTAGTGTTAACAGCAATTACAGGTTATGCAGCCAGATTAAAAAACAATCAAAAAAATCTGCCAATACATGAAAATACATCTGTTTATCCTGCCTTTTCCCTGCCCCAGTTAACAGATACAGCTGCTTTTATTGTAAAAGCAGAGGTAGTGGATGTAGGTGATACTATTATGAAAGAAATACCAGCATCACCATCAGAAAATCTGGAAGATGCAGCAGAAAGCCTTAGTTATCCTGTAACCCCGGTAACTTTAGCTATCCATTCTTCCATTAAAGGTGGAGACACAGGAGATAAACTTATTTATTATGAAGAGGGCGGAATAACATCTGAATATATCCAGCTGCCAGCTGGATATGCGATGGAAGAAGGCATGGAGGCAATACTGTTTTTAAATCCTGATGGTTATTGCTGGGGAGCACAAAGTATTTTCCCTATATCTGGGGAAAATGTAATTCTAAACAATCCAGCAATAGAATATATAGGCAAAGACCATGTTTCTGTACTGGAAACACAGGCTTTAGACTCAAATATCAGAAACCAGATTGATGCAAAGAGTATTAATGTTATGCCAGCCAGTGACTTTATATCCGTTATCCAGTCCATTGCTGGGACGTAAGATGTTAAGCTTCAATTAGTCTTTTGAAAATATTATAAAAAACCTGCTATACTTTAGCAAGAA
>CAJTOK010000182.1 GCA_910577825.1 uncultured Lachnospiraceae bacterium | reverse complement strand
TTCTTGCTAAAGTATAGCAGGTTTTTTATAATATTTTCAAAAGACTAATTGAAGAGAATGAATTCTTCACTTGACAATGTGGCAAAGAGCTTATGTCGCAGGACGAGATTGCGGTCATGGACGGCGGAAAATGTATCATGCAGCTTAGAGGCGTCAGACCATTCTTCTCGAATAAATTCGATATAACGAAGCATGACAGATACAGGGAGCTGTCCGATTATGACCAGAAAAACACCTTTGACATTGAGGGCTATGTGAAGCACCTGCAGCACATGAAAGTTACCCCGGATACAGAGGTGGATGAAGCGTTTGACTGCGGGGAAGTCAGCGGGCAGGAGGTTCATTCCCCAACTACAACTGAGTAACGGCTTCTGGACATTGTGTCCAAAAGTGCAAAACGACAACTGAATATGGAGCTTGTAAACCTTTGGCATAAAGCCAAAAATCAGGAGTTTTGTATGTACTTTGGAACGGACAAAAACAGGACACCGGCACAGCCTATCGCCAAACAGAATGTACCGGATGCCCGCACAGGGTTCTCCCAAAGGATTTCCCTGCCCTTATTTTACCACAAAGGGCGGGGAATTTACATATCAAAGCTCTTTCTTTATCAAAAAATCAAATTTTAAGAAAGAAAGAGGTAATCAAAATGACATTTTTTACAACAGCAGTAACAGGATTAAAGACAGTAGTGACAGCAATCGGTGCAGGCGTGGCAGTATGGGGCGTCATCAATCTGCTTGAGGGATACGGAAATGATAATCCGGGCGCAAATGCTCATGTACC
>CAJTOK010000181.1 GCA_910577825.1 uncultured Lachnospiraceae bacterium | reverse complement strand
ACTAATACCAATCCAGTTCAACAGAAGAGCCAGTCAAAGTATGTCAATGCCCTTATACGGGCTAACTTCATTTCTACAATCAGTGTACCTGTATTTAAGCCAACAAATACTGTGTGTCAATGCCCTTAAACGGGCTAACTTCATTTCTACGGAGAAGTTGGTAGAAAAGTCTTTCCAGCTCAAAGTGTGTCAATGCCCTTAAACGGGCTAACTTCATTTCTACGAAAGAAAGATTCTTCAATTATTGTATCAATTATATGTGTGTCAATGCCCTTAAACGGGCTAACTTCATTTCTACTTCTGAAAAAACAGAAAACGGAAACGAAACTGGATGTGTCAATGCCCTTAAACGGGCTAACTTCATTTCTACCCTGCCCTTTTTCAAGCCCCTGTTTATAAGGGCTGGTGGTATGTGATTTCCCCAAGGTTTTTGAAATTGTTACAAAAGTGTTAAATTTTGCCTGTTTTTTGGTTTTTTTGAATTTTTTGTTTTATTTATGTGATATTTTATCATATTTTCCTGGCATATGCCAGTATTATTTCAAAGTATTACGCCCGTTTCATAAATTAAAATATAATTTCTAGTTATCATTTGCTGACTGCAGTACACAGGTTTTTCAATGGCAGCTGCCAGCAATAATTCCACGAAAGGGGTACTTTAACCCCGCCAGTGTTTGTATCCTTATTTTATAAAAGAAATGGCAGTTTCTTTTATAAAATAAGGATACTATGCACTGTTGCGTGGGTTATCGTAGCGGAAGCGTACCCCTGTGTGGAATATTCTGG
>CAJTOK010000180.1 GCA_910577825.1 uncultured Lachnospiraceae bacterium | reverse complement strand
CTCCTAGCATTAGCACACTTAAGACAATAACACTCATTGCAGGGATAACCAACAGCAATAATGTCTGCTTTCTATCAAAAGCTATCTCTTTGGCTCTGGGTGGATAAGAAATATGACTTATAATCGTTGTACAAATCAACATCAACAGAGCCTGAATTGCAGGCTGCTGAAATTTTGCAATATTCCCAAAAACAAAAAGGACTATCAGGGAATTTGCCATATCCAAACTAAATAATACCAATGATACCCATAACCTTGTTTTCCACAATTCGTGATAAAAACAAGTAAGTCCTATTATCCCTAAACAATTACAAATCTCATACAGGGCAGATACTCCAAATATGCTATACATTGTTGTAGTTAGCAGGCAATATATCCCCAACCCAATTTTTAGTAATTTTTCCTCTATATCATCCACTGACAAAAATACATCCATGACTTTCTTTAAAAGCAAAGCTTTAAGAACATTTACAATTAATACAATTACCGGACTATATGATACCATCACTCATCTTCGCTTTCTGATGCTGTATTATTTTACTTCTAATTTCTTTTCTATACGGCTTACTGATATTTAAAATCTCCCCATCTACCATTTTTACCATTTCATAAGAATATTCACTTACATATGCCTGGTTAATAATATATGATTGATGAATCATCAAAAAATCAGCAGAAAGAGTCTCTGCTATGTTTTTTAACTTTCCATAAAATTCTTCCTTTCCATCTTCTTTTACAATTATTATTTTCTTATCCATGCTCATAAAATAAGCAATATTTCTTACCAAAACTCTGAAAACAGAGTTTCCCTTTTGGTATT
>CAJTOK010000179.1 GCA_910577825.1 uncultured Lachnospiraceae bacterium | reverse complement strand
TTTATGCTTATTTCTGTTTTTTCTTTTTCGCTGTTTTCTTTTCTTCTTTCTCGATTTTCTGAAATTCCTCCATAAGCATATCACTGACCGCCTGTGAGGGGACTTTCGCCCAATGCTTTGAGGTGTCCAGTTCCGGGTACTTGTACCGCCACTGGTCGTATTCTTCTCTGCTTATTTCGCCCTGTTCCAACTTGGCGGCTTGCTCCTGCCATGCGTGGAACATATCAAACATGGACGTATAAGTGGAATAGTCGGACTTGTCAAGGCGCAGGCAGATTTCCCCGTCAATCTCCCCGATTTTCAGCCCGTACATATCTTCCAACGCAAAGAGCGTGTGCATAAGCCCTATATAGGTATCAATATCCGGCACGGTAAGGGCGTGGGTGCTTACATCAAAGATACCCGCCATTTCTTTTACAAGGTCGTGCTTTGGTGTCCTCGCTTCGGTTTCATACTGTGCCATACGGACATCAGATGTCTTTCCGAGAAAGCCGAGGATTTCGCCTAACTGTTTCTGCGTCATGCCCTTTCGGTTGCGGAAAAAGCGGATACGTTTGCCGATTGCCATAATAAAACCTCCGTAGTAGTGAAAGTGGTACAGCGTTGCATGACTGTACTTAAACAAATCTGTTGAAGTCAGTATAACATGGTGCAATAGAAATAGCAAGAATAACTTAAATAAAAAAAGTTAAGATTTTCTCGAAAGCCACTTGACTTAACGGAATTTATTTAGTATTCTATATACAGACATTAAACAAAAATAGTTAGAAAGACCAACTATAAAAAGTCAAGCAAAAAAATAAAAAAATATTTTAATTTTTT
>CAJTOK010000178.1 GCA_910577825.1 uncultured Lachnospiraceae bacterium | reverse complement strand
CCTATTATACATTATTGGAATATATTTGAAAATATTTTTATGAAACGGACGTGTATGTAAAATAAGATATACGTTCTGATGTTATATATGCAGACATAAGCAACCCCCATAACTATATTCTTTATTATAGCAATCCAATAAATTATTAATAAATAAAACATGAATTAAACCACCCCAGACAATCTGATGCACAAACCGTTGAAAAAGAGTACCTTACAGCTTCAGGCAAATTATTTAAATCTCTGGCTTTTAATTTCCTCAGGACAGACTTTATCTTAGACCACATCTTTTCAATAGGATTAAAACCAGGACTATATGGTGGCAAATAGACCACATTTATTTTTAAACCTGCTATTACTTTTTTTACTTCTTTTGAATGGTGTGTCCTCATATTATCCATGATGGCAATATCACCTTCATGCAGTGTTGGGGCAAGTACATTTTTCAGGTAATCTGCAAATTTACTGCTGGTTGTTCCTCCTTGATATACTGTATATGCAGTTTTACCGTTATATTTTACTGAAGATAAAATTGTTGTATTTAACGGGACTTTGTCATTACATCTTTTCCCGCCAGCTGCACGTCCATAAATTCTTGCCAGGTTCGTATTTATGCCACTTTCATCAATAAAAACAAGGTTATTTCTGTCATATCTGGACAAGTTTCCAGTCCAGTTTTTTCTTTTCCATATTACATTGGGGACGTTCACGTTCTGAAGCGTGCAATGGCTTTTTCTTGTATAGTCAAGTAACTTGAAAATAATTATGACAGGATAACCGCATAAAATAAATATTTTATAAAACCAAATAATATATATAAAAT
>CAJTOK010000177.1 GCA_910577825.1 uncultured Lachnospiraceae bacterium | reverse complement strand
AAAAAGGAAATTGCTGTAACCGTCAATGGTGATTTTCTTCGCTCCCTTGCGGTTCTCCAACACGCGCCCCAACGCTTCATACACTTTTTCACTCATTGGAATTTGTCTGATACCGCTTTGTGTTTTGGGCTTCTCTATGTAGTAGCCTGTTTCCGCGCTCCGTAAAAGCTGGTGGTCTACATTGATTACCCGGTTTTCAAAGTCAAGGTCGGTTTCAGTCAGCCCGCAGAGTTCGGAAATCCTAAGCCCTGTCCCCAGCAGTATGATAACTTCGTCACGGTATTTCTGATAGACGCTATCACTTTGCATAAAGGATAAAAGGCTTTCTTCCTGTTCTCCTGTGAGGGGTACTTTCGGCTCTGTGTCGTCCTCGATCACGGTGTTTAGCTGGAAGTCAAAGGGGTTTTTCCTTATACAGTCGTCCTGTATCGCTGTGTAAAAAGCAGCTTTCAGAGAACGCTTGTCGTTGCTTATGGTCTTGTAGGATAGTCCCTTTTCTTTCATGCGCAACGCCCATTCTTTCGCGTCGGACAGCTTCACACTGTCAATGGGGCAGGAACCAAGTTTATCCGCTTCCAGCAGCTTCATCAGCCGTTCACGCCCCTTTGTGGTGTTGTGCCTTACATTTCCCCGGTGGCGGTTCTGCTTCGCGTAAAGCTCGCAGACGGTCATTTTCTTTCCGATTGTGTCTATCCCGTCGTCAAGGTCTTTCTGTATCTCTTTTTCCTTTTCTCTAAGGGATATGTCGTCACGCTTCCCGGCTGGGGTCTTGTCCGTAGGCACTAACTTCCACGCATAGACAAATTGCACTTTACCAAAAGTATCGGTATATTTGT
>CAJTOK010000176.1 GCA_910577825.1 uncultured Lachnospiraceae bacterium | reverse complement strand
TTCTTCTACACCTGCTTTATATTGCATTATATGACCTTTTTCAACATTCATAGCCCTAAGGCTAATCTCGACTATTTTCCATCCATTTTTTGCAGCAATATCCTCTGCATATTTCTGCATTTCAAAATTAAAACGTCTGCTGTAAATAAGAAGATATTTATCTTCAACAATTCTTTTTTTAGCTATTATTACTTCATATTCTTGTGGTCTCAAAAGTAATGTTGGATCAATCGTCTTTTGAACCAGACTGTCAGTATGTCTGGCTACATATTCTACCATACGGTTTTCACGAAGACCTATTGCTTTAAAATTTTTTATCAAATTATCCAATACTTTATATTGCTTTGCTGTAATTTTTGTATCTCCAAAACTTGCAGCATAAGCAATAGAATTTTTTTTCATACAATCAAAATTAGCAAAAAATCCATCATCAAATCCAGCAGACTCATCAATACAGAAAATAGTATCACTTCCACAAATATAACTATCCACCACTTCTATTGTTTCTTCAAAGTTCATAGATGTATATTTTTTTTCTGTCCTGTTGAATTCATTTGTAAAAAAATCTTCAAACTTATAATAATTTTCTTTAATTGCTGGTAAAGTTAATTCACAGTTTATTCTCGATATACTATCCTTGTCCCACATTTTTTCAAGTGGATTAAGGATATTCTTATCTAAATGGATATCAGGGCAATAATCGATTAAAACAGGGTCATATCCTAGTCTTTTTATTGTCTGGCTTAATGCCCATGATTGAAGTGCAGAACCATAATTTGTAAAATTTCCATATATGTTATATGAAATAATTCCTATTTTCTTCATTTTTCCAGCCTCATAAGACTAAC
>CAJTOK010000175.1 GCA_910577825.1 uncultured Lachnospiraceae bacterium | reverse complement strand
GTTTTTGAGCATATTGAGGGACATTGTTATATTGGACAAATAATTATTTTCATTACTATAATAGTTCTTTATTGGGAAAGCATAATAAAAATAATAAGTAAAATTTTGGAATTAATATGTGTAAAGGTTAAAATATGAATATAATAGAGAAATTTAAATTCAAAGTATTAAAATATGGTTTTTATAATGCTATAAAAACTATTATTACAAATAGGATTATGATTTTTGGGGATAAAGCTATTTATAATTTAGAAAAACAAATTTTAAGGAATAGAAATTTAGAAAATATTATTATTATAGAAAGTCATAATGATTTTGATAGCAATGGAGGAGCATTTTACAATTATTTAATTAAATCTGGATATAACAAAAAGTATAAAATTGTTTGGTTTTTGTGGAATTTTGATAATAAACCAAGGGATTTGCCATATAATGTTGAATGTTTTTCATTTTACAAATTAAGTATTAAAAAAAATTATTATATGTGTATTGCAAAGTATTTTGCAGTTGATGATTCATCTACTGTAAAAAAGGCAAAAGAGCAGCAGATGCTTGTACATTTACGTCATGGTGCTGGTGGACTAAAGAATGTAAAAGGATTTACCAAGATATCTGCTTCGGTGGATTATATTTTAGGAATGTCTGAATCATATGCAAAAATTGAATCTGAACAATTATCATTAGAATATCCAGATAAAAGATTGGTATTTTTAGGTTTTCCATCACATGATTTATTGTTTCAAGATAATAAGAATGAAATAAAGAAAGTTACTAATGGTATTTTTAATAAAATAATATTATGGATGCCAACTTTTAGAAGAGGGGTTAATAATAGAAATGATTCTAATATAGAATTA
>CAJTOK010000174.1 GCA_910577825.1 uncultured Lachnospiraceae bacterium | reverse complement strand
GACAAAATATTACATATCTAATTCTTTCTGGAAAAGATTATTTTCCATAGACACAGAATTTTTTACATCCTCTGAAATTTGTTTGTAGAGGAAAAGACAGAGAAAAGGAAGGGGAGTGGCAGTGCTGAATTCACACAATATAAGAACATTGAGTGGACAGTGTTCCTGTATGTACCATAAGAGTGTCTCTGGAAGCCATATGCAGCCATTTTTAATATTTATGTAGAAATATTGCCTTAAGCACCAAAAGCCTTATGTAAGCCTCTTAGAAGCCTTAAAACCATATTCCTGTATTCTGCTGCATCACCTTAATCCATCATTCTATATATCTGCCATCCGTTATCTAGCTATAAAACCATATTTTTTCTTGCAATTTATATCCATCTGCAATCTCATCTATTACTTATTTATCTCCTTATCCATCCATATAATCTTTATTGTCATTCTTCGGTAAACAATATCTTCTTTATTCCTGCATCCTTATCCTATGCCATCTATACATATTCCTTATATCTATTCATAACTGCATCTACCTGCATGCATCTTCATACCCATGTCAGATACCAGACATTCTTCGGTAAACAATATATTCTTTATTCCTGTATAAATGTGGCTGCCACATTAACCTGCTGCGATAACCAGTTTTATTTAATGTTCTATGCAAACATGATTGTCATGTTTGCATATACAGAACTTAAATAAAACTATCTTAGCAGCTATACAATCAGGAAACAGAATATATTACCTCAGAATCTCCCAGGGTGCAGATATCTTCTATATGCAGCATCCATATATATGAGGGTATCTGCCCCATAAGCGCGAACTTAAGAAAAAATGCTTAAAATACAGGCTTTGAAGAA
>CAJTOK010000173.1 GCA_910577825.1 uncultured Lachnospiraceae bacterium | reverse complement strand
TGCCATTTTCTGCATACTTTATTTCAAAAATACAGCCCGTCCCTTTTTCCACAGCCTTTATAAGGATATCAGGATACCCTTCGCCTGACTCCTGCTCTGATTTAACCACCCAGCTTTCATTATACAAAAAAAGACCAATTAAAAGCCCGTGGTAAAAATTTTCTTTCATGTCTTTTCTTGTATAAGTGTCCCTTATACTAATACTTTTTGGCAGGATATTATTTAATGCTGTTCCAATTCCTGCCGCATTCCCATTTTCAACTGCATTGCATAACTTTTTCCACTGGCTGTCCTGGCAGGCAATAGTATTAAACCAGTATAAAACCTGCTCTTTATAGATTTCCAGAATCTCCTTGTTAGGAATTACCAGTGTATGGATTCTCCCTTCAGGTCTTGCTGCATCTGTTAAATATCCTGTTGCATAAAGTATACTCCAAAGATAAGTTTCTTTTTGGATTTTATCTGCATGTTTTAAATCTGCATATGTTAAATCAGTGTTTATTGGGCGTTTTATGCTTTCTTCTGAAACAAGGCTTTCAATCTGCCCCTTAGTATTGGCTGAAGCCCCGTTTAAAATATCTCTTACTATGTCATTACCACTGCTGTTAATCCAGTATGACTGCATTGGGGCTTTCCTGTCCTCATATAAAAGTCCACATTGGTTTATAACATCCCACGGGCAGTAAATTTCTGTACTGCCAAATCTATAACCGTCATACCATTCCTTAAAAAGTGTATATTTATCTTCCAGCCCGTAATACTCCAGCATATCCTTCACTTCAGTGCCAGTAAATCCAAAATATTCTGAAAACCTGGTGTCAGAAATTCCCATAACCTTAAAATTATTTAAACCTGTAAATATACTTT
>CAJTOK010000172.1 GCA_910577825.1 uncultured Lachnospiraceae bacterium | reverse complement strand
TCGAGCCCTGTAGGTCCCATTGCAGAAAATATTATTATGCCGCAGTGGCGGAACTGGCAGACGCCCGGGACTTAAAATCCCGTGGGTAGTGATACCCGTACCGGTTCGATTCCGGTCTGCGGCATTATTATTAAAAAGCTGTAAGCCTTATAAAAAGGGCTGCAGCTTTTTTGTTTTTAAAAATAAGGGGTATAAGCAGAAAAACTTTATTTTATGCCTGGTATATGATACCATTATAAATAAACAAAAAAAGGGGGTATCTGTTATGCAACAAATAAAGCCAATACCAATAGGGGTAGAATTTTATAAACAGATGATAAGTGAGGAATATTATTATATAGATAAAACACTTCTAATACGTGATTTACTGGAACAAAAAAATACAGTGACATTATTTACACGTCCAAGACGTTTCGGAAAAACACTGGCACAGAGCATGTTAAAGACATTTTTTGAGAAGGAAATACTGGCTGATGGTACAGTGGCAGATAATTCTGTATATTTCCAAGGCAAAAAGATTATGGCAACAGGGAAAGGATACACTAAGCATATGGGGCAGTACCCAGTAATATTCCTTTCACTTAAATCAGCAAAACAGCCAACATATGAAATGGCATATAAAGTCCTTAAGCAAAGTATTTCAAAGGAATTTATAAGGCACAGGTATATACTTAATGATGAATCCCTGCTGCCAGTACAAAAGGCATGTTTTAATTCTTTTATGGAACAAAAAGCAGAGCCGTCAGATTATGCCACGGCATTGCAGTTTTTATCAGAGTGCCTTGAACAGTACCACAGGCAGAAAACAGTAATACTTATAGATGAATATGATGTACCACTTGAAAATGCTTATTTTGCAGGGTTTTATGA
>CAJTOK010000171.1 GCA_910577825.1 uncultured Lachnospiraceae bacterium | reverse complement strand
CATATGCACTAACTTAACAAAAATGCTGGCATCTGTAACCTGTCTGTTTTCCGCTTTTCAACAAAACAATCCACAGAATACTCAAGAAAGGCATTCCCAAAAGGAAGATTATTCTTTGGCATTATAAGAATAAAAATTAACAGAAATGCCAGCCTGGTTTCCCTCCATATGCTCCTGTTTTTTTCTGCTTTTCCCAGAGGGGGAAAAATCTACACTGCCAATAAATTTTTCAATTAACAGTGCAAGCATCATTTTCCCGTTTATCCATGCTTCTGTTGCTTCTTTTGTTTTCACTGGCACACTTCCTGCTCCAAGTATGGATTTA
This sequence comes from uncultured Lachnospiraceae bacterium, assembly GCA_910577825.1. GTDB lineage: Bacteria > Bacillota > Clostridia > Lachnospirales > Lachnospiraceae > Butyribacter. The sequence goes on along the minus strand of CAJTOK010000171.1, from coordinate 557 downwards.
TACCTTTTAAAAACCATTTCCACCTGCCAGCGCAGACGGTAAATGGAAAGGATATCTTCTGCTGTAAATGTTTCCGGTAGTGAAGTGGCAACAAACATGTAACGGTGTGAAAATTTTGTATCATCTGAAATTTTTATCTGTTTTTTGCTTTCCTTCCTTTTTAATCTTTTTTCTTCTTTCTTTATTTCTTCTTCTGTTTTTGGAAGTGCACATATCCTTACAGGTTTATAATTTTTATGGCTGTCCCTGTAATAAAATAATTTCCCGCAGGCACTCCCGTCTAAGGTTTCCAGCCAGTCCGTAAGAAGTACCTGTTCCCCTTTTGGATCATATAAATTAAATGCTTTGTTCCTTATCCTTAAAATAAAATCCCCACCGTTTTCCAGACAGTATTCCATCCCTGTTATTGTTGCATATGCACGGTCTGCTATTATTAAGTCTTTTTTCCTTATTTCAAAGTTTTTTAGTGTTTCCCCTGTTTTTTCATCTGTTATCTTATACTGCTGGCAGTTTAATGAAAACAAGTCCAGTGCATAATGGAGATGCCATGCCTGTTT
>CAJTOK010000170.1 GCA_910577825.1 uncultured Lachnospiraceae bacterium | reverse complement strand
TTTTAATTATAATTAAACTAACATTAAATATATCTTAATAAAACATTAATATTTTAAAATTAATAGTTGTACCTATTTTTTATTTTTGTTTTTAGAATTATAATATTCCAATGATGACCAGACCTCGGAAACCTTCCCGCCATCAGCTTTTAATACCACAAAGCCAGTTATACCTGTTTTGCTATATATAACATGGTTGCAAACAACTGCATATAAATATTCACCATCTGAACATAAGCCCTCCACCATATAACCACTGTGTGGATTGCTGTATGTATCTTTAATATCTGTTTCTGCACCTTTATCTTTAACAGGGTCATATACATATAATTGTCCGCTAGTGCCAGTATTAAGATAAAAATAATTGCTGTTATTTAATTGTGTGATATTGTTAACATTAAATACATCACTTAATTTTTGCTTTTTTCCATCTTTTAAATTTATTCTTGACATTATTTTTTCTTTTCCTAAACTTGTATAATAACACTGCCCATTGCATATCCTGGTATATAATGGATTCTCACTGGCAGGTATAAAAAGTTGTTCCTTGCCATCCTCAAGATTTTTCAAACAAAATGCACCGTCCCTGTATACTACGGCATACTTTCCATATCTTTCCTGTACAGTTCCATTTTCCTGCTGTGAAAAAGATTTATATACTTTTTTATCATTAAATGAATAAAAACCAAACTCATCTTTTTGTTTTTCTGCTTCTGGCCCTGTACACCATCTATAATAAATTCCTTCCCTGCATACAGAAATGTATTTTGCTTTTGTTCCAGAAAGTTTTTTAAATTCCCCAGTTTTCACATTAACAGAACATATGACACCTTCATATGACGGGTAAACATCTTCTTTATATGACTTGCCTGTCTTATCATAAATACAATA
>CAJTOK010000169.1 GCA_910577825.1 uncultured Lachnospiraceae bacterium | reverse complement strand
CTTTACCATCTTTATAAGCAAGAAGACCATAAATTACCATTGCCGAATAAATTTCATCTTTAGTATCCAGTTTCATTGAAACAGCAGTATAATTTTGTATTTCTGTTCCAACCCCCTCCCCTGCTGCCATAAGCACAAGGTCATCCCTTACCGCTTCAACATTATTCTTTATATAATAAAAAATCTCATCATAAGGACCAGAACTTGTCCAGTAATTCCTAATCTGGTTATCCGTTAATGCACATACTATAGAACGTGGATTATATACATTTTCCCCTGCTGCCGTATGATACCCGTCATACCATATACATAACTCCTCCCTCGTTATTCTGGTTTCCTTTATATTTTTCCTGTATATTTCATAAAGGGTATCAACTTCTGTATCTGAAAATCCGAAATATTTTGAAAACCTTTCTGAAGTAGCCATATCATATTCAAGAAACATATTAAGTTCTGAACCGCTAGAATACTTTGCAACAGGAAGCACACCTGTCATATATACAAGTTCTGCATATACCTGGTCCTTTAATAAATTTTTCAAAAACAGCAGATACTCTTTCTGCTGGGCTTCAGAAACAAACGGCATATGGAAAACAGCATCCCATTCATCTATAACAAATATAAATTTATCACCTGTATTCTGGAAAATATACAACAAATTATCCCATACTGCCGCCTTTATATCAATTTCCAGTTCTTTATAAACCTTTGCAAAGTCATTATTAATGCCATCCTGTATACGTGCAATATACTGCCCATAGCTGTTACAATCCCTTGGAATCCTGCTAAAATCAATAAAAATCACATTATGGCAATTCAAATGTTCCATACAATCCATACTCTTGCCAACAAGCAATTTACTAAACAGGCTTCTTCCATCTGTACTCTTGCAAAAAAAAGCACTAACCATATC
>CAJTOK010000168.1 GCA_910577825.1 uncultured Lachnospiraceae bacterium | reverse complement strand
GGAAGAAGTTTAAATTCACCTATAATGGCTGGAAAGACAGGGATAACGTATCACTAAAAGCTGAATTTACACCAGATGATTTATCAGACCCATTAATTTATAATTCTAATAATTTATAATTATGTATTTTTTATATGGAATATATTTTATTTTAAGTTTAATCTGTTTCGTATTATACTAAAAATATAACCAGAGTGAATTTTAATATACATATGAATTTATTCTTGTATGTACATTAACTAAAAAAGAATTAGAAATACAGAAAAAATCAAAATAGAAAACAAGAAAAAATACAAGAATATATGGAAAACAGAAACAAAAAAAGTGAAATATGTTTTAGCAGAAACTATTTATTAGGGCAAGGAAAAAATTTGGAAGGTGTAGCAGAAACAGTCCATACATATTTTGATTCATGTAACGGAGTAAAAAGTACAATATCAAAAACAAGTGAATGTATAACTGTTAAAAGCGTTTCAACTAAAATCAGAAAAAAAGTCCTTTTGGTGGTATTAAAAGTCTTTTTGCAAGCCATCTAAGGCATGAGATACCTCTTAATTTAAATAAGGCAATTAACAATTATTTAGATGAAAAACCTTAATCTCATCCTATTGGCATACTAGAATCCAATGTTTCCTGCTACACTTACAAATATTCCAATTTATAAAATAGTTTGATTAAATTGTATTTCGGAAGCAGGTAAAAATACCTTGTTACAATTTTAAGACCAGATAATTTTTCACAAAGCATACTATAGCCAGCCAAGTTATTCTACTATAATTGAAAATAAGCCAGTTAAAGAAACCCACATATGATATCATGCTTAAAAAATAACACAATATATATAAATTATCATATATACATATAAAGTTACACTATCCCAAATGATAATTAACTTGAATTTTATCCTGTCCTGGATTATACTGTATAATA
>CAJTOK010000167.1 GCA_910577825.1 uncultured Lachnospiraceae bacterium | reverse complement strand
AGGTTATCCCGGCCATTGATAGCTTTAGATATAGATGGAGTATATTCAATTTTCTCTTCTTCTTCCTCATCCAAAGCTTTTGCAACAATTTCTCCTGTATCCCCATCAATCCAATACATATCCTCAAGTAATGTACCACTACGATGAAATAACATTTCTTTTGCTTTTAAATATAGTATACGATTTATATCATCATTATGTGTGATTTTATCGAATTTCCTTCTGTATTCCCCGCTATTTATATAGGTTTTGTTCACCACTGTGTTTTTATTTCGACCATATCGCTGGTATTCTAACATAACTCCTCCTCTTTTTTATCTTACCCTCAATTTTCCCATGTGTCAATCAGAAGATTTGAGACCTGTCATCCCAATATTTCTCCTTTTATTAAAGATTACAGTAAAAATATGCTGTTTTAAATTATTACTGATTAAAAATTTGCAAAAATCTTACAATCCCCTCTCCTCCTCTTTTTGCTCCAAATTTAGCACAATGAATTTTTATGGAAGTATGAAAAATATGGGAAAAAAGAAGAGAATGTGTGAAAAACTGTCTGGCAGATGTGACGATTTGTAAGAAAAAAGAGAAAAATGGGAGGAGGAGGTTTGTATATGCAGCCATGATGCCATTAACAGCCCCATACAGGCATTTTATATGTTAAAGGTATAATTTTTATGCCTGATGCTTAAAACACCTGTATGAGCCATAGAATTGCTTACACAGGTATCTTTACCATAGTTAAACATACTATCCTTAACCTGCTTTCCACCCCGCTTTATATCCATCATTATTAACTACAGAATCATGTACAGCATATTCCTGTAACCATCCATTACTACACCAAAGCATGCATCCTGCATCATATTCATCCTACACATCCTAGCCTATATATGTACCTCTAACTATATCTGCCAGATAAATCCTTCTGTATACC
>CAJTOK010000166.1 GCA_910577825.1 uncultured Lachnospiraceae bacterium | reverse complement strand
CCTTTACAGCAGTTACCTTGTACTGTGAACCACTAACTGTAGCCTTCTTGCCTACTTTAACACTATTTGATGTGCTAGGTTTCTTAGTAGGGTTAGTTGGTGCTTTTGTAGGGTCACTAGGTGCATTTGTAGGGTCTGAAGGAGCACCACTTGGATTTGTTCCCGGTGCATTACTTGGGTTAGTACCAGGAGCACCACTTGGGTTTGTTCCCGGTGCATTACTTGGATTTGTTCCCGGTGCGTTGCTTGGTGCACTACTTGGAGCTGTACTAGGTGTACCACTTGGAGTAGTATTACCAGGTCCAGGAATGTAACCATTGTTATTACCAGGTTTTATAGTATTTGTGTCACCACCAGGTTTATTGTCATCACCAGGTTTATTGTCATCACCAGGTTTATTGTCATCACCAGGTTTACTGTCATCACCAGTACTATCATCAACCAAATTCAAGCTACCTGTTATATCTATAATAGCATCTGAACCCGTAATATTACATACAATAATTTCAAATTCTTTTTCGTTTTCAGGTGCTGTATAGCCATATATAACCTCTTGACTGTTTTGGTTAGCAACAGCTTGACCTGAAATTACAGCAGTAACAGCACCATCAGTTGGTGTTATAGAAGCAGAAGCAGTTGCTTCCGGATTCTTAATAGTGGTTTCTATATTGCTGCCAGTAGCCACCCTTACGTTTAACTTTGCGTTGTTTCCAATTTTTTTATTATTGACATTAACGTTAAATTTAATGTCAACTGCCCCATCTGTAGTACCTTTAACTACCAATATAGATGCACCAGTAACACTACTATTAACGTTAACATTAGTACTAGTTGCTGCTTTTGCAACTGGTGATACTGGTAATAATGATATAACCATTGCCAGAGCTATAAAGAAACTAAGTTTACGTTTTGTTTCCTTCGTCTGTCTGAAAAAC
>CAJTOK010000165.1 GCA_910577825.1 uncultured Lachnospiraceae bacterium | reverse complement strand
CATCATATAACAAGTCCAAATCGTAATTACGTTTTTTGCATAATTTTAAATCTTTATTAAATTTTGTTGTCGATGATAACTTCAACATATCTATTCCTCCAGGACTTTCTTAAAGAAATCATCTGTCAGGCCCTCAAAACGCTGCCCAGTTCCATTGCTTAACATTTCTTCTTCCTCTTCAAATGCTGCTATAGTCCCAGCATTTGGTTTATTACTTCCAGCCACTGTCAGACCCTGGATATATCCGATAATATATGAAATCTTATTATCTGGTACAGTATCTAATAACTGGTACATTCTTTCCCTGTCGCTCATATAAATACCCTCTTTCATGTTTATGTCCCTATTATAACAGACCATAGATCTTTTTCAAGCCCTTATTATATGAACAGATGGCATTCTGCCTATCCATAGACAAGCTGTACCATAACTAAAAAACCGGAAAATGCTTATTAACAAAATGCACAGGAATAAAACCTGTGCATTTTATAATAAGCATGTAAGATTGTAAGCTGTCCTACTTAGTAATAGTTAAAGAAAATTTTATCTTTTTACCATTCTCGTTACATTTAAAAATAATAACAGCTTTAGTGTCTTTATCATTTTTAAGCCCGGTGGCTTTAATAGTAAACTTATTTTTACTGCCCTCTGCAGGGGTAACAGTAACATAACTGCTGTACTTTGAACCAACTGATGCTGTATATGTACCATCCCCTGCTTTCACTGTACCAGCAGTACCTGTAAGGCATACATCAAGAGCCTTGTCATTCCCAAGCTTAGGATTATCCAGCTTACTTCCTGAAGTATCCTGCACTTCCAGTTTTCTAGGGACTAATTTCACATCAACAGGGCAATATGCAGAAATGCCTTTATTACCAGTATCAATTACCCACAGGTAAACAATGCCGCCCTCCTTGCCAAGTGCTGTAACCGTTATCTGC
>CAJTOK010000164.1 GCA_910577825.1 uncultured Lachnospiraceae bacterium | reverse complement strand
GCCATAAATACTGCACAGCTGCTCCACCTGTAAAGCAAACGGGGCCATGTCCGCCTCAAGATTCTTTTCGATTTCAGCAAGGTGTTCTTTTAAGGAATCATAATGGTTCATAAGAATCTTTAGGAAGGCTTTTTGATGTTCCGACAGGGTTCCATTCACAGACATGAGGATTTCATCTATACGGTTTCTTGTCTTTGTTTTTAAGCAGGAGTCCAAAGAAGCCCTGTCAATCTGCCCGTGTTCCATCAGATACCGGATGATGTTCCTGCCTGAAGCCCCAAAAATATCAGAAATAAAAGAGGACAGACGGAAACCGGAACTTTGCAGAAACTTCTCAACCCTGTTTTTCTGGGATGTTATGTCACGGATGACACTCTTACGGTAACGGTTTAAGTCACGGAATTCCCGGATCCTTTTTTCAGGGATGAAGCTGCCATTTAAAAGCCCGGCACGTAACAGGGTGGAAATCCATTCGGAATCCCGCATGTCTGTTTTCTTGCCGGGGACATTCTTCATATGTCGTGCGTTTACAACCAGTAAAGTAATATCACCATTGAAGGCTTCTTCCAGTATTTCATAAACAGGCATCCAGTAAATACCTGTGCTTTCCATAGCGACATGATGGCAGTTTTGGGAAACAATCCAGTCACGTAAAGCAGCCATATCCGGGATTAAGGTGGTAAACTCACGGATTTCGGAGTTTGTCGGCTTGCCTAAAGGACCAGTCAGGATACACGCAACAATTTTATCTTTGTGGACATCCAGCCCGCAGGAAATTTCCAGAAGATCTTTCATAAAAAAACAGCTCCTTTTTAATAAGATTGGCAGGAGATTTGCCCGGGATAATACGAACTTTGCTACTCGTGCTACCCATGGAAAGGTGCGACAATATGCTGTGCTCAAGGGCAAAACATTTACGTTGACAAACGGGGTGCATATCCTC
>CAJTOK010000163.1 GCA_910577825.1 uncultured Lachnospiraceae bacterium | reverse complement strand
GAAAACAGACAGGTTACAGATGCCAGCATTTTTGTTAAGTTAGTGCATATGGGTGTAGCCACCTTGTCGGAGCGAAGCGAACACATACCTCGGATTGCTGATTTTATCAGCGGCAGAGATAAGCTCCGCAGGACGCACGATACATGGTCTTTAGACTATGTATAGAAGTGCGCCCTTAGTTCCTAAGGGATTTTGCCGTTTCCGGCAGTTTTGTCCTTTTTCTTGGAACGCTTGGAAAGATACTTCGGGCAGTCCAACCACAATCACCCGGAAGCTCTGTTTACATTCGTGCCGGCATTTCCGACACAGTTCGTTGTAAGTGATACGGCTGCGGTCATTTAAGAAAAAAGACCATTCCAGCCGCCGCTTGTTGCTCATTCTTGCCATAACCGGCTCCTTTCTCCGTTTCTATCTGATGTACGTAGACAGGCTGTTTTGGTGTAGCGTTTCGGTATCATTTTCAAGTTTTTTTCCCTCTGTGCGCCCCTTTGGAGAGGGCGGTAGTATTGCAGACAGGGCATGATACTCCACGCTTATTTGTCACTTCCCGGTATGGTTTCGGAGCCTTTTGCCATCCATTCAAAGAGAGCAATTTTGCTGACCTTGATAAGCCTGCCCCTGCGGAACGCCGGAAAGTCGGGGGTGTGTACCAGCTCATAGGCGCTCGCTCTTGAAATTCCCATAATCCGCTGGATGTCCTCCACATCCAGAACCAGCGGTAAATCTTCATAGCTGTTCAATCTCTTTTTATCGTTCATTCTGTTCCTCCCATAATCAAATAGGTTAAAATGCTTCCTGCTGCCGTTCTCCCCAAAAGCCGTTTTCCTGCCCCATTCCTGCGGTGTTTCCCTGCATTGGTGCGCCGGATGCGTCACTTCTCCTGCAGGTCATATCCCTTTTGGACGGTCATTCACTTGTCAACGAATCATGAAGAGTTATCACAGCCTATAATGAAAATGGGAGGCTG
>CAJTOK010000162.1 GCA_910577825.1 uncultured Lachnospiraceae bacterium | reverse complement strand
AGGGCAGGGTAGAAATGAAGTTAGCCCGTTTAAGGGCATTGACACAGAAAAGATTCGAAAGATACTAATGTGTTATCTCCGTAGAAATGAAGTTAGCCCGTTTAAGGGCATTGACACTAATTTATCCAAAAGATGAATAGCATTATTATAAGAAAGTAGAAATGAAGTTAGCCCGTTTAAGGGCATTGACACACTGCTGTTGTTTGGGAATCTTCAGAAAAAGAATCTAAGTAGAAATGAAGTTAGCCCGTTTAAGGGCATTGACACACTAAACTTGAAATGCATAAAGCACAGAAAATTAATAATGTAGAAATGAAGTTAGCCCGTTTAAGGGCATTGACACACCCAAGAATCAATTCTACCATTAATAGGGCATCTGTAGAAATGAAGTTAGCCCGTTTAAGGGCATTGACACAATCGTGCTCCTTAGTATCAACAGTTCCTGTCACACCGTAGAAATGAAGTTAGCCCGTTTAAGGGCATTGACACATTGCTTTTTTTATTTATTGGTTTCCGTCACTTCATAGTGTAGAAATGAAGTTAGCCCGTTTAAGGGCATTGACACACATCTAGGCAACATTATTATTAGAATCTATCATATAGTAGAAATGAAGTTAGCCCGTTTAAGGGCATTGACACACAAAAGACACCCGTGAAAAAAAGTTTTTAATCATCGTAGAAATGAAGTTAGCCCGTTTAAGGGCATTGACACATTTTGTTGGTGCAACTGTCGGTGTATTTGTTGGTGGTAGAAATGAAGTTAGCCCGTTTAAGGGCATTGACACAATTTAAAAGGTAACTTTGCCCTTCCAATTTCAGATGAGTAGAAATGAAGTTAGCCCGTTTAAGGGCATTGACACATTCAAATCAGCTCCTGGTGAAAATCCTTTATCCGGTAGAAATGAAGTTAGCCCGTTTAAGGGCATTGACATACTTTGACTGGCTCTTCTGTTGAACTGGATTGGTATTAGT
>CAJTOK010000161.1 GCA_910577825.1 uncultured Lachnospiraceae bacterium | reverse complement strand
TTGCAAAATTTAACCCACTCTGGGTTATGCTTAAAATATAACCAGAGTGGGTTTACAATCTTTTTATATGGATTTTTAGAAACCAGCCATAATGAACTGTCAGATTCCATTAATAGCATCCCTGACCATCTCTATAGAAATCTTTGTCAGCCTGGAAATAGTTTCAGCATCACAGCCCTCTTTATACATATTTGAAATAATCTGTTTCTGCTCCTGTTCAATACCACGTTCAATACCCTGCTTAATACCCTGTTTAATACCATCATTAGTGAATTTTTCAACAACGCTGCACATGGTGACCTCCTTTCCCTGCCTTTGCTTTTCTAAAAGTTCATCCTTGATTTCAGTATATTTTCCATCCCCTGTAAATATCCCCAGCAAATCAAGAAAAGCTTCCAGATGTTCTATTTTCTCATCAAGTGGTTTGTACCTGCCAGGATTTCTCCTGTGTTTAAAGAAATGTGCTACATGTTTAAAAGTGCTCCTGAATTTATTTATTGTTTTATCAGGCAGGAACGCTATGTCAAATACTGTAATTTTATAATCCTGTACAAATTTTTCCATCCCCTCTGGTATTTCAAACATGTTCTTCAGGCGGACTGGCTTGTCCCATTTTTTATCTGAAAAATTCAGTACAACTGTAATTACAGGATACCTGCTTTTGCCCATATCAACCTGGTGGCGGTATGAACTGTAATCATACCCCATTACCCTTATTGTCATGCCAGGGTCAATCTCTGTCTGGTTTTCCATCCCAAAGCTGGAAATTATAAACCCTGCATTCATGTAATTTTTTAAAGTGTCACGGAACTGGCCGCGCAGTTCCCCGCTGCCGGCTTTGTAAACTGATTCAGTGGGTCCGTCCTTAAGCTGGTCCTCTTTTACCAGGTCTTTTTTAAAAAGCAGGACATTCAGTATATCTGCAAAAACATCATTGTAATCTTCAAGTTTCTTTTCCGCTTTGTCTTTCCCTGCCATTGAATACCTCCTGGATATTTATAA
>CAJTOK010000160.1 GCA_910577825.1 uncultured Lachnospiraceae bacterium | reverse complement strand
TAACTACTGCTGTTAAAGATATAGTACGGTCAACATTATCATTAATAATAATGCCATTGTTGTTACCATCCCAATATGGATTAAAGGCAGCTAATGTACCATCAGGATTTAATTCTCTATTTCCATTAGCATCAAGTTTATATCTGTACTTATCTGCATCTTCCCATGTAAGTACAGCTTCCCCGGCATTACCTTCAGTAAGCCTGAGTGTACCTTCTGATGCTGTGAAACTAAGTACATTAGAAGAACGTGCAATTGTTTTATAGTCTGTTATAACATTGCCATCCATATCTGTTGCTGTAAATGGAAGCCCTGCAACATCACCATCAGCAACAACTTCAGCTGGTGTCTCTATCTTAAAGCTCTTAAGACGCTTTGTTGCACCGATTGTAAAGTCTTTTTCATTCTTATTGCCTGTTCTTGTTGACATAGCCATAAGCTTTACGCTTGTTCCTTTGTCAATGTACATACCTGGCTCAACAGTTACAGAAGAATACTCTGTTACACCATCTGTATATATCTCGCCATCTGAGAAATCATTCATAACATATGTTGGTTCAGCAGAAACAAATGTAAGTTTTGCTCCTTCTGTTTCAGAAGCTAAGTTATCTTTTGCTGGTTCCAGTAAATCACCATTCTGGTCATATGCCTGGTATAAAAGTGCATATGTACCCTTAGGGAAATCAGCTGGTACATCTTTAAGTATATCTTTTGCTTCAAGTTTCCTGCCTTGTGCAGACCTCTTTACAAAACCTATATAATCAACTTTATCTATAGCCTGGATTGTACCAACAGTAAGTTCTTTAGTACCTGTTACTGTTGTGCCATCCTTTATACATACACCTGTAACATGGAGTTTGGTGCCATATGTGAAAATTTCCTTATCATTCTTTCTATGTGCAACAACAAGACCAAGTCTCTTGTTATCTCTCTTTGCATCACATGAAGTTATGCTCCAGTTAATTGTTGTCCTTTCCCTGATACTTTCACCATACTGGTTTTTAACATCATAATAGATATAAGCT
>CAJTOK010000159.1 GCA_910577825.1 uncultured Lachnospiraceae bacterium | reverse complement strand
TTATCTTGTATCACATATTACAGGGTTTAATTTATGGTTGTTTGTTTTTGGGGCATTTTTTGTTGTGTTAAATACTAAAAACAGCAAAGAAAAAGAATTCAGGCCAACAGTTTTAAATTCATTAACAGTTGTAGTATTTTTGGTGTGGTCTGTAGTATCATTTGCAGGAATATCAACATTTTTGTATTTTGATTTTTAAAAATAGTGATATATATTTATAAAAAACAACTTGTCACTTTAGAATCTAAATGATAGAATAAAACCAGAAAAGGCATTATTATTTAAATTGGAGAATAATTTTATGGATAATATTAAAATCCCTGTAGGCCGTTCTGGTTTTGCGGATATCCGCAGGAATGGTTATTATTTTATTGATAAAAGTGGCCTTATAGAAGAACTGCTTAAGACAGAGGCAGTACAGGTTACTTTAATTACCCGTCCGCGAAGGTTTGGCAAGACCCTTGGAATGAGTATGTTATATGAATTTTTTGATATCCGTAAAGACAGCAAGGATTTATTTGCTGGTCTTTCTGTTTCTGGTAATAATGAATTGTGCAGAGAGTGGATGAACCAGTATCCAGTATTGTTTTTGTCATTTAAAAGTATTGATGGGATGGATTTTGCCAGTGCTGTAAAGCAGCTAAAAACAGTATTTTCTGATATATGTATTGAACATTATTATCTTTTGGAAAGTGAAAGGGTTAATGAAATACAGAAGGAACGTTTTAAATTATTAGCCAGGAAAACAGCGGATACAGATGATGTAAAAAATGCTCTTAACCTGATTGTAAAGATGCTAGAAGCCCATTATGTGAAACCAGTGGTTCTTCTTATTGATGAGTATGATGTTCCTCTTGCTAAGGCAAGTGAAAAGGGATATTATGATGAAATGCTTGATATTATTAAGGGGGTAATGCAGGCTGTTAAGGATAATAATTCATTGAAATTTGCTGTTATTACAGGATGTTTGCGTATTGCAAAGGAAAGCATTTTTACAGGTACTAATAATTTTGTGTCAGATACTATT
>CAJTOK010000158.1 GCA_910577825.1 uncultured Lachnospiraceae bacterium | reverse complement strand
CCAGCTTTTTAACTGTGTGCCTTATAAATGTGCCTTTATGACTGAATAGTAACATAATGGGAGGATAAAAAATGGTAGTTACTAATAAAACAGATACAGGAATAATACCAGGTTCATATGCACCACAAAATATACCAGCAAAATCATCTGGAAATGAAGAGTTAAAAGAAAAACCAGTGCCAGATTCCAATACAGGTGAAGTTATTTTAAATTTAAGTTATGAGGGAAAACTTCTGGCACAGAAAGAATTAACAAATACAACTGAAAGCAGAAATGCCAAATTAAATGCTACACAACAAAAGATGATTGAAAACTTAAAGAATGATACTTCTCTTGGACTGGGTAAACAAAAAAAGAATGCTATGGTAATGGCAGCAGAAAGAATGTTCCAGGAAGGCTATGAAGTTGAATTTATTGCCGGGATGTTAGGAAATATCCAGAATGAAGGAGCTGCAGGGAAATTTGAAAGTTCTGCATACATATCACATCCTGAACAAGAGCCTGGTTATTTAAAATATATGGATGAGCATTTTAATTATAGAAAAGAATTTTCAGGAAAATCTATTAGTGATGTAGGAATTACAAAAACAATTGAGCTTCAGAAAAAGGCAGAAAAAAGTGGTTTCAAAGGAAAGTTTGGGCTTGGTATGATACAATGGACAGGAAAACGTACATCTGGTTTGCTTGATTCATATAAGAAATATTGTAAAAATGACAAGCCTACAGCGAATGAATGTGCTAAAGCAGAAGTAAATTATATGGTAGATGAGCTAAAAAGTAAAGATTATTCACATATTTATAATGATTGGAAAAAAGGAGGAAAGGGTGCTGGAAGCGCTGCCAGGTATATTTGTAACGAATATGAAAAACCAGCGGACAAGAATACACAGGCAGATTTGAGAGCAAAAAATGCAGTAAGTATTTACAGGGTAATGAAAAAATAACAGGATAATTTTATAAAATTATATATAAGCTTAAGTTGTAAAATATTATAAAAAGGGTAACAAACAACGGGTGTCAGGCTTTGCCAGCCACCC
>CAJTOK010000157.1 GCA_910577825.1 uncultured Lachnospiraceae bacterium | reverse complement strand
ACCAGGCACATACCCACGTACCATTGACAGCGGGTAAATATTTGTATTGCTTCCTGTAACAGACAGGTAATATATTAAATCTATTATTATTTATGGTTTTCTTGCAAGCTGCAAATCAATAGTATCATATAATGTAATTGAACCGCCATGGTTATTTACTGCATCCTCAATCTTTGAAAAAAATGCCTTTCTTATACCCTCTTCAACCGCAATATGGTCAGAATATGTCCCCAGCAATGCACTATACTCTTTTGCTGAAAAAGTCCGTGTCCTGTGGAACAAGGCATATTTTATATCCATAAACCCGTATTTTTCTGCAATCCTGGCTCTTTGCACAGCCTGTTCCCCATCATACTCTTCCATCACTTCCTGCTTTCTGTTATAAAATTTATAATAATATTCACCATAAATTTTATCTATTTCTTCTGAAAGTGGTACATTATCTTTTGAACAATAAGGGTGGTTTGCAAACCGTGCAAATGCGCCGCCACTTTTCAGCATAGAGAATACTTTTGTATATCCAGTACCCTCCGGAATCCAGTGAAACGCTGATGCAGAATAAACCAAATCATATGTATCATCTGGAAAATCCATATCTTCAAATTTATTTGTTACAATATTGAAATTATAATATTCTTTAAACTTCTCTTTACACAATGCAGAAAAATGCCTGCCAGGTTCAACAGCTGTCAGATTACATCCCATTTTCAAAAACGGCAATGTTGCCTGGCCACCGCCAATCCCTATTTCTACCGCATAACAAGAATTATCAAGCATAATATAATCAAATATCATTTTATAAAGTCCGTCAGTATACCCAGGACGGAACTTCTCATAAGCAGAAGCCACTGTATCAAACGTCCACCCCAGACCTTTATTTCCCATTACAACATCCTCCCTGCCCGCTGTCCTGAATTGTAATTTAACCTGTTGTAAATGTATTGAGGTTATTTTGTTTTGCATTATATCTTAATATTTCTCTACAATTTCACCTTTATTTTTATATATGCTTTTACCAGGCACATACCCACGTACCATTGACAG
>CAJTOK010000156.1 GCA_910577825.1 uncultured Lachnospiraceae bacterium | reverse complement strand
GAAACTTATTAACCAGTAGTCTTGATTGACTACACCATTATCATACTAGGAGGAAATAAAATGGGGGTAAATTTTGGATTAGATATTGGCATAGCTTCTGTAGGCTGGGCTGTTGTAAATAATAATTATGAGGTAGAAGAGGCAGGCTCAAACCTGTTTACATCAGCTGATGCAAGCCAGAACACTGAACGCAGGTCATTCCGGCAGACAAGACGCCTTCACAGAAGGCGTGCAAACCGTATAAGTGATTTAAAAAAAATATGGCGGGATGCAGGTTTGCAGATTCCAGCCATAAATATAAATAATACATTGCAATTACGTATAAAAGGGTTAAGCGGACAATTAACAGAGGAAGAAATATTCCATGTATTAAGGAATGAATTAATACACCGTGGCATATCATATCTTGATGATGCAACAGATGATACAGGAAATGCACAAAATGATTATGCAAAAGGGATAAAAGAAAACCAGAAAGAACTGGATAATGGAAAATTTCCCTGTGAAATACAGGCAGAACGTCTGGAAAAATATGGAAAATATCATGGTAATATTTCTATCTGCCAGGAAAATGAAAAAATTATCCTGTCAAATGTCTTTACAACAGAAGCATATAGAAAAGAAATACAAGCAATACTTGGATACCAGAAGAAATTTCATAAATTTCTTTCAGAAAGTTTTTGTGAAAGATACATGGAAATTTTCTTAAGGAAACGTGAATACTATACTGGCCCTGGAAATGAGAAATCACGTACAGATTACGGAAGATATACTACAAGAACTGATAAAGAAACTGGTAAATATATAACAGAAGATAATATATTTGAAAAACTCATTGGAAAATGCAGTGTATATAAAGATTTAACACGTGCAGCAGGTGCAACATATACAGCACAGGAGTTTAATTTATTAAATGACCTTAACAATATATCTGTCAATGGAAGAAAACTTTTAAAAGAAGAAAAAGAAGCAGTAATTAACGAAGTAAAAACAGCAAATTCATTTAACCTATTGTAGCAAGAAGTCCCCCACTTCTAAAGTGGTGGGATGAATTGC
>CAJTOK010000155.1 GCA_910577825.1 uncultured Lachnospiraceae bacterium | reverse complement strand
AAAAATTAAAATATTTTTTTATTTTTTTGCTTGACTTTTTATAGTTGGTCTTTCAGTCCTATATTCCAACTGTGGATATTATTAGCTCCCCCTCTTTTATCTTTGATAGCTTTGCCATGTAATTCCTCTGTTTTATAATGCTTCAATAAGCATCTAGTAAAATGAGTATCTTCTAATGGCATTCCATGTTCTAATATATCACCTACAACTACTCTTTTTTTATCGAAATGATCCATATCTATGTATTTATCTTTTGTTTCTATAATAAATATTCGTTTTCTTAATTGTGGAACTCCAAATCTTTGGCATTCAAGTAATCTCCAAGTTACCTTATATCCAAGATTATTTAATGATTGTAAAATAATTCTTAAAGTTCTGCCTGTTTTATCTTTACTGCTCTCTCTATCATGTAATACAAGACCCTCTACATTTTCTAGTATAAATCCATAGGGATTTTTCTCCTGAAGAATTCTTTCAACTTCAAAAAATAATGTTCCTCTTGTATCCAAAAATCCCAGCCCCTTTCCTGCTGTGCTAAAAGCCTGGCACGGAAATCCTGCAAGCAACACATCAAAGTCAGGAATATTGTCCGCTGGTATTTTACAAATATCTCCTACTAGGTTATGCTGTTTAAAATTATTTTTTAATGCCTGGATAGCATATGGTTTAATCTCTGAAGTAAGCACACATTCTGTTTCTAATCCTAATTCATTAAAGGCTTGTTCAAAACCAAGTCTTATTCCACCCATTCCAGCAAATAAATCAATAAATTTTATGCTCATATCAACTCTCCTTAAATTGAATATGGTCTAATTATAATCCATTTTTAGCACAAAGTCAACTATAGTAATATATAATTTAATAATTTATAAATTATATCACTTGTAATATTTTTATATGTATATGCTAATACTACATTATTACTTGGGGGATTGATTTCTAACACCAATTTTTCCACTTTATCTGGAATAATGAATTATTTAAAAAAAGAAGCTTTGCTATGTCATCAAACCTCTGTTAATTTTATTAAAAATGGGATTTGATATGCTTAAACTTTAAAAAATGGTTACTATTCAGGCTTTAGGGTATAAAAATAAATAATTTTTGCCAAAACATATA
>CAJTOK010000154.1 GCA_910577825.1 uncultured Lachnospiraceae bacterium | reverse complement strand
TCCCAAATGATAATTAACTTGAATTTTATCCTGTCCTGGATTATACTGTATAATATAAAACGGAGGTTTACCAATGGGAGCAAAAGATATTACAGAAAAAGCACTGGAAGCTTACAATGATGTGTTTGCCGACATCATCAATGTACTTTTATTCAACGGGGAACAGGCTGTCAAGGAAAGTGAACTTGAAGATGCCGTAGCACGTTACCATTATAAAGCTGACGGAGGGAAAATCCATGAAATGGAACGGGATACTGCTAAATACTGGAAAGACAGCAGTATCCGCATTGCGTGTTTCGGCTATGAAAACCAGACAGTGCCAGATATTGATGCACCGCTCCGTGGTGCAGGCTATGATGGTTCCGAATACCGCCGGCAGATGCTGGATGATTATGAGGAAACCATAAACAAAGACGGGACAAAGAAAACAGCCAGAAAAAGGAAACCACGTTATCCCGTTATTACCCTGTTTTTATATTTTGGTTACAGAAAACACTGGGATAAACCACTGACACTGCATGGATGCCTGGATATCCCGGAAAGATTGAAACCTTATGTAAATGATTATAAAATAAACCTGTTTGAGATAGCATACCTGACAGATGAACAGGTATCTTTATTTAAAAGCGATTTCCGGATTGTTGCTGATTATTTTGTACAGATGAGAAAGAACAACAGTTATGTGGCAAAACCAGAAACCATTAAACATGTACATGGCTTACTGGAATTAATGGCCGTCCTGACAAATGACCAGCGTTTTATGGAGGCCTGTAATGCTATGGGAAAGGAGGCGGCCAGTATGTGCGGGGTATTGGACCAGATTGAAAAAAAAGGTATTGAGAAAGGGATAAAACAGGGCATTGAACAGGGCATTGAACAAGGTATTGAACGTGGTATTGAACGTGGTATTGAACAAGAACAGAAACATATTATTTCAAATATGTATAAAGAGGGCTGTGATGCTGGAACTATTTCCAGGCTGACAAAGATTCCTATAGAAATGGTCCGGGATGTTATTAATGAAATCTTATAGTTTAATGGCTGGTTTTTAAAAATCCATATAAAAGATTATAAACCCACTCTGGTTATATTTTAAGCATAACCCAGAGTGGGTTAAATTTTGCAA
>CAJTOK010000153.1 GCA_910577825.1 uncultured Lachnospiraceae bacterium | reverse complement strand
CAGATAGTTTATCTGTTCATCAAGCCATTTCTGATTTTTTATTGCAGAATACGGTAATGATTCTAGGTAACTTACCGCGTTTTTTACATCTCCCACCCACAGAATCCGCAGCAGCTTTTCAAGGATCTTATTCCGCATGTCCTTCCCTTTTACCGCCATGCTCAGCAGTTCCTGACACTTTTTCTTTAAATGGTACCAATCTAGGATCACAGTATATGGATGGAATGGGAACATTTCCTCAATGCTGCTTTTGATATTCCTTGCACCATCTGTAAAAAACACCAGCCTGTTCTGCAGCAGCCCATTGAAAACCAGGAATGCCAGCATTGTTTTCATTGCGTTTTTCATGCCGCACGCTGTCAGGGCATATGTGTTCTGTCCATACTGGATATGGATCACTGTATTTTCCACATACTTTGCATTCTTTTCCGTTCCCTGGCTGCGGGAGTCCTTCTGATGTTTTACCCCCACATCGTCTATGGATACATACACACATTCCAATGGTGAGGCCTCCATATCCAGCTCTTCCGCCGTGAACGGTATCTTTTCATCGCGGGATGCGTTGGCTGAATCAATAATGATGTCCACTGCCTGTATGTCAGCTTCCGTCTTTTCCGGAATGGCAGGGGAGGTGATGTTGGCAGAAAGACAGACCCCTTCCATGGGGCGGCCGGTCTCACTGTCAAACCCATACATTTTAAGAACCTTCTGCGTCATCTCCTCCAGCCTGGCAGATATCTGTTCCCCGACACGCTCCACACTGTCGGAAAGAGTGCGCAGTTTTATGGTTTCACCGGCATCACGGTGCTGAAAAAGATTGATCATTTCTGTCGCATTCCGGTAACTGAGTTTTGTACAGAGCCTGCAGGACAGTTCCATATACCCGGTACTGCAGACCCTTTCTTTCGGCTGTAGGGACTGCGCCATATCATCCATGAAACAGACAGGGATCCTGCCAAGTTCAGACTCTACAGCTGTCTCTCTTTCCCGGTTCTGGGATCTGCAGTTTTTTTTAACGTACCCTTAAGGATCTCATCTGCAGCATCTGCCCCGATCTGGTTCCTTGCTTTCAGTATCGCCTTTTCCAGCAGGTCGAAATCCCTTAAGAATCCTTCCCTGGTGGAAATATCAAATGTTTCCATGGAAGGTATGCC
>CAJTOK010000152.1 GCA_910577825.1 uncultured Lachnospiraceae bacterium | reverse complement strand
AAAATTATTTTTATTTTTTTGTTTTTCTGCTTGACTTTTTATAGTTGGTCTTTCCTTAGAAAAAATTAGTTATCTGGTTTTCATGTTACCGTTTTTTGAAAACGTTACCGGATTCGTTATCGGCAACGTACCCGGTAACGTTTCCGATTGTGAGTTCATTATATATCCTGACAAATAAAAAAGCAATCCCTTTTTTTCTTTTTGTTGAATCTTACTAAAAATATTATATTTTTTTATGCAATATCTATAAAACCATAAACACCCAAGCCTTTACCCAAGCCTTCCCATCCAGTATTTCTTTGTTAACCGGATATCCGCAATGCACTTTGCCGCTTATTCATTAATAAAACAACTTCATTGCTGCACAATGGCCTGTACTAATATTTCCATAGGCTGCATTATATATGTTTTCCCTAAAACTCTAAAAAAATTCACAAATAATAATTGGAAAAGTACATGTAGGCATTGTTTTTTTCTTCCACTGTTAAAACACCAGCTTCACTACTTGCAGCAATCACTGGTATAATAAAAAAACTCTGTAATTACAACAATAAAATATAGTATATTTTCACAAAAACATATTTGTAAAAATATACCATATATGCTATTATACAGATAAACAGGCAATATACCATAATATAAAAAAACAGACAAGGGGGAATCCATATATGAAAGCATACTACAGTGACGGGCGCGGACGTTATGGCACTGGTGAAAGCTATGACTGGTTTTACAAATATGATGACAATGAAGAACAAGAAATCCATACAAGCAATGACGGTTTATGGACATATGATTTCCTGCCACCAGAAGGCTGTCCTGACGGCATAGAAGTATTACGTTACAATGGCTGTGAAACCAATATAACCATACCACAATCCATTGACGGCAATAAAGTTGTATCACTAGACAGCACATTTGACGGTTTCTATGAACTGGAAAGCGTTATTGTACCAGAAGGCATAATTTATATTACAGGAGCTTTCTATGGCTGCGAAAACCTTAAAAAAGTTACACTTCCAGAAAGCCTCGAATCCGTAGAATATGCCTTTAACTGCTGTTTCTCCCTTGAAAAAATTGACATCCCGCCAAAAGTTTCTAACTTTTCAAACGCATTTTCCGGCACGAAAACCGAAAGTTTCACATTCCCACAAGGCACAAAAGA
>CAJTOK010000151.1 GCA_910577825.1 uncultured Lachnospiraceae bacterium | reverse complement strand
ACTAACCATATCTGCCATTACGCTCTTTCCAAACCTGCGTGGCCTGGTAATGCAGAAATATCTGTTCTTCCTTCCAATAGCAGGAACAAGTTCTTCAATTAACAAAGTTTTATCAACAAAATACACATCCAGAAAAACCTCTTTATAAGCTTCATATGGGACAACACTATTTAAAAACATTCCCATAACCACACCTCTTTCTACAATAAAATACCAGTACAATAACCAGAATTTAATAATTTTATCCTACCACATTCATATGCTTTTATCAACAGCTTACATAACAACATTATACTTTACCATTTCAATACTTTATAGTAAAATAATAATATAAAACCTATACAATAGATACCTAATTAATTATTTTCCTGTAAATAAATAAGAACGGAGCATTAGTACAATGGCTAAAGAATTTAATGTAACCGCAATATGCAGGCCAGAGAAACATTATATGACAGATACAGGCTATATAATAAGCTTTAACTTTAATAAAAAGAAACAATCTGGTGTATATGGAATAAATATTGAAAATAAAACAATAATTGAAGCCATAGTATAAAAACAGCCAGTACCAGTATAATAGATAACTTTATATACATTAATTATTATACTGGTACTGGCTTCTCAGTATCATTTTTCTTAACCATACATTTCTTTTGCCAGAATGAAATTCCCAGCTTACCCACCTTCTTATATCCTGAATGTTGAAGCTTTGCCGCATACTGCCTGTCGTCAATCTGCTTTAAAGCATTAATACATTCCTTTTCAAGATGACTTTCTGAATCTGCCCACTTTGCTTCAATTACTACAGCTCTCCTGTTCTTTCTATCCTTAATCACAATATCTGACCTTCCAAGTCCGTTTTCATAATTAGATTCAACCTGGAAACCAGCATTTGAAACAAGACCAGTTATAAAAGCATGGTAAAAACTTTCCCTGTAATCATGATAACTGATTGTATCAAAAAGCAAGTCTGAAATAATTTCTGAAAGCTTTTTTGCATCCTCGTTCCATAATGCTGTAAACAATTCCCTGCGGTCACTTTTCGTTGATTTTTCAGTAAACCACGCTTTTACATTTTTTCTAAAAATATCCATAACCTCCACATTTGGAATTTTTAATGAAAATTGTCCAGGCAAAAGAATATCTCCTATAATTTCATCTTTACT
>CAJTOK010000150.1 GCA_910577825.1 uncultured Lachnospiraceae bacterium | reverse complement strand
TATAAGAGACAGGCCTTTGGCCTTGCACTGTCTGGCATATCCCCTTTACCCTGGACAGTAAACACACCGTTTTTAAGGACTGATGTTACATTTGAAGCTGCACTGGCAGATGTTTTTTCTAATGCAAAACTTCCCCCTGGAATAATAATAAAAATTACCACCATAATAATTCCTTGTAACAATACAAATCCCTTTTTCTTATTTTTTCTGTCCATCACTCCACCACACTTCCATATACGTCTGTTATTTACAACTATCCCATAATAAGTTCATAATCACCACAGTTGTCAAATGCTGTGCCTGATATTTTAATATTTTTATTTTTTATATGCACTTTTATATTTGTATTAAAACAAAAGGCATAATCCTCAATTAATTCTACACTATTTCCCAATACAACAGATTTTATCCTATAACCAGTATAAAGCCTGTACTCCTTAGAAAAAGCATTTTCACCTATTACTTTTACACTGCCAGGTATTACAATTTCTTCCTGTTTTGCATATACTTTAGTACCATCCTGGTATATAATCCAGCCATCACCAGTTAAATTTTTTTCACTTCCAATATACCCACATAAATAACCATCATCCAGAATAACCATCCCATCTATAACAACAGCACAGCCAGTCCTTACAAGTTCTTCTGATAATGATTTAATCCAGTTACAATATTTCCATAGTACCTTTATGGATTCTGTATCCAGCTTTTCCATATTTAACCTGATATTGCCTTCACCATAAAACTCATCACGCATTGCACCAGCACCTGCACTATATACCTGGTCTGTTACACTTTTAATAGAAGACGGAAAGACAATGCTTCTTAAAACTTTACAGCCAGGGTATATACCTGGTTCGTGATGGCCACTTGCCAGATAAGTAAAACTGCCTGCGGCAACAGTTTCACAGCCCTCTGCAATAACAGCTTCACTTCTTGCATAAGGTATCCTGACAAGCGTCTTGCCGTCCTTAGTGTATATTATCCCGTCTATTGACTTAAATTCCGGGTCATCTGGTGATACAACGAAATTTTCACAGTCACCTGCCATACGGACAATCTCCGGGTCAAGTGCTGTTGAAAATTTTACTGTTTTGAGGGATTTTTTTCCAGTTACAAAAGGTTCAAGCCAGTGGTCATTGGAAGGATATGGCACATGAAATGCCCCAGGTATTACCAGCTTTTCCAGCAAATCACAGTCCAGGCATATCCCCCAGCC
>CAJTOK010000149.1 GCA_910577825.1 uncultured Lachnospiraceae bacterium | reverse complement strand
AACTCAACCTGGAGCTTTTTAGCACCAACTGCTTTAAAGCCTGTGATAGTTCCAAATATTCCCATTTATAAAATGGCCTGGTTAAATTATGTCTTTGAAACAGGCAAAAATGCCATGCCATTGATAATTAACTTGAACTTTGCCCCGTTCTGGATTATACTGTATAAAACGGAGGTTTACCAATGGGAGCAAAGGATATTACAGAAAAGACACTGGAAGCTTATAATGATGTATTTGCTGACATTATTAATGTACTTTTATTCAATGGAAAACAGACTGTCAAAGAAAATGAACTGGAAGATGCCATAGTACGTTACCATTATAAGGCTGACGGAGGAAAGCTTCACGAAATGGAGAGGGATACTGCAAAATACTGGAAAGACAGCAATATACGCATTGCATGTTTTGGCTATGAGAACCAGACAATGCCAGATATTGATGCACCGCTCCGTGGTGCAGGCTATGACGGCTCGGAATACCGCCGGCAGATGCTGGCTGATTATGAAGAAACCACAGGTCCAGACGGGGCAAAAAAGATAACCAGGAAAAGAAACCCCCGCTATCCTGTTATTACCTTATTTTTATATTTTGGTTATAAAAAACACTGGAACAAACCGCTTACCCTGCATGGATGCCTGGATATACCAGAGGAATTAAAACCTTACGTGAATGATTATAAAATAAACCTGTTTGAAATAGCCTATTTAACAGAAGAACAGGTATCCCTGTTTAAAAGTGATTTCCGGATTGTTGCGGATTATTTTGTACAGATGAGAAAGAATAACAGTTATGTGGCAAAACCAGAAACCATTAAACATGTACATGAATTATTAGAATTAATGTCTGTTTTAACAAATGACCAGCGTTTTGTAGATGTATATAACGCCATGGGAAAGGAGGCTGCCAGCATGTGTGAAGTATTAGACCAGATTGAAAAAAAAGGCATTGAAAAGGGTATTGAACGTGAGCAGAAACATATTATTCTAAATATGTATGAAGAAGGCTGTGATGCTGAAACTATTTCCAGGCTGACAAAAATTTCTATAGAAATAGTCGGGAATATACTTAATAAAAATTTATAAGTTTATTATAACCAGGCAGATATATGTCCCTGGTTATAAAATGTCCTGACAGGTTTTTATAAAAACTATGCTGTTAAAAATATTTGCATTTTTATACAATATAAAATATACAGTTTATATTATAAATATCCAGGAGGTATTCAATGGCAGGGAAAGACAAAGCGGAAAAGAAAC
>CAJTOK010000148.1 GCA_910577825.1 uncultured Lachnospiraceae bacterium | reverse complement strand
GAATTTGCCCTCATTTATTTCATTTTTGGAAAAAGAATGGGGCTGGGAGATTACATATAGTGAAGATGGACAGCAACTATTTTCAAGAGTTTGTCAAAAAAATATAAGTGCAAAAGTAAAACGTTCTGTTTTGCGTGATGGGCAATCCTGTATTTATGAGATAAGTGGTTTATAGATAAGTGATGTGAAGAAAAATCGGGAATTATGGAGGTAGATATTGAAAAATGAGAATAATAATGGCAAGCTCTATAGGTGGCTCGATAAAGGAAAATGGTAAAAAAATACCAGCACCATTATTGGGGTATAACAATTTTTTAGAAAAAATTCAAAGTGAGTGGATTCACAATTCTAAAGTGATGATTATCGCAGCTTCGCCTAATGACTATGAAAGAAATGATATGATTTGTGAATGTTTTACACAATCATTCCCTATGAGTGGACTAAGTATTTCTTGTATGGAGATATGTGATAATAGAAATGAAAAATTAGCAGACAAAATTAAAGAAATGGATGTTGTGCTGTTAGCAGGAGGACATGTGCCAACACAAAATAACTTCTTTCATAGAATTGGTTTGAAAAACAGACTGGAAGATTTTAATGGACTTCTAATTTCTTGGAGTGCAGGTTCTATGAATTGTGCTGACATTGTGTATGCTGGACCTGAAATGGAAGGAGAAGCAATCGACCCTAATTATACGAGATGGATTCAGGGACTTGGTATCACTAATATAAATATACTTCCTCATTTTCAAAGCCTGAGAGAGGAATGGCTTGACGGGTTTCGTTTGATTGAAGATATCACATTTGAAGATAGTATGGGACATGAGATAATTGCTTTGAATGATGGAAGCTATATAACTATTGAAGATGGTGTTACTAGACTTTTTGGAGAAGCATATAAAATTATAGATGGAAAGATTGAAATAATTTGCCAAAATGGAATGTCAATTGTTTTGAAAGAATAAGAACAAATTCCTGTTTGCGGAACTGGAAATCAGACATTGGTTAATTTGAAAGGAGCATCATCATGGAAGAATTAAAAACGATTATGGAGAAATTCGCTGCATCTGGCTGGGACTTAATATCTGTCCCCGCCCAACAATGGTTAGACGGAAAAGCTGATAAAGACACCTTAGTATCAGCAATCAGACAGGCAGACAAAGAATGTGGAAGCTGTGGCTGTGATTTAGACCCACTGTATAAAAGAGCTTTAGAGCTGCTTTGGAGGATGTAAAAAATTTTGTGTCTATGGAAAATAATCTTTTCCAGAAAGAATTAG
>CAJTOK010000147.1 GCA_910577825.1 uncultured Lachnospiraceae bacterium | reverse complement strand
AATTTAAGAAACCACTCGAAATCTTTCGTTTATTTTTTCATTTTTTCTAAAACCCATATCACCAGAAAAATACACCCCATCCAATATATTAAACACAAAATAATATATTATAATCATTCCCTTTTCTTCTTTTAAATTTATACATATTAGACTACATAGAAATGAGGAGTCTAAAAAACATGGTGTTAACTTCTAAAGACGGGATTTATAGGCATTAATTTTAAAAACACCTTTTAATTCTTGAAATATTAATAAATTATCATAAATTAAAACACGCTATTGCAAATATAATGTAAAAAATTTATAATATAGCAAGGTAATCCATACAAGTCGTATCAATTACATATATAAAACTACCGGAGGAACAACAAATGAACGTTATAAATATAGCTATTTGCGATGATGAAATATATGTCACAAATAAAATTAATGAATTGATAACTACATTGTGTCAAAAGCATAATTATATTGTGAGCATTGATATTTTTTATAATGGTACAAAACTTACTGATTTTATCAAACAGGGAAAACATTATGATATTATTTATTTGGATATTCAAATGAATGGATTAGATGGAATCGAAACTGCTGAAATAATACGCAAGTATGATGTCAGTACATTAATAATATTCATCACAAATTATGATAATTATGCAAAGAAGGCATTTGAAGTAGCTGCATTTCGATTTATTGATAAACCAATTGAAAAGGAACTATTTGAAAAGTATTTATTAAGTGCTATTGAAAAATTAAACACTACTACAGTTTATTTTGAATATCAATATAACAAAGTTTGTTATAAACTGCCCATAAGAGAAATTATGTATTTTCAAAGTGAAAAAAGATCTACATTTATTATTACTAAGAATAATGTTTCTAATGTGATAAGAAAATATTATGAAAAGCTATCTGATATTGAAAAGCGCTTATCTCAAAATGGTATAAGTTTTCTTTATCCGAATCAATCTTTTCTTGTAAATCCAATGTATGTAGAAAAATTCTATTTAGATCTGCTTATTCTTTGTGATGGCAGTAACATTTCTATTAGCAGGAGAAAACGCAATGAGGTCAAAACAAAATATTTCTACCTGTGCGGTTAGATTTTATAACTATACCACAAAATTAGGCGCACAGATCCAATGAATCCGTTTCTGTTTTGGGCATTACAAAAGAAATCTGCCCATGTTGGAACCAGATATCCTCATATTTATTCTGATAGACCATTTCAATAGCAGCAAGGGCACTGCTCCCATGCTTTGACCACGACATGCCATTATGTTTCTGGCGCTGTGCCACCAGCATGTCATTTTCTTTTTCCACAGGATTGCTGGAATTGCGCAGACCAAGTCCTGCCCTCACAGCATAGCAGGTTATGCTGTATTCTTTCCGTTTCAGATAGT
>CAJTOK010000146.1 GCA_910577825.1 uncultured Lachnospiraceae bacterium | reverse complement strand
TGTTACAATACCGCCAAGCGAGCTTGAAAAAATGCAGGGTGATATTGACATAAGCGTAAAGGCAGGGAATGTTTCAGAAACAGGCGGGAATAAACAGAAAAAAATAGAAAACATTTTATCAGCCAATGGCATAAAGGCAGAAAATGCAGCTATTGTATCCATAGCTTCAAATAATACAAAAGGCGGTATCAAAGCATCAGCACCTGTTGCAAATTCATCAATAAAAGCTGGCAGCAAAGCATATGTTTACTGTTACAACAGCAAAACAGGCAAACTTGAAGAAATTGTAAACAGTGCAAGGACAGTCCTTAAAAACGGAATGACAGGCATTGAAGGCTACAGCGGCAATGACTATGTAGTTACCAGTAAGGAATTAAGCGGCAAGAATGTTGTAACACTCCTTGGACAGTCTAAAGTAAAATTTAATAAAACATCTGTTAAAAAAGGCGGCAAGATAAAGATAGACATAACACTTCCAGAAGGGCTTAAAGCAGAAACAAACCTTAAAAAGAAAGTGCCTTATGCAAAGCAGGCAGCAGTAATTACATACAAGTCTTCCAATACCAAAACAGCAAAAGTATCAAAAAATGGCACAGTAAAGGCAGCAGGCAAAGGAAAAGCCGTAATAACAGCTAAGATAAAACTTGCAGATGGCAAAGTAAAGACAGTAAAGAAAAAAGTTACAGTAAAATAATTCTTATTAAGATAACCATTTAAAAACAGTGGGTGTTATACTGCCCGCTGTCTTATTATATATTATATTAAACAAAACTGGATTACTTTAAAATAATTCCTGCCTGTATTTTAATGAATCCTTTTCCGTTATTTCACGGATAACTTTACATGGATTGCCAGCAGCAAGGGAATTTGGCGGGATATCCCGTGTAACTATACTTCCAGCACCAATAACACAGCCCTCCCCAACCGTTACACCGCCTGTAATTACTACATTACTAGCAATCCAGCAGTTAGCACCAATTACAACAGGCTTGCCGTATTCATCATCATAAGCAGAGCCATCTTCCTTAAATTTTACATTCCTTTCCTGCCACCTGAATGGATGCAACGGGGTTGCAACCGTGCAATTAACCCCAAAATATACATTATCCCCAATACTTACAGGACAAGTATCTAATACAGTAAAATTAAAATTTGCATATACATTTTCACCTAATGACGTAAATACCCCATAATCAAAATATACCGGTCCTTGGAGTACAAGACCTTTTCCATGGCAAGGGACAAGTTCATCAAGAATTTTTGCCCGCTTTACCTCTTCATCCTCAGTGGTATTATTATACTGCTGTGAGAGTTTATGGGCATTTAACCTTAATGCAGTTAAAACTTTATCACTTGGGTCATATATCTTCCCTGCAAGCATTTTTTCTTTTTCACTCATATATTTATCCTCCTTTTATAATCTAATAGCCTCTCGGATTCTCCAACCCTTATTTTCTGCGGCTTTCAAACCCAG
>CAJTOK010000145.1 GCA_910577825.1 uncultured Lachnospiraceae bacterium | reverse complement strand
TCATATTTACATTTTAACATATTTTCTTCCTGATTTAAAGTGGAATTAGTATACATTTAGATTACCTCTTACTTTCCAAATAAATCTGCATGGCTGCCAGTTGCCGTAGCCGAAAGTATAAGTGTATCTTCATAAATTTGATACATAAGTAACCAGTCAGGTTCTATATGACATTCCCTGAAATCTTGTAAATTGCCCGTCAATGAGTGGTCTTTATATTGGGCAGGTAATGGACCGCCATTTGCAAGCAGGGAAAGCAAATTAATAAGCTTGCCCATATCCTTGCCTCTTTTTTTCATAAGCTTGGCATCTTTCTTCATACGGTTTGTATAGACGATTTTGTACATAAATTAATCCTCCAACATTGAAGCAACAGCTTCTTCAGGACTATCAAAAGGACCATTAAGGTTATGCCTGAACCTGCTATCATATATAGCTTCTTGTAGTGAAGCAGAAATTCTATTGTGTTGTACTGAAAATGGGATTCCGGCATTTTCTATAGAAGCATTTAAAAAAATGCGTATTGCTGTTGATGTGTCTAATCCAAGACTGGAAAATAAAGTATCTGCCTGCTCTTTTAATGTATCATCAATACGTATTTGCAGAACTGCCATATTACACCTCCATTACTTTTATAATATTATTATAGCATATAAATAATGATAATTGATTTTAATCATTTTTATTTTAAATATACAATTTTATAATTAGTGTATTAATTTCAAATAGATTTAATATATAATTATATTTGAAACTTTGAATAAAATATTTTTTACATAATTTTATATATACTACAAATGTTGATAAATTATAAATTAGTTGTATTACACTAAAAAAATTAAAATTTAAATAGTTTAATAATTTAATATATCCATATTGTCAACATTAATTTCACATGGCATAAGTTTTGGAAGCAATGTATTTTTTAATGTTTCAAGTTTAGACATTTCAGCCATATTAGCAGAAATTTTTATATACAATGAACTAATTGCATCATCTAATGGCTTTAAAATGGATAAATCTTTTGGTTATGAATATCCATTTACAAATTGTCCTGATTTGTTAAAAGCCTATATTAGCATTACTTTTATTTGCCATGTTATTCTCCTGTATTTTTTATTTATATATTATAGTTTTTTAAATGTATATGTTCTAATTGTAATTATAACAAACATATGGACTTATTTCAATAATTCCATTTTATAAGCTGTGGATTTAATCTGCCTGGTTCTGTTCTGCCTGTTTTCTTTTCAGCCATGTTTCGTCATCTTCATAATATGCTGCCTGTTCAGGAAATACCTGTGCTATCTGTTCTTCAATATGGAATACGCTGTCCAGTGTATTGTATAATAAAAAATTCACAAGATATATAATAAACCATGCACCGGTAAGAGGAAGGATAATAGCTGACCAGGGCAGAAACAGTATAATTATTGTCCAGTACAGGACTTGTAATATGGAACACCCAAGTATTTTCCAGAAAAAGCGTATAATAAAAAGTATGCAGTTTTTAACCTATTGTAGCAAGAAGTCCCCCACTTCTAAAGTGGTGGGATGAATTG
>CAJTOK010000144.1 GCA_910577825.1 uncultured Lachnospiraceae bacterium | reverse complement strand
ATATGTTTTGGCAAAAATTATTTATTTTTATACCCTAAAGCCTGAATAGTAACATAAATTTTTATTTCCATTTGCTAAAACAGCCCGCACCTTTGGAAACCTGCTGGATATTGCAAACCAGAAAATATTAAACCTTTATTTAACTATGCTTTTTCTGTATCAAAAATACCACCAGTAAATACTACTGGTGGTATCTTCAGGATTATCTCCCGGATGTTGCATATAAATTTTATAAAAAATTATTTCTTTACTTTAACGCTTTTGCCTGCGCCCTTAGCCTGGACAATCTTTTTGTATGCCTTAACCTTAGCCTTTGGTACTTTGATTGTTGCCTTTGCATTAATGCCCTTAAAAGCATTCTTGCCTACCTTGCTCTTTGTAAGTTTCTTAGTCTTAACAGTAATGCTCTTTAACTTACTGCATCCCTTAAATGCGTTAGCACCAATCTTTTTAACATTAGTGCCAATAGTAAGTTTTGTAAGCTTCTTATTACCCTTTAATGCGTTTTTAGCAACAACTGTAACTTTATAACTCTTGCCACTAATCTTGACAGTTGAAGGAATTTTAACAGTCTTAGCGTTCTTCTTGCCCTTTGTAAACTGTACTGTCCTTGTACCCTTTACAGCAGTTACCTTGTACTGTGAACCGCCAACTGTAGCCTTCTTGCCTACCTTAACACTATTTGATGTACTAGGTTTCTTAGTAGGGTCACTTGGTGCATTAGTAGGCTCTGTTCCTGGTGCTTTTGTAGGTTCACCCGGTGCATTAGTAGGCTCTGTTCCTGGTGCATTACTTGGGTTTGTTCCTGGCACATTACTTGGATTTACCCCAGGTGCATTACTTGGATTTGTTCCCGGAGCATCACTTGGTGCACTACTTGGAACAGCACTAGGAGCAGCACTAGGATTTGTATTGCCAGGTCCAGGAATGTAGCCATTGCCATTACTGCCACCAGGTTTTGTAGTATTCGTGTCACCAGTACCAGGTTTATTGCCACCAGGTTCGTTGCCACCAGGTTTATTGCCACCAGGTTCGTTGCCACCAGGTTTATTGCCACCAGGTTCATTGCCACCAGGTTTATTGCCACCAGGTTCATTGCCACCAGGTTCATTGCCACCAGGTTCATTGCCTGTGTTTAAATTTAAAATTAAACCATTATCACTTATCTCTAAAGAAGTATTACCAGTGATGTTTTCTACACGAATTTTAAATTTTGTGACACCTGCTTTTGGTGTACAAATCCAATTACTATAAATACAATTATCATCACCAGCTTTAACACTAATGTTATTGTCACTTCCTGCCGTTGCTGCTGCTGTAATTGATGTACTTGTAGCATTTGTTATGGTATCTTTTTTGGTTATTTGTATTGAACCTTTACTAACTGTTCCACCGGTAATTTTAAAATTAATATCAACTTTTCCATTTCCTATTGCACTTCCTGATGAAATAGAAATGCTTATAGAACCACCACTAGCAAGTGTAACTGATTTTGTAACATTAACATTTGCTTGTTGGTCTTGTGCCTTTACCACTGGTGATACTGGTAATAACGATATAACCATTGCCAGAGCT
>CAJTOK010000143.1 GCA_910577825.1 uncultured Lachnospiraceae bacterium | reverse complement strand
TTGAGTGTTCCCGGTGGTATATCTTTTTTACCATGTACTGCTACGGTTACTTTTCCGGGTTTTGTTGGATGTTTAAGCTGCATGTGTGAGCCTTCCTGGTCAACTTCATACCATCCATCTTTATGAAGTATTTTTAGTATCTCCCGTGCTGTCATGTCTAAACCTCCTTACGTCATATATTATACTCCTGTTTTGTGCGCATGTCAAGAGATTTACGTATAAAATATACGTATATTTTTATACTTATTATCAAAATAAAAAAAACAGGGAATTAAAACCCCTGTATTTTTTGTGTTATTATTCTTCTTTATCGGGTAGAAAGCATAATTCAGATTTGACAATCAGTCACTTTAGAAAATGTTTTATTCTCACTTGTCTATGTGAGCAGGTAAGCAATTAGCCAGTTGAGAGTTTTACCCTTACTACCCCATCACTCTAAGCAAAGTTTTAAAGTGATGTAGTAAGCTGGAAAGCTAGTAAAATCAAGGGTTCTGTTTACTGCGCATGGTGATGTAGTAAACAGATTTTGCGTAGTAAGATAACCCTTTACTACATCACTTTACCCCTTTACTACATCATGGTGCGTAGTAAGCACAGGGCGCATAAAATAAGGGTTTGCTCTTTACTACATCACTTATCCAGACTGTAGGGGTAAGTGGGTAAGTAAGGGAATTAAAACCCTGTCTTTTTTGTATCATTATTTTTCTTTATGGGGCAGATTATATAATAGTTCCGTCTGGAAATTCAAACTCAGCACGCCAGACAGCCCCTAAAACTTCTGAAATCTTTTCTAATTCCTCTTTTGTAAGAGTATTACGCTTTACTTTTCTGTTAAAATTTTGTGGGGATGTATTTAGCAGTCTTGCCAGTTCTGATTGACTTATTCCCTTATATGATAAAGCCATATTTATTTTTTGTTCAATAGTCATAAGGACACCTCCTTATATGGATTATAAAACAAAATAGATAAAATAACAAGTATTAGAATTATACTTTCAATCATTTATTTAAAACAAAGTGTTGACATTATCAAATTATTGTTTTATAATAAGCGTGTAATTTAAATCAATCCCTATTCTTGAGGATTACCAAACTTCTGAAGTCCATCTTTCGGACATCTAAAATTATATTTGTTTTGTACGTTTTGGAGATAAAAGGAACGATAGCAAAGATACAACACTTAGAGTTTATATTGATTAAAAAAGTAAATGAGTGCCACTACCCTTCCAAAAGTAATCGGCACTCACTCTACAACACGCCAAAAGGCGGTACACAAATATTATATCATATGTACCTTTGTTTGGCAAACCTAAAATTGGATAGTGTAACTTTACTTGGGTATATGGCAGAGTATATGTATTTTAGTATTTTTTGATACATTAATACATAACCCCTGTATCATATTAAATACTCATTTTCAACAGATATAATATTATCTTTTTAAATCTTTTGTTTCAGCATAAACCAGCAATGGCTGTATTAAAAAATATTTTTGCAGATATCTGGCTGCTTATGCTTGCCCGTAATGCTTCTATGTATTTCCGGTAGTGTAAAAAAGTTTGTGTCTATGGTAGAAAATAACTCCTTTTTGGTAAGAA
>CAJTOK010000142.1 GCA_910577825.1 uncultured Lachnospiraceae bacterium | reverse complement strand
GTGTATAAGAGACAGGTTTATAGGAGTTCCCTTTGAATAACCTAAATACATTATACAAGGAGATGGAGGGAATGAAGTTCTTCAAGAATTTTAAGACCAAAAGGCAGTTGAGAGAGGAAAACGAGAGGCTAAAATCTATGCTTAATAGACCGCAGCCAATAAATTTTGTTGAGCGTGAAGTGCAGAGATTTTCTTATTGCATGGAGTTAAGAGAATATGAAATCGAAGTGCCAATAGAGGTTATTAAAAAGCGGATTTTGCACAGGATGGTAGATGAATTGGAGCCTTTTGTTGAGTGGGATATCGAGGACAGTTTGGGCAAAAATGGTTATGGAAAGATTATTAGTGGAAATTTTTATTTGGCAAAAAGAAAGTGAGGGCAAAGACAATGATTGTTAAGAGGAGAATTTTTATCGAATTAAACGAGAGATTAAAAGAGGTGAGGGAAGAAAACGAAGAATTACGGAAGAAAAATAATGATTTGAACAGAAGAATAAAAGGCGAGAGAGCAACAGGGTGTTGGTGCAGGACTTGTAAAAATTCCGTTGCGGAAACGCATCAAACTGTATACGGAGATTACAAAACATATGATTGTTTACTTGATGTGAAATGCAACGATTATGAGAGATTGGAGGATAAATAATATGAATCGTGTAATTTTAATGGGACGATTGACAAAAGACCCAGACGTAAGATATTCGCAAGGCAATAACACTATGGCGGTGGCAAGGTACACGCTGGCGGTTGAGAGAAAATTCAAGCGTGACGGCGAGCCGAACGCAGATTTTATCAACTGTATCGCATTTGGGAAGAACGGGGAGTTTGCGGAGAAGTATCTGCGTAAAGGGATAAAGATAGCCATTGAGGGCAGGATTCAGACGGGCAGTTATACCAATAGAGACGGTCAGAAAGTCTACACAACTGATATTGTTGTGGAAAGCCATGAATTTTGCGAGAGTAAGAACGCAAGCCAGAGCGAAAGGCCGCAAACTGCACCACAGACGGATTCAGATGGGTTCATGGCAATCCCTACGGATATTGAAGATGGCTTGCCGTTCAATTAGAAAATGGATATGGAGGAATTAATTTTGAGAAAAGAAATTATATATATAGCAGAATTGGACGCTGATGTAGACGATGCGATAGCAGTGGAATATTTGCATAATAAAGGCGTTCTAAAAGAGGTGGTTTGCGACCCGATTCCAATAACTAAAGAAGGGAAAGATAGAAAAGAGCAGCTCGAAAAGTTAGGAATAAAAGTATCAAATAAAATGCCACCTGTTGCAAGATATGTGTTTGTTGGTGGAGCATTAACAGAACTGGCAAGATATTTGATAAATCACAAAATAGAATGTTTGGTTATGAATGGTGGTTTTGTCGGATGTAATATTGTAAAAAATCCTTTGGACAAGTTTAAGGATAAACAGGTAATCAGAACATTTAATTTTAATTGTGATGTAATTGCAGCCGACTCAGTTCTTAAAAGCAAGAATATAGAGAACATAATATTGGTTGGTAAAAACGTATGTCATAGCGAAAAAAACACTCTTTTAGGGATTTGGCGTGATGAAGAAAGACTACTTAAAAAATATCATTCAAAACCATACAAAAGACAGCATGATATGCTTGCTG
>CAJTOK010000141.1 GCA_910577825.1 uncultured Lachnospiraceae bacterium | reverse complement strand
TGTGTCGGTCAAGATAAAATCGGCGTACCGAGCGAGATTCCAGCAGGGGAAATTTATGGGGACGTATGCACCCTATGGGTATATCAAAGACCCTGCCGACCATAACCACCTGCTGATAGATGATAAAGTGGCGCACGTTGTAAGGGAGATATTTGACCTTGCATTGGCGGGAAACGGACTTGGAAAAATCCGCAAGCATATCAACAGTCTGCACGTTTTACGCCCTGCCGCTTATGCGGCGGAGCAGGGGGCGACAGGCTATGAGAGATACTTTGAGAATAACGAAGAAAACCGCTATATCTGGAGCGAGAACAGCGTGAGGGGCATTTTAAGAAGCCCGATATATGCGGGAAACCTTGCAGGCTACAAGCGGATTGCCGCCAACATGAAAAGCAAGAAACGCCCCTCTAAGCTGCCCGAAGAATGGGAAGTGATACCCGACACCCATGAGGGGATAGTCACGCAGGAGGAATTTGATACCGTCCAACAGCTTATCACAAGCCGCAGACTGCCAGAGAACAAGGGCGGTTTTGAGAATATCTTTGCAGGCGTTATCAAGTGTGCGGACTGCGGCTATGCTTTGCGGGCGATGAGCGCAAACAGGAGGAAACGCCCCGACATTATCGACTGCGTACAATACACCTGTAATAATTATGGCAGGTACGGCAACGTCATGTGTACCGCACACGCCATTGAAGCGAGGGACTTATTCAACGCCGTGCTTGCCGACATCAACCGTTTTGCGGATATGGCGGTGAATGACGAGCGGGCGGTAAGGGCGATTGAGAAGCGGCTCACGGAAACAGACCAGAGCAGGGCAAAGGCAATGAAGAAAGAACAAAAGAAGCTGAATAAACGCCTTGCGGAGCTTGACAGGCTGTTTTCCTCTCTCTATGAGGATAAGGTCATGGAGCGTATCACCGAGCGGAATTTTGAGATGATGTCGGGGAAATACCAGAAAGAACAGCTTGAAATTGAAGCAAGGCTGAAAGAGGTAACGGAAACCCTTAATGAAAGCTATGAGAAATCGCAGGGAATCCGTGACTTCCTCTCCCTTATCCGCAACTATCAAGGCTTAAAGGAACTGGACGCAACCGTTGTAAATGCGCTGATAGACAAGATACTTGTTTCGGAACGTGAGAAGATGGCGGACGGAACCGTGAAGCAGGAAATCAAGATTTACTATAAATTCATCGGCTTTGTCGGTGAATTACATATCACACCCACGAAGCGGTGGACAGCGTTACCCGCTAAACATTGTACGGTGTGCGGCGTTGAATACGTCCCCGGCTCTGGCATATCAAAGTATTGCCCTGCTTGTGCTAAGAAGATACAGAGGGAGAAGTCGAACGAGAGCAAACGCAGGAGCAGGGAACAGAAACGGATGGCATGTATTGATCTGTCCGCAAAAAATGACCGACTGATAAAGGTTGCAGAGGGCAAGGTACAGCACCATGTCGTCATTTCTGGCGTCCTCATTCTCTTGCAGGACGGCTCTGACTTTGCCCTCAATGGTTTTCAGACTGTCCATAAATTCCTCCGTTCTGTGAATTTTTCAGCACAACAATCTCTATAAATGGAAAGAGGGCGGTCACTTAAGAACCGCCCCAATCCATAAAACCATATCTTAACTTATTTC
>CAJTOK010000140.1 GCA_910577825.1 uncultured Lachnospiraceae bacterium | reverse complement strand
CCTATTATACATTATTGGAATATATTTGAAAATATTTTTATGAAACGGACGTGATTGAAGAAATTCTTAAAAAATAATCGACAAAATGAATAAATGTTGTTATACTAATAGTATTATTAGTAGCAGGTTTAAATTTAAGATGGTTATTTTTTTAATTCATTTTTTAGAGAAGGAACTCATTTTTTTCATTTATATAGACAGAACTACATAACAGGATTTTATATACCGGCTGTACAATGGATTGTGATACCGGGGAAGAGAGGTGTTTATATGGGCGCAGAGGATAATATATATAACCATCTTGTACCTACATACAAACCACAACCGCTTACTAAGTACGATACACATAAGGCATCAGAGCTCCGGAATATTGTTAATGAGATAACTAAGCTTACAAAAGAGTCGCCAACGTATTTTGTAAGGATGAATGATGCTAAACAGACTTACCTGCTTGGCATAAAAGAAGCTTCCATAATGTTCCAGAATGGCATTGAAGAGCTTTGTGATGATTCACCTGACAGTGCATTTAATAATAAAAAAGCATATTCTTCTGATACCAGTAAGGCAGGGGCAGAGATTATAAGTGATGACCAGAGCAGGCTTCCTGATGAATTTTCAATAAAGATTGAGAGCCTTGCATTAAGCCAGGTAAACAGGGGCAGGGATTTATATGCAACAAGTAAAGGGCTTGCTGGCGGGACTTATAAGTTCCAGGTCAATGTTGGCGATGATATGTATGATTTCCAGTATAATATAAGGAACGGGGCTAATAACAGGGAAGTCCTCGGAGGGCTGTCTTCGTTTATTAATAAAGCGAATATCGGAATACAGACAAGTGTTGAAACTGTCCCTGATGACACTGGCAAAATAAGGATGCGGCTGGAATCGGACATGACGGGTTCTTCGGCAGGTGAACCGGTTTTTACAATGCTTGATAAAGAAACTGTTAATAATAATGGTATAGTAGCATATCTGGATTTAGACAGGATTGAACGCAGCCCTTCTAGTTCAACTTTTTATATGGACGGGGTTGAAAGGCACACCCTTTCTAATGAATTTACTATGGGAAAGTGTCTTAAAATATCCCTTAGAGAAGCATCAGAAGATGATATTATGATAAATTTTTATCCTGATGGCAACAGGATTATGGGAAGCCTGCAGAAGATTGCAGAGGCATATAATTTTATGCTGGACAGTTCGCAGGAGTTTGCCAAAGTTGCAAGTTACAACCTTAAGCTTGCCAATGATATACAAAGTACGATAAGGCCGTTTAAGCCAGAACTTGAATCCTGCGGGTTTGTATTTAATGACAATAACAGGATATTATTTGACAAGGCACTGGTTTTACAGTCTGTAAATGATGGCAGCCTGAGGGAGCTTTTTTTAAGGACATCACCATTTGTACAGACTATGGCAGGCAAGGCATATGAAATTAAAATTAACCCTATGGAATATATAGATAAGCTTATGGGCACATACCCTGATTTCAGTAAACCATCAGAAGGGTTTTCTTATATAACATCATTATATAGCGGGCTGATTTTTAATTATTATTTTTAAACATAAAAGATTAAAAGGTAAAGGCATATGTATAATGTGACATCCTCCCCCACCTAAAGAGGTGAGGGCTTCCTTTAGCATAAAGCTA
>CAJTOK010000139.1 GCA_910577825.1 uncultured Lachnospiraceae bacterium | reverse complement strand
AGGCTCAATAAAGACGAGTTTGTTTCTATGGAAACGATTGCGAAAATTTGTGATGTGCTTGAATGCGGTGTTGATGATATTTTGGAATTTTCAAAAGATTGAGGAGGATATAGGAGTGGCAGCAAAAGCAAAGGCGAAAGAAGTTTCTATGGAGGAGGCTCTATGGAAGTCTGAGGATAAACTGAGAGGTTCAGTAGAACCATCTGAATATAAGCATGTGGTTTTAAGTTTATTTTTTCTAAAGTTTGCAAGTGATAAATTTGAGGTTCAGAGAGCGAGAATCATTGCAGATGGTATGGAAAAATTTGTGGACAATATTGTGTTCTATACAAAAGATAATGTGTTCTATCTACCGCAGGAAAGCAGATGGACTTATATTATGGAGAATGCTAAGCAGGATGATATTGCTTTAAAAATAGATACAGCGCTCTTTACAATTGAGAAAACAAATCCCGTTTTAAAAGGTGCTTTGCCAGATAATTATTATTCTCGTTTACAAATTGATACAGTCAAATTAGCATCTTTGTTAGATGAAATCAATAAGATTGACACTACAAAGGATAAAGAAAACGATATTATTGGGCGTATGTATGAATATTTTCTAAGTAAGTTTGCGATTGCAGAGGGAAAGGGGAAAGGCGAATTTTATACGCCTAAAACGATTGTAAACCTGATAGCAGAGATGATAGAGCCTTATGACGGAACGTTATATGACCCATGCTGCGGTTCGGGAGGTATGTTTGTACAGTCTATAAAGTTTATTGAGGCGCATCATGGGAATAAAAAGAAAGTTTCCATATATGGACAGGAATATACAAATACAACTTATAAGTTGGCGAAAATGAATCTAGCAATACGAGGAATATCAGCGAATCTTGGAGAGATGGCGGCGAATACGTTTACAAATGACCAGCATAAAGATTTGAAAGCGGACTATATCATGGCAAATCCACCGTTTAATCAAAAAGAATGGCGTGCCGCTGATGAACTGACAGATGATGCAAGATGGAATGGATACGAAGTACCACCGACAAGCAATGCAAATTATGGATGGATATTAAATATTGTGTCAAAAATGGCACAAAACGGAGTGGCAGGCTTTTTGCTTGCCAATGGTGCATTGTCGGATGATGGAACAGAGTTGAAAATCAGACAAAGATTGATTGAAAATGATTTGGTGGAAGCAATTCTGATATTGCCAAGGAATCTTTTTTATACAACGGATATCAGTGTAACGCTTTGGATTCTGAATAAGAATAAAAAAGAGCGTACAGTGGATATGAATGGGGTGGAGAAACATTATCGCAATCGGGAAAAAGAAATACTTTTTATGGATTTGCGGCAGATAGGAAGTCCATATGAAAAGAAGTACATAGAATTGACAGAGGCAGACAGAGCAAAAGTAGTTGAAACGTACCATAACTGGCAACAGGCAGGGTATGAAGATACTTATGAGAATATACCGGAATTTTGTTATTCTGCTGGATTTGATGAGGTAAAAGAAAAGGGATTTACGCTTGTGCCAAGTAGATATATTGAGTTCGTGAATCGGGATGAGAATATTGATTTTGATACGAAGATGAAAACGCTGCAAAGTGAATTACGAGAATTATATAGCCTCTCGGATTTATAAGAGCTAGTTTAGATTTGTGTATTGACAACTGAA
>CAJTOK010000138.1 GCA_910577825.1 uncultured Lachnospiraceae bacterium | reverse complement strand
TTAACTACTGAGCCGTTACTGCCATTTTTATCAATAGTATAATTCTTTTCCAGACGGCCATCAGGATTTTCTGTATAATCGCTTACCGTATAAAGCACTTTACGTCCGTCATCATTTTCCTGGCCATACTGGTCATATACCTTTATTTTACTATTCTTTATATCATCATTTTCAATAGCAGTATTTCTAGGCCTCCAAGGTATCGTTGTTTCTAAGAACTTAATATTGGCAGGTTGTTCATCTGCATCAGAAATTGTAATACGTTTCTCTACTACAGTACCATTATTGTAACCATCTTTGTATTCCCTATAAGATTGACTATTATCCGTAACGGTCTTATAAATAATATCTTTTGTACCATCAACAGGTTTGCCATTCTGGTCAAGATAATATTTATCCGGGTTTTCATCAATATACAACTGTAATGCAAGATTTGCATCTTTTCTTGTATATCTTGCTGTATTTACATCATATAAATCTTCCCACCTGATTTGCCACTCTCTTATTTTATCAATCGTAGAAACATAAGTATCCTTTAAAGTATTACTTGAACCATTTTTTGAAGAGCTTATATTGTTAATGCTTGTAGCATTAGTAGATAAACTTAAAGCTGAACCACTTGTAACTTTCCTGTAATTCTTAACCTCTGTAGTTTGACCAGTTCCATCCACATCCAATTTGCCATCATATACTTTACCCCAAGGACCTTTCTCTGTTGACTGTATATACATAAATGGAACAGTAAGTGTCTTGCCCTGGTATTTTGATTCAACTTTTATCTTGTTTGCCTGGTTGCCAGTACCTGGCATAAGCTCTAGTGCATCTGTACCTTTGGATTTCGTAATTATATCTATAGCAGCACCTGTAACATTATTTGTGTCTATATATTGTCCCATAGTATCTTTAGCACTATCAGTGTTACCTATATTATTAACATAAGAACCATTAGGATAATCTGTATTCCTTGTTTTTATACCAAGCTTATCTTTAACAGTTTTAATTGTGAAATCAGAAACTTTACTAAGAGGAACTATTGTATAAGTTTCAGTTCTTGTTTTTCCTATATCATTATAACTGCTATTGTTTGTTTTTTCGCTTTCTACAATGGAATAGCTAACAGTAGCCTGTACTTCGTCTGTTATTGTAACATGGCTATCACTTGGTTTTACTATTGTATTACTTGCGTTGCCCATATATCTGGCATTATGATGAATATATTTATCTTCACTATTAACTACCTTTGTAATATCTAGTACATCGGAATTTGTCTTTGAAGAACTTGAACCTGTGTAGCCACCAGAACCCCAGGCATTGTCAACATCATCTGTAGGATTAGTACTAGATACAGGGCCATTGCTACCAGATTTTTTATTATTAAATATTGTATAGTTCTCACTGCCAGATAATTGTTTAGCACGTATACTATAACTATAACCTCTGATAGAATCATTTCCTGCTGCATTCCAGAAATCACTTACCCTGTCAAATACACCATAAGTGCCAGGCCAGCCATTATTTAATATTTCACCATACTGGTCAGTATAAGTTATATCATCTACAATATTAACTTCCTGTTTTTCAAATCCTGCAATAACTGTATCATTGCCATCTACACCAAACCTTACATCCTGTATTGTGTGTGGACGTCTCATGTCGGATACTGCAAGGGTTGTTGTATTAGAAGCGGATTCTTTTCCTGTAACTACTGCTG
>CAJTOK010000137.1 GCA_910577825.1 uncultured Lachnospiraceae bacterium | reverse complement strand
AACGAGTACAAGATGATAGTATAACAAAAATACCGAATGAGCATTGTTATCTAGTACTGTTTCATCCTCCTGATTACTTCTATACACATGCGCCCGTTATGGTATGGGCATTTCCACGGTTCAACTATAGGTTTTTCGCAAGGGTTCCCATCTGCATCCACAGACCAGAACCATTCAGAACCCTCTCTTTTATCAATAATATATGTTTTGATATATTCCCATAGCTTTCCTGCTGCCTTATAATACTTTTCTGCCCCGCCAGGGTTTTTTCCTGCTTCATTAATAAAACCAACAATGCTTTCTGCCTGCACTCACCATACCCTTGTAGTATTATCAATACCATTTTCTGCCTCATTAAGGACAGAACCATTTACAAATGCACGGTTATAAATATTTTCTGCAAGTGAATGTGTAACAGGTGCAAACATTTCTTTATAACTGCTGTCACCAAGGACTTCAAGCCCCCTGTCTAAAAGCCACGCTGTTTCAATGTCATGGCCATATGAATACAGGTCAATAAGCGGCTTGTATCTGCTGTCAAAAAATACTTCCTGTCTTCCAAGCCCTTCATTATAGACATTGTTTTTAAAAATACCAAGCATAAAACGCAGGCGTTCTGCTACATTTTCATCATGGCATACCCTGTAAAGCTCTGTATATGCTTCAAATACATGCAGCAGGGTGTTCATTGTCTTATCTGCCATTACGCCATTTTCAGAAAGCTTGTCATTAGAAGCAGGTTCAAATGTCCTGCTGAATGCTTCAAGATACCCATACTTATCAGTACATTTTGTTTCAATAAGGTTAAAAAGCCCTTTTGCTGTTTTTAAAGCTTCTTCATCTTTTACAGCATCATAGTATGAAGAAAGCGCATATATTGCAAATGCCTGGTTGTAAGTATGTTTTGTATCATCTAATATTTTGCCATCATATGTAACCGACCAGTATACCCCGCCATTATCATAGTCCATACAGTAATCTTTAAAGAATTTATACGCATGTACTGCAGCGTCTTTAAGATGCTCTTCCTCAAGAAGCATATACGCATTTGAAAAGAACCATAAAATCCTGCTGTTTAATATACATCCCTTCTCATAATGTTTATCAACTGCAAGGTTATATCCCATATATCCATAGTATCCGCCATATTCTGTATCTTTAAGCTTCTCCCAGAAAGGAACAAGCTTTTCTCTAAGATGTGTTTCTATTTCATCAACAAATACATACATAACAATCCTCCTGCTGCCTGCCTTACCTTATGCCAATTTCTGTATCGGATTCCCTTGTTACGCTGTTATCCTTAATATAAGCCACGATATCTTCCACAGTAGTAAATGCAAGCCCTACATATGTGTCAGCAGCCCCGTAATATATTGCAATCCTGCCGCTCTCTGAATCATGTATTGTTGCACATGGGAAAGTCACATTTGGAACAAACCCCCGTTCTTCATACCACTCCTGTGGTGTAAGCAGGAAGTTTTCACAACGGTATTTTACAACGGAAGGGTTATCTATATCAAGGATTGCACCCCCGATACTGTAAACATAGCCATTACATGTACCTGTCACACCATGGTAGAAAAGAAGCCAGCCTTCTGTTGTTTCAATAGGAGCTGCACCTCCGCCAATCTTTAACATCTCCCACCATTCACTGCTCTTGCCCATTACATGGCGGTGCCTGCCCCATATGCACTAACTTACTTGTAAAAAATAGAGAACTATGCCATAATAAAAT
>CAJTOK010000136.1 GCA_910577825.1 uncultured Lachnospiraceae bacterium | reverse complement strand
TTTAGGATAACATCTGACGAAGGAAGAACACCTTCTTCTGTTATCTGATT
Organism: uncultured Lachnospiraceae bacterium; assembly: GCA_910577825.1. Classification (GTDB taxonomy): domain Bacteria; phylum Bacillota; class Clostridia; order Lachnospirales; family Lachnospiraceae; genus Butyribacter. The sequence continues at coordinate 1,698 of CAJTOK010000136.1, read as the reverse complement.
TGTAGGAACTTATAAACAAGTACTCTTGATTGAGTACATCATTATTATACTAGGTGGTGAAAAAGATGAAAAGAAAACAGAGTGTAAAAATAGTGACAGACATTGCAATGACAGCGGTACTCTTGCTTTTGATGACATATGGGCTGATTGGGCAGGTATCCCATGAACTGCTTGGTATCATTATGTTTGTGCTTTTTATTCTGCACCACATTTTAAATAGCAGATGGACGAAAAATATGATAAAGGGCAAATATACTACCTTGAGAATTCTGCAAACCGTACTTGTTGTGTTGGTTTTGTTTTGGGTAGCAGGCTCTATATTCAGCGGCGTAATGCTATCCCGCCATATATTTTCGTTCCTGCCATTTGGCAATGGATTATCATTTGCGAGAAATCTGCATATGCTCTCAGCTTATTGGGGATTTGTTTTTATGAGCCTTCACCTTGGATTTCATTGGAATATGATGATGGGAATGGCAAAACGGCTGACAAAAAATTCATCTGCTATGCGGACATGGGTGTTTCGTACCATTGCCCTGATAATTGCAGGATATGGTGTGTATGCGTTTATAAAACGGGACATCGGCAGTTATTTACTATTGCAAAATCAATTTGCATTTTTTGATTTTGAAGAACCAGTAGTACAGTTCCTTTTGGACTACATAGCGGTGCTGGAACTGTTTACGGCAATAGGACATTATACATTTAACATAATCAGAAAATGCAAATGAACGAAAAAACAAGAAAAGCAGAAAGGACATAACATTGGGCTGTATGAAAAGGGGGGGGGTAAACTTTAAGACAGAAAAAGTGTCCTACACAGAAGATGAAGATATTTTATTGGTTGATGCTGGCAGGATTTATTCAACAATCTGCCAAAGAAAAAACAACCAGAACTTATCGGGAAAAAAGATTATTTTGCCAAAAAGGCGGGTATAACACTGTAAAATGAATTTTGCAGAAAGAAAACACTCTATGCAGAGGGCAGAAAAGATTAAAATGGCTCTGTGTATAATAAATATGCAGGCATTTCCTGATTAGTAAAAAATTTTTCTTGATATAAAAAGATAGAATGAATAAGATAGATTCCGTAGATGTAGACATTGTGGAAAAATCTAGGAGTTTTGTTTTTTACAATGTCGGATAATACGGAATCTTTCTCTATCCAAACAACAATATCCGTCTTTTTAGAAATGAAATTATTTGTAGCCATGTTGAATTTTATGATAGTCAGAAATGATATTTTCAAACGTGATATTCTTTAGGTTTTCACATAAATCATTGCTAATTTTCTGGTAAGAACAATTCAATACATTGTGTATGTTTTTCCCTATAGGACATAACGGTGAAGGCAATGGGTGAAGTCCGATAAGCTTAGAAGCGAAGTCCGGTTCTATTGCCTTGCATATGCGGTATAATGTAATTTCATTTGGCAGACAATTCAATGTCGTACCACCTGTACCAAATTTAACAGATAGTATGCCATCTTTTTTCAACGAGCTTATGATTTTCCGGATTGTAACAGGGTTGGTCCCGGTAGATAACGCTAAAAGGTCACTGGTTACTTTTTGCGTATCTCCATATTCGAAAATAAAAATAAGACAATGAATAGCAACGGAACATTTTGTACTGATATGCATGGCGTATCTCCTTGTATAATGTATTTAGGTTATTCAAAGGGAACTCCTATAAACCCTT
>CAJTOK010000135.1 GCA_910577825.1 uncultured Lachnospiraceae bacterium | reverse complement strand
CACAGTATTCAGTTGTCAATACACAAATCTAAACTAGCTCTTATAAATCCGAGAGACTATTTTATAATGCCAATTATAACAGACACAGACATAGAATAAAAGATATTTTTAATTATTATATTCTATAATTTTATCTGTGTATTTACGTTCCATATCATGTCTGGTTTTCCTGTTATCTGCAGTATCAAATATAATCTGGAAATCATAGCCTTCAGGGTATAATTCTGCAGCAGCCACCTGTAATTTAACCCTTTTATGGTTAATCCAGATTTTCTTATCTTTCAGCTGTACCCTGAGAACACCTTTTTCATTAACTGGTTCACATACAATACCTGTTTTCCTGTCTGGAAAAACTATAACACTGTCACCTATATTATATTTATTCCTAAGTTCTTTTTGCTGCTTTTGTACTTTTATCTTGCGGACTTTATTGCCCTTCACTGCATTTTTAATATTTTCTTTATTCTCTATTTTATAATTCTTAACTGCATCTTCACCATACGCATGTAGTATTGCTGTTTTTAACATGCTTCCAGGCATACCAAGCCTGCCTGCAATATAAAACGCACAGCTTTCACCTGCCTCACCTATTACCATCTGGTAAACAGGGCGTAATGTTTCTTTATCAAAAGCCATTCTTGCATTAATAATCCCATGGGTTCTGTCTGCATATTCCTTTAATTCGGGATAATGTGTTGTAACAAGAAACATGCAGCCTTCTTTTTTAAGCTCCTCTAATACAGCAATGGCAATTCCCATTCCCTCTGCAGGGTCTGTGCCAGAACCAAGTTCGTCTATTATTACAAAGCTTTCCTTGTCTGCTTCCCTTAAAATCCCTAGTATATTTTTAATATGTGCGGAAAATGTAGAAAGATTTTCTGCAAGGTCCTGCCCGTCGCCAATATCACAAAAATATGAACTGTTCAGGCATATGTCCGCTTCTTTACATGTAACATGCAGCCCGCATTGTGCCATTATACAATTAAGCATAACTGTTTTAATTGCTATTGTCTTCCCGCCTGTATTTGGCCCTGTTACTACTATTCCATTTATGCCGTCCCCCATTCTAAACTGCAATGGCACATTTATATTTTTATCCATTAAAGGATGTCTGGCATCTTTTAATACAATTCTTCTTTCTGTATTAACTGCTGGTTCTGCCGCATCCAAATCAATACTTAACTTTCCTTTTGAAAATATGAAATCAAGCTTTTCAATTACCCTTGTATTTTCATTTATAATATCTGTCTTTGCAGCAACCATTGAAGTCAAAGTGTATAAAATCTGGTATACCTCATTTTCTTCAATAATTTTAAGAAGCTGCAATTCTTCATAATATTTTGCAATGCTGGCAGGTTCAATAAAAAATGTACTTCCTGTTGCCGACTGTCCTAAGACAGTACCAGGTATCCTTGATTTAAATTCTTTTTTTACAGGAACACACACTCTCCCATTGCGCACAGTAGAATAACTGTCTGCCATATATTCCTTATTAGAACGCATTATCTGTACTGCCTTCTGCTTTATCTGTTCCTCTGTCTTTGCAATCTGTTTTCTTGTATGCAAAAGATTCTTAGAAGCGTAATCATCTACCGCCCCGTTTCTTATCTGCTTTAAAATCTCCTCTCTTAAAACATCATCTGTATACAGGTTTTCTTCATAATAAGCAACATGGTTTCCATACATTTTCCCACGTACAAGGTATACTAATTCCACTTTAAATCAGGAAGAAAATATGTTAAAATGTAAATATGAG
>CAJTOK010000134.1 GCA_910577825.1 uncultured Lachnospiraceae bacterium | reverse complement strand
AACACTAGCTTTCTAAAGCCCATTTCATCACTCGAACTCAATAGTTGCTGGTGGTTTCCCTGTACAGTCATACAGCACCCTGTTTACTCCTTTTACTTCATTAACAATTCTTGATGCCACTTTCCCCAGCACTTCCCAAGGTATCTGTGCTGGTTCGGCTGTCATAAAGTCAGATGTATTTACGGCACGTAATGCTACAGCATAATCGTAAGTCCTTCCGTCACCCATAACGCCTACTGAACGCATATTTGTAAGGGCAGCAAAGTACTGTCCAAGGCTTTTGTCCAGTCCTGCTTTAGCTATTTCTTCACGGTATATTGCATCTGCATCTTGCACTATACGGCATTTATCTGCTGTAACTTCACCTATTATCCTTATTCCGATTCCTGGTCCTGGGAAAGGCTGCCTGAATACAAGGTGTTCTGGTATTCCAAGCTCAATTCCTGCCCTGCGTACTTCATCTTTAAACAGCATACGGAGTGGTTCTATTATTTCTTTGAAATCAACATATTCTGGAAGCCCTCCTACATTATGGTGTGATTTGATTACTGCTGATTTTCCAAGTCCTGATTCGATTACGTCAGGGTATATTGTCCCCTGTACCAGGAAGTCAACTGCCCCTATTTTTTTTGCTTCTTCTTCAAATACCCTTATAAATTCTTCACCAATTATTTTACGTTTCTGCTCTGGCTCTGTCACACCTTTAAGTTTTCCATAAAAGCGCTCCTGGCAGTTTACACGGATAAAGTTCAGGTCATATGGCCCGTCTGGCCCAAATACAGCTTCGACTTCATCTCCTTCATTTTTACGGAGAAGCCCGTGGTCTGCAAATACACATGTAAGCTGCCTGCCAACTGCTTTTGATAAAAGGACTGCTGCCACTGACGAGTCCACACCGCCTGACAGTGCACACAGGACCTTGCCATTTCCAACTTTTTCACGGAGATTTTTAATTGTTTCATCTACAAATGATGACATTTTCCATGAACCGGTACATCCACATACGTTATAAACAAAATTAGAAAGTATTTTAGTTCCTTTCTGTGTATGCATTACTTCTGGATGGAACTGTATTGCGTAGAGTTTCTTTTCCTTGCATTCCATTGCTGCTACAGGGCATACAGGTGTAGCTGCACAAATCCTGAAACCTTCCGGGACTTCTGCAATATAATCTGTGTGGCTCATCCATGCTGTTATATTTCCAGGTACGTCCTGGAATAAAACAGAACTGCTGTCTATACTTACTTCTGTCTTTCCAAATTCACTGACTGGTGCAGTCTGGACTTTACCTCCTGACAGATAAGCAATAAGCTGTGAACCATAACATATGCCAAGTACAGGTATGCCAAGCCCAAGTATTTCCTTGCTGCAGCGTGGTGATTCTTCATTATATACGCTGTCCGGCCCTCCGGTAAAGATTATCCCCTTTGGATTCATTTCCCTGATTTTCCCTATATCCAGTGTATATGGATAGACTTCACAATACACATTACATTCCCTTACACGCCGTGCAATAAGCTGGTTATACTGTCCGCCAAAATCCAGTACAATAACAAGTTCCTTATCCATGTTTTTCCATTCCTTTCTGAAATCTGCAGGAATAACTGCTTTTTCTAAAGCATTATCCCGCCAGAAGCACTTATAGTAAAAATACTGCAAATTAATATTATCCATAATACAACATATCTGCCATTGCTGCAAGATAAAATATACCAGGAACAGGATAACCGCATAAAAAGTTATTACCAATAAAGGGTTTTTATAACCTGTGTT
>CAJTOK010000133.1 GCA_910577825.1 uncultured Lachnospiraceae bacterium | reverse complement strand
TTTTATAAGTTATAAGATAATTTTATTAACTTTTTATAAGTTTTCAGTAACGGTACAGTATGGGGATTTATCTTAATCCAGGCAATGAAGGGTTCCAGAATGCAGTAAATTCTGAAATCTATATAGATAAAACAGGGGTAATCAGGTTTATTAATAAATGTTTAGGTACAGAACAATCCTGCCTGTGTGTAAGCCGCCCAAGAAGGTTTGGCAAGTCCATGGCGGCAAAAATGCTGGCAGCATACTATAGCAAGGGATGCAGCTCTGGCAGTTTATTTGGGGGGCTTTGTATCTCCAGAAATAAGGACTTTACATTGCATTTAAATAAATACAATGTAATATATGCAGATATGAACGATTTTTTACGTTTTGCAAAGAAACAAAATGATATTGTAAAAATGACTGATTTGTTCCAGAATGAGATAATAGAGGAACTGCGTAGTGTATATCCAATGTCTGTAGCAGCAGATGCGTATGACCTGCCAAAGACTTTAGCAAAGATTTATATTGATACAAGAGAAAAGTTTATAATTATAATAGATGAATGGGATACATTATTCAGGGAAGCAAGAGGCAATTTAAAAGCGCAGGAATATTATATTGATTTTTTAAGGGGTATGTTTAAAAGCCCGGTATCTGCCGGTTTTTTAAAACTGGCATATTTAACAGGTATTCTGCCAATTAAAAAATACAATACACAATCTGCATTAAATAATTTTAAAGAATATACAATGCTTGAGCCGGGAATGTTAGCAGGATACACAGGCTTTACAAGAAAAGAGGTAAAGGATATATGCAGTAAATATAATATGGATTTTGATGAAATGGAATACTGGTATGATGGCTATTCTTTTATGGTAATGGAAGAAAAACCAGATAAAACTGTTATACAGAAAGAAGAGCATATTTATAATCCCAATTCCATTATTGAGGCGGTGCAAAGACGGAAGTGCGGCAGTTACTGGACACGTACAGAGAGTTTTGAATCATTAAAAGGATATATCAGTTTAAATTTTGATGGTTTAAAAGACAGTATTATCCAGCTGCTTTCCGGGAACAGATGTACTGTAAATACGTTTTCTTTTTTAAATGACATGGAATCTTTTAATGATAAAGATGATGTATTGACACTGCTTGTACATCTGGGATACCTTGCGTACAGCCCGGATAAAAAAGAAGTATATATTCCAAATGAAGAAATTAAGACAGAGTTCCAGGCAGCTGTAAAAAATACAGGATGGGATACAGTAGTAAAAGCTGTGGAAGCTTCTGACAGGCTTTTGAAACTGACACTTGCAGGTGATGAAAGCAGTGTTGCTTCTTGTATTGGGCAGATCCATATGGATAATACGTCAATATTAAAATATAATGATGAAAATTCCCTAAGCTGTGTAATAACCCTTGCTTATTATAATGCTATGAATGAGTATATTTTAAAAAGGGAACTTCCGGCAGGCCTTGGTTTTGCAGATATAGTATTTATTCCTAAGAGGTTTTCTAATAAGCCGGCTCTTGTAATTGAATTAAAAGCAGATGGAACTGCTGGCGGGGCTATAAAGCAGATAAAAGAAAAACAGTATATAGACGCCCTAAAGGATTATAAGGGAAACCTGGTTCTGGCAGGAATAAACTATGATAAAAAAACAAAAAAGCATGAATGTAAAATAGAAAAATATGTGTATGGCGGTGGCAAGGCATAAGTGCAGGATTAAATAATATTTTTCCTTGAAATAAGGCTGCCGCAATCCCACTGGCTTTAGACGGTGGGTTAAGGCAGACA
>CAJTOK010000132.1 GCA_910577825.1 uncultured Lachnospiraceae bacterium | reverse complement strand
CCGCCGGCGTTTAAGCCCCGTACTGTGGGGCTTTATGCGCCGTTGCGTGTGACGTTCAAGCGCAAGCGGGCTGTTCATGGAACACTTTGGAATTGCCAGCCCATTAATAAAAACTTTTCACAACAAAAAATGGGCAGCCCTCCTGTTTTAATGTTTACATACTCCATTTTTTGATATATTATGGTTATGGCTTGTTTGCAAAAATATGCAAGCATTAAAATATTTACTGGTGCATAAATTAGTTTTATATGCAGAAACATATATTATTTATGCTGCTGGAAGTGGCATGGGATTAATTTATAGAAAAGTTTGTATGGAAAGAGGAATGGTAATGGATAGAAAAAATATTTCAAAGGTGTTTGTGGCCGGCCTTGTATCTGGCATAACGTCCATAATGCTGTTATTAATGGTGCTTATATTTACAGGGAAGGCAGAGCTTGTATTTCCACCAGCAGGCAGTAATATTGAATTAAAGAAAAAAATCAGCAGGAAAGCGGAGTTTATAGGGAAATATATAGATAAATATTACCTTGATGAAATAGATGGCGGGAAGATGGCGGATTCTATATATAAAGGCATATTTAATGGTCTTGGTGATGATTATGCTGAGTATTATACAGTGGATGAATATAAAGATATTACTGAGAAATCAAGTGGGACATATTGTGGGATTGGTGCAGTTGTTGAAAAGAAGAAGACGGGCGATATATCTATAGTCAGGCCTTTTGATGGAAGCCCCGCCCAGAAAGCGGGAATAAAGGCAGGGGATATTATTTATGCTGTTGATGGTGAAAATATTGTGGGGCAGGACCTTACAACTGTTCTTTCTAAGATAAAAGGGGAAGAGGGGACAAAGGTTGTTTTAAAGGTTGTACGTGAAGGTGAGAATGATTATCTTGATATTGAGATTACACGTGGCAAGGTTGAGGAGAATACAGTTTCATCAAGAATGCTTAAGGGAAATACTGGATATATAAAAGTAACGGGCTTTGAAGAGGTCACAAACAAACAGTTTAAGAATGCAGTTGGTACTCTTGAAGCTTCAGGCATGGAATCATTAATTATAGACCTGCGCGATAATGGCGGAGGGCTTTTATCTGCGGCTGTTGGTATGCTTGACAGGATGCTGCCAAAGGGTCTTTTAGTATATACAAAGGATAAAAACGGGGTTGCTGAGGAATATTTTGCAGAGGATGATGAGTGTGTAAAAGTCCCTGTAGCAATTATTGTAAATGGAAATTCAGCAAGCGCATCTGAAGTTTTTTCTGGTGCATTGCAGGATAATGGCGTGGCAAAGCTGGTTGGTACAAAAACATTTGGAAAAGGAATTGTGCAGACTATATTCAGTTTAGATGACGGGACTGCCATTAAGATGACGACTTCCAGGTATTATACACCTAAAGGGAGGAATATCCATAAAACAGGGCTTGACCCTGATATAAAGGTAAAGCTTGATAAAAGCACACTTGCTGGTGAAGGTGTGGAATTTGCCATAGATAACCAGATGCAGGCAGCACTTGATTATCTTCATGGCAAATAATGTAATTTTATAAGTTATTATTTTCTTTTCTGTATTCTGAGGGTGAAAGCCCTGTCTGCTTTTTGAACAGCCTGCTGAAATACAGCGGGTTGTCATAGCCGGCGATAGAGGCAATTTCAGTTATATTATATCTTGTAGTTTCAAGAAGGTTCTGTGCATTGGCTATGCGTATATTTAAAGTAGAGCAGGCCAATACACTGGTCAGGGAAAATACTTCAATTAGTCTTTTGAAAATATTATAAAAAACCTGCTATACTTTAGCAAGA
>CAJTOK010000131.1 GCA_910577825.1 uncultured Lachnospiraceae bacterium | reverse complement strand
TTTTCTTCTTTGGATGACGCTATTTACTCCTTTTTTCAAGTTGAATGACTATATTTATTTGAAAGTGTGTGAGAATGAAAATATTTACTTTTTGGATGCTTCGTCTTATGCAAATCCAAGCAGCGCAGATCAGGAACATTTGGACAAGGAAGGACACCGGCTGCTGGCAGATGCCATATTTAAAAAAATAAGTGAGATAGAAGAAAATGTGGAAAACGAATGAACTGGGAGACAGTAATTTGAATATTTCTGTACAACAGATGAGTCTGCTGCCTGTGGATGGTTACATATGTCTTGATATAAGAAGTGAAACCGCATATCAGCATGGCCATATACCGGGAGCAGTCTGTTGGGATGGCAATGATGAAAGTCTTAAGAGATTTACGGAAGATAAAAAGCTGATTGTGTATTGCACTTATGGTGAAAAAAGCATTGTGACAACTGAAAAACTAATCCAAAAAGGATTTGAGGCTTATAGCCTCTCAGGAGGGTACCGGAAGTGGCTTTTGCATCATGTTGAAGAATTAAATGCAGAGGAAGTTAGGAGATATGACAGACAGATCATTCTTCCCCAAGTTGGAAGTGAGGGACAGAAAAAACTGAAAAACTCCAGTGTATTGATTGTGGGGGCCGGAGGACTTGGCTCGCCGGCGGCGCTTTATCTCGCTGGCGCCGGAGTGGGTACGATTGGCATTATAGATGCGGATACAGTAAGTATCTCAAATCTTCAAAGGCAGATTATACATAACATGGAGACGGAATATGTGAATAAAGCAGAATCTGCAAAATTGTTTCTGCAAAAGCTGAATGACAGAATTGAGATAAGGGCATACCCACATGCATTAACAGCAGATAATGCAGAAGAAATAATTAGTAAATACGATTTTATCATTGATGCAGTGGATAATTTTGAAACAAAATTCTTAATTAATGATGTCTGTGTTTTATTGCAAAAAGCGTTCTGCCATGCAGGGATTTTACGGTTTGAAGGACAAGTAATGACTTATGTGCCGGGAAACAATCCCTGTTACCGGTGTGTTTTTGAAGAGATACCGGAAAGCGGCTCTATTCCAAATTGCAGCCAGGCAGGGATTATTGGTGCAGTTGCTGGCATAATCGGAAGTATTCAGGCTTTGGAAACAGTGAAGTATCTGCTGGGTGCCGGGGAACTGCTGACTGGAAAAATCTTTGTGCTGGACGGGTTATCCATGAGGACACGGATTGTACGTTTTAGCAGTAAGAATTAAAGCTGTAAAGTCTGTGGCAGCAATAAGATAATAACCAATATCAGGGAAAATGCAGACAAATATATGAGGAAGACGTGCGGACTAAATTGAAAACGGAAACACCCGCAGGGTATCCCTTTATACATAAAAGAAAGTGCAAAAACAAGGAAAGAAGAAATAATTATGCTTGCATTGGCAAAGGAGATTATAGAAGGAAGGCGTTTATCGAGAAAAGATAATCTGTCCTTCTTTCTGGAATGTAATTTACAGGAATTATGTAACGGCGCAGATTGGATCAGGAAACATTTCTGTGGTGACAAGGTGGATTTATGTACCATCATTAATGGGAAAAGCGGAAAATGCGGTGAGAATTGTAAATACTGTGCACAATCGGTTCACCATAAGACAGAGATAGCAGAGTATGATTATCTGTCGGTTGACGATATTGTAAAGACAGCGTTAGATAATGAACTGCAGGGTGTTGACAGGTTTGCGGTTGTCACTAGTGGTAGCATATAAATTTAAGCAGTCTTCTAGCGATAAAGTTGTTATAGGAAATCATGGATGGTTATTTTATAAAGACCAACTATAAAAAGTCAAGCAGAAAAACAAAAAAATAAAAATAATTTT
>CAJTOK010000130.1 GCA_910577825.1 uncultured Lachnospiraceae bacterium | reverse complement strand
ACACAAAATAAAAGGAGGCAAATTGCTATGAAGAAAAAGTATCTTATCATTGGTGCGGTCGTTGTGGTGCTTTTGGGGTATGGATTATTGGCAAACAGCAGCAAGGACGATTCACAGGAAACAGGACAGGCAACGGAACAGGTAGCACAGAACACCGAAAGCGAACAGAAGTTCGGGGGTACTGCTGATTTAGCAACCCCGGAAACAGACGAAAAGGACAAAGAAACAGAACAGACGGAAACGGAAAAGCAGACCGAGGAAACAGTAGAACACAGGACAGGGGATAATATAGTAGGCATAAGCGATAAAGATATGACCGAAGTATATTCAACAAAATACGATTCTGTCAGAAATGACGTTACCGAAAAATGGAAATGCTTGGTTATTGCGGAAAACAATTTTGACATTACGGAATATGCCTTATCATGCTATAAAAATTACTTTGATTCTGACGAAACTATTTTAGCGGTTATCAACCTCACGACAAAGACCAGTGCGAGCATTAGCAAGGTTGCCGGAAATCTGTATGTATCGCAATATGAGTATGTGGACGGAGAAGAGCATGACGCAAAGATAATGTTTAGCGGTATGCACTTGCTTGATTATATTGTATACATAGATAACGGGGATATAGAAGAAGTGACCGAAGAGGACTAAAAGAAGTAAGGCGGGGCAGCAGGGCATAAAAACCTTGCTGCCTTTTTGTTTGGAGGTGCGACTATGAGGAAATTTAAACAAATGACACATAATGACAGGATAAAAATGGAGGCTTTATTAAACGCCGGACATTCAAAGGCAGAAGTAGCAGAACAATTACATTTTCATAGAAGCAACATATATAGGGAATATGACAAGGGGAAGTATATACATAGAAATTCGGATTATACAGAGGAGGAACGGTATAGCAGCGATTTAGGACAGAAAGCACATGATTACGCACAGGAGGGAAAAGGTCGGGCATTAAAGATAGGAAACGACAGGGAATTAGCAGAGTATATAGAAAGTAAAATTGTAGATGATAAGTTTAGCCCGGAGGCAGCACTGGCAGAGGTCGAAAGGTCGGGCATTGAGTTTAAGACAACAATCAGCGTAAGGACGCTTTACAGATATATAGACAACGGCATATTTTTAAAGCTGACAAATAAAGATTTGCCTATCAAAAGTAAAAAGAAGAAACACAACAAGAAAGTAAAGGTACAGAAAAGGGCAAGTGCAGGGGAAAGTATCGAAAACAGACCAGAAGAGGTAGAGAACCGGGAAATATTCGGGCATTGGGAAATGGATACAGTAAAGGGGCAGCGTGGTGTTACAAAGTCCTGTATGCTTGTGCTGACGGAAAGAAAGACCCGTGACGAAATTGTTATCAAGCTGAAAGACCAAACATCAGCCTCCGTTGTGGAAGCACTGGACAGACTGGAGAGAAAATGGGGCGATATGTTTTATGGTGTATTCAGAAGTATAACCGTAGATAATGGGGTAGAGTTTGCGGATTATGAGGGAATGGAAAAATCTGTATTGAAAGAGGGCAAACGTACATTTGTGTTTTACTGTCACCCGTATAGCAGTTGGGAACGTGGCACGAATGAAAATAACAACAGGCTTATCCGTAGGCATATACCAAAAGGGGTAGATTTTGACGATAGGACAGATGAAGAGATAGCATTTATTGAAGAATGGATAAACAATTATCCGAGGGGCATTTTTGAATACAAGACATCAGCGGAGTTATTTGAAGAGGAAATACAGAAATTGGCATAAAATTTTTTTGAAAAAGTTGTCGCAAAACTATTGACAAAATATACTTTAGGGTATAAAAATAAATAATTTTTGCCAAAACATATAGTTTTATGTTAATA
>CAJTOK010000129.1 GCA_910577825.1 uncultured Lachnospiraceae bacterium | reverse complement strand
ATTCTAACAGAAACTGGTAATATTTACAATTTGTTTATTCATGCGTTTGTCCTGTTAAATTTCCCGTTATAAATAACATTACATAGCAAAAACCACCCTTGTACCTTGACGGGCTAAAGGGTGGCTACGCTATCTCATTAATCCGGCCAGCCCCTTGCGAGCGGCTGTATGAAACATAGATTACTATCCCGCCGCCCTGGGCAAAGTTTTAAAACCACTGTTCCTTATTCTGGCCATCATAAATTATTTAAAAAATACTGCTTTTATATATTTATTCCCTGAGAGTAAATACAGAAACCATATTGTTAAATTCCGTTGCCTGTGCTGTCAGTTCCTCACTTGTTGCTGATGTCTGCTGTGCTACTGCTGAATTACTCTGTACAATCTCTGCAATCCTTTCTATAGCCTGGTCTGCCTGCTGCATACTTTCTGACTGTTCAAGTGATATTTCTTTCATCTTCCTTGCACTGTCTGCAACCATCTTCACGCCATCTACTACTTCTTTTAATGAAACAGAAGCTTTTGTTGCATTATTGCTTCCCTCTTCCACTTTATTAATGGCAGTTTCTATAAGTGATTTTGAATCTACTGCTGATTTTGCACTCTGTTCTGCAAGATTGCGTATCTGGTCTGCAACTACTGCAAACCCTTTTCCTGCATCCCCTGCCCTTGCTGCTTCAATAGAAGCATTTAATGACAGCAGGTTGGTCTGGCTTGCAATATCTTCAATCTGTACAATAATCTCTCCAATTTTCTCAGATGCTTCACTTATACGGAGCATAGCATCCACCATAGCTTCCATGTCCTCACGGCTGCCTTCTGCCATATCTGCATATTTACGTGCCTCATTATATGATTTCTCCAGTTCATCAGCTGTTGTTTTAATGCCATTGCTCAGTTCATCAATTGTTGCCTGCATTTCTTCAACTGCTGCTGCCTGGTCAGTTGCACCTTCTGCTACAGACTGTGCAGCTTCTGCAAGATTTGCAGAGCCAGTCATTACCTGCCCTGAAGCATCACTCACGCCTTTAATTGTAGTATCTATCTGGCGGTTCATCTTCCTCATTCCTGTCAGTAAAACCTGGAATGCACCTGTATACTGCTCTTCACATTCTGTTGCAATAGCAAAGTTTCCATCTGCCATTTCACTGAGCAGCCTTCCAGAGTCTGTAATTATATCCCTGATTCTTTCAGACATAATTGACAAACCTTTCACAAGTTCTGAAATTTCATCTTCAGTTTCAACTACTGGAAGCGGTGAATCTATATCTCCCTCAGCAAATGTAACAAACCTGTCCTTTAATGCAATAAGGGGCTTTTCAATACTCCTTGCTATTACTGTTGAAAGCTTAGCTGAATAAAGGACAATGATAATGATAACAACTGCAATTACTGCAAATGAAATATAAAGCAGCATTTTATTAAATGCCCTTTCATCCTTGCCCTCCTGTAAATTTAATGCCATCAGGCCTTCCAGTGCATCATCAAGTGCATTATATTTCGGCGCTGCCTCTTCTATCATCATCTTCTGCGCCTGTATACACTTTTCTTTATCAGTTGTTGCCCCTAATTCAGCTGCCTTGGCATCAATCTCCTTGTACTCTGCCCATGCTTTATCAATGGCTTCCATACAGGCCATTCCTTCTTTTGTTATCATTGTAGCACGGACCGGCTCTAACAGTTTTTCAAAATTAGCAACAGCTTCATCATGCTGTTCCTTCATGGTATTAATCATTTCTTCTGTTTCATATCCGACAATTCCCCTTGTAGAAGACCTTACCTCCGCTGATTCATTCATTACCAGTGCTATATCCCATAAGCGCGAACTTAAGAAAAAACACCTCAATTATAGGTTCTCAAAGGTATT
>CAJTOK010000128.1 GCA_910577825.1 uncultured Lachnospiraceae bacterium | reverse complement strand
GCTGGCAGTTTAATGAAAACAAGTCCAGTGCATAATGGAGATGCCATGCCTGTTTCACAGCACCTTTTGTATAAACATCTGTTGGATAGTTGGAATAGGTGACTTAGAAAATATCCATTATTCAAGGGTTTCCAGTGCCCCTATGAATTTGTAATGGATAGTAAGTCGTTGAATTTTCTGCCCGTCAACTTCTACGGGTTCAGAAACAAGAATTTTTTCTATAAGTTGATTGATTATCTTAAAATTGAGTTCTGTTATTCCTGCATAACCGCTTATCTGCTCCGCAAACTGCTCAATGGAAGATAACTGCTCTTTGTCCGCTATGGCACTTTTTTCAAGTTCCTTTATCTTGGCTGTCAGTTCTTCCTGCTCGCTGTCATATCGTGCCGACAACATTTGGAAACGCTTTTCCGTTATCAGTTCCCTTGTCAAATCCTCGTACAGTTTGGCATACAGGTTTTCTATTTCCGACACTCGCTGTTTACATTGCCTTAGTTCCTTTTTCTGCTGTTCCTTATCCGCTGACAGTTGGAGATTAAGACGCTCCGCAATTTCCGTTACCATTGCTTTCCTGTCCGTCAGTGCCTGTCCTGCGTGTTTCTGAATATCCGCAAGCACAACTTCGTGAACCGTCCTCGCTTCAATGTTGTGTGATGAACACCCGTCTTTTCCAAACTTACGGTATTTGGTACAGCAGTAGAAAGTTTTGTCTAATACATTGTTACGCTTTCTTTTCTGCTCGACTTTGGCAAGCATGGCACTCCCACAATCGGCGCATTTGATAACCCCTCGGAAAATGTTGTCATATCCACTTGAACTTTCCCCGATAACAGGTGGTCGGCTCTGTAAAATCTTCTGCACATTGTTCCAGCGGTTCTGTTCAATGATTGGCTCATGTGTGCCATAAATGACTTCACGCTCTGCAAACGGGATATACTGTCTTTTCTTGGAACGCATGGTCTTGGTTGGTTTGTCCGCAACAGTAAGGTTTCCTGCATAGACGGGATTGTGCAATATCTGACTGACATAGGCAGTATCCCAGTCATACATTTTTTCCTCGTCCATAAAACGCTCAAACAGTTCCTTTTTATAGAAACTCGGTTTCAGCACTTTTGCCTTACGCAAGCGGTTACAGATAGTGTGAAGCCCCACACCCTCCTCGGCAATTGAGAAAATCAGTTCCACAACGGGGGCGGTCACTTCATCAATGACAAGGTGGTTATGGTCTTTCTCGTCTTTCTGATAACCGAATGGGGCGGTAGTAGCCATATACTTGCCCTGCATTTTCCTTGCGTGGAGTGCGCTCTTGATTTTCCTTGACGTGTCCTTTGCGTACATTTCATTGATGATGTTGCGGAACGGTGTAATATCCATTTGTGCGTTGTCTATGGAGTCCACCCCGTCATTGATTGCAATGTACCGCACGTTATGATTAGGGAAAAATACCTCGATATAAGTACCCGTTTCAAGGTAATTCCTCCCCAAACGTGACAGGTCTTTTGTGATGAGCGTTGACACTTCCCCGTCCTGTATGTCCTCGATAAGCTGTCGGAAAGCGGGGCGGTCGTAGTTCGTACCGCTGTAACCGTCATCAACGTAGAACTGGCAGTTCAGAAAACCGTTGCGCTTTGCATAATCTTTCAGCATGGTTTTCTGTGTGCTGATACTCATGCTTTCGTTGTTCGTACCGTCATCTTTGGAAAGCCTGCAATATAAAGCAGTGATTTTGTCGTTATTCAGTTTTGCCCTTTTCATTTCGTCCTCCTTGATGAAAAGGGACTTCCTCAATTCCTATTATACTATATTCCCTTTTCCGTTTCCAGTGCTAATTTACGCTGTTTTCCGCTATCTCCTTAACCCTTTTTGTTATCTGTTCCTCGGCTATCCGCTTGAATACCGTTTCCA
>CAJTOK010000127.1 GCA_910577825.1 uncultured Lachnospiraceae bacterium | reverse complement strand
CAATTCATCCCACCACTTTAGAAGTGGGGGACTTCTTGCTACAATAGGTTAAATAGTTAAATTTATCATAAGTTTTATTTATGCTGTCTGCATTTTCTTTCTTTTCAGCATATGCAAAGTTAGGCATATGTGATGACAGTGTTATAATAGCACCATTTTGAATTGATATATTAGAAAAAGCTGCTGCTGCCTTAATATCATCCTCTGCCGTGCTATCATCATCAACTATTTTAAGTTTTTCTGCTTCTTCTGGATACCTGCTAATAAATTTATTTGCAAAACCACTGAAATGTCCGCCACAGTCAAGCCCGTCAATAGCAGAGATTGAACCAGTTACATCTTCTGTATCGGAATAAGAAAGAGCTGATGACCCTGCTTTAAGCACTGTATCTTCCATATGGCCATAAATAACAGAAGAAGATTCCCCGACAGCTTTAAGGTACTGGTAAAGCGCCAATGTTTTTTTATCTGCCTGGTCATCAGCAAGTTTTACACTATCTGCATAGTTATAGTTTGTTCCATTTACTGACAGTGCTGTAGCTGTATCACTGATAACAGTCTTTGTACCAACTGGTATAGTTGAAGTTACATAACCCTTATTTTCATAAGTTTCTTTAAATATTTTGATATTATCAAAATAAACTGCTCCCTTATAATCAGTATTTCTTCCTACAATTACAAATATAAGTTCTTTTGCTGGAACAGTCTTTCCTTCAACCCCGTCTAACTGGAAAGTTACAGTTTTCTTTGTCCAGCCATCTTTAACTTCTGAAGGTAAATCTGCATTATCTGTAACAGCTATACAGCCATCACCAGTCATTATTTCCTTTTCGGTGCCATTTACATTAGCTTTAGCAACTAATTTTAGTGTAAAATTACCCGCCGTTTTAAGGTCATCTCTATAATAAAAATCACATGAAATGCTGTCTTTGCCAGCAAAATCAACATTATCCAGTCTGGACTGTCCTATTGATGACTGTGCCCAGCCATCACCAGCGTTTGCAGAGTAATCAAGTTGTGCTTTAAGCCTGTTTTGCTCATTGCTTACGCTAATAATATCCTTGTCACCCCAGCCCCCAACTGTCCAGCCTTGTTCTGTACCATCTTCAAAATCATATATAGTAGAATCTGGTACAGGTACCGGTTCAGTTGTACTTCCTGGTTTACTGATTGTAATATTGTCAAAATAAACTTCTCCGTTATAATCAGTAGATTTCCCTACAACTGAAATGTTGAGTTTGCCTATCTTTGTTGAACTAGTAATTTTGTTTTTATCAAGATTAAAACTTAAAGTTACTTTATTAAAACCATCTTCCATTTTTATTGGTTTCAGGCTTCCATTATTTGTAATATCTATTGTATCGTTATCTCCTGTAATAATATCTTTCCACTCTGAATCCTGTACAAAAATTTTTACTGATAAATCTCCATTTTTTTATTATCATCCTTATAATAAAAATCAAATGAAACTTTATCCATTCCATTAAAATCAGTATTACTATCTGGATATATTTCTATTCCTGCCTGATTCCAGCTGTTATTAACATCCCCTTTATAAGTTGCTCCTAGTCTGCCATCTGTAACGCCCAAATCTGATAATATATTTTTATCACCATCTGGAATGTTCCATCCATGTTCCTGGCTGCCCTCAAAATCCCATTTAATTATTTCATTTCCTGTTTCTTCTGCGGCATGTACTAAAACCTTAGTACCCCCCCCCGGTTGGAAAAGGCTTACACACATGGATAATGCCACTGTTTTTGCAAGTATTTTCTTGCCTGTACGCCAGTTAATTACCTTTTTTTTACTTAACATGCTTTATTTACTGCCTGAAATAAGGACACTTTGCTGTACCTGGCAGTATCTCCTTTCTTTTTTCTTTTTATTTATGCGTTCTGGGCTTATTGTATTTCCTCAATAAGCAACGCTTTATAACTTTTTATATAGCAAATACTGGTAACTTATATATTGGCTGCTAATTAATTATATATTTAAATTAACCTC
>CAJTOK010000126.1 GCA_910577825.1 uncultured Lachnospiraceae bacterium | reverse complement strand
CGGAAAACAGACAGGTTACAGATGCCAGCATTTTTGTTAAGTTAGTGCATATGGGGGCAGCCCCGCATATGGCTATGCAGATGCTGCTGCAAAAAAGGCATCCAAAGCCAGCATAACTGTAAAACCAGGCGCAAAGACTTTGTATATAGGCTGGAAAGAAAAGAAGAAAACCACATCTTTAAAAGTGAAATATACAAATGTAAAGAAAAAAAGTGTTTCATTTAAATCTTCTAATAAAAAAGTGCTTAAAGTATCACAAAAAGGCAAAGTAACAGCAGTAAAAGCAGGAAGTGCATATGTAACCGCCACATTAAAAGAAGATAAAAAGATAAATGCCAGGGTAAAAATTGCTGTTAAAAATTACCAGATGGCATTTGCATCAAAGTCATTAACAATTACCCTGGAAGGAAATGATACCACAACATCAAAGAACCTTACATTATACGGCACACAGAAAAGTGCCCAGTATTCTTCCAGCAATGAAGATGTACTTGAAGTGGACAATAATGGAAGAGTTACAGCTAAAATGTTTGGAAAAGCTGTTGTAACTGCAAAATCACCAGATGGAAAAACAGCAGAATGTACTGTTAAAGTAGTACATCCCGATATGGCAATACATGACCCGTCAGTATACAGGGACCCTGTTTCTGGCAAATATTATACATTTGGTTCACACCTTATGTCAGCAGTTTCATCAGATTTAAAAGGATACAGTACAGCAGCATCTTCTGGAAGCAATTACTCTTCCTCAAGCAAACTTTTTACAAAGAAATATACAGAAGAATTTGCAGAAGCCTACGCTTATACAATGCCTAAAGGTGCAAGCCAGAACCTGTGGGCACCAGATATTATTTACAATACAGACATGAAAAAATACTGTATGTATGTTTCAATAGTTGATGGAGGCACAAAATGCTGTATTGCAATGGCATCATCAGACAATCCTGATGGTCCGTACAAATATGAAGGAATAATTGTATGTTCAGGTATGGAAACAGATGGCAGCGATATAGACAAAACAAATGTTGCTTCTGCCCTTGGAATTACAGATGCACAGGCCCAAGAAAGCAAATATGCAAAACTTGGCAGCAGCAGTCCTGACTGTATAGATGCAACTGTATTTTATGACCATAATGGCAGGCTGTGGATGGTTTATGGCTCATTTACAACTACAGGCGGGATACGGCTGTTAAAACTTGACAATGTAACAGGGCTCCGTGGTGAAAACTATGCAGACAGCGGGGATGGAACAGACAGTACACTTTCCACAGATGACCCATACTACGGGAAAAAAATTGCCAACAGCAACGGCGAAGGCCCATATATCCAGATGGTGGCAAATAGCAGTTCATCCACAGGCTATTATTACTATCTCTGGATTTCCACAGGCAACCTCCAGAACTATGGCGGTTACAATATGCGCCTTATGCGTGCCGAAAACCCGGAAGGCCCGTATTATGACCCAAAAGGCAATGAAGCTGTAAAAGACCTCCAGAAATACGCACTCGGGCTCAGGGTAATGGACAACTACCAGTTTTCATTTATGGAAAATGCCTATGTATCACAAGGGGGCAATTCAGCAACAGATGATGGCAATGGAAAAACATTTATACAATTCCATACAAGGACTTCACAATCAGACAGCTACACATTCCACACACACCAGACATTTGCAAATGAAGACGGCTGGCTTGTGACTGCACCATATGAATATAATGGTGAAACAATAAAAGACAGTTACAGCACAGAAAACATTGCAGGTGACTATGAATTTATATACCACAGGAATACATTTGCCAAGACAACAACTTCAGACAAAGACTGCATACAGTCTGAAAGAATAACTTTAAACGCAGATGGCACGGTATCAGGGGCTTATAACGGTACATGGGAACTAAAAGGGCATTACTTTACCATAAATATTGGCAGCAAAACATACAAAGGCGTTGTATTAGAGCAGTACGAACAGACAACAGCAAGAAACAAGACAATAGTATTTACAGCAGCAGGAAACGATATAGTCATTCAACTTGAAAAAAGGAGTAAATAGCGTCATCCAAAGAAGAAAA
>CAJTOK010000125.1 GCA_910577825.1 uncultured Lachnospiraceae bacterium | reverse complement strand
CTGTGCCGTCAGCCAGTGTGGTTTTCTCAACAACTGTTGTAATATTATTGTCTTTTGTTGTTGTAATCTCTGTAACTGCACCTGTAACATCATCTTTCTTAATCTCTGTTGTTGTACCTGGTGTCTGTGACGCTGCTGGTGCCTGGCTTGCTGCTGGCGCCTGTGTGCTGCCCGGTGCCTGTGACGCTGCCGGCGCCTGGCTTGCTGCTGGTGCCTGTGTGCTGCCTGGTACCTGTGATGCTGCTGGTGCCTGTGTCCCTCCTGGCGTCTGGCTTCCCCCGCCCTGTGGATTGGACGGGATATATGGATAAGATGTCTGTGGCTTGTTTGTTGGCACAGGTGTATCTGCTGGCTTATTTGTTGGCTTTTCTGGCTCTTGCGGCTTAGTTCCTGCCGGCTCAAAAACTGGTACTTTGGTATCTGCGTATACAGCCCTTATATCATCATAATAAAGTGTGCCGCTTACCATTGTTTCCCCATTTGCAAATGCGTCTGAACCAGGAATTGCATTTACCCAGAAACTAAACTGGCTTATGTTCTTTAAGGCTTCACCGCCTAATGCTGTTTTCCCGTCATTTTTATCTATAAATTCACTAAAAGGAAGTGTTACCAGTAAAGGTGTATCTGATTTGGCATAATCATCATATAGATTTAAATATGCTTCATAAGAGCCATTTCCTGCATTAATCTGTACAACAGTTTTCTGGTTTTTCCCATCAGGTTTTACCCATCAGGTTTTACCCAGAATTTTAACGCATTATAAGCTGACCAGTCTGCTTCTTTAGGAATCATAGCGCCTGCATAACCATTCTTTGTTTCATTATAATTTAATTTTAAAGCATAACTTCCTTCATAACGTGGTTCTTCCACAAGTGAAATATCTATTGTACAGCCTGAACCTTTATTTGTACTCCATTTATTATTTAAAAGTACGGTAAGCCCCCCATATGCTTCAAAATCATCTACCTGTTCAGCAGGCAGTTCTTTTTCTTCAACATTAAAGATTACACTGATTTCCTGTAAAAGTTTTCCATCTGCGTATAAACTAATCTTGCCTTGTAATGCTTCCCCTATTGTATTAAGGTTTTCTTTTGTGATTACGGCAGAATAAACCTTGCCTGTCGCATCCTTCTTTGTTTCTAAGTTTATATTTTTCCCATTGCCTGATATGGTAAGTAATATTTCTTTATCTGTTGCCATATTAAGCTGTGCCTGTACATTTGTAACATCAAGAATCCTGTTGCCTGAAACGGGAGCCGTAATATAGCCATCAAGTTCCTTTCCGGCATTCTGTGGTTTTTGTATACTTTCCAGGTCTAATATAATTTCTTTCTGGTCTGATGCAAATATACTTCTCTGGTCATTATAAAAACTGATAAAATTATCAAGCATTTCATGTCCAGTAAGGGTATTATCATCATTATTTTTACTTACAACAAATGGTGTATAATATGAACCTGAACTTGAATAGTTAGACCAGAGCATAAAATAACAGCAGTTAAATTCCTTATCTGTTACTATATCCAGTATTTCATTGTACCAGTCTTTACGTCCATTGCCTGTAGGAAGCAATGCCTTGTCATTAGGATTCTTTATACCTGTTTCAGTTACTGCAAAAAGTTTATTATGCTTTTTTGCAAATGAATTAGTAAGCCTGATTGTGTTTTTAAAGTCATTCTGGAAGGTATAATTTTCAGTTTCATTTGGACTGTCGTCGTATGAGTCAAACCCTACCATGTCAACATAGCCATCACCTGGGTAACGTTCTTCATACTCTGCTTCATTTGCTGCTTCTGAACCTGGCCCGTACAGGTAAATAAAATTATGTATGCCTTTTACATCACGCATATAGTCAACTGTATATTTAAATACGCTCTTGTAAGTATCTGGTGTACAGAAAGTATTGCCCCACCAGAACCAGCCGCCTGTATTTTCATGCAGAGGCCTGAAAAGAACCGGACCCTCTATAAGTTTAGCGTATTCAGCTATTAAATCAAGATGTGCCCTGTATGCTTCATTAAACTTGCCTCCTGGAAGTATATTGTTCATACAGTCGCCTGTAAGTTCATAAGAATCTTGTGACATCCTCCCCCACCTAAAGAGGTGAGGGCTTCCTTTAGCATAAAGCTAA
>CAJTOK010000124.1 GCA_910577825.1 uncultured Lachnospiraceae bacterium | reverse complement strand
CTTTTATTATGACATAGTTTTCTATTTTTTACAAGTAAGTTAGTGCATATGGGGGTATCACCAGCAGTAATCCAGTAATCAAGCTGTTTTGTGGAATTTGCAGTCCATTCTGTGGTATTAAGCCCGAAATGCACTTCACCAACCGCCGCATTATTCCATAAGAAACCATATCCAAGGCTTGAAATATAAAATGGTATGCTTGCCTGTGAATTACGGTGTGCAAGTTCAAGGTTACAGCCCTTTAAATCCATGATTTCCTGCTGGTACTGCCCCATCCCATATATTTTCTCGCTGCGGTCTGACAGGAAAGAAACTTTTAGCTGGAAACTGTCCCCGCTTAACGGTATAAACTGGCGTGCCTTAAGCGCCAGTGCACCGCCATTTGGGATTTCTGACAGCAGGCACTCACCCTTCTGGTTAAAAAACTTTATCTGGAGCGCATTGCCCCAGGACTGCACTGTTAATTCTGCTTTAATATTCCCATTGCGTATTGAAGCTTTTGTTTCTTTAATATTAATTTCCGGCTCTGATGGCGGCACATCAAGAAGTGCAGCACTATAATCTGTAATATCATTTAAAATAGCTGAACGCACCCTCAGGCTGCCACTGCCCCAGGGAGTTACCATTACAGTTTCACCGTTCTCACGGAATATAAGGCTTCCATCCTTCTCCTCAAAAAAATCCATATATTTACCCTCTCATTCTTGTTATGCTTTCATTTGCCTTTGCATAGATTTCACCTGTATCTGTGCCTATATTAAACTTCCCGTCTTCATAAAGGATTTTACCTGCAACCATTGTTAATTTTACATTCTGTTTGCTTCCACTGTAAACAATGTTTTTGCTTATATTATTTAATGGCTGCATATTTGGCTGGTTCAAATCTATCATTATTAAATCCGCGTACTTGCCTTTTTCAAGTGTATCACAGTCTTTAAGCCCCATTGCAAGCGCACCGCCAGATGTTGCCATATAGAGTACATCATTGGCACTAACTGCTGAAGCATCATTTAATGAAACTTTCTGTAACGCTGTTGTAAGGAACATCTCCCTGAACATATCAAGGCAGTTGTTACTTGCAGGCCCGTCTGTCCCGATTGCAATCCCTATGCCCATATCAAGCATCTTCTTTACAGGGGCAATGCCGCTTGCAAGCTTAACATTAGAAGCCGGGTTAGTCACCACCCAGATATTTCTTTCCCTGCATATATTTAAATCCTCATCCGTCATATGGACACAGTGGAAACCGCCCCCGCCATAGTTAAACATTCCAAGGCTGTCAAGAAATGCTGTAGGTGTCATGCCATACCTTCCAATACAGCCATCCACTTCTTCCCTCGTTTCTGAATTATGCGTATACACAGGCGCTTTATACTTTTCTGCAAGACATGCCATGCCCTCAAGCGTTTCCCTTTTAGTTGTATACTCTGCATGGAAGCCAATCTGGTATGAAAGCAGGCTGTTATAATTATTAAAATGGTTATATTCCGCCTCAATCTCCTCTATTGTCCCGCCAAAATCATTAATACTGCCACATAAAACAGTCCTGAAACCTGCCTCACACGAAGCCTTTGCATTAGCTTCATTCTTCATATACATATCAAAATTTGCCGTAATGCCGCTTGTAAGGTATTCAAGTATTGCAAGCCTTGAACACCATAAAACATCTTCCTCTGTAAGTTTCGCTTCCATAGGGAAAACCCTGTTATAAATCCACTCATGCAATGGAAGGTCATCTGCATACGAACGCAGGAAAGTCATTGCAGAATGCGTATGCGCATCTTTAAAACCTGGCATTATTACATTGCCGCAGGCGTCAATTTCCCTGTCCCATACAGGCAGCCCTTCCAGTTTCTCTGCTTCTTCCTTTGTCCCTGTAAAAGAAATACGTTCACCACAGATATGGATTTCACCCTCTAAAATACTGGTGCCATCTGCCATTGTAATAATTTTTGCATTATAAATCCTAGTATTCATTTAAACCCCTTCCGTTCCACCCATAAATTTTAAAATTGCCAGGCTGGATTTCTTTAATTATACAGCCTTATAAATACACGGTCAATAGACATTCCGTTTGAGTTTCCCCATTTTTTGTTACTATTCAGTCATAAAGGCACATTTATAAGGCACACAGTTAAAAA
>CAJTOK010000123.1 GCA_910577825.1 uncultured Lachnospiraceae bacterium | reverse complement strand
GGCTCCATGGTCAAGCGGTTAAGACATCGCCCTTTCACGGCGGTAACACGGGTTCAAATCCCGTTGGAGTCATTTTTGTTTTTGGCGACTTAGCCAAGTGGTAAGGCATGGGACTGCAACTCCCTGATCATCGGTTCAAATCCGTTAGTCGCCTTTAGTATTAGAAGAACTGTAATGATTTATTTCATTACAGTTTATTTCTTTATATGGAAATATAGAAATAAGGAAAAATAATTATGGATATTAGTTTTTATGACGGGATACAACAGTATTTTGGAGAAAGCAGTACAAAACCATGCCAGTATTCCCCACTGGTCCTTGCATATATAGGTGACGGGGTTTTTGATTTAATTATAAGGACAATTATTCTTGACATGGGAAATGGAAAAGTTAAGGATTTCCACAGGATGGCAAGCAGCATAGTAAGAGCGCCTTCACAGGCAAAGATTATAAAGTCGGTACTTGGCGAACTTACAGAAGAGGAGATGGCAGTGTATAAACATGGGCGTAATGCAAAATCTGCTACATCTGCCAAAAATTCTTCTATTATAGATTACAGGGTAGCAACTGGATTTGAAGCATTAACAGGATATTTATACCTTAGCAATAAGTTAGCCAGGGCATTAGAGCTTATAAAACTTGGAATGGAAAGGACGGGGATTAATCCTTTGCAGATAGATAAAAAATAGCAGGAACGGGGATTTTATAATGAGAGATGAGGAATTGCTAATAGAAGGAAGGAATGTTGTGATAGAAGCATTCCGTTCAGGAAAAACCATTGACAGGCTTTTTGTGCTGGATGGCTGCCAGGACGGGCCTGTGAATACAATTCTAAGGGAAGCTAAGAAAACAGGCTGTATTATAAATTTTGTAAAAAAGGAACGGCTGGACCAGCTGTCTGTAACAGGCAGGCACCAGGGCGTAATTGCATATATCGCTGCATATAAATATGGTACAGTTGAAGATATGCTTAAAACAGCAAATAACAGGAATGAACCACCATTCTTTATATTGCTTGATAATATTGAAGACCCGCATAATCTGGGCTCTATTATAAGGACTGCCAACCAGGCAGGTGCACATGGGGTTATTATCCCGAAAAGACGTGCATCAGGTCTTACAGCAGTAGTTGCCAGGGCTTCCGCAGGGGCAATTAATTATACACCTGTTGCAAAAGTTACCAATATGGTGAAAGTAATTGAAGATTTAAAGAAACAGGGGATGTGGTTTGTATGTGGTGATATGGATGGTGAAACCATGTATAATTTAGACCTTACAGGCCCTATAGGTTTAGTTATAGGCAGTGAAGGCAATGGAACCAGCCGCCTTGTTAAAGAGAAATGTGATTTTATTGCATCTATTCCAATGTCTGGGGATATTGGTTCACTTAATGCTTCTGTTGCAATGGGGATTTTATCATATGAAATAGTAAGACAGCGTTTAATGCGTAAAAAGTAAAGCCATAGGTTTTGCCAGGAGAATAGATTATGGAAATTGTATTTAGTGAATTACCAGAGAATGATATTATCAGTATGGCACAGTCAGGAAATGACCAGGCAATGACTTTTATAATGGAGAAATATAAAAACCTGGTACGCCAGAAAACCCTTCCGTTCTTTTTAACAGGCGGCGATAAAGAAGATTTAATCCAGGAAGGCATGATAGGGCTTTATAAAGCAATATGTGATTATCTGCCAGAAAGGGAAACTTCATTCAGGACATTTGCTGAACTGTGCATATCAAGACATATTTATTCTGCCATAAAGATTTCCAACAGAATGAAAAACCAGCCTTTAAATACATATATTTCAATATATGCTCCTGCATTTTCTGTTAATAATGAACCATCTGATGCTGATTTTATGATAGACCATGAACTGGAGATTGCAGAGGGCAACCCGGAGGATATTGTAATTGGAAAGGAGAGTGCTGTCTTTACACAGGAACAGCTTTTTAAAAGCCTTAGCAAAATGGAGAAACAGGTCCTTAAACGGTATCTTTATGGCATGACATACCAGGAAATAGCAGCAGATATGGGCAAGCCGCCTAAGTCCATTGATAATGCACTGCAGAGAATCAAAACAAAGTTAAGCAGGCAGCGGAATTTTGAAAGTTTTTACTTCAATTAGTCTTTTGAAAATATTATAAAAAACCTGCTATACTTTAGCAAG
>CAJTOK010000122.1 GCA_910577825.1 uncultured Lachnospiraceae bacterium | reverse complement strand
ATAGAAACTTATTAACCAGTAGTCTTGATTGACTACACCATTATCATACTAGGAGATGGAAAGGGATTTAACTGCCTATGATGATGCTTTGTACCAGACAAGGCTTGATGATTTAGATAAACTTGCAAAAATTGAAAAATTTGAAGTACGCAGGATGATGGCTATGAAACTTGGAACACCAGATTCAGTCAGTGAATTATTAGAAGGAGGTAAAGAGATATGATAAAGAAAATAATAGTTTCAGGGATAGTTGTTTTAGGCATTATGGCAAGTGTTTTAACAGGATGTGGTAATCCTGTTAAAGAGGAATTACATCTTGCCATAGTAAATGGGAATTGTGCAAATTCAGCACATATTAACACTTCCAAAGCACAGGACTACATTGATAAAGCATGCAGGAGCTATGGTGATGTAAGTGTAATTGTAGCAGATGGCAACCCTTACCAGAGTACAGAGATAGACATACCAGACCAGGGAAAAAGTGGATTAAGTGACAGTAAGCTAAATAAAGTAATACTTTCCCAGACAGAACAGATTATGGAATTACTGGAGAACAGCAAAGCTAAGACTGAAGAAGTTGACCTGCTTTCTTCTATAAATGATGCCGCACGATTTTTAAATTCCAAAAAAGATGGTATAAAAGAAATGCTTATACTGCACAGTGGAATTTCTACAACAGGTATTTTAGACTTTACAAAGGGATATATGGGCAGTAGTGAAATTCCAGATGTGATGGCATATTTAAAAAAAGAGCAGGCAATACCCGATTTGAAAGGAATCCATATTATCTGGACAGGGATATGTGACACGAAAGCACCCCAGCCAGAATTATCATCTAAAAATAAGGTATATCTTCAGGAATTATGGAAAAATATTCTGGAAACAGCGGGGGCAGAGGTTGATTTTGCACAAGACCTTCCAACAGAAACAAAACAGGATGAAACGCTGCCAAAGGTAAGTACTGTGAATGTTTTACAACCAGTTTCTGCCATAAAAGAAGTTGTAAATAATAAAAAAATAGAGGAAACTGCGGTTGTCCTTGATGAAGAAACAGTAAATTTTAAACCTGGAAGTGCGGTGCTGGTTTCTAGTGAAGAAAGTGTTAAAAAGACTTTAAAGGAATACATAAAATATATGTCAGAAAATCCATCTTATAAAGTATTATTTGCAGGAACAACAGCAAGTGCAGGAAAACAGGATGAACTTGTTGTGTTATCTAGAAAACGCTGCAATACAATTAAAAAAATATTTATAAAATCAGGTGTAAAGGAGAACCAGATTAAAACAATAGGACTTGGATATAAAAATAACTATTATATTAAAGATACTGACAAAAATGGTAATTTAATTGAAGAGAAAGCTAAGAAAAACAGGTCTGTTATAATATTACCACTTGATTCAGATAATGCGTGTGCTTTACTTGCAAGCAGGAATAAAAGTTAAAGACAGGGGGTGGTCAAATTTTTTCTTTACTTATAAAATATGTAGTTATTCTGGCAGTATTATTTGGTGGATTATGCTGTATCACAGGGGAAAAACAGAAAGGAAGCCAGATTCTTGTGAATTGTTTTACATCTGTGGTACTTTACCTGGTTATTTTACAAATGTTTAATACAGGAGTTCCACATAGTGGTCCGCTTTCCAGCGGGCTGCCGGTGTTAAATCATGTTTACCAGTATGGAAGCATTAAAAACTTTATGGAAAATTGTCCTGGCATTTTTGCACTTGATTTTGTAGAAATGGTAACATTAGTTATTATTTTCCGATGGATTTCAGGTTTAATATCTTTTCCAGATGCAGGTCTGGCAGGGAAAATTACTTCAAATATTGTTATTGCTTGTATTTCAGTTCTTTTATACGGATGCTTTATGTCTTTTGCAAGAAACAATATTATAACCAGATGGTGTGTTTATTGTGTTGAATGTATTATTACAGGTGGAAGCATTTTATATACACCTGCCATGCTATTAAGTGCCATTTCAGGACTGAAGAAAAATAATTTTGCAATTACATATTTTATTTCAGTTTTTTCTAAAACAGCATTGGGAAAGGCTGTATCATCATCTGCAATTTCTGTTATTGTATTTATTGTTTTTGTTATAGCATTGGAAAACCAGTATGGCAGTGTATGTACAGTTAGTGACATCCTCCCCCACCTAAAGAGGTGAGGGCTTCCTTTAGCATAAAGCTAA
>CAJTOK010000121.1 GCA_910577825.1 uncultured Lachnospiraceae bacterium | reverse complement strand
ACTTTCAAATGAGCATTGAAGAAATTTTTATTTATGAGGAGGAAAGTAAATGAAGCATAAGATACAAAAAGTAGAATTATTTGTCGGTGTAATAGTTCTTTTAGGTGGTTTACTAACTTATGGTTTAGGAGTACATCAACTATTACCTGTACCTCGTCCAGATTTGGTTGTCTATGGTACAACACTTATTGGAATAATATTGATTTTAATGGGGTGTGATATATTCAGTAAGCCGACAAAAGAAATGCAAATATTAGAAAATGATGAAAGAAATATCGCAATTATTAATGCTTCTCTTGCGAATGCTTACAAAGTAACACTTACATTATTGGTTCTTGTATTATTTGCTCTTATCTTTATGGGATATATGAGTAAAGTTGTATTTTTTTCGATAGTAGGAGTTATTGCTATCGGACAAATTACATGGGTTATAACAGCTCGTTATTTAGATAAGAAAATGTAGTCTTTTGAAAGGTGGAATTAACAATGAAGAAAAAATTATCATTTATCATTGAGATTATTATAGGTATAATTTTTATATGTTTGGGATATTTCGTTATTGATACTGACTATTACTCTACACTTTTTTACGCAATGGGGTTCGGATTAGCTTTTGCTTCTGGTGTTCAATTATTGAAAATTTGTTATTATGAAATGCCAAAAAATAAAGAAAAATTGGAAAATATAAATAGAGAAAATCACATCAATAATGTTGATGAAAGAAAAGTATTTTTAAGAATGAAAGCTGGTTCTTTAGTGTATCAGATAATGACCTTCGTGTACTTGTTTGTTGCGTTTGTATTTGCGTTACTTCATATTGAAGCTTGGATTATAGGAGTTATCTTTGGGTTATTCCTACTGCAAACATTTTTAGGGATTGTTCTGTATAAACATTTTGAAAAACATTTTTAAAACATTCGCTAAATTATGATGAGGTAATACTATGATAGGACTTAAAAAACGAGATATTAAAAAAGCCTTGAAAGCAGGAGCAAAAGCTGGCGGTGTATCATTGGCTGATGTTCGGGCGGATATTGAAGCAACGATTGATGAAGCTATGAACAGTAACGACCCAGAAGTGCAGGCAAATTTTAAAAAGTATTTTGGAAATAAACGCCCTACGCCAGAAGAATATATTTACAAGATTACAAAAAAGACAAAAGTATAATACAAAACAAATGCTTTAAGGGGGATTGTATTATGGAACATTTTAAGCGAAATTCTATACAATCATACACTACCTAACAGCATTTTATTAAAAACTGAATATCTTATAGCTTTAATAGCTCGTATAAAACTATATGTTTTGTGCGGGCTTTTTTCATACCAAAAAAAATTTTTTAAATTTTTTCGGTTTCAACTTAACAAATCACACCTGCCGTTCCCTATATGGTGCGGAAAGAGGGATAACCACTTTTCACGTCGTAACGGAAAGGGAGTGAGATTGATGAAGCCGTCTGACTTCCAGAAAACAGTTCAATGCCGTTTTGAAAGTTGTTTGAAGAAAGTTGTCCGACATGTTGTTAAGGACTATCAGAAGAAATTAAAACGACGACAAAAGGAAGAAACACTCTTTTGTGAACTTCCAGAAATCGTTGTAGAAAATCTGGCTGTCTGGGACGACTATGATACGGACTATACGATTTTCAATGTATGCGGTAATGATATTCGTGTCTATGATGATGAATTAGCAGAAGCCTTGAAACAGTTGTCCGAACGTAACCGTGAAACTTTGCTGATGTATTATTTCTTGGAAATGAACAACGAAGAAATTGCAAAAAAGCAGAATATTTCCAGAAGCGGTGTATTCCAAAATCGGCATAACTCATTGGCACTTATGAAAAAATTACTAAAGGAGAAGCAGTAAAATGAAGCAAACATTTAAGAAGCCGTCCTACTATTTGCTTTCGCAGGCAATGGACGGGGACGAAAAAGCGATTGAAAAAATACTGGCATTTTATGACCCATACATATCAAAGTGCTGTCTGCGTCCACTCTATGATGAATACGGCAATGTCTATATTGTTGTAGATATGGAATTAAAGGGACTTATCAGAGAAGCACTTATTAAAATGATTTTAGGGTTTGATATTGCCTTAAAAATCGAAGAAGAATAACAAGCAGTAACCGCAGAGCATGATTTGTTCAATCCCCTCTTTCCTGCTCTGCCCCTGCTTTTACATGAAAGCAACACGCTTTCGCCACAGCTCTTTGCTACGAAAATAAAGCCCGTAGCCAAGAACTGAACCTTGACAACAAATGTT
>CAJTOK010000120.1 GCA_910577825.1 uncultured Lachnospiraceae bacterium | reverse complement strand
TCTATTATAACAGATTTTTTATATCATGTCCAAAAGACTAATTGAAGTAAATTATATTTGACGTTGCAAATAACCGGAAAAAGATGTATACTGTATGAAATGTGTTCACACCAACCAGGAGGATTTGCAATGATTGAAGCAATTAGTTGTGGCGGTGTGGTAATTTTCAGAGGAAAGATTTTGCTGTTATATAAAAATTATAGAAATCGTTATGAAGGCTGGGTTCTTCCAAAAGGAACTGTTGAAGAAGGTGAAGAATACAATGAAACTGCTTTACGTGAGGTACGTGAGGAAACCGGAGTATCGGCTAATATAATTAAATATGTTGGTAAGAGCCAGTATAGTTTTAGTACACCAAGGGATATGGTTGTTAAGAATGTACACTGGTATCTTATGATGGCTGACAGTTATTATAGCAAACCACAGCGCGAAGAATATTTTGAAGATTCAGGGTATTACAAATACCATGAAGCATACCATTTATTAAAGTTTTCAAATGAGAAACAGATGCTTGAAAGGGCATATGGGGAATATATTGACCTGAAAAAAGGCAATTTATGGGGAAGCCGTAAGTATTTCTGACATATATATGTAAAGTAACTGTTATATACCATAAAATAATTTTGATAAGTCCAATTTACTTGACATGGTTACTTAAAAGATATATAATCTATTATAAGAATTATAGTCAAATAGGACTGGCTAAAGAAAGATTAAGTTTTCTGAAAGTTCCTTATACAGAGTTTGTAATAGGTTTGTGGGTGGATTTATTACAAGTGGGACTTGATAATAATTTATGCAAGGGAGAATGACCATGGGAAATAATATTTTAATAGTTGATGATGCAGCGTTCATGCGAATGATGGTGAAAGATATCTTAACAAAAGGTGGTTATAACGTTGTAGGCGAGGCTGAGAATGGTGTCGTTGCCGTACAGAAATACAGTGAGTTAAAGCCAGACCTGGTTACATTGGATATTACAATGCCAGAAATGGATGGTATACAGGCTCTTAAAAAGATAAAGGAAGTAGATGCCGGGGCAAATGTCATTATGTGTTCTGCAATGGGACAGCAGGCAATGGTTATCGAAGCTATCCAGAACGGGGCGAAGGACTTCATAGTTAAGCCATTCCAGGCAGACAGGGTTTTAGAAGCCGTCCAGAAAGTTATTGGTTAGCTGGCCGTTACATATTTATAAAGATGCCAGTTTAAAATATTATGGATTACAATGCCAGCAGAGGTATATAGAATTTACTTATACCTCTGTTTTTACATGCCACGGGAATACATGCAATATAAAAAGCAATATAAGACTCTATATTGCTTTTTATATTCTTATAATTTATAATGCCGCTGATGGGACTCGGACCCATACGGTTTCCCGTGCGATTTTGAGTCGCATGCGTCTGCCAGTTCCGCCACAGCGGCTTGTACTAACTGCATTTTGCAGCCTTAATTATATTACCATTTTTTTTAAGCGTTGTCAAATATAAAATGCGTCAGTCCATTATCGGAATTTCAATCTGTACAATATATTCATCTATACAGCCTGCAACATTTTCATTAATTCCCATTTCATATGAAAAGCCATATAATTCCAGTTTATGCTTTCTGGCATATTTTAATATTTCCTTGTACCGCTCTGGCATTTTACCCAGGTTTCCTTTATGGAAAGCCCTTAAATACCTGCCGCCAGGCTGTATATGCAGCCCTTTTTCTGGTTTAAGGAAAGGTATTTCAATAAAAAGCTTTGAATAATCATTGAAATTTCCTTTATACAGGCTTTCAACAGAAACCATAGAACCATAACTGGCATCATGCAGCCGCCCAAGCTGGTATTCTTCTGTCTTGGCTGTAATTTTTTCAACTTCCTCCTCAAAAGAAGTAGTTTCATTTATATCTACAGTAACCAGGTAACGTTCATCTTTTGTAATTATGCTGGTTTCTGATAAATCCATTGTAAGAAGTGTAACCATATTCTGGTGGTGTTTATATAAGGTTTTTTTAACTGCCTGCAGGTGTTTAATCTTGTGGCCAAGTTCCTGCATCTTCTCATATAAAAGGCATTTAAGGTTCTCTGCCGAACGGTTTTGCATAAATGTTTTAATTTCATTTATAGATACATCCAGTTCACGTAAAAGAAGAATTGTTTCAAGTAAAGGGCTCTGGTGGTAATTATAATACCTGTAGCCATTTCCAGGATTAATATAAGCAGGGGGAAACAACATATGCACTAACTTAACAAAAATGCTGGCATCTGTAACCTGTCTGTTTTCCGCT
>CAJTOK010000119.1 GCA_910577825.1 uncultured Lachnospiraceae bacterium | reverse complement strand
TTGTGGGCTTAACCCATCATCTAAAGCTAATGGGATTGCGCCCACATTATTTCAATGTATGGTAAAATATTTATGGTCAGTGCAGATAGTATGGGGATAGTCCTTGGTTGTCCTTTTCGGAAACGGAAAGGAGGTTACTATGAATACATTGGAAATTTTAACTTTGTTGCTGGTTATATTTGCAGCATTAACATATATAGATAACCATAACAATCATAAATAGATAGAAATTTGGCTATCCTCTACGTGCAATAGAGGATAGCCTGTAAATTGTTTCTTAAACATTTTATAAGTTTTCGTCTAGGGTAATGGGAACATCACAGCCCTATTACCTTCTGCACTGATTATAAACTATTTTTTTTGGATTTTCAAGTAGGAATTTACTTTGTAGATGAAATAAAATTAATTGTTATTTGTTAAAATAGAAAAAAGAACTCACGGGTCACCCTGTGTATAGATAAAAACAACAAGTGAAAAAAACTGCCTTGTACTTAGTGGTCTTGGCAGTTTTTTTATAAATCAAATTTAGGAAAGTTAAGCACCTTGTAGGCAGTTATCTCTTTTTTGTTATAAATAAATATTATTAACGGGCTTGCAGACTTTTATTTAAAAAAAGGGAAACTCGGAAAAATTATTATATTGATTTTATACCTGTATCGTGGTATACTCAAATTACTATTAAAGTATATATTTAAAATTAAATGGGGGGGGGTAAAAGAAAAATTATATATAATACAGCTAATATAATTAAATATTGTGTAATTTAAAAGTTTGCAGTTAGTCTGGTGGGAATTAATAAAGCAAAAAACAGTTTAACATCTGGTTAAATGAATGGAATACTGTTTATTAAAAAGTAAAAAAAGAGTGAATATATATTTTAATAATATTGTAATTTTATAAAAATGTGCTACGATAGTTTTAAAAAGGAGGAATATCTATTATAAAGAATATTAAAAAGATTACGGGTTTTTTAAGTGGTATAGCATTTTGTGCTGCTGTTGCCTCAGGTATACCACATATGGCATGGGCAGCAGAAGAGGTAACTATTGATGCAGTTAATTTTCCAGATGAAATATTTAGGGAATATGTAGCTAGTAAATTTGACAAAGATAATAATGGAAAATTATCAGAAAAAGAAATTACAGAAACAACATTTATAGATATAGATAATAAAGGCATAAGCAGCCTTAAAGGTGTAGAGTATTTTACAGCTTTGACAAGATTGTATTTTGAAGACAATCAATTAACAAAACTGGATGTAAGTAAGAATACAAATTTGACGCATTTGTATTGTTCAAGAAACAGACTGGAAAGTCTAGATATAAGTAATAATACAGCTTTGACAGATTTGCATTTTGATGGTAATCAGTTGGTAAATCTAGACATAAGCAATAATAAAGGCTTGACATACTTGTATTGTTCAGGTAATAAATTAGAAAGTTTAGATGTAAGCAAGAATGTGGCTTTGACAGAATTGAATTGTTCAAGAAACCAGCTTGTAAATTTAGATGTAAGTAATAATACCGCTTTGACACATTTGTCTGCTGAAGATAATGGGCTTAAAACCTTGGACGTAAGAAATAATATAGCTTTAGAATGGCTGCTTTGTTCAAGAAACCAGCTGGAAAGCCTGGATGTAAGCAAGAATACGGCTTTGGTAAGCTTGCATTTTGACGGCAATGGGCTGGAAAGCTTGGACGTAAGCAATAATATTTCTTTGGTAAACTTGTATTTTTCAGGTAACAATATTACTGAATTAAAACTTAATAGCCAGACTTATAATACATTGTTTTTGTATAAAGGATGTTTACATAGTCAAAATACTAATATATCTGATTTACAGAATGTAACAGAAACAAAAATAGACGATTCTTATAAAGTATCTTTAATTAAAGTAACAGATATTACTAAACCTGCTACATACAAAGCAGATGGCAAAGATTTTACAATTATTTATGTAGATACAGTAACATTACCAGACCCTGGTACGGCTGTACCATCTGATACTCATATATTCAGTGATTATAATTACACCAATCCAGTAACAGATTCTTCTATAGTTATATATGGCAATGGCACTACCCAGACGGTTAGTGGCAGGAAGGTTAATAACAGGATTGCTACTGTTTATACAGATATCCTTGCTTCGTATAAGTATACTGTTAATGATAAAGGTGTGGTAAAGCCTTCTGCCGGCAAGGTTATTGTGGGCATTACAAAGTCACCTGTGAAGCCTGGGGTAAACAGTAAGAACAAGATTACAGATACATCTGCGTCTAAGA
>CAJTOK010000118.1 GCA_910577825.1 uncultured Lachnospiraceae bacterium | reverse complement strand
GATTGAAGAAGAAGGGTATTTAATCAGAGCGGCAATGCTTGCCTTTTATAAAGATCCAGAGAAATGGGTTACAGGTTCTTATATCAAGATTGGTTATTTTGGCGATTCCGATTCTGATTTGAAATATCAAGATGAGGTGCATGGCTCTCTGATTGAACAGATTGATAAGACAGTTGATTTGGTTTATACGAAATATTTGAAAGCGTTGATTTATTATGATGGGATTCAGAGGATTGAGCAGTTTATGTTTCCGCAGGAAGCATTCCGTGAGATATTGCTGAATGCGGTGGTTCACAAAGATTATAGCGCCTGCAATCCTATCCAGATTAGCGTATATGAGGATAAAATATATATCTGGAATGATGGAGAGATGCCGTCTGAACTGGATTCAACAGAGAAACTGTTTGAAAAGCATTCTTCCAAACCGTATAATCCCAAGTTGGCAAATGTTTTCTTTAAAAGTGGTATGATAGAGGCATGGGGCAGAGGATTTGACAAAATCAAGGAGGCTTGTGCAAAGTATGATGGACGCCTGCCGGAATACAATATCAGTGTATCCGGAATTATGGTGCTTTGTAAGGCGTGTGAT
The DNA here is from genome assembly GCA_910577825.1 of uncultured Lachnospiraceae bacterium. GTDB lineage: Bacteria > Bacillota > Clostridia > Lachnospirales > Lachnospiraceae > Butyribacter. Next base: position 1,751 of record CAJTOK010000118.1, on the reverse strand, counting down.
AAGTATTTGGAGTTGCGGAATGAAGATTCACGTCTTGGTCAAAGTGCTCAAGATAATGACCAAGATGTGACTAAGATGATAATTGCCTTTTGTAAACAGCCACATTCTGCTAAGGAAATTATGGAGTATATTAAAATAAATGATAGGAGCTTTTTTAGAAGGCATTATCTTAATCCTATGATTAAAACAGGACAGTTAAAAATGACAATTCCAGATAAGCCAAAAAGTGGAAATCAAAAATACTATGTTTAGTGATTAATCCGCTCACATCTTGGTCAAAGTGACCAAGATAATGACCAAGTTGTAATAATGAGAATTTAGAAAAACTGTAATTCGCTACATGTGTGTAGCGAATTGGAAAGAATGAGGGAAATAAGTATGACGGAACATCAATGGAAAGAATTATCAAAATATTTTTTGGATAATGGCAATCGAAAGTTATCTACAGAAGAAAAGGAAAAAATAAAATTAGTAATAGATCAAGCAAATTGTTTAAATGAACTACTACAAGTGGCGTTTGCCAGTTTAACTATTGATGCACATAGGTGATTATTGAAAATTTGTGGTATGGGTACAATTTGGGTACACCAGCTTTGAAACCACATAAACGAGAGATAAAAACGCATCAAAATGATACGATTTTGTAAGAAAAAGTAATGTAAAACAGGACTTGCAACGAACTGGAAAAAGAGTTCGAGTGATGAAATTGGATTTAGAAATCTAGTGTTTATGCGGTTTACAAACAAATTTGTTTAGGCGCTGGCAACGATTTGGCTACAGAAAATCAGCAAGCCATAATAAATGATGTAATTGATGTAAAAATGGGCGTGTATTTGCACAAAATTTAAACAAATACAGTTAAGAATAACAAAGGACACGCCGAGGAGTTCGAGCAAATAGTAAAATCGTTATAAAGCTAGAGTTTATCAGCTTTGTAGCGATTTTTATTATATGACTTTAGTCTGTTGACTGCGAAGCGAGTTTCTCAACAGAGAAATGAGCCGCAGGAAACAATAAACCACCTGCTATGCGGATGGTGCAACCAATGCTTATAGCAAAAAATCACCTTTCTTAGTATAATGTGATTGTTCAGGTCGCATTATACAGGAAAGGTGATTTTATGGCAAATAAAGCAAATTCTTTATCGCACACAAAATGGATGTGTAAATACCACATTGTGTTTACTCCTAAGTATAGACGAAAAGCAATTTATAATCAATACAAAACGAGCATTCGTGATATTATCATTGAATTATGCAAGTATAAAGGAGTAGAAATACTGGAAGGACATTTAATGCCAGACCATATCCATATGTTAGTAAGTATTCCGCCAAAATTAAGTGTGTCCAGCTTTATTGGATATTTAAAAGGGAAAAGTGCATTGAGAATTTTTGATAAACATGCAAATCTGAAATACCAGTATGGAAACAGGCATTTCTGGGCAGAAGGATACTATGTAAGTACAGTAGGATTAAATGAGGCAACCATTAAGAAGTACATCCAGGAGCAGGAAACACATGATATTGCAATGGATAAACTGAGTGTAAGGGAGTATGAGAACCCTTTTAAGGGTAGCAGGTAGTACAAACGTCCCTTTTAGGGACTAGCAAAAGCGGCAAAGGCAATGCGGCCTGAACGTTAGTGAAGGACAGCGCCTTTAGACGCTGTCGGTAATAAAGGCTTTTAGCCGCAGAGCAAACCACCAGTTATACGGGTGGTGATGATTTTAAGTTTAACTACCCAAATTGAAT
>CAJTOK010000117.1 GCA_910577825.1 uncultured Lachnospiraceae bacterium | reverse complement strand
TGTGTATAAGAGACAGATTATAAGTAGTACTAAAGTACTAACTATTCTATTTAATTCTATCATTTATGAATAAGATTGTCAATAATAATTTTTTACATTTTTGAAACTTTTATAAGATTTAAAAGGAGCACGTTAGTCAACAGTTTGTGGTATGTATATTTCGGCAGTTATAGATTTCAGAATTAATATATTTGTTGGCTAATAGTTTTGATAAAATGCAAAAAATAAAAGATAATCTAGTCAAAAAAATATATCAATTTAATTTATCGAAAATATGTTTAGTTACATTATTGGATTTAATTAACATTGCAGATGAGCAGGGCAAGGTACAAATTTACTATAAAGATTTCGTAAAATTAGTAGATTGTAGCGAAGCGCAATTTTATAATGTGCTTAAAACGTTGGAAGATATTAATATTATAAAACGGAACCGAAATAATGAGTATAAAAATGAAATAGATATAATTATTTTAGAAAATGATTTTCTATCGCAAGGTTATTGTAATTATATTGATACCAATATATTATTTTTTACGAAACGTTTATATAAAACGATGAAGGCTGGAGAAATTAGAGTATATATATATTTCTTATTTCGCATATACAAACAGAAATACAATATAAATAATGATCGCAATAAATTATTTTATAATGGGTCGTATGAAAAAATAGCAAAACAGCTTGGATTGACAGTGCGTATGACTAAAAGATATTGTAGGGCACTTGAATCTGCAGGGTTTATTTGTGTTGCAAAAAAGGTAGATATTAAAAATAAAAATTATGATGTAATAACGATAAATAAAAAATATATACAGCGACCGGTTATAAACGTTTATGAAAAAGGTGAACAAAAAGAGGTTGTTCCAGATCCATTACATCAAAATTGGTACCACTTTATAAAAAATATATGTCGTAGGAACAAGATTGATTATGACACAGATAATTTGAATAATACTGCAGTATTATTCAAACAATATTATGGTAAGATTAAAAAAATAGGGAAAAACATATATATTATGATTGAAGATTCAATTAAAAAAATCAATAATAATATATTAAATAGTAGAACCATACATCATGTATTGCGTATACTTATGGGATTAGATTATGCAGATATTATAATTGCATATTAATTCTTTTAAATCAGAATATACATATGAATTAAAATTGTATGAATATTCTGATTGTAGACGGCTTATTCCCAACCAAACAGGTGGAATTATTTTAATAAATTTATGATTTTAACCAGCCTTGAATTTGTAATTTGCAGCAAGGCTTTTTGTAATGAAAAAATTTACGAATCAATTTTTTAATCCGTTATGAGTTTGATACCCCACAGTGCTGCTACGAAGTATTTTATTTTCTTTATTAGGAAATTGCGGTTTTTAAATGAAAATAAGAACATATGTTCATATCGTTTTTTCTAATTTTATGTCATATTATATATATTTATTTTAATTTTATGTTAAATTTTTTAATTTTTGATAATATATATTTTAATTTTGTGCTTATTTAAATATTTATTATTCCAACTATATCAATGCACTAACATAGTTTTCTTTTATAGTATATTAACCTAACTATCCTATAATTTACTAATTTAGAAACAAACTAATTATTATATAAAAATAACAACCTATAAAAATTAGTACACTTTTTATATTATCACTTTTTATATTAATTAATCCTTATATCCTCAAAAATGAACTACCCCGCAGCAGAGCTGCGGGGTATCTGAGGGGTGGCTCCACTACATATAATCCCATAAGCTCAACTGTTTTGGCTCCAGTACGGTTTGATAGAGTTTCTTATACTCTTTTTCTTGTCCTTGTTCTCTTACATATTTTGATATCACCGCTTCATTTCCATGCTCCCCTACTGTGGCAACATAATATCCGTCTGTCCAAAATTCTCCTCCCCATAATTTTTTCTTCACCTGTGGACACTTTGCAAATACTTCTTTGGCTATTATACTTTTCACTCTTTGTATAATTTTTTGCGGGCTATATGTTGGCACAGATTGTATCAAGAAATGTACATGGTCTTTATCTGTTCCTACCTCTATAAATCTTATTTCATACCGCTTTTCTATCTCTTCACATGTTTTCCGGATAACCTGGTCTACTTCATCATCTATTACTACTCGCCGATACTTGGCTGGACACACAAAATGATACATAAGCACTGATACATTGTGCGATTTGTGTATATACTCACTCATCCCACAATTCCCCTTTCTTTTTCCTTTAGTATATCACAGCCTCTACCATCTGAAAAAGTTTGTTACGCAGCAGAGCTGCGGGGAATTATACCCTGAGAGATTAAAAACATTGGCAGTTGAAAGTCCTCCGGAGGCTTAGGGCTCTGCCCTAAGAACCCGCAAGGGACGAG
>CAJTOK010000116.1 GCA_910577825.1 uncultured Lachnospiraceae bacterium | reverse complement strand
CATATTTACATTTTAACATATTTTCTTCCTGATTTAAAGTGGAATTAGTATATATTTAATAATTTTATTATTTTCTGGCTGTTTTTATAGGGCATATTTCCAAACACATATAACACCTGATGCAAAATTCCTCATTTATATGAGGATATTCAAATCCTTCTTCATCTTCTTTCATCGTTATTGCATGTTTTTGACATATTGCATAGCAGGCAGTGCATCCACAACAATCTTCTTTTCGTTTATAAAGAACAGGTATATCCTTCATCTTAATTTTCCTTTACTTCTTATTTATAAGAATTAATTTAAATTATCTGTAATTTTATATAAAAAATGCTATTTCTTATTCCAGTTCCACAAAATCCTTCCTATTATAAAAATCTTCTATAATACTACAAATTGCATCGGATACTTTCCGGCTAACATATGTACTATATTTTCCAGTTTCCACTGCTTTAAGAAAAGCAACTAATTCATATCTTATACCTTCTCCATCAAGTTGATAAAAATATCTTCTGTTATCCGCAGGGTTTTCGTATCTGATTTCAAAATAGTCAGTCTTCCACCAAGGAGCTGGTACATAAATATATCCCTTTGTTCCAGAAATAATAAGTTCACCTTCAGATTTTACACCCTTGCCAACTTTTACAGATGCAACTGCATCATTGTATACAAAATCAATTTTTGTAAAACTATCAAATCTTTTCTTGCTTTCTATTAATTTAGAAATAATAGTCTTCTTTTTATATTTAGTGCCAAGAAACTGAAATACTGGCAACAATACTGTGGGTCCCCATGCGCTAATGCTATTCCATGTCTGGTCAATACTGGAATCTTCTATATCTTTTAAACTTGTTGCTGTAGCTTCAACAGAAACAACTTTACCAATCTCTCCAGATTTAGCAAGCACTAACAAACGTGAATATGCTGTAGAGTATGCTGTCTTAATAGAATCCATCAGTATACATCTATGTTTTATTGCAAGCATATGTAATTCATTCTTTTCTTTATAAGAAATTGCTATTGGGGATTCACATAGTACATGTTTACCTTTTTCAACTGCTATCTTTATTTGCTCATAATGAAGGGATGGCTCAGAAATAATATAAACTGCATCTACAGCATCTATTAATTCTTTATATGTTTCAAACTTATTCTCAATTATAAAATCTCTATTCTGTGTATATAAACCACTTACATCAATACCATTTACATATTCACACTCTCTTACAAACTTCAGAATTACTGGTGATTCACCAACAATACCCAAACGTAGCTTTCTTTTTTCTGTCCTAAGACCAGAACTTGATACACCTTGTGTTCTTTCAAGATAAATAACTTCACAGTATTCGTTTAGGTAGTCAAACTTTCCAGTCCAGTCTGACCCTACAGTAAATATGTCAATATCATATCTTAAAATATCATCAATCTTCTGGCCCTCATATTCCTCAATAATTATTTCATCTGCAATTTTGGTTGCACGCACTGCCTCCACTCTTTCCATAAGAGACTGTTGTACGTTAATTTTTCCACGCTTTATATCAAAATCATCAGCTGTTACACCAACAATCAAATAGTCCCCAAGCTCTTTTGCCCTTTGAAGCAATCTGATATGTCCAAAATGAAGTAAATCATATGTACCATATGTGATTACCTTTTTCATATAAATATAACTCCCCTTCTTTTATTTTGTATCTAGTTCCAAAAGTGCTTTTATAAACTTTTCCATATACTGTTTATCACCAATAGATACTCTTAAGCAATCTCCAAACTCACCTACATTTGAATAAGTTTTAATTAAAATTTTCTTTTCAGCTTTCATTCTATCAACAATAATACGTGCATCTGTCTTAGGCTTAATAAAGATAAAATTTCCTGCTTCACCTTTATGCCTGTATCCATTAATATCCAATTTTTCAACAAGATAATTCCTGCCTTCATTAAAATTAACTATAAGCTCATCAATCATACCAGGAGTTGTTAAAATATTTTCTGCAAACTGCATAGCAAATGCATTAGTATTATGAGGTGTACAATATTTCTGTACATATTGAATATCATCTGGATGACCAACAACATATCCCAGCCTGCACCCTGCCATTGAAAACAATTTGGAAAATGTTCTAGTTACAAACACTCTTCTGTTATTCAAAGCATATTTAATAAAAGTCTTTGGATAGAAATAATGGTATGCTTCATCAACAAGCAAAGTAATTTCATTCTCCTGGCAAGCTTTAAATAATAACTTAAACTCTTCATCTGTATAAACATTCCCCATAGGGTTATTGGGATTAAGTAATACCAGCATTTGTGTATCTTTAGTCAATTCAGAAAGAATATTATCAACACTTATAGAAAGATTTTCATTATAATGAACTTTTACAAAATTTCTGCCATACA
>CAJTOK010000115.1 GCA_910577825.1 uncultured Lachnospiraceae bacterium | reverse complement strand
AACATTTGTTGTCAAGGTTCAGTTCTTGGCTACGGGCTTTATTTTCGTAGCAAAGTACAGATATGATGTGCTTACATGTTAGTATTATATAATATATGTTGTTAAAATACAATATTTTTAATATAGTTTTTCCAGGTATAATGCCATTCATCCCATGGTCTAAAGACCATGGGTTTTCTGGCTGGAATTTTATAAAATAGTTTATATCTTTAAAAAAATAACTCCTTTTTGGTAAAAACCTGGATACGGCAAGCCCTGTCCTTACCGGAAAGGAGTATTATTATGCCAGCAGAAACAATGTATTACCATATTTTCTATTTAAAAAACGGGAACGCATAAATTCCCTTAAAATGGTTAAACTAAAATTTGCCAGGCGGTATCCATATTATATCTTTATAATCTACGGTCTTAAATGCCATATAACATAACTACTGTATTTAACTGTCCATGCACAAGTTTATGTAACTATAAAAACTTCCACAAATAAATACAGAAACCTGAAGTATTTTTATAGATTACATCTGCTTACTATATAATACTAACTATACCAGGAGGCGAATTATTAATGGCACTATCAAGACTTATTAGAATTTTTGTTGAATTTCTTGATGACAAGGATTCAAGCCCGCACACCATCAGGAACTACAAAGGCACTTTAGACGATTTCACCCGCTACCTTGAAGAAGAAATTTTTAATGGCATAGCAATTCTTGACAATATTACAATAGACCATCTCCAGGAATATATGTCATACCGCAAAAAGAAAGGCAATTCAGGCAAAACACGCTCAAATGTGCTTGTTGCCCTGCGTTCTTTCTGGAACTTCTTAGTAAAACGTGGATACACACAGAACAACCTTGCCAGCCAGTTAGACAATATCCATATCCAGAAAAAAGAAAGGCTTTACCTTACAATAGATGAAATGAAAGACTTTCTTTCTGTAATAGACAAGCCTGTTATTTTTGCGGCTTGTTCTACCATATGCTTCACAGGACTGCGTGTTTCAGAATTATGCAATTTAAAGCTTAATGACGTCAATTTTGACAGAAATGAAATAAATGTAGTATGTGGCAAGGGCAAAAAAGACAGGGTTATCCCTATGAATAATGAAATAAGCCAAATACTTATAAATTACAAAAACCATTATAGAAACAAAGAATCTGATAACTTTTTTTCAACAGCTAATTCCGGAAAAATAACCCACCAGTATTTAAATGAATGTATCCATACATACGCCAAAAAGGCAGGACTAAACCCAAAACTATCAGCACACTGCCTGAGACACAGCTTTGCATCTGCACTTATCGTCAAGAACTGCCCTATTTCCGTTTTACAGAGGCTTCTTGGACACGCAGATTTAAAAAGCAGCAGCATTTACCTGCATACAGAGCAGTCACAACTGGTAAAATCTGTAAATACATTATCATTAAAATAAGGAGATAACATATATGCCATCTAATAATACAAGAGCTAAGAATTTTGATGAACAGGAAACCAATATCCTTAAAGAAATAAGCGAAGGAAACAACAGGAAAGACCTTTATAAAAAATATGGATATTCAAGCATACGTACCATGGATGCTTTTTTCAGAAGACGTGGGTTTATAGTTAAAAACGGCCAGTATATCAAAAGGGATGAATACCGTAATAAAACATTAAACCAGATTAGCGGGGAAATCCCGTTCCGTGCCCAGATGATAGCAGATAAATTCAAAAAGGACGGGATTCTTGCAAACCCAGCAAATATTGCACAAACTTTCGGTTTCAAAGATTATACTGAAATGAACACTTATATGCGCAACAACAATATGTTCTATAACAGCAGCACAAAAACTTATGAACCGCACAACATAAAACAGGCAGAAACCACATTACCATTGCCAGAACCTGCTAAAATAAATAACACAGATTTAATTGCCAGAGATGAAAATGAAGACGTGGAAGAAAACAGTAAATACTATTCACTTCTAAATTACCTGTACGAAAACAAAGAGCGTTTAATAGAATTGTGTACCCCTGGACTTTCAGAAAATACACCACAGCGCTACCTGATACCTGGAGGCAAAAAAGTTAAAAGCATCTATCTCTCCAAAGCCCTTTCCGCCGTATTAGATGACTTTTCACACTCTAAAAATATAACAATACGTGAAATAGTCGAAAGCGCCATAATAGAATACCTTATGAAATATGGATACCGCCCAGAAGTAGAAATACTTCTGTCACAAAAATAACGCAAAAAAGGGTCTGTAAAACTATATTAAAAGCTACTTTAATTTTTAAATAAAGCCACAAAGTTTTCTATTAAAATTAATAATATAGGCCATGGATTACACAAAAATTTCTTGAAAAAAGGCAGCCTGTTAAAAAGAGGTAAATTAATTGCGACAGTTGGAACTAT
>CAJTOK010000114.1 GCA_910577825.1 uncultured Lachnospiraceae bacterium | reverse complement strand
TTAGCTTTATGCTAAAGGAAGCCCTCACCTCTTTAGGTGGGGGAGGATGTCACTATGAGAAAAATACTTAAAAAAGTAATGGGAGAAGATATAGAAACTTTAACAGGTGCAAGGCTTGATAAAAATGATAAAGAGGACTTCCATAAATTTGCCCAGTATAACCTGTTTAGAAAAGAATTTGAAAAAAATGGCTGGGATATTACTGCTCTTTCAAGGGAAGAGCTGGATAGTATTGGCAATGTGCTTACATTAAATACAGAAAAGGAAGCTATATTAAATGGATTTATACGTGAAGGGCTGGCATTATCTGAAGAAATGTCTTCCTGCTTTATTGCATTACGTAAGCAAAAAAGCCAGTATTTTAATAAATGGCAGTCATTCTCATTGAAAATCATGCTTGAGCTTATACCTGGCCTGTATGAACAGCCAAAAAACCAGATGGAACTGCTTACAGATATGGGAATATTTAAAAGTAATAAAGATATATTCAAAGACTGTAACAGCATACCTGCAGGTGCAATACTTGAAAATATATATAATCCTGTAGTATCACGTTCTATACGGGTAACAATACAGATTATCAATTCATTATTAAAAAAATATGGATATCCAGACCAGATAATTATTGAAATGCCACGTGATAAAAACGAAGAAGAAGAAAAAAAGAGAATCACAGATTTTCAAAAAAACAACCAGAAAGAACTAGATAACATTATTAAAAAAATATTCTCTGAATATGGAATTAAAATAACAGAGCAGGACTTCCGCCAGCACAAGAAACTGGTACTAAAATTAAAACTCTGGAATGAACAGGGTGGGAAATGCCTGTATTCTGGCAAAAAAATAGATATACATGATTTGTTATATAACCCTTCAATATTTGAGATTGACCATATAATACCAAAATCAATTTCATTTGATGACAGCCGTTCCAACAAAGTCCTGGTCTATGGTACAGAAAACCAGAAAAAAGGCAATACGACACCATATATTTATTTAAGGGATTCAATGGGAAACTGGGGATATAAAGAATATATGGATTATGTATGCCGCCTGAAAAAAGATAAACTGATAACTAAAAGAAAAATGGAAAACCTGTTATTTACAGAAGATATAACCAGAATTGAAGTATTAAAAGGATTTATAAACAGGAATATCAACGATACACGTTATGCCTCAAGAGTAGTATTAAATACATTACAAGGATATTTCCAGGCAAAAAAAGCACCAGTCAGGATAAAAGTAGTACGCGGAAGTTTTACACACCAGTTCCGCAATAATTTTTATCTTGAAAAAGATAGAAATAATACGTACTCACACCATGCGGCTGATGCCATGGTTATGTGTTATTCACAAATGGGTTTTGATGAGTACCATAAATTACAATCAGAAATAATAGACTTTGAAACAGGCGAAATCCTGGATAAAAAAAGATGGGAAGAAGAAATCAATGAAAAAACATATAATGAACTTATATACCAGAACAAAATGATGCAGATACGTACTAATATATTAAAGGCAGAAAAACAGGTAAAATTCTGGCATAAAAGAGATTCCAAACCAAACAGGGGATTATGCAACCAGACAATCAGAGGTACACGTAACGATAATGGTGTAATTAAAAAAGTAAATAAATTAAATATATATGAACCTTCGGGAATTGAAACCCTTAAAAAAATGATTAATAAAGGTGAAGAAAGCCGCTTCTTAATGTACAGGCATGATAAAAGGACATGGGAAAACATGCTGCAGATTATGGAAGACTACAGGGATGCCAGAAACCCGTTTACAGAATATGAAAATGAAACAGGTGATTATTTAAGAAAATACTCTAAAAAACATAACGGGCCACGCATAACAAAATTAAAATACTTAGGAGATGAAGTTGCAAACTGTATTGATATATCACACAAATATGGACATGAAAAAGGAAGCAGAAAGATTATTCTTGAAAGCCTGAATCCTTACCGCATGGATGTGTACTATAATGCAAAAAAGCAAAAATACTATTTAATAGGAATAAAATATTCCGATTTAAAATTTAATAAAAACAGATATGTAATTAATGAAGATACATATGAAAGAATACTGGTTTCTGAAAAATTAATAAAGCCTGGACAAAAAAGAGCTGATTTAGAAAAACTTGAATATAAATTTATGCTGTCATTCTATAAAGATGAAATTATACAATATGAAAAAGATGGAAAATATTATACAGAACGTTTTTTATCAAGAACACAACCTGCAAAACGAAATTATATTGAAACGAAACCCGTAGATGCACCAAAATTTGAAAAACGGCATATAATTGGCCTTGCAAAAACAACTTCTATTAAGAAAGTGAGGCTTGATATACTTGGCAACCAGTATTACTTTACACGTTACTATTCAGGCTTTAGGGTATAAAAATAAATAATTTTTGCCAAAACATATA
>CAJTOK010000113.1 GCA_910577825.1 uncultured Lachnospiraceae bacterium | reverse complement strand
CTTGTAATGATATTTCCGCTTATCTGCGCTCTCTTTTGAAGTTCCGAATTTTTCATTTTTTTATCAATCATCAATTTCCACAAACGATTATAACTTACTTTCATTCGCCATTTCCCTCCAAATATATTTTACATTATATCACTATATCGTTGTGTTTTCCACTGTTTTTATGTTATTTATCACATTTTTCTTGTAATAAAAAAGTATGACCAACGCACGTTCTTTCCTCTTTACCATCTGTTTCACCAATAAATCAAATATTTATCTATAAAATCTACAATTCCTGTTTCCACTGAATCTTCTCTCTTGTAACTGTATGCTGATTGTTCTCTCGCTGTTGGTTGTATTCTGAAGCATCCGATTTTGCATCTTCCAATCTCCGTTTCATTGTCTTTGGCGCAAGCGATTTTACAAATTCCACGAACGCCTCCCCAATCCTCTTGATGCTACAAACCATTTTAATTTTTCGACTTGCTCAGTAAGCGTATCTATCTTCCGCTCCAAGCCAGAAATTTTCTTCTCATACTTTTCCAAAAGATGATTTCTTGATACTGCCTTGCAGAAAGCATCCAGTATTTTATTCCAGTCGCTTTTCTTTACTTTGACATATTCCTCACCACCAAAAAGACTTGTCACTGAAACAGCAATACTTTTCATATTTTTTGTTTCTGCCGCTACTTCCTTTGAAATCATTTTAAAAGTTTCTGCTCTTAAATCATGTTTCAAAAGCACTTCCTTCGCCGCTTTTTCTTTCACTTCCGCTTCCTCAATCTGCTCTGTGAGTTTCTGTGCCTGTAAAACCAGCTCATTGTTTTTCTCCTCCATTTCCTGCACCTGTCCGCAAAGTTCCGATGTTTTCTGTGCAAGATCATCATTCTGCTGTTCGAGAATTTCGTTCTGCCTATCCAACGCTGCAGCCTGCTGTTCCAGTTTCTCCACTTCACACATAGCCGCCTTATATTCCGGCAGTGACAGATTACCCCTCTGTACACCGAGGACTTCTATCTCAATCCCATGCTCCCTGCACAGTTCTGTCAGATATTCCCTCTCCCGTTCCTGCCATGCAACGGTTTCATTCTGTTTTCTACTGACCGCCTTTGCAAATCCCATCTGCTGGAATGCTTTTGTCAGGCTGTTGCGTGTTTTCATGCCGTTTTTATATCCATGTGCTACAGGAATATAGTCTATATGCAGATGCGGCGTTGCCTCATCCAAGTGCATCACACAGTTAAATAAATACAAATTCGGATTACGTTCCTGAAACGTCCTTGCATATTGCTCCAAGACCGCTATCGCTGTTTTTGCGTCCTCTGTCAACACGCCATTTTCGTCTACGACCGGAGTATCTGTCTTTTTGCCTGTCTGTACGATATTTTCATAAAATGTCTTTTCCTTGTTGCCGGAATTTTCTATCTCCTTCAGATAATCGTCTTTCTGCCTGTCTTTACGTTTCTGCGCCGCATTATAATCCCGAAGTGCCTGCCCGAAGCATTTTTCATAAGCATCTTTTAACGATTCCTGTATGTAAACCCGGTTTCAAGATGTTCTTTCCGACACCACATTGTTGCAGATAAATTCCCTATTATTGTGCGTAAGATGTCCTTTCCCTTTTGGAAAAGAAATTGTTTTTACCGCCAATGCATCACTCTCTTTCTCATATTTTTATGTATACAGACTAACTACGGTTTTGTTACTTTTGTCAAAAGTAACGCCTTATTACTTCTGACGCATACGCATCAGAAGTAAGGCGCTCTCCGAGGGTAGTATTTGCCGCTGGCAAATACCGTCTGTCGGAAAAATCTTCCGACAGACGGCTCATTCCGGCAAAATACAGCCGTCATTCGCTTTGGGCAACAGTACCGAACAAAAACATTTCGGCACCGCTCCATAGACTTCCTTTTCAGGATTGAGTACCAAATATAAAAATTCGGAACCACCTATTCGCCCATTGCAAATGCAAACGCCATCATATCCTCTGATAATTCCGGCTCCTGCATCTGCTCCATTCCGTCTATATCAGTTTTATCAGCAGAAGCATCCACACCAGAGTGAAAATCGGCAACATATTCTCTAAAAGCTCTGCTCATTTGCCCTGCAAGAACTTCTTGTAATTTAGGGAACATCTCATGGAATTTTTCTTCTAACACCCTGTCCAGCATTTCTTCAATAATGTCAGCGGCATTTTCTTTCAGATCAGCAGATTCATTTTCAGCTTTATTAACGCTAAACTTTGTTTTCCCGTCAATAGCCTCCACAAACGCATCAGAAAGTATCTTCCCATAAGAACCGTCTTTTCGTGTCATGCCCTGCAAGTGTTCCCAAGTCCTGCGCTGGTTTTCATCTTCCATGCAGAATTTTATATTGCTGCATTTATAGGTCTTTCTCATTCCATAACCTCATTTCTACACCACCTAGTATGATAATGGTGTAGTCAATCAAGACTACTGGTTAATAAGTTTCTATAA
>CAJTOK010000112.1 GCA_910577825.1 uncultured Lachnospiraceae bacterium | reverse complement strand
TCATATTTACATTTTAACATATTTTCTTCCTGATTTAAAGTGGAATTAGTATACACAACCTTCGATTAGTTTTAACAGGCTTTCCTGGACTCCCTGCCCTGATACATCCCTTGTTATGCTTCTGTTTTCTCCTGCCCTGGCAATTTTATCAATTTCATCAATATATACGATGCCTTTCTGTGCCAGTTCAATATCACCATCTGCTGCCATTATAAGCTGCTGTATACATACTTCTACATCATCACCAACATATCCAGCTTCTGTTAAACTGGTTGCATCAGCGATAACAAATGGGACATCAAGAATTTTAGCCAGTGTTTTTGCAAGCAATGTCTTGCCACACCCACTTGGACCAACAAGTAATATATTGGATTTTTTAATTAATCCAGTTGAATCATGCAGCCTTTTGTTATGATTATATATTGCTACAGAAAGTACTTTTTTTGCATGTTTCTGACCGATAATGAATCTGTCCAATGCTTTATGAATTTGTCTTGGTGTAAGATTAAATGAAGCATCATCCCATCGTGATTTTTTCTTTATAATTTCCATATTATAGGCATTTTTCCAGTGTTGTCTCAGGTCGCTGGCTGCTCTTTTATTTATTTCTCCATTTATTACTGCAGATGTTATTTGGTTACATTTGTCGCAAATGTAGATTTCGCTATTAACAGGACTTTTTACCAGTCGTGTCACCTGCATAATAGTTTTTCCACAAAAAGCACATGTTTCTATAATCACATCCCTCCTCTTCCTTATTTTATTTAATTCTATCATTTTCCATCTATCATTAAATTTAGCAAAAATACAATTAAGTTTACATATTCATGCATGCGACATCGCATAAATTATGATAAAAAACGAATGAAAAAAGGTGGAAAAGCTGTTGATTGTGTGTTTTTGCAGAAGTTTATTGAATTTTTTTGTGGTATTATATATAGAAGAAACAACGACAGAAGAAGAGAGAAAAATGAGAGGAGGAGATAGTTATGGATTCGTTCACAAAGAAAATATTGAAAGCGGTAATCATATATGTAATTTTAATTGTTATATTTTTTGTTCTGTTCCAGACAGTTTTTATGTTAAGCTTTATACCTTCAAGCAGTATGGAGAATACGATAATGACAGGAGATGTTGTTTTCTCTACCGCATATGATGTAAAAGAAGAAGATATTGAAAGATTTGATATTTTGGTGTTTGTGCCACCAGATGAACCTGACATAACTTACATTAAGAGGGTTGTTGGACTTCCTGGAGAAACAATCGAGGTTAAAGAGGGAAAGGTTTATGCAGATGGTGTGGAACTTGATGATTCATTTATCAAAGCTGCAATGAACCAGACTGGTGATGGTACATATGTAGTGCCAGAACACTGCTATTTCTTTATTGGAGATAATAGAAATAATTCTAAAGACAGCAGATTTTGGGATAATCCATATGTACCAGCAGATGATATTCAGGCAAAAGCGAAATGTATTTTGTTTCCCTTTGCAGATATATGTTCATTAAGTTATAACTAATATTTTTAAAAGGCAGGAGTGGTTAAGTATGCGATATCGCATAACAACTCCTCCTCCTTTTTTGTTCATTTTTCTTCTATTTTTTGAAAAATGTTATTTTTGTAGACCAAAAGACATGTAAACCTGTAGACATGAAGGTTTGTAAGCATTCAGACTGATAGAATTGTGAACCTGTTTACTGTTGATTTTGCAAACAGGTAATCATGCAAATATGTCTACATGTGGTATTTATAAAGCTTAATGGTTATTGTAAAAAACGAAGGGTAGAATCCTGCTGCCCTTGGGTGTATCCTATCCTTCCTCTAATTTTTTGAATGTATATTTTTTCTTTCATTTTCGCTAAGATATATTGCATGGCTGTCATATGATATATTGGACGGGGCTTTTTTGTATACAGAATGCTGTTTATAGATATTGGCTATAAAAAACAGAGGAACAGTAATTGTTGCCCCTCTGTCTTTTGTTAATCTTTCGTTACTTCTTTGTAAAACAAATCCGAAAGCAAGTCCTGCAGTTCAAACAACCTGGCTGCCTGATATAGCATTTCTGTCTTATCCTCCTCTTTTTTCTCAGGACATAGCTCAATTATTTTTTCTAAGCAATCCACCAGCTCCTCATCTAATATTTCTGCTGCCATTCCTTGAAATTTATATTGATATGGCTGTTCAAATTCTTTGTTCACTTTGATATAATCACTATATGCAGAATCAAATTCAGTAATATAAAACTGGCAGAAGTCCATCCATGTATCGAATCTTGTATCCCAGCTTCCATGGAATGTATCAGGAAGAAGCCGGAGCATAACTTTAGCAAAATACTGCATTTTTTCACCAGCACTAACAGGCACTGTTGCCAGAACATCATTGTATTTTTCCCTAAACCTCTCCTCCTCCTCTTTTTCTATATAGCCTCTCGGATTCTCCAACCCTTATTTTCTGCGGCTTTCAAACCCAGTT
>CAJTOK010000111.1 GCA_910577825.1 uncultured Lachnospiraceae bacterium | reverse complement strand
TTGCAGAAATATAATTATAGTTAATATAATCCTCTTCACTTGTATTATTTGTTATAGAAAGAAATAATACTAAAAATTTTTTTCCTTTTCCTGCTTTATCTGTATAAGTTTCACCTTTGATATCATTATATTCTTTCAGTCCAAGCACCTTTACATCCACGTTATCACCCGAATACTGCTGTTCTTGTGAAATTATGGCAGTTTCTGTTTTAGGTTTTTGTATCTTGTCTGGCTTCTGCTCTGTCTTTGGTGTCCCAGTAATTTCTGGAGATGTTGTTTCCTCTGGCTGGGTATCTTTATCTGGTGCAGAGGTTTCTGTTGTACTACTATTGTTACTTCTGTCTGTACCACTGGATGAGATACTGCTGTTTTCTATATCCACGCTGCTGTCTGGGTTTTCAGATTTACCACATCCTGGCAGGCTTATACATAATAATATAATTAATAAAGCTAAATATATTTTCTTCGGCATAACAGGTTTCCTTTCTGGTTTTTAATAATACCTTTATTTTATATTATTGTTAAAAATGGAAAAAATAATCCCTCCCCACAAAGAGAAAGGATTATTTATTTTTATTATAACTAAAATCAGTTTGTAATATATACTGTAATTATCTGTTGTAACCTAAATGTTCAGTACGAAGCTTGTATTCAGGTGACTGTAATATATGAACACCTGATTCAATTCTTGCATCATCATCACCACCAGCTTTTATTGTAGTTGTAGCAGTTATACCGCTATTTTCAAGAGTAGCAGTTAAAAGATATGAATCATCGCGTTCAACTCCTGTAATAATTGGCTCATTATTATTGTTGTCAATTACATAAGTACCTTCCTGACGTCCATCAAGATTTTCGTTATACTCACCTATGGTATATTTTATAGAACGTCCATCATCATTTATCTGGTCATACTGGTCAAATACTGTTATATCACCTTTACCATTTTTATAGTCATTTTTTATAACAGAATTTTTAGGTCTTTTTGTTATTGTTGACTCTGAAAATTCCATTCTTTTAGGAAGTGCATTTTCATCAGAAATAGTAATGTTTTTACTTATATAATTACGATAATAAGGATAATATTTATATTCCTGCTTATCTATTGTCCAAGTATAATAATCCACTTTGCTATCTTTGGAAACTGCCTTAACCTCAACATCTGAACCATTCTCTTTGCAATAAACCACTTTACCGTTACTATCATAGCGTGCAAGTTTATATTTGTTATCATTATTATCAAGTAATATGAAATAACCTTTTCCATTGTCGTCAGTATAGACGTAATTATCTGAAATAGCAATTTCTAATTGCAGATATGCAGGTATTCTTGTATATCTTGCTGTATTTACATCATACAAATCTCTCCATCTAATACAATCCTCATTTACATTTAAAATATTAGCAATATACTTACTATTTTCAGATTTATCATAACTAACATCACCACTAACAGATAAAGCTGAACCACTGACATCAACCACCGTAGTACCATTATACTTCTTATAGCTAGATGGTGTTGCCCAACTATACATAAATGGAACGCTTAATGTCTTACCTTGGTATTTTGCTTCTACCTTTACAGCATTTATATTTTTATAACCAAGAAAACCTGGTACTTCATCTTTTGTTTCTTTAAATGTTTCTATTCTTATAGCACTAGTAGTAGCTGCATCGCTTTTTTTCGTTACTATACTACCATCCCTGCCTAGCAGTTCACCTTTTGTATTATATTTATATCCTTCTGCAGGTAATTCCATAGTAGTTTGAGCTTTATCACTTTCACCAAGCTCCTTAATATAAGAACCATTAGGATATTGTGAATATGTTGTTTCTATACCCAGTTTATCCCTGACTGTTCTAATTGTAAAATCAGAAACTTTGCTTAGTGGAACGATTGTATAAGTCTCAGTTCTTGATTTTCCTATATCATTATATCTGCTATTATTTGTCTTTTCGCTTTCTACAATAGAATATCTGACTGTAGCTTCTGTAACATCTGATATACGGCTGCCTGGAACATATTTTGTAACTGTTATATTATTTCCATTACCATCTTTAGATGTGGTTACTTTTTTCTTAAAATCAGCATATCTTGTGTTATGATGAATGGCTAATGTTCCTTGATTCTGCAGGTTTATTACATCAGGATTTACAGTTGAAGAACCTGAACTCTCACCTGCACCACCCATGTAATTATTGCTACTATCTGCAACATAATCTTTATTGCCATTATTTTTTTGTGTGTCTTCAAAATAATTACCAAGTATTGAATAGTTACCAGTACCAGACAATTGTTTAACACGTATGCTGTAATTATAACCCCTGATAGCACCCTGTTGTGCTGCACTCCAGAAATCTCTTACCCTGTTCAATACACCATAAGTGCCAGGCTCGTCATTATTTAATATTTCACCATACTGGTCAATATAAGTTATGTCATTTGCAATATCAACTTCCTGTTTTTCAAATCCTGCAATAACTGTATCATTACCATCTACCCCAAATCTTACATCCTGTATTGAATGTGGACGTCTCATATCAGATACTGCAAGGGTTGTTGTATTAGAAGCGGATTCTTTTCCTGTAACTACTGCTG
>CAJTOK010000110.1 GCA_910577825.1 uncultured Lachnospiraceae bacterium | reverse complement strand
GGTTTACCCGTTTTGCTATTTGTGCCGCCTAAAGGCGGCATGGGGGATTATTATGCAGGTAAGACATACTTTTTTAAAATCTTATGCAAACGATAAAGAAAGACAGGAAGCAATCAAAAAAATCTACAGGCAGTTATATAAAAACCTACAATGCAGCAACGGGGAAACCACCAGCAATAATAAAAAACCGGAAAAGGAAGTGGATTTATGGCGGTAGCAATTTATAGCAGGCAGTCTGCCGACAAAAAAGACAGCATTTCAATAGAAGCACAGATTAGCCTTTGTAAAAAGGAATGTGGAATGGATAATAAATTTATAATTTACACAGATAAAGGCTATAGTGGCAAAAATACTGACAGGCCCCAGTTTATTAAAATGATGAAAGACATAAAAACAGGCCTTATAGAGCGTGTAATCGTCTACCGGCTTGACCGCCTTTCCCGCTCAATTACAGATTTCGGGCATATGTGGGAAGAATTAAGCCGCTGCCATGTTTCATTTACATCTGTAAGCGAAAAATTTGATACAGATACCCCGGCCGGGCGTGCAATGCTTTATATTATAATGGTTTTCGCACAGCTTGAACGTGAAACCATTGCAGAACGTGTAAAAGATAACTATTATGAACGTGCCAGACATGGCACATGGCTTGGCGGGCCTGCCCCCTTTGGTTTCAATACCGGAAGAATCCTGTCAGGCGGCAAAAGCGTACCATCACTTATTACAAACAAAGAGATAACAGCCGTTGAAAAAATATTCCAGGCTTATATTAAAGACGGATGCTCACTTGGCAGCATTGCAAAGATGCTTTCAGAAGAAAATATATCCTGTGGAAAAAGGAAAAAATGGGACAGTACAGCAGTAAGCCGTATACTCCGCAACCCTGTTTATGCCATGGCAGATATAGACATATATATATATTACCATAACAAAGGCATTACAAACTTTGCCAACAGAATTGAAGAATTTGATGGTACACATTCCGCACAGATAATAGGAAAACGTGATGCCGCAACAAGGAAATATTCAGATTTTAAAGACCATATTGTTTCCCTTACAAACTTTCCTGGAACAGTCCCTTCAGAAATATGGCTTCAATGCCAGCATAAACTTGACAGGAACAGGCAGCTTAAAAACTCTGGCAAAGGAAAAAATTCATGGCTTACAGGGCTTTTAAAATGTGCAGGGTGTGGTTATGCAGTTATTGTAAAAAAAGGCTATAAAGGCAGGCTTTACCTTTCATGCAGCGGGCATTATAACCTCCATGCCTGCGGTATAAAAGAATTTATGGCAGATATAAAAGAAATAGAAAATACTGTGCAGGAAAGTATCGAAGAAATCCTGGCACAGTGCCAGAATGGCGGCATAGATGAACCTGTCTATAATTCCCTGCAGAAAATGGAACTTATAAAAATAGAAGAAAAAATCAGAAAACTCGTTGGATGTATAGCAGAATCAACTGAAATTACCACTTCTTACCTGAATAAAGAAATAGAAAAACTGGATACACAGCGCCAGTACATAATTAACCTGGCAGAAGCAAAACAAAAAAATAAAAAATGCAAAACATCTGGCATTATTTTCCAGAACCTTGACAATACCCAGAAACACCAGGCAGCAGAAGCTTTTATTGAAAAAATTTTAGTGGGCACTGCTTCCATTGAAATTGTATGGAAAGCCTGAATAAAAATTTTTTAAAATTCTGCCATCTGTTGCGTATGCTGACAGCCTTGACTGGAAAGACTATGGTGTAGATTCTATTTTAAATACAGTATTAAACCACAAACACCTGGGCAACGGCTCAATAATACTCTGCCACAACGGCGCCAAATATACCGCACAGGCACTTGGACAGCTTATCACAAGCCTTAAAGAGAAAGGATTTACATTTGTAACCATGTCAGAACTTATTTACGAAGACAACTATGAAATGGACGTGGAAGGCCGCCAGCACCAGAAAAACACAGATAATACAAACAGCCCTTCATCTAATAATTCTTTACATAATTGACACTTGTCCCACTAAATGGTATATTATGGAATAGTTATTTTTATGCAAAATAATATCTGTAAACAGGATATTAAGAAAGGAAATCATATGAACGCCAAAAATAAAGATTTATTTTTTAATGAAAATGATGATGAAACTGTTATTGTAACTATTGCTCCTGAAACAAGTGAAGAATTTGATGTAGAGATAATTGCTTCCATGGAAATTGAAGAGCTTTCAAGGGAATATGTTGCCGTGCTTCCTATAAACCCAACAGAAGAGCTTCCTGAAGATGAATTAATCCTGTTCAGGTATTCAGAAGATGAAGAAGGCAATCCTGAATTTGAGGGCATTACTGATGATGATGAATTACAGTCAGTTGCATCTGCATTTGAACAATACTTTGACCAGGCTGCCAATGAATTATACAACGACCAGGACTACTTAAAAGATATTGGAAGTTACGTACCAGGAATTAAAATCAAATAACCTGGCAAAAACATTGCAGACAATTTCCAGCCACCAGATACCTGGTGGTTTATTTGGCAATGTGAACTACCCATCATCTAAAGGTAATGGGCTTCATAAGAAGACTGGTATTTAAGTTTCCACCTGGAAACCAGGCAACCCTTATTCTTACAGGCGTATCCACTCTGCCTCTACTGTATAGAGTATTTAAACTCACAACACTATTTTTTACTGTAAGCTGTATGACTACACTTTTTACAGAAGGCTAACTGACGTTTAAAATTTTACATGCTGTACGCTTAGACAGTACAACCAGTTATTTTAACTTGTCAACGAATCATGAAGAGTTATCACAGCCTATAATGAAAATGGGAGGCTG
>CAJTOK010000109.1:1857-2893 GCA_910577825.1 uncultured Lachnospiraceae bacterium | reverse complement strand
AAACTGGGTTTGAAAGCCGCAGAAAATAAGGGTTGGAGAATCCGAGAGGCTATATGGAGAAAAGGGAGGATAAAGAGATGATTAAATCAAAAATTTTTATAAGTCATTCTTCAGAGGATTTGAAATATGTTGAACCTTTTGTTGAACTTCTTGCAGATATTGGACTAACGAATGAGAATATATTTTGTTCATCTGTTCCTGATTATGCAATTCCCATAAATTAGGATATATACAACTACTTATCATCATTATTCCGCAATTATAAGTTGTATGTTGTTTTTATGCTCTCTAAGAATTATTATAAAAGTCCTGTGTGTTTGAACGAAATGGGGGTGGCATGGGTTTTGAAAAGTGAATATACATCTATACTTCTTCCTGGATTTGAATATAAAGAAATCAAAGGAGCAGTAAATCCGAATAAAATTGGAATGAAATTAGATGATGAGGAAGAACTACTTAAAAAGAGGCTTGGTGAATTGAAAAATCTCATGTCTAAAGAATTTGATATTAGTGTTCCAGATATGCGTTGGGAAAAGAAACGAAATGACTTTATTGAAATTATGAAAAGCATTTCATAATAGGAGTGAACATAATGGCTAATTTTAACGAACACGCATTAGAACTATCTATTATAGAACTTTTACAAAGTAAAGGCTACATTCATCAAACAGGCAGTGAACTGTTACGTGAAAAATCAGAAGTTCTGATAGTAGACGATTTAAAAGAATATTTGCACACCCGGTATGCTTCGGAGGAACTGACAGAAAGTGAGATGGACAGTATTATCCTCTCTTTGCGTACCGTAGGCGGAACTTTGTATGAATCCAACAAAGCAGTCCTGTCCATGATAATAGACGGTTTTGTTTTTAATCGTGAA
Organism: uncultured Lachnospiraceae bacterium; assembly: GCA_910577825.1. Taxonomy (GTDB): domain Bacteria; phylum Bacillota; class Clostridia; order Lachnospirales; family Lachnospiraceae; genus Butyribacter. The sequence continues at coordinate 2,016 of CAJTOK010000109.1, read as the reverse complement.
GATAGGAATAAAAAAGATATATTTATTGAGTTGATAAACTACGGAGAACCAAAAAAGAATATCTTTAAGATTGTAAATCAGTTGGAAATAGAAGGATACAATTATCAGATTCGTATTCCTGATGGTATTATTTATGTGAATGGACTTCCTCCTGTGGTA
>CAJTOK010000109.1:0-577 GCA_910577825.1 uncultured Lachnospiraceae bacterium | reverse complement strand
CAGCCAATAATCTGTATGAAAATGTGAAAGCACATATGAAGCCGAATGGCGATGGTAAGGGCGGTACATATTTTGGGACAACTGGATGTGGGAAAAGTTATACAATGCTTTTTCTTACCCGAATGATTATGAAAAGCAGTTATTTTAAAAGTCCAACTATTTTAATTATTACGGATAGAACCGATTTAGATGACCAGCTTTCCAAACAATTTGTTGCATCAAAACAGTTTATTGGAGATAATAATGTAATCAGCATAGAGTCAAGGGATAAGCTGCGAGAAGAATTACAGGGCAAACCAAGCGGCGGAGTGTATTTGACTACAATACAGAAGTTTACGGAAGATACACAGCTTTTAACAGACAGATATAATGTAATTTGCATTTCAGATGAAGCGCACCGTTCGCAGATTAACCTTGATATGAAGGTAAAAGTTACGGAAAAAGGCGTAAATAAAACGTTTGGTTTTGCCAAGTATCTGCATGATTCCTTACCGAATGCGACCTATATTGGTTTTACAGGGACGCCGATTGATGCTACGGTGGAAGTATTTGGAGATATTGTAGGGCATCCATATAC
>CAJTOK010000108.1 GCA_910577825.1 uncultured Lachnospiraceae bacterium | reverse complement strand
GCATTGATAACCATTTAGAGCATTGTACAGAATGTAGTGAGATATTTCACGATATGGCTTGTCATTTGAAAATGGAAACGCAGTCAACAGAGATTTCAGATGTAAAAAGATTTTTGCATAAAACAAAGAAAATGTATCTGTTATATGGCTTAGGTTGTCTTAGCTTTATTGCAATACTGATCTGTCTGATTGTGGATTTGGCGGTAAACAAAGGAATTACATGGTCTTTGATTGCCGGAAGTTCCTGCCTGTTTGCAGACGTTTTTATATATACTCTTTCAACCTGTAAAAAGAATAAAGGCTGTATTGCAATGGCAGTAATAAGCATTGGGGTGTTTGTCCTGCTTTCTGTCATACAGATTACCTGGTATTATCTGATTGGAACAGGGACATTTTGGCTTTTCCGTTATGGTGTGCCTATCCTGCTGTTATGGCTTTTTGTCCTCTGGCTTCCAGTGCTGGGGGGAACATTCCTAAAATGGAATATTTGGGACTGCATAGCGTTGTTCCTATTCTTGGTAATCATAGGAAACTATGCCACAAAATTAATTACGGGAGATTATATGTGGGAAGATGTGCTCCATATGCAGGGATTTATAGGCAATGCCCTTGGAGAAGTAATTGGAATTATAACATTTGGAATTATAGGGAGGATTGAAAAATGGAGAAAATAATCAGTGTAAAAAATCTAAGAAAATCATACAAAAAACCGGACAGGTCCGATTCGGAAACTGCCGTTCAGAATGTATGCTTTGAGCTTGCACCCGGAAATATCATGGGGCTATTGGGGACAAACGGGGCGGGTAAAACTACGACATTAAAGATGGTTACAAATTTGTGTTCTAAAGATAATGGGAAAATCATCATAGACAACGTATCATTAGACGAAAATCCCGGACTGGCATTGTCAAAGGTTGGGGCGGCACTTGACACCCCTGGTTTTTATCAAGAACTGACTGCAAGAGAAAATATAGAATGTTTTGCACATCTATATGGAAATATCCCAAACGGGCAAGTTATGGAATTGCTTGATTATGCCGGACTTAAGAACCAGGCTGAAAAGAAAGTGAAAAAGTTTTCTCTTGGAATGAAACAAAGACTGGCATTGGCAAGGGCTATGTTAGGACAGCCAAAACTGATTATTTTAGATGAACCGGCAAACGGATTAGACCCACAGGGACAGATTAACCTATACCATCTGATTTGCGATATGGCGAAAGAACGAAACACAACATTTATTGTTTCATCACACCAACTGCATGATATGGAAAAATTCTGTACCGATATTTTAATTTTGGATAAGGGAAAAAGTATCTTGCAGGGAAAAACGGAAAACATTTTATCTGGAACAACAAATATCGTGGACTGCATACTGGAAGAAACAAACGCTGCCCGGAGTGTCCTCTCCGGGTGTAACGGAATTAGTTTGGTTTCACAGAAAGGAAATCAGTTTACAATCAGACTTGAAAATATCTGTTTTGATGAATTTGTTAAAAACCTTGTAGCAAGCCATTTGCATATTCACTATCTTTCCATGCGGAAGCACTCATTGCAGGACCTTTTTCTAAAACTGACAGGGGGAGCAGAGCCATGTATCCATTAACAAAATTATATGCAAGAAAACTATACAGACAAAAATTGATTTACATTTTTTTTGCCTGCTTTTTTACAGCTTCTTTCTTTTACGCTTTTTTAATTTCAACACCGCAAATGGAAGAAATGCTAAATATCAATATTGGAATTGTTGGCAGGAAAAATTTTCCCGAATTTATGATGCGGTTTTATGCTGGTACAGTGGGTATTCTTTTTAATGTATTTCTGCTGACGCTGTTTATTTGTGAAGAAGATAGGAACAAAATGCTTTACCAGCCTTTATTGCATGGGGAAAAACGCAGCAGAATGATACGTTCAAAAATCCATGTTGCTGTTAGTATGTCAATGATTTTTGTTTTGTTGGTGGCCCTTATAAATTACATAACAGCCTTTATGCGTTGGGGCTATGAAATCTTTGAACAGGCAGCCTTTATCAGAACCATTATAAAATATCTGTTATCGGGTATCTATATGTCAGTTATAACGCTTGGTATAGTTACACTTTGTATCTGTACCAGAAGCGCATGGAAAACAATATTTTTTGTGATTATTTATCTATTGGCTGACCAGTTTATATACAGTTCCAATCTTACTTTATTACAAAAAATATGGGCTGGATATTATCTTAACCTTTGGACGTTTGCATATGAGTATCAGAAAATACCATTTGGCGGACTGCTTATAGGAATAGCCATTATGATACTGTACGGAATTGCTTTTTTTCAAATATCCTTATATAGAACACAAAAAATAAATTTTTGAGAGAGGTAAAAAATGATTATAAGATTACTAAATATACAATTTGCACGACTAAAAAGGCAAAAGATATTATACTTATTCTTTGTTGTAATGGCAGTGATTATCATTTCCAATGCGCTTCAAGAAGATAGTGGCACGGCGGATTCCGCCGCGGGATATTATGCAGGCGGTAAATTTCCAACAATGTGTATGCAGTCATATATTGATATTGCCGGTACACTATTCCTTAGTTTTATCAGCGCAGTATTGATTTGTGGAGAAAAGGCAAGCGGTATGTTCAGACAGCCTTTGTTGAATGGCGTTTCCAAAAAACAGCTTTTAATTGCAAAAACTGTTAGTATTTTTACAGTTGCGTTAATATGTTTTTTGTTTGTGGTAATCATCAGCATTGTAACAGGTTTCTTTTTATGGGGCAGCCATATCTTCGATTATGCACAGGAATATTTGTTACAAATGTTGTTACTGGCTTTTACGCAGATAACAATGGTTCTGTTTTTAGTGCTTTTATCCTTGTATATGTCGAATATATCCAGTATGATGTGCGCTTCCCTGATAATTTTATTAGTCAATAATTTATTCAGCCAGTTTTTTGGCAGTTACATATCGTTTATAGATTTTATGTATTATCTGTATGCTTTTTCCGGGTATAACG
>CAJTOK010000107.1 GCA_910577825.1 uncultured Lachnospiraceae bacterium | reverse complement strand
AAAAATAATTATAAAAATTATTTAATTTTCTATTGACATTTATTAGCTGGACTTTCAATTCCCTTAAACAGTCTTGTGCAATACTATTCCCCAGGCAGTTTCTTTGCCCTTTCCTCTGGTTTCAATGAAAAATCATCCAGTATATCCCATGTCTTTTTGCAATCATTTTTCTTTAACTCCTCAATAATATTTCTTTCTATGACATTGAATATCCTGCTGGTTGCTCCAAAGTTCCCTTCATTGAAACCTAAAAGTACCATATTTCCAAATAATGCCTTATTAATTGTTATATATGCATCATAAACATAAACAAGACCAGCCATATCCTTTACACTTATCATATATTCCTTCTCCTTGTAGTAAAATATGATAACCCTCTCTAACTTATTTAATCTGTTGTTTATAAAGGAGGCCATAAATGTTCTGCCATGAATAAAAAATAAAATTAGTTCCGGGAAAGTCCAGAAACATGGAAAAAGCCCTGTGAATAATATTTTTCCAAGACCTTTCCCATGTCTGCAACCATTGCCAGCTGGTTAAATGGACTCTTTTGCCATATACATTTACCTTATATTACTGGTTTATCCCCTCCTTCCGAAAAAACCGCATCCAGCATATCAAAAAAATTTTTGGAATTGCTCTCAAACTGTGTCATAAACTCCTGTCCTATATCATAGTGAAGATATATTCCAGTAAATGCTGCCGTCCAGACCAGTTCCATAGTTTCATGGCTCACAACTTTTTCAATTTTTCGGAAAATATTCCCCATTTCCGATACAATCTGCTGCCACTTCATAAAAAATTCTTCTGGGACAGGAATCCCAAAAGATTCCAGATACTCCCTAACAGTATGAGTTTCTGAAGCATCCCCACATCCAGGATTGCTGAATATATACTGAAACTTACCTTGGCTGATATCCTTGAGACCTTCTTCTGGATTGGCCTCAACTATACACCTTCCAAGTGGAAACATGGCACAGACTGTTGGTTTCGCCTTGTGTACGATGCATTTTCTGTTTTTTAACAGTGGACATCTCTTTACCGAACCTCTTGGTTTTAATCTGACAATCGGAATTTTAGAGTCTGGTCCTATATAGACTTCACAATACCGTTCAAATAGCTCTTCTGACTTTATGCCAAGTTCTTTGGACATATTATAAATGTCTTTGGGTGACAACAAGATGTCCTCTCTATGGATACAGCATTTCCCGCACATATTACAATGAAATTTGAATGGCTCATCAAGCCCAATTTTCATAGAGTCTAAATTTTCTACAATACCCTTTAGCCTTTCATCCATTTATCTTACCTCCTCGTTTTTATCAATATCTTTATTTGAAACCATCATTGATTTCCAAATTATGCTTCTGGGCAAACTGTTTGATTACCTATGTTTTACTACTGTCACAGTTGTGAAAATGCTCATATAAGTATTGAAGCCATTCTGGAATACCAGCACCATAACAGCATAAAAAATCATCCAGTGCCTTATTTAACACCATTTCCTCTTCATGCATTTCAAATACTGTAACCAGAAGGCTTATTGCTGCCTCTCTTTCTCCTTTTGTGTTATCTTTTCTCCAGCCATATTATCTATGAAACCCTCCTTTCTTCCTGGTTTTTATTTTGGTTACTTTCCAAGTAATTTCTTTGCTCTTTCCTCTGCTGTTAAGGAAGTATCCAGCAGGATTTTATCCCCTTTCTTAAAATCATTTTTTCTCATATCTGCACAGGCATTGTGTTCAATCACTTTATAAATCCTGCTTAATGCCCCGATACATCCTTCATCAAAACCCATCATTATCTCCTCACCACAACATGTTATATTTAATTGCCTGTATGCATCCATGATATAAACCAAATGGATCATATCCTCTAAGTCCATGCCAGCAGGTTCTTTTGTTTTGTATTCATTCCCACAGGCTGGTTTATGTTCTGTATCTGACATTCTGCCTCCTCTCTTATTAAACTTTTTCTTTATCTTACTAAATAAAAACATCTTCCCTCCTTTCTTTGCTGGCTTTAGTCCCAGCCATGTAATATATCTTTTTTGCATGGATGCATTATATAATAAATTTAGTCCTTTAAAATTTTGCAAAAATGAAGAACAGATAATACATTAATAAAATTTACTTCACAAAAAATAATTCATATTTTATGTGAAACAATGAAAAAGAGGAGTTACATACAGGAAACTCCCCATAAAAAGAAAGGAAGGTACTAATATGAATATAACTAAAAACAATGCTGCATTTTGTGATGCACTAAAAATTGAACTTGCTACAACTGATACTAATACTGGTTACAATCCAAATGACTGCATGTATATGCAGCCTGTTGCTGCATTCCTGCTGGCAATAATAAAATCACCTGATGTTCAAATCCAGAATGCTATTGGGAAGATTTTCAAAGGGCACAACATCATTGACTACACCTGTTTTGACAAAACACTAAATACTGGACATTTTTATAAGTCCCTTGCATATACCAGCTTGTACAAAGCCAGTGGGTTTGAAGATAACATGATTAAAGCAGATGATGTTACTGCCACACTTGTCAGCAGGAATATTCCACAGCAACTATTTGATGATATGAAAAAATCAGGAATAACAGCAGAAAAAACAGAAAATGGCATATACCAGTTCAAAGAAAGCATGTTATTCAGTACACAGGTTATTGTATACTCTGAAATGGGAGAAAACGAGCAGGAATGGTTAAAATCATTAATTAGCTATGTGCAGGAAAATTTTTTCCCAAGGTTAATGTTACTTGGGCTTGATAAATGCTCTAAAATGTTCATTTAGTTCCTGTAAAAAGCAAGAAAACCACAAACATTAAACAAGATGAGACCTGCTTAGCAAATCTCATCTTATTATTTTGCTGCCTTAAAAAAGGAAGGACAGCCAGCTTATAACTCTCTTCCTTTATCCCATAGACATGTCTACAATCATGCATGTTGGCATGTCTGCATATAGTCATTCAACTTGAAAAAAGGAGTAAATAGCGTCATCCAAAGAAGAAAA
>CAJTOK010000106.1 GCA_910577825.1 uncultured Lachnospiraceae bacterium | reverse complement strand
AACTGGGTTTGAAAGCCGCAGAAAATAAGGGTTGGAGAATCCGAGAGGCTATATAAAATCTAGGAGGAAAATTATTTATGAAAAACATCAAAAAAATGTTTATTGCAATAATGGTATTTGCCATGGCAATTACTATTGTTCCATCAAACATTAGCACTGCAAAAAACAAAATAAAGCTAAACAAGACAAGTGTAACACTTAGTGTTGGAGAAAAAACCACATTAAAAGTCAAGGGTACATCTAAAAAGGTAAATTGGAGCAGCCTTAATAAAAAAATTGCAACGGTATCAAAAAAAGGAGTAGTTAAAGGGAAAAAAGAAGGAATTACAATAATTATAGCCAAAGTTTTAAAAAACCAATACGCATGTAAGATAAAAGTGGAAGATAAAGAAGATGATGATGACTATTATGATGATAGTGATGATGAATCAAGCAATCCTTATTATGATGATGGCTATATTCCGCCTACACTAAAACCTACTGTTCCGCCTACACCAAAACCTACTATTATTCCTACAGTAAAACCTACTGTAATACAAGAACAAAATAATATTAAATATATGGGAGATGTAGCAATTAATTATAATTCTGCTAATTCAGAACATAGAATATTTTTTTCATTGAAAACTTCAAATGGAACAAGAATTGCTTCTTCAGGAACTGCTAACATTACAATCATAAATAATAATAATATTGAGGTATATAAAAAAGATATAGATTTCATAAAAAACAATTTTTCAAATTGGACTAATAGTGATGGAACATTTTATTTATGTTGTTTAAAAATACCTGATTTGGATATTGTAGCAGGTGATATTTCAACTGGTAAAATATATTTGACAGTAAAAACTGAAACAGGAAGCCGTTTTGAAACAGAACCATATACTATAAATCATTTACCTTTATTTAAATATAGTTCACAATGCTCTTGTATTATTGATGATGGAACTGTATGGTACAATAAAGAAACTAATTTATACTCAATAACGGATGTATCTTATAATTTTAAAGATACAAATATTCCAGGAAAAGTTAATTTAATTATAGAGTATACAGGTACTAGAATCGCAAAAACCTATGACCTTTTCTTTTATGACATTAGATTATATTTAAATGATATATTAATTGATACAAGAAGTATGACAACTTCAACCTATGAAGGTGAAGTTGAGAAAAAAACAGTTACATTTTTTAATATTGATGCAGGTTATTATCATGTGAAATTTACATCTAAAAATAGTACAACAATAAATAATACAACATCCATTCCAACTTCTGCACCAACATCAACAACTAAACCATCATACGATAATAATGTTGGATATGGTACAGTTTCAGGGAATATTACATATCATTATAATCAATATATGGGTTATGTAGCAGATACTGGAGCAAGAGTAATATTAATACCTAAGGATGGAAGTGCAAAATCAAGTGATATAAGTGAAGTTTTGTTTTCAGTTTTAACAGAGAAAACATTGAGGGATAAAAATATTTATTCTGCTAAGGTAGATGGTGCAGGAAATTATTCTGTTAATCATATACCAGAGGGGGAATATCTTATTTTTATAATATCAAATAAATGTTCAACTGGTCTTTGGTTTGCTGCATATGATGATACAATTTCAGACGCAGCAGATACATATTATAAAAATATTATAAATGATAGCGGTCTTAATTTATATTTAAATGATACAACGTCATTTAATTTAGTAAAATCAATTATATTTTATGATTATAAATTTTCTTCGATAAGTGTATATGGAAATTCAAATACAACAGTTAGCCATGCTTTTCCTTATACGTATACATAATTTGATAATTATTTTTAGTTTTTTATAAAAGGGCACTACTTAACAGTGTCCTTTTTTTGATAATTTAAATATGGCTACCACAATCTTAAACTAATCCTTGATTTTTATAAGCATAATACATATAATAAATTTATAAGGAGGCATAATATGAAATTCCGGGAAATAGAAAAAATAATATTAGCTGACGGGTGGCAGTTTAAAAAGGCAAAAGGTTCGCATTACTCTTATGTACATCCATCAAAACCAGGAAAAGTTACTATTCCAAACCACCCCGGAGATATCGCCCCACAGATAGCGAAACAAATTTTTAAACAAGCCAGGTTGTAGGCTATAGCATTGAAAAAAAATAAAGGAGGTTTTCATATGAAATTAACTTATCCTGCCTGTTTCTATCCTGATGAAGAAAAAAAAGGGGCTTATGCGGTAGTTGTACCTGACCTTCCTGGCTGTGTAAGTGGAGGTAATACACTTGCAGAAGCTATCCTTATGGGAACTGATGCTGCTTCTGGATGGGTTCTTGATGAACTGGAAGACGGAAAACCAGTTCCTCCAGCAAGCCCATTAGAAAGCATTATACCAGACCCAGGTGGTTTTGTAAGCATTCTTGCTCTTGATATGGATACCTATGCTGAAAAGTATGGTGAAAAGACTGTAAAGAAAAATCTTACTATACCTGCATGGTTAAATACATTTGCAGAAAATAACCATATTAATTTTTCAAAAGTATTGCAGGATTCATTAACTGTTATGTACCAGAAACAGCAGGCTTAACAATTTAAATTTTAACCCGTGCTGATGTCAAAGACAACAGGGCAGTAAAACGGACTGTAAGCATACCAAAATGGATGGATGATAAAGTAATTGAATCAGGATTAAGCTTGTCACGGGTGTTACAAGACGCATTAAAAGAAAAATTGCACGTTGGATAAAACAACCACCCAGTTCACAAAAGAACCGAGCAATATTCTTTTACCCACATAAAATTAAACTGAAAGTATAATAATCAGAAAGAAACCACAACAGGATATATATTGTTAATATAATGTAAAAGAGCCAGATTGCTCTGGCTCTTTCAAGTATACATCCGCAAATGTATACCCCAATTGATATTTATAATATACAACAAATATTAAAAAAATGCAAGCTTTATATAAAATTTACACTATCATATCGTTACTATTCAGGCTTTAGGGTATAAAAATAAATAATTTTTGCCAAAACATAT
>CAJTOK010000105.1 GCA_910577825.1 uncultured Lachnospiraceae bacterium | reverse complement strand
AAGAGACAGGAGAGATAGGTGGGATGCGACGGTTTTCCAAGTATCTGAAAGAGTATCATCCCAAAGTGGAATCCTGCCGGGATATCGACCGGGAGATAATGGAAGATTACCTCGTCTACAATATGACAAACGGTCAGACCAACAAAAGCAAGGCAAATAATATTTATCGGTTACGTTCCGTGCTGACTACCATAGGAAAGATATTTGAATACCCACATCTGGAGAGCCTTATCATACAGTCAGACATTCCGCCGGAAACACAGCCAAAATTCAAAGTGTATTCAGACAGCGAATTGAAGCGCCTGAATGCAGAAATTACCAAGATGGATGAACAGTATGCACGGTGCATGATTATCCATCAGATGTTAGGTACGAGAATATCCGACACACTGACACTTCGACCGGACTGTCTGTACCAGAATGGAGACCAGACCATGATACGGATTCAGCAGGTAAAGACAGATGTCTATACAAAGCCAGTCAGTCAGGAAGTGGCACTGCTGATACAGAAAGCCATCGAGTACACAAAAAGCAGGCATGGGGATACCGAATACATCTTCGTGAATGAAAGGGACATCAGTCGATCGCTGCAGTACACCACAATCAAAAATAAGATTCTGCAGATGATACGGGATAAAAAACTGCTGGATGATGAGGGAAAACCATTCGGTTTTAACTCACACATGTTCCGGCACTACTATGGTGTCAAGCTGACGGAACTGCATCTGGACGACTGGACATTGGCAAAGCTGTTAGGACATAAGCGGTTAGGTAACGTCAAATACTACCGGAAAATGAGTAATCAGATACTGGCAGATGAAACTCGGAAAGCCAGAGAGGAAATGAGCAGAATCATTCTGAACAACTTGGAAGGATGGGGTGATGAATATGAACAAATACGATAATATGCTTGCCATCAACAGAGAAAGAAGCAGGGAGAAGATAACCAGTGCCAAGATTGCCATCCGGGAACTGATGGAAGATGGGGAACGGGTATCCGTGCCAAAGCTGATGAAACTGACCGGACTGTCAAGAGGATTTTTCTATAAGAATGCCGAGGTTCGGAGGGAACTGGACGATGCCATACAACAGCAGGCAGGAACGATAAATCCGAGACGGAAGATATTAGATCAGGCAATGGACAGCCGGATTGAACAACTGCAGAACCAACTGGCACAGCTACAGCGGGAAAATGCAGAGCTGAAGAAAGAAAATGCCAAACTACATAAGGCTCTGAACAGAAAGAATCTGAATCTGATAAAGAGCCTGTAAGCCATACAGAATACATAGAACCAGTGATAAGCAGTACGATGTCATTGGTTCTTTTGGTTGTAACCTTTGGGTTAAAACCAATAAACTTTTCTATTCTTCTGTTGGGAGGTATGAGAAGTTATAATATAACAAAGAGAACAGAAAACACATTTGTGTATTGCGTTAAAGCCAGTATTTACACGGGATTGCAAGGGTAGGCTCCATTTTATTATCCCATCTGGTGGGAAAAAGAACCTATGATTATCCGCACTTTTCTGGAGTCTTACAATCTGGAAGGAAAAAAGATTGTACCATTTTGTACCAGCGGCGGAAGTGGAATTTCTGGCAGTATGAATGGAATCAAAGCATCTGCAAAAGGGGCAAAGGTGGTAAAGGGCAAGGATTTAACGGATTCGTCTTCTAAAAGTGTGGCTAAGTGGGCGAAAAAGAAAATAGAATAAAACAGGGATAAAAGAAAGTTACGGAAAAACAGCAGGCAGAAGTCCGGTTTTTTGCAATGGATACCTATATTACATTTTTAATATATAGAGAATTTTGTTTTGGATTCTGTATATAACTGATAACACAAAAGAGAAAAAGAAATATTATGTCTTGTTTTTTAGCCATTGAAGGAATACACTGGAAGCTCTCGAAAAAATTTGGTATTTTTTCCAGACAATGCAAAGTTCTGCCTCTAATGCAGGAGAAAGAGGCTTAAAACATAAATTACCGTCCCCTGTTGTGTTAACCAGTCTGTCTAATGCAATCACATATCCAAAGCTTTTTTTTGCAAATTGTGCTGCGTTATAAATCAAATCATATGTTGCAACAATATTGAGTTTGGAAATATCAGTTTTTAGCCAGCGGAACATTTCTGTATTAATTGAGGCCTGATGGGATACAATCAGGGGTTTATCCCACAAATCTTCTGCACAGATGGCTTCTTTTTCTGCTAATGGACTGTCTTTACACATTAAGACACCCCAGAGGTCTTTTTGTGAAAGTTTAAGATAATCATATTTGTTTAGGTCTGCTTCACCAACCAGTAATCCAAAATCAATTAAGCCCTTATCCAGTTTTTCCATAACACGTTCTGCATCACCACTGTAAATATGATAATGAATAAAAGGGTGCTTTTTCTGTAAATCACAAGCTGTCTGTGCTAAAAAAGAAATACCTTCTGTTTCTCCACAGCCAATATAGATATCACCATTGATATTTTCGCTGGAAGATGCCAGTTCTGCCTTTGTTTTTTCCATTAAACCAACTAATTCTTCTGCACGCTTGCGCAACAGCATTCCATCTCCGGTCAGTGTGGCTTTTTTACTTCCACGGATAAATAACTGTTTTCCTAATTCTTCTTCTAAATCTTTTAATTGTCTGGAAAGAGGCGGCTGTGTCATATGCAGTGCTTCTGCCGCTTTTGTTATACTTTCTTCTCTTGCAACTGCAAGAAAATATTGTAATACCCGGATATCCAAATAAAAAACCTCCTTATCTTGGAATTGTGGTGCAGGGCTGGTATCCGCTTGGAGGCAGGGGGTATACAGCAAAATTACTTGGAAATGATGTGATTTCAGAAATTTCAGAGGCGCATGGAAAATCACCAGCACAGATGATAATTCTCCGGTGGAACCTGCAAAAAGGTGTTGTAGTCATTCCTGGTTCCAGTAATCCTAATCATATTCAGGAAAATACAGAATTGTTTGATTTTGAATTATCGGAGGATGAAATGAAACAAATCAATGCACTTGACCGTGGTGAGAAGCATGACTGGTACACGTCCGTTTCATAAAAATATTTTCAAATATATTCCAATAATGTATAATAGG
>CAJTOK010000104.1 GCA_910577825.1 uncultured Lachnospiraceae bacterium | reverse complement strand
AGCCGAAATGTCCGCCAGAGAAAGAAGCGGCTATAAGGGAGACGTTGGAATATTTTCGTATGATTTGATGAGAGCAATAACACTTTATTTTCGATTGCTATTTTAGAAATATAGAAGCAATCTGAATTTGTATATAAGGCGATTGTGAACGAGGAAAAATGGAAAGGATTTATGGTATGAGAAATAGGGAAAATAAAAGCATAAACAAACTTACAAAAGTAATATATTTTGATGAAAGTTCGGTTACTGACTATATTCAGATAATTGAGGGAGGACAACTTATCAAAACCACGGAATTACTAAGTGGAGATACAGATAGTGGAGAAGCTAAAGTAAGTGCGGAAGCATCTATTGGTATAAGTAGTTTATTTAAGAATTTAATTGGACTTGGGGCAAAAGCTCAAATGGAATCAAATTTAGAAACATCTTTTAAAAGCGAAGAATTAATAAAAACAATATTGCAGAATACAATTCTGACTGATTTTTTGGATATAGTTGAAAATGAAGAATCTCATATTGTGGTGTTTGATGATATTAAAATAAAGGTGATAAAAGATTCTCTTAGTTATGTTATTATGATTGCTCCATATATGAAGATGTTTAAAGGAGAAGGTTTAAATCTCAACACGGATTTGGATTTAAGTATTGATATTGTTAATATGGATGACAGTATAAAACTTGCAAAAGGGTATTTTGAATTTGAGGGAATTGTTGAAAATGATTCTGTAATACTCCGATTTAATATAGAGAGTTTTAAAAATAATTACAAAATATCGGATTTGCTAAAAATGGATTTGACCATTTATGCAGTACCAGTAGGAAAGGTTGAACGGAAAAATATTTCTATTGTTTCTGAAATAAATGCTGCTACAGCAGAAGAAGTTTCTTATGATAATCCAACATATGGTGAAGATGAGGGAGATGAAGAAGTTACTTCTAGGGATTTGTTAACGGTTTTTGATGTACTTTTAGCAGGAGTGGCACAGCATGAATAATAAAATTTATATTTTTATTGGTTCAAAAAAAGATTTTGAGAGTTTTCTTGATGAGAAAATTGCTGCGGATGAGGATATAACATATTTTATGGATTTGATAAAAGATTACAATGCAAATCTTCGTCAGCAACATGCATATTTACATGGGATAATAGATGTAAAAAATCTCATTGTCCATGCAGATGACTATGCTTCGGTATTTGAACATGTAATTCAAAATTTTATTTCTATTGTGACAACTAACCATGATGTTGATACCACTTTTTTGCATAATCCACCAAGGAGGGTAATAGAATCCTTGCAAGCGTCGTATGCTGAAAATATTGAATATGAATATACAAAATATCGCAATATTGATAGAGATGTTTTAAAAGAAATATGGCAAAATATCAGTACAGATATTATCGGGCAGGAAAAGGCAAAAAAAACAGTTGTTTCAAATTTGTTTCGGTTATGCAATCCATTACAGAAGAAACCAGTTGTTATTATGTTTCTGGGAGATTCTGGGATTGGAAAGACAGAAACAGCAAAAGTAATAAGTAGGGTTTTAGGAGGAAGATTACTTAGAGTTCAATTTTCTATGATGCAGACTATGGAAGGATATAATTACGTTTTTGGTTCAGAACATTCAAAGAGTAGTTTGGCAAAAGATTTAATGTCCCGTGAATCCAATGTTGTGCTTATAGATGAATTTGATAAGGTCAATCCTAATTTCTACAATGCCTTTTATCAGATGTTCGATGAAGGAGTATATATTGATACGAACTATAAAGTGGATTTATCCAGATGTATTATTATATGTACATCAAATTTTATGTCAGAAAAAGAAGTAATTAAGAGTATGGGGATGCCGATTTTCTCACGTTTTGATGATGCAATAATGTTTGAATATCTTTCAATTTCTGAAAAAGAAATTATTTTAGATAATATTTACAATTCTTACTTACAGAATTTTTCGGAGGAGGAAAAACAGATAGTAAAAGACACTAATATATATCAGTGGCATAAAGAGAATCTGCATCGTTTTAAAAATGTTAGAATTATAAAAAGTAGAGTGGAAAAAGCCATAAATGATTTATTAGTTGATAAGGTGATTATAGAATGATGATGAATGTGTTACCCCTGCTGTATAATGTTTATACTGTTATATGATAGAATATTATTATAGCAGAAATATGAAGGACGGTGATATGAATGAGAGAAAAGAAAAATCATTTATATGTGGACAGTGGGGAACGGAGCATTTTATTACATAGCCTTGTGGAGCTGAAAAACCAGCTCATACAACAAGGCAGATATACGGACTGCGTTGACGAACTGATATTCAAGGTCGTAAACGCGCCCGTCAAGAGAATGAAAATTGAATATGTCTAAGGCACATCACAGAGCCGCTTATTCTTATTGATTTTTAAGAGTAAGCGGCTTTTCTGCGTTCTGTCGTTCTCTGGTACTCTTACATAGCCACCTTGACAAAGTGGCTAAATCTATGCGAAAGGAGGACGCACCCTATGTCAAATTGCAAAGTAATCGCTTTAACCAACCAGAAAGGCGGCGTTGGAAAGACCACCACGGCGGTCAATCTGGGCGTGGCTCTGGCACAGCAGGGCAGGAAAGTTTTGCTTATTGATGCCGACGCACAGGCAAATTTAACCATGTCGCTCGGTTACAGCCGACCAGACGACTTGCCCGACACGCTCTCCACCATCATGCAGGACATCATTGATGATAAACCCGTCGATGTTTCCAGAAGCATCCTGCACCATGACGAGGGCGTTGACCTGCTCCCGTCCAACATTGAACTGTCTGGGCTGGAAGTAAGGCTGATTAACGCCATAAGCCGTGAAAGTGTATTAAAAACCTGCATTAACGAGGTAAAAAAGAATTACGATACTGTCCTCGTTGACTGTATGCCGAGCTTGGGTATGCTGACAATCAATGCTCTTGCGGCTGCTGACAGCGTGGTTATCCCGACACAGCCTCATTATCTTTCTGCCAAAGGCTTAGAGCTGTTGCTTCGCTCCGTGTCTAAAGTCAAACGGCAAATCAACCCGCACCTGCGGATTGACGGCATCCTTATGACAATGGTAATGCCACGCACGAACATCTCTAAGGAAATCACGGCAACGGTAAAAAGCGCCTACGGGCAGAGGATTAAAGTATTCGACACAC
>CAJTOK010000103.1 GCA_910577825.1 uncultured Lachnospiraceae bacterium | reverse complement strand
ATATGTTTTGGCAAAAATTATTTATTTTTATACCCTAAAGCCTGAATAGTAACCCTGGTTGTCAAAATATCCCTTCAAGCCTCTTGAATTTCCATGTAAAATCCTGTAAAATAGTATAGTTTACTTTTCACACAGCATTTTTTACAGAAAGGAAGTATTTCACATGGAAGATAAAACAACAGAAATTTTTAAAAACGCACCCGTCCCCAAGGCAGTTTTAAGTAATGCCATACCATCAATTATAAGCATGATTATGGTTCTTGCCTACAACCTGGCAGATACATTTTTTATAGGCCAGACCAAAAACGCCTATATGGTTGCTGCTGTATCAGTTGCCACCCCCGCATTTCTTATATTTATGGCTATAGGGATGCTTTTTGGTATTGGTGGTACATCACTTATTTCAAGAATGCTAGGGCAGGGAAACAAGGAAAAAGCTAAAAATGTTTCATCTTTTTGTTTCTGGACCGGGCTTGTAATCGGAATAATTTCAATGGTTTTAATATGGGTTTTAAATAAGCCTATATGCCTGCTTGTTGGTGCAAGTGATGAAACACTGGGCTACACTTCACAGTACCTCTCAATACTGGCTGTTTCAGTCCCTTTTTTAATTATTTCAAATATGTTCAGTAATATTATAAGGTCTGAAGGGTATGCACAGAAAGCAATGGCAGGAATGATTATTGGCAATGTTGCAAATATTGCACTCGACCCTGTTATGATACTTTTATTTAAATGGAATATTGCAGGGGCCGCAGTTGCAACTACTGTCGGAAATGTCCTTGCAACTTTATATTACATGATGCACCTTGTTTCTAAAAATTCGCTGCTTTCAATACGCTTAAAAGATTATAAGGCAGGCGGGCATATAGCAACAGGCGTACTTTCAATAGGTATCCCTGCTTCATTTAACAGCATACTTATGAGCACCTCAAATATTATTATAAATAACCTTATGAAAGATTATGGTGACATGGCAGTTGCCGGCCTTGGCGTTGCAATGAAAGTAAATATGATTGTGGTTATGCTTTTAATCGGGCTTGGAACTGGTATACAGCCGCTTCTTGGCTATTGTTTTGGTGCTAAAAACAGGCAGAGGTATATTGCAGTTTTAAAATTTTCGGTCTGCCTTGCACTTGGAATGAGCATAGTTATGACAATAATATGCTACCTTGGCGCTGCCCCGCTTGTAACAGCATTCCTTGATAATAAAGATGCTTTCAGTTATGGTTTTACATTTTCAAGGATATATATTATATCAGGCCCGGTACTTGGGATTTTATTTGTAATGATAAATGCAATACAGTCTACTGGTGCTGCGTTGCCTTCATTAATTCTCTCAATATCAAGGCAGGGGCTGCTTTTTATACCTATACTTTTTATTTTAAATGCAGTAACAGATTCAGCACAGATGCTTGTAATTGCACAGCCTGTAACAGATTATCTGGCAACAGCTTTTTCAGTATTGCTTTTTATAATAACTTATAAGAAGTATTTTAAAGAATTTTGATACCAGTTAATTACTGGTAATATAAAACCCCTGGACTAATTCCAGGGGTTTTATAAAAGAAAAATTACCCTATATTTTTAATGCCCTGCAAAACCTCTTTACATCTGAAGGCTTTTTTAATACAATTACCTTTTCCGGATATTTTCTGCACACTTTTTTATAATTCTGCCGGTGTTTTTTATCTCTCCCTTTATATAAAACCCACAATATAAATTCCATGTCAATTTTTTCCTCACAGCCAGCAGCCATTGATTTTCTGGTTTTTCCACGGTTTTTAAAGTACCTTTTTATAATGCGGTACAGGCAGATTCTTCTGGGGAATAAAAGGTAAATTATATTTGTTGCTTCAGAAAGCCTGCGTTCATAGCATTTTTTCACGTAATTGCCATCTATTACCCAGCTGTTGTTTTTATCAAGAAAGCCTGAAATAATGTCTTCTTCTTCTTTTTTATCCCTTTCTTTCCAGCCAGGAAGCCAGTGTACACAGTCAAGATACAGCACTTTGCATTTATATTTCCTGCCAAGTTTCCCTGCCAGTACAGATTTGCCGCTGCCACTATGCCCAATTACCATAATGCGTTTTTCTTTCAATATAAACACCCCATCTTATATTTTCCCAATAAGGTAATCCTGCCTCCCGCCACGGAGAAATACTGGTATTGTTCCAATTCCGGCAGGGATTTCATGCCATGTGCCGCCTTTATATTCCTTTCCGTCTGAAGCATTAACCCATACTGCACCTTCTGGAAGGTACACTTTCCTTGCCATCTGGTGCTTATGGCAGACTGGCGCAACAAGTATGTCTGCACCAAACATATATGAGTCTGTAATATCATAACAGGTTTTATCGTCTGGAAATTCATAGAACAATGCACGCATTACAGGTGTCCCTTTTAAATGGGCTTCTTCCATCAGCCCCCTTGTGTAACTGCGCATAAGTTCCCTTATATTAATATATTTTGCCATGATTCTATAATTTTCTTCACCATAGCTCCATATCTCATTGTCTGCACCTGTCCACTCACGCACTTCACCCTCTTTATTAATTATATCTTCGCCTGGAAGGCGGCAGCCATGTATTCTCATAACAGGACAGAATGTGCCGAACTGGAACCATCTTATTAATAATTCCTGGAAATCTTTATCATCTTTAACACCGCCGTGGAACCCGCCAATATCTGTTGTCCACCATGGAATGCCGCTAAGCCCCATATGTATCCCTGCGCATATCTGTTTGCGGAAGTCCTCATACGTTGACATAATATCGCCAGACCATACAAGTGCGCCATAACGCTGGCTGCCAGCCCATGCACAGCGTACAAGGTTTACAATCCCTTCCTGCCCTGATGCTTTCTGTCCTTCATAGAAAAGCCTTGAATATTCCCGTGGGTATATATTGCCAGTTTCATTAACAG
The DNA here is from genome assembly GCA_910577825.1 of uncultured Lachnospiraceae bacterium. GTDB lineage: Bacteria > Bacillota > Clostridia > Lachnospirales > Lachnospiraceae > Butyribacter. Next base: position 616 of record CAJTOK010000103.1, on the reverse strand, counting down.
AACCTGCATAATAACGGTAATTGCCAAAATCATACCCTGTAAATTCAGGCTCTGCTTCATCAAGCCAGAATGTCTTTATTCCATAATCCGCATAATTTTTCCTGCATTTATCCCAGACATATTCCCTTGTACGTGGATTTGTTGCATCCATAAATACATTATTGCCGTGGAACAGCATCTGTACATCAACACCAGAATCCGCTTTAACAAGAAGCCCTTTTTGTTTCATTTCTTCAAAATTTTTGCTGCGCCAGTCCACCTGCGGCCATATTGAAACCATTGTTTCTATGCCCATATCATGCAGTTCCTTAACCATTGCACCCGGGTCATTAAAATATTCTTTATCAAAACACCAGTCACCGCACCTTTTCCAGTGGTAATAGTCTATTACAATTACATCTAATGGTATATCCCTCTTTTTATACTCCCTTGCAACATTTAATACCTGCTCCTGGTTATAGTACCTTAACTTGCACTGCCAGAAACCAAGCCCGTATTCTGGCATCATTGGCACTTTTCCTGTAACAGAGACATAGGCTTCTTCAATCTGTGCAGGGGTATCACCCATATGCACTAACTTAACAAAAATGCTGGCATCTGTAACCTGTCTGTTTTC
>CAJTOK010000102.1:1484-3542 GCA_910577825.1 uncultured Lachnospiraceae bacterium | reverse complement strand
AGAGTTTTGTTATATTTATCTGTACATTTGATGTGTTTGGCAGAGGGCGGTGGAAATATACTTTCCAGAATGTGTGCATGGAAGATAAAAAACTGCTTTTAAATGATGGTACAGTTAAAATTTTCTTTAATACAACTGGAACAAAAGGCAGGATTAACAAAGATACAAAAAATATACTGGAGTTTATAGAAGGCGGTGCAGCAGGGGACGGCTTTACAGGAAAGCTGGAACAAGAGGTTATAAAAATCAAGGAAAATAAAGAATGGCAGGTGGAATATATGACATTGATGATGAGGGAACGTGAAAAATATAATGAAGGTAAAATAGAAGGTGCAGTGATAACTTACAAGGAAGTAGGAGTTTCATTTAATGAAACAATTCACCGTATTGCCGAAAAATTTAACCTGTCTTTATATGAAGCAGAGGAAAATGTTAAGAAATACTGGATTTAAAGTGTTATCAACTGATTTTAATAGTAAAGAATTATAGAAAAATAACGCTTGATTTTCTCTTGCAAATTTGCACAAAACTGGAAAAAGAAACCAAAGAAGAAATATAAGTTTTTCTAATCATAGTTTTAGTTTTTGAATTTTTTTGTGATAAGGGGAATTTATAAAAATAGAATTTAAGGAACTACAAAAAATAAATTTTAAAGAATCAAGAAGTAAATTCCGCATGAAAGGAGGGAAGAACTGTGATAATATAACAAGCTGAGGTTCATACTATTTCCTGTAACCATAAGTATTATAAGGAATGTGACAGGCTTTGTTTTTTAAGTAAAAATCTTTATAATGCAACTTTGTATGCAGTAAGACAGCATATTTTAAAACAAAAGAGTATTTAAACTATGGTCAGGTAAATAAAGAGTTTACCCACCAGAACCAGCCAGATTACAGAGCATTGCCAGCAAAAGTATCTAAGTGGGTGCAGAAATTAGTAGAATAAGATTTTAAGTCATTCTTTGCACTTTTAAAGAAAAAACAACAAGGGAAGTATGAAAAACCAGTACGGATTACAAAATATGCAGATAAAGTAAAGGGAAGAAAAAAATTACATTATGAGAAAGGAGCGGTATCTTTTCAAAAGACAACATTCGCTATGCAGAAATTGTACCAGACCTCCGTGGATTTAAAATCATCATAGGGTATCAAAAAGAGTACAGAATGAAAGAGAATAACGGAAAGTATGCAGGAATTGATTTAGGTTTAAACAATTTAACAACAGTAACTTCTAATGTAAGGAAGCCATTTATTATAAATGGAAAACCATGTAAAAGTATCAACCAGTATGCAAATAAAAAGACAGCAGGATTAAAAAGCCTGCTGCCAGAAAGAGAATATAGTTCTAAACAGATAAAAGGGATTTATAAAAAACGTAAAAATAAAATTAAGGATTATTTACATAAAGCAAGTACCTGTGTAGTGAATCAATTAGTTTCCAATAATATCAATACCTTAATAGTGGGTTATAACAAAGAATGGAAACAAGACATTATAATGGGAAAAAGAAATAACCAGAATTTTTCAGAAGTTCCTTTTTATTTATTTAAAGAAATGCTTTTGTATAAGTGTAAGTTACATGGGATTACAATGGTGGAGCAGGAAGAACCGTATACAAGCCAGTGTTCTTTTTTAGACCAGGAAACAGTATGCCATCATAAGAAATATGAAGGTGAAAGGAAATATAGAGGGTTATACAAAAATAAAGAAGGGAAATATATCAATGCAGATGTCAATGGAGCTTTAAATATTATGAGAAAATATTTAGAAAAGAAAGCAGCTTGGAACAAACAAATATGGTTGGACTTAGTAGAGGTATGCAGTATGCCAAACATACGTAACAGTTCAGACACCCCTTAAATAAAAACATGATTAATACACCAGTCATTGAATGACTGGTGTGTCATTGATAAGGGCTTTAATACTTTCAAAAATATTTTTCTTTTTCCGCTTTACGGTTTCCACAAAGCTGATGATATCACAATACATCTGTCGCCCATCTCCGTTACGGAATCCACCTGCCATCTTTTCCCGGTTTTTACAGATCCTCAGGTCTTTC
>CAJTOK010000102.1:0-1387 GCA_910577825.1 uncultured Lachnospiraceae bacterium | reverse complement strand
TATATTGTTACTAAAGGGAATCTTGAAATCATGGAGAAACAGCAGATGGTTTGTCTTGTATTTCTCCAATCGATTCAGCAGCGCGTTTTCCTCTTTCTTTGCTTTCCGCCCTTTCGTTTTCTGATTCGCTTCCCTTCCCTCACCAATAAGTTCTTCATATCGGCTTTCATACCGCGCCAACTGCTCATCTGTAAATGCTGTATCTCCGCTCCGGATCCTCCCATTCCGAGCATGATCCATCCCCTTTAGAAACTGATCCATGTGATGGCTCCATGGATGGCCGGTCTCTTCCGTATTCTTTTGAAGATATCGCCCCAGATGCACATCACATTCCCCATGTCGGGTTCCGAAATGATACATGCTCGTTTCGTGATCATGAATGAGCGTTCCCGTATATTCCTTTAAAACCCGCAGCTTTCCTAATGACTCCAGATCCTTTTTTTCACAACCGCAATAAAGCACACAGTCACTTGTGCTCAAATTTCTAATATAGGTCTGCTTCCCGTTTGTCGTTATGGCTGTTGCATCTGTACATACGACTTCTGAGTTTAACAAGGTTTCCTCGAGGATTGGACGCAGTTGCGAACAGCTCTCCGAAAAGCGTCGGCAAAAACCATAGATACTACCAGTCGAAATGCCAAGTGTATCTTGGGACAGCGAATTGACAAAGAGACAGATCCTGTCATTGGATACGACTCCTTCACTGTATAAAAATGCTGCGATTGCTTTGATATTTTCACCATAAGACACTTCTGCCCGGTATTCTTTTGGAATCTCAAATTTCCCATTTTCATCCGCATAAATCCGGATTTCTGTGGCAACTGTCTTCACTTCCAAGTCAAGACGATATCTTGTGACATAACTATTGCCTGGGATTCCGATTTCTTCCAACCGGTGTTCCATGCGCCCTTCCTGGATCTTTTTCTCCACCTCTGCTTTGGAAATATGCGTTCCTTTATGGCCAGGCTGGGCTCCTGCCTTCTTTTTTGTCGGTTTCCTGCTATTATAGGTATTAGGGGCTTTGCCAGGCGGGTCCGAGGAAGGCGGCTGGCTGGAGTTTGCACTATTATTGTTCAGGGTTCTCTTCATACGTTCATTATCATCCCTAAGAAGCTGATTCTCTTTACGCAGGGAGTTATTTTCTTCACGAAGCAGCGTGTTCTCAGCTTTAACCGTGTCTAATTCTGTTTTCAGGCGAGAGTTTCCTTTTTGGAGGCTTTTTACATCTGCGTTCAGATTTGCGATTTCTTTACGGTCACTTTTATGTTCCGCTTCCATAACACTTAAGCGAGCCATAACATCCATCAGCTGATTATAGACGCTTTTCCCATAGTTATACTAATTCCACTTTAAATCAGGAAGAAAATATGTTAAAATGTAAATATGA
>CAJTOK010000101.1 GCA_910577825.1 uncultured Lachnospiraceae bacterium | reverse complement strand
TGAGCTACAGATGCACGGATATACAGGATATTGTATACTGCCCTGAAATACAGGGGTTCTAGCAATTTTTCATATGCCTCTCTTATATACACATACTTGCATATACTGTTAATTTTTTGCATATAAATACACTTGTATCGTGGTAAATATTGTGGTAAAATTCCTAAAAGAAAACTGTTGTGGTAAATTTCTTTTATCAAAAATATTTACCCTGGCAATGTTGTTTATTATAACATATATTATATGAAAATGGAAGAGGAAATTTTATATGAAAAGAAAAAATGGTGAAGGTACATGGGGCAAAAAAATTATCAATGGCAAGGAATATATCCGATATTCTAAAACATATGCAGATAAAAGAAAAGATTTTTATGGACAATCTATATCTGAAATAAAAACAAAGATTCTTAAATATGAAAAATCTAATATGATAAACTCAGAAATTACTATAGCTAAACAACCTATCCAGGAATATATGGAAAACTGGCTTAATAATATCCGTATTTATGAAATAGGCGAAAGAACATTCCTTACCAATAAAACTACATTTAAAAATTATGTAAAAAATTCTTCTTTGGGAATGGTACAGATAGGTAATATTACTAGCAAAGATATACAAACTATGTTAAATGATATGGCAAAAAATTATTCACGTAGTACAATCACTAAAACTTTTTGTTTATATAATTTATGTTATGATTATGCAGTTTCTATAGGGGATTTAGCAAATAATCCTTGTGCTTCTGTAAAAGTTCCAAGGGAAAATGCTGTTGCAATCAAAAAAAAGCAAATAGCTTTCTTAGACATTGACGACATTGAAAAATTATATAATGAAGCTGACCGGCTCAATACTAAAGGTAATATAATTAACGGAAAAGAAGGAACACGTGTATATAGTGCAAACGCTTATGCAATACCATTAATATTATATACAGGTATGCGTATTGGTGAATGTACTGCTTTACAGTGGAAAAATGTTGATTTGGACAATAAAACTATTTCAATAGTACAGGCCCATTCAAAAGCTTTAGATGAAAATGGAAAAGAAATCCGGATTATCAAAACACCTAAAACAAAAAAATCAGTCCGTACAATTCCAATATCTGACCGTTGTATAAAAATTTTAACAAAAATCCAAGCATTACGTAAACATTGCAATCCTGACGATTTCATAATAACATGCAAAGCAAGTAATTTAACAAGAACCTTATACTCTATGTTAAAACGTGCTAATTGCAGTATTGAAAAATGCGGTTTACATGCATTGCGCCATTCATATGGTTCAATGCTTTTATCAAAAGGTGTTGATATAAAAACAATTTCTGAATTAATGGGACACACAGATATATCAACAACTGCAAACATATATGTAAATGTATCTAAAAAATTAGCTGTAGATTCAGTAGCTTTGCTTGATAAATTAAATAATAATGATGGCTTAGCTAATACTACAAATAAAGTTCCTTCTTCTAATTCTATTGATATTGATTCACTAGATAAAGAAACTATACAATTACTAATAGCATCTTTATTGAAAAAATTATAAAAAATACAAGTATTTGTAAAATATTTAAATAGTTACAAATACTTGTATTTTTTATAATAATATTGTTTTACCAATATTGGATTTTAACCATTTTTCATACTGGTTTTTATTTATGCGGTATGTTTTACCAATCTTTATCGCAGGAAACGATGATATGGCACATATTTTATATACTGTACGCTCTTTTATTTTTAAGTGGTTACAAACATCTTGGACAGTAATATATTCTTCCAAATCTAATATTCTCTTATTACCCTCTCCCTGTGCTTCCAAACCCTCCACGCTCCTTCCCATACAGCCTGCTGACCTCATAAAAAATAATCTCTGGCTGGTTACGGACAATCCTGAACTGGCATATCCTTTCATTCATATGTATTACAGTATCCCTTGTGGCATATACAGGCATCATCCACTGGTCACTGTCCCCACAGTATGAATTGTCAATTATACCTGTGCCATTCGTCTGGATAATGCCATAATTCTTAAATGTGCTGCTTCTTGGTACAATATGTGCTTCATACCCATCAGGCAGTCCCATGGAAACACCAAGTGGTATAAGTTTAAATCCCCCCTGCTTAAGTTCCACATCCTCTGCTGCACGTAAATCTATCCAGTCTGATTTGCCATCAATATATTCCAGCCTTTTGATATCATCTGAAAAATATTTTATCCTGATATTTACCATATCAAATCCTCCTTTACTCTTTTATTGTTTTTATATATCTGTTTTTCTGTTTCTTTTTATAACAGATAACTGCCAGCTATTACCCTGTCATGGAATAAAACTGTTTCTGCTTCTTCTTTCCTGAAAAGGTATGCCTGCTGCGTTGCCTGTCCAATAATTTTCATTTACTGTGTTAATGTGTAAGTCCATCAAGCCATAATATCCTGATTTCGGTAGTTCTCTCCAATTCACACGTCTTGCCTTATAAAGATGTTCTCTGCCCATTCCCATTCGCCCCCTTTCAAAATTTCGTCAATGCAATCATTCCAACCAACAGCTTCTCTATTCCTTGTTTCTCCATATGTTTCAGTGCCTCCCCTTCTGTCGGGTCTGGTAAGGTATTTAATTTCCTTTTTCTTGCTTGGAACGGCTTTCAACGGACACCAATCAGGCTTGCCTTTTGGAGTAGACTTCATATATTCGTTTACTTGATAATCAAATTCCAATATTCCACAATAACAATAGTCTTCATCTGTTCTCTCCAAAAATTTACATATACTGCATCTTTCCGGCGTATCAATCACTAAAATAGATTTACTCATATACTTTCCCCTTTCATAAATACAGGTAATCTTTCAACACATCTTCAAGCATTTCTCTGTCCCTATACTTGATAGCCTGTATAATTTCTTCATCAGCCTGCACAATAGCTTCAACAATCTGTTCGATTGTATATTTTTCTTCACTCATTACTGTTTATCTCCTTCAATAAATCCGCATTTTCATACACATTCCCGATAATCTCTACTTGATAGCCCCAATAATTATCAAAATCAACCGTCAAAGTTTCACTGTTCATAACAAATCTTGCCGTATCACTATCCCATCCAACAACAAAATATTCATCTTCCCCATCAATCAAAACAATATCTTTTTCATAAAGTTCTTTTCCGTTCTTATCCTTAATGCCTATATACTGCCCGGTTGTATCTTTATCAACCAGAAATTCTCCCTCCAATTCTGGTGAATTGATATAGTTTTCATCTGCCAAATAACCGTAAACCCATCTTCCGTTAAGGTGTTCGTTTTGCTGGTGTACATGAATATGTATTCCCCTGTATTTATTAACCCTGCCCATTTCCTGCCTCCATTTTCATCAGCCATAGACAGGATATCAATGAGGGCATACAACTTATCCTGTGGAAGTTCCTTTGTTAAATAGGTGGGAATAGTTATAAATTCCTGCAATGCAATCAACTTACTTTGCGGTTATGGTTTAGGCTTTTCTATCCATTTAACGCAGTTATACATATACTCATTATCGTTTTCAGCGCAAAAACCCGTTTCAC
>CAJTOK010000100.1:2017-3622 GCA_910577825.1 uncultured Lachnospiraceae bacterium | reverse complement strand
TTATGAAAGTATTGATTTTATTTTTTTATCATATTTCAGTATGCGAAGTATGAGGAATTAGTGGTTGGGCTGTAATATATGATGAATCATCAAATACTTATTCTTTTTATAACAAAGAGTAAAACAGGTTCGGGAACTGACGGTAAAGCATGGTTTGTTGGCTATATTGAAAAAAGTGATAATAAAATTTACTTTGCAATTTATCTTGATGATATGCAAAATAGAGAAGTAGTATCAGGAAATAAGGCAAAGGAAATAGCAATCAGTATTTTAAGTAATGAGGTATAGAAAATAATAAATTTATACAAAATGTAATATTGTTTACCTTTAGGTAGCGATTATCTTAACAGACAATCCGCTACCTTTTTTATTTTCAGAAACTATCAACACAGCACAGAAAGAACGAGGTATTAAGATGATTGAGAACAAAAATGACGCAAGCAGAAACTTAGAAAAAGCATTGCAGGCATTGGAACAGGCAAAACAGCGTGTAGCCAACGAAAAGAAAAAGCAGAACGAGAAGAAACGCAAAGCCGAGAACCACCACAAGTACATCATGGGCGGTATTATCGTGAAGTATTTCCCCGACTGTTACCGCTATGACGAGGGCGAGTTAAACCGTATCTTGTCAGTTGCCTTGCAGACAAGGGAGTGTCAGCAGATTATCTCTAAAATCAAAGCAGAAAGCCGAGAAACCACTCCCCCACAACCCACTCTCCCCAATGCCGAAAATGAAAGCGAGGGCGGTACGGAATGACGAGGGCAAGGGTACTGGAAAGCCGAGGTAACGTATTCACCCCGTTTACGGGGTGCGCACAGATATACCACCAGAGGTGGTATGTGCGCTCTCCGAGGGGCAAGTTTCACTTGCATGGACTCCTGCGGAGGGCGTTGTCTGCCTTGCGGCAGCCAAAAGGGGAAACGACAATTCCCCTTCGCAAGCTGCGCTTGCTACCCTTTAGTGAACTTTGCGTTCAGACAAAAGCCAAAATGCGGCTTTTATCTGCCCACAAAGTCTGTCCATGCGCCCCACTACCCTGTTGGCAGAATGTAGGTGTTGCGTATGGGTAATGTCACGAAACAGGCAAGCACACGTTTTTCCATAGTCAAGCGGAGCAAGGGGCAGTCGGCAGTCGAGAAAGCGTCCTATATCAGCAGGAGCGTTCTTGTCAGCGAGTTTGACGGGCAGACCTACCGCCCGAAATACCATGAGGATTTAGTCCATAGCGAAATCACTCTCCCACCCAATGCGCCCAAAGAATATGCAGACCGAGCCACTTTATGGAACGCTGTTGAACTGTCAGAGAAAGGGCAGAAATCACAGCTTGCGAGAATGTTAAAAGCGTCACTCCCCAACGAATGGAGTTACGAACTTGCGGAGGAAGTTGTGAGGGATTACGTGCAGAGGAATTTTGTTGACAAGGGAATGTGCGCTGACTGGGCAATCCATGACAGCGAGAATGACAAAGGACAGCGCAATCTCCATATCCACGTTCTACTCACTATGCGCCCTCTCACTGAAAACGGGGAATGGGGAGCAAAACAAAAGAAGATTTATGACCTTGACGAAAACGGCGAGAAAATACCAGTGATTGATAAAAGGAC
>CAJTOK010000100.1:0-284 GCA_910577825.1 uncultured Lachnospiraceae bacterium | reverse complement strand
TATTGAGTTTGGCATTTGTTCTAATTTCCAGTTTGTCTAAACAACCATTATCACAATCACAACTGAATAAGTAACACAGCGTCAGAGCGTATAGAAAAATCTATGCGCTCTATTTTATTGTAAAGGAGCAGATTTATGAGTAAAGACAGCAACACACAGCATAGAACCACCCAACAGCACCCACCCACTAAAATAATTGTGGAAAGGCATTATGTAGGCACTGAAAAAATGGAAACAGTATTCAAGCGGATAGCCGAGGAACAAATAACAAAAAGGGTTAAGGA
>CAJTOK010000099.1:2494-3858 GCA_910577825.1 uncultured Lachnospiraceae bacterium | reverse complement strand
GTGGCTGTCCCGTGGTTCGCCGCCGGACAGCTTCACCAGTGTGGCGAGGGAGAGCGCGTCAATGGGGCTTTCCGCCACCGCCAGCCGGGGACAGTCCGGGCGGCTGGCAGGCAGACAAAAGCTGTATCGTTTATCGCTTCCCTCCACATCCATGCGGAAGCCGTCCCGCGTCCCCCGCAGGCTGGCGGCGCGGGCGTTCCCCTGCATATCGCGCCCCACAAAGACGCAGTTCTGATACCGGCGGCTCTCGTATAAAATCCCGGCTTCCATGCACACGCCAAGCAGTTCCGGGTCAATGCCGCGATCCTGCAAATAGCCCACCACGGCGGACGCGCACCGGCTGGCTTCGGGCAGCTTAAACGGCTTTTGCGGCTTCGCGGGTTTTGTGAACGTCTGCTTTACGGGCGGCGGCGCAGAGTACCCGCACAGGGTTTCCACCGCGCCCACAAGGGATGTGTAATACTGCCCCATCGTGACGGGGGCGTTGTAGAGTGCTGCCAGCGTGTATGCTTTGATATTGCCAATTTTGGCAGTATTGCTTTTCAGGCTGTCCATGACGTAGCCAATATGTTCGCTGTTCAGCTTCAGGAACCGGCTTTTGACAACCTCGGTGGGTACTTCCTGCCCGCAGATACGGACAGATTCCCGTGTGGAGCAGCAGATTTCCAGCATTAACTCCACATAGCCGTCCAGCAAGTCCTTGTCGTAGGGGTTCCGTTCCAGAAGAATGTCATAGTCAATATTTTCTAAAATCAGTTCGCGGTAGCTTTCCATCTCATCCAATCCCATCCTGCGCGGAGTGCGTTTACCAGCAGGAGAAGAAACCGCTGAGGGGGCAGGGGGTGTGATGGATAGATCAGTATCGCTTTTTTCAGTTTTATTTATATCAGTATTATTAGGGGCGGAAATTCCGCACTCTTGACCGCTGGTTTTCCGTCGTGCAGACTGCGGTTTTTCAGCAGTCTTGACTGCGGCACTGTCAAGCGGTCTTGACGGCTGGTTTTCCGCAGTCTGAACCGGTGCGGCGGGTTCCGGTTCCAGAATGAAGTTCTTAACGTAAATCCGGGCGGGGTGTCCCTGGCCCTGCTTTTTCCGTTCCACAAGGCCGATGCCCTCCAATTCGCGGAACAGCTTCGTCGCCTTGTCCTTGCCGCAGTCCAGCATGGTCATGACTTCCTCCTGGGTGAAGTAGAGGAACACGCGCCCGTTATCGTCCAGCCAGCCATTGCGGGCAGACAGCCCCATGCGGTCAAGCAGCAGGCCATACAGCACCTTTGCTTCCAGCGATACGCCCTTGTAGCGGCGGTCGGTCAAAAGGATTTTCGGGATGCGGTAGAAGCTGTACTGGTCGGCTTCATTCCCGT
>CAJTOK010000099.1:0-1466 GCA_910577825.1 uncultured Lachnospiraceae bacterium | reverse complement strand
AGCCTCCTGTCTAAATGAAAAAAGCCCCGGCGATCTACGTCACCAGGGCAGAGTTATCTATAAACAAAAAAGCCGCACAGTAGCTGATTGTTCGTCAGTTACTGCGCGGCTTGTGGTTTCGATATTCGGTTTTTTTGTGGTGTGTGCCAGAGTAGGCCACTTTTTCTACATTTTTTGTCGGAGTTTTGACAGATAATCGGGCATTTTCCCTGTTTTTCTCGGCGTTTTCCTCTACGTCTATTCGTCTGGTCGTCAGACGATGAATTGCAGGGGGAAAGCGGCAGTATCCAGACCCAGCGCATGATGCTTAGGCAGTATGCCGCAGAGCATGGGCTGATCGTTGTAGACGAGTACATTGACGACGGATGGAGCGGAACGAATTTCGAGCGTCCAAGTTTCCAAAGGATGATTGATGACATTGAGGACGGGAAAATTAACTGCGTTGTCACAAAAGACTTATCCCGTCTGGGAAGAAACTATATCCTGACCGGTCAGTACACGGAAATCTATTTCCCCAGCAAGGGAGTACGCTACATTGCCATCAATGACAATGTGGACACCATCAATGGAGAAAGCGAGCTTGCCCCGTTCTTAAACATCCTGAATGAAATGCACGCCCGGCAGACCAGCAAAAAGGTCAAGGCTGCCATGCACACAAGGTTTGCCAATGGCGCGCACTATGGAGCCTATGCACCGCTGGGCTATGTAAAAGACCCGGACAAAAAAGGTCATCTTCTGATCGACCCGGAAACCCGCTGGATTGTAGAGAAGATTTTTGACCTTGCCGTACACGGGCGTGGAGCCGCCAGCATTACACGGATTCTGGTGGAGGAAAAAGTACCTACCCCCGGCTGGCTGAACTATGAAAGATACGGGACTTTCGCCAATATCTATGCCGGTGCGCCCGCAGAAAAAGCCTATGCGTGGACGATCGCACAGGTCAAGAGCATTTTGAAAGAGGAAACCTACATCGGTCACAGCGTTCACAACAAGCAGAGCAGCATTTCATTCAAGAATAAGAAAAAGGTGCGGAAGCCGCAGGAAGAATGGTATCGTGTGGAAAATACCCACGAAGCCATCATTTCCGAAGAAGCGTTCCAAAAGGTGCAGGAGCTGATTGCCAGCAGACGCAGACGACAGAAGAATGGCACAACGCAGATATTTTCCGGGCTGGTAAAATGTGCGGACTGCGGATGGTCACTGGCTTATGGTGTAAACAGCCAGAACAAAAATCCTTATGCACACTACCATTGCAGTAAGTACGGACAGGGATTACGCCAGTGTTCTATGCACTATATCCGCTATGATGTGCTGTATGCCTATGTGCTTGCGAGACTGCAATACTGGTCTGTGCTGGTACAGAAAGACGAGGACAAGCTACTGAAACGGCTGCTCAATGCCAGCGACAGGGAAAGAAACTCTGAGAAGAAAAAGCAGGCTGCGGAGCTGAAAAAGGCGGAGAAGCG
>CAJTOK010000098.1 GCA_910577825.1 uncultured Lachnospiraceae bacterium | reverse complement strand
AATTTGTATTTTTTACACATAAATTAATTGAAAACAATGGTGTGTCAAAAAATACCCCTTTTGACACTGTATATCTTCAACAGCCTTATTTTAAGCGTATTTCACTGTTTGTTCTTTTTGGCTATAGTCTTGTAATATATATGTTTGCTTTGCAAAATAAAAAACCACACATTTTTGTGCAGTTTACTTTTAATGTTTTTATGTAGCGTAGAACCATGCAGCAGGTTTCCAGTGATTCATGTAAAAGGCACTGCAGAGCCGCTGGTGTTTAAATCCGGTTTTGGCGGATTTTATGCACCATTGCGTGCGATGCCGTAGCGGAAGCGTGCCTTGGAATGAAACATGGAAACCTGCTGCATGTACATAACCTGCAAAAATACAAAAAATATATCAAAAACACCCCTACAGCTCCATAAACATCTTATGTAACCTGTAATCCCCGCAAAGTTCAGGATGGAATGCCAGCCCAAGCTGTTTTTTATATTTTACCGCTGTAATTTTACCATCAGTTTCAGCCAGTACATCCACACCACCAGCCACACTTTCAATATAAGGAGCACGTATAAACTCCATTGGGAATACCCCAATCCCCTTTATTTCACCATCATAATGGAAGCTTCCAAGCTGCCTGCCATAAGCATTTCTTTTTACAGTGACAGGAAGTGTCTGGAAATACTTCCTCGTATCATTAGAAATATTTTCTGCAAGAAGGATAAGCCCGGCGCATGTACCAAGCACAGGCATTCCATCTTCTATCATTTCTTTTATAATACCATACATGCCAAGGTCTTTTAAAAGTTTACCCTGTACAGTGCTTTCACCACCAGGCAGCACAAGCCTGTCAAAATGTCTGTCCAGGTCATTTTTCTGGCGCAGCTGTATAGTATCTGCCCCAAGTTCCTGTAATATTTTCTCATGTTCAATAAATGCCCCCTGGACAGCCAGTATACCAATTACCATAAACACCTCATTTCTGCATAACCAGCCAGAAGTTGCCAGACAGGATTAAATCCCGCGTTCAGCCATAAGCAGTGTAATCTCATCTTTATTAATGCCAACCATTGCCTCACCAAGATTTTTAGAAAGTTCTGCAATCATTTTAGCATCTTTATAATTAGTAACAGCTTTTACAATAGCCTCAGCCCTCTTTGCAGGGTCGCCGGACTTAAATATACCAGAACCTACAAAAACGCCGTCAGCTCCAAGCTGCATCATAAGTGCAGCATCAGCAGGGGTAGCAACGCCGCCAGCTGCAAAGTTTACTACAGGAAGCTTCCCGTTATCATGTACATACTGTACAAGGTCATAAGGAACTTGTAATTCTTTAGCTTCATTAAAAAGTTCATCTTCACGCATAGAAGTAATTTTAGCGATTGCGCTGTTCATCATGCGCATATGGCTTACAGCCTGCACAACATCACCAGTACCAGGCTCGCCCTTAGTCCTTATCATTGCAGCGCCTTCATTTATACGTCTTAAAGCCTCACCAAGGTTTTTCGCACCACATACAAAAGGCACTTTAAAACGTGTTTTGTCAATATGGTAAATATCATCAGCAGGTGAAAGCACTTCGCTTTCATCAATATAATCAATCTCTATAGCCTCAAGTATCTGTGCTTCTACAAAATGCCCTATCCTGCACTTTGCCATTACAGGAATGGAAACAGCTTCCTGTATGCCATTTATCATAGCCGGGTCACTCATACGTGAAACACCGCCGGCAGCACGTATATCAGCTGGGATACGTTCAAGTGCCATAACAGCACAAGCCCCTGCTTCTTCTGCAATTTTAGCCTGTTCAGGTGTGGTAACATCCATAATAACGCCGCCTTTAAGCATCTGTGCAAGTTCCCTGTTAAGTGCATATTGTTTCTGGTCCATATTAAATACCTCCAAATCCTATATTTAAAAATTTCTATTTACTAAAAGAACATATTAAATTATAATAAAAATTGGCTATATCAAAAGACCCAGAATAAATATAGCCAGTAATACCAGATTAAGGAGAAAAAACCGTATGCTTACATATTCTTTTGCTGGCATAGGGCCAGAGCCGTTATATATCCATTTATATAAATGTATTAAAAATGATATATTAGACAGTATTTTGCTGCCTGGGACAAAGCTTCCGTCAAAAAGGAGTTTTGCTAAAAATCTGGGTATAAGCAATATTACAGTTGAAAATGCTTATGCACAATTACAGGCAGAAGGATTTATTTATTCAATCCCTAAAAAAGGTTTTTATGTAACGGAACTGCCGGAAGATATAATTAAAAGAAAAGAAGAACAGGGCAGGCAGGATAAAAGACAGGCAGGTTATAGCAGCTATGAGGAAGAAAGCTGTGAAATAGACCTGGTAAGTAATATGACACCGCCAGATAATTTTCCCTTTTCAATATGGGCAAAATTAATGCGGGAGGTAATATCTGAAAAAAGCAGTGAATTAATGAAAAAATCACCATGGGGCGGCATAATGGAACTGCGCAGTGCCATAAGCCTGCATTTAAAACAGTTCCGCAATATGGAAGTAGAACCAGGGCAGATAATAACAGGTGCTGGCACAGAATACCTTTACACACTTATAATACAGCTTTTAGGGCATGATAAAGTCTATGCTGTTGAAAACCCGGGATATAAAAAGGTGGCACAGATATATAAAAGCAATAATGTAGCATGTGAATATATACCAGTTGATAACTCAGGTATAATAATAGAAGAACTGGAAAAGCATGGCGCAGATGTGGCACATATATCGCCTTCACACCATTACCCGGCAGGGACGGTAACACCTGTAAGCAGGCGTTATGAAATACTTGCATGGGCATCAAAGGATAAAGGCCGCTATATAATAGAAGATGACTACGATTCTGAGTTCAGGCTGTCGGGACGGCCAGTGCCCACATTACAAAGCATAGATATAATGGAAAAAGTGATATATATTAATACATTTACAAAAAGCCTTGCACCAACAATAAGAATAAGTTATATGGTGCTTCCAGAAAAGCTGTTAGAAAAATTCTGCCGCCAGTTAAGTTTTTATTCCTGTACAGTATCAAACTTTGAACAGTATACCCTTGCACGTTTTATAAAAGACGGGTATTTTGAAAAACATATAAACAGAATGAGGAATTATTACAGAAATGTACGTGACAGCCTTATGAAAGAAATAAAAAAAAGCCCCCTTGCGGGTATAAGTGAAATATCAGAAGAGGGTTCAGGTCTTCATTTCCTTTTAAAAATCAATACAGAAATACCTGATAGTGAATATATAGAAATATGCAGGAAAAACCATATTAATGTATCATGCCTTTCACAATACTATAATGAAGAAAGCAGTGGTAAAAACGATGGCAGGGATAAACAGCATATTATAATAATGAATTATTCAGGAATAAGGCTTGAAGATGTAGGGAAAACAGTTATGCTGTTATGCAAATCATTAAACCTGCCATACATGGTATAAATAACAACATATGTATTTATTGGTAAAAACTTGCTGTATTATAGATGCTGTGCTATAATACCAGTAACAGAATGGAAGATAATAGAGGAGGCTTGCAACAGATAAAAATAACTTATAAAAAATTATAAATATATGTTGAGCTTTATAAGTTTTATTGATAAAATAAAGTATAAAAATTATGAAGGGGATTTCACTTATGGGTAAATATTATTCTATCAATGAATTTTCAAAAATATTAGGAGTGTCAGCACAAACATTGAGGAATTGGGATAAAAATGGCAGGCTTCATCCACATCATACAATAACTGTATTTAGTTGTAAATTACAAGGTAAACGTGCAAATAATACAAGAAAACTTGTAAAAGGGCTTATAGAAAATGGTGGTGAAGACAGTGATAAAAACAATACGTGTAATGATGCTCCCAAATCTGTGGTGCATATAAGAAATTTTTTAAGGGGCTGGCAAAATCCCCAAAATTTAAAAGCAGGAAACATTCACCGCCATCATTTTACCAGGATAATGTA
>CAJTOK010000097.1 GCA_910577825.1 uncultured Lachnospiraceae bacterium | reverse complement strand
TAGCTTTATGCTAAAGGAAGCCCTCACCTCTTTAGGTGGGGGAGGATGTCACAGAAGAACAGGAATAAAAGATATAAATATAATGAATTTTTTGTTGAGGGTGTGCGCAGTTTAAAGGAGGCAGTAAAAAACGGATGGAATATAAAGTCCTGGGTTTATGATAAAAACAATTTGTCAGACTGGGCAAAGGAAATGGTTTTTAATGTAAAGACAGAAGTTAATTATAATCTTGCACCACAGCTTTTAAAGGAGCTAAGCGGCAAGGAAGATACTTCGGAACTGATGGCAGTTATTGGTATGAGAGAGGATAGTTTTGATAATATACAGTTACCAGAAAATCCGTTTATTGTTTTATTTGACCGTCCTTCCAATAAAGGGAATTTAGGTACAATGATACGTTCATGTGATGCACTTGGGGCAGATATGCTTGTTATTACAGGACATGCCATAGATTTATATGAACCAGATGTTGTTGTTTCTGCTATGGGTTCTTTTTTTAATCTTCCAGTAATAAGGATGCCAGATAATAATATATTATATAAATATATAGAAGAATTAAAAATAAAATATCCAGGTTTTACTGTTGTGGGAACTACAGCGCATAAAGAAACCCCCGTTTATAATGTAAATCTGGCAGTGCCTTTAATGCTTATGATGGGAAATGAAACTATGGGGTTAAATAAAGCATTTAAAGAATATTGTGATGTTTTATGTACTATACCTATGTCAGAAAAATCATATGCAACTTCTTTTAATGTAAGCTGTGCTGCTTCTGTTTTAATGTATGAAATTACAGGGCAGAGGGGGATTTTATAAGTAATGTTTATTTAAAATCCTTGTAACACTTTCTTAATTGCCAATGGGTATTTTATGTGTTAAAATTTTCTATATAAAGCATATATCCATAGACAGGGGGAGTAAAAATGTATAATAGAGTGTGTAAGTTTATAAAACCGGTTTTTGTTGTATTATTTTGTATTCTGGTGTCTGTACAGGCTTCTGCTGGCAAGCTGGCGGATTATTCCAAATATTCAAATACTAAACACGGGTGGTACATTGTAAGGAAAGAGGGCCATAAAAAAGCTGGCGGCGGTATACCAGAAGGAATGGACTTATCAAAGTACAGGGCGTATTTCCAGAATACAGAAACAAAAGAGAAAGTCATATATCTTTCATTTGACTGTGGATATGAGAACGGGTATACTAAGAAGATTTTAAAAACACTGAAAAAGCACAATGCAAAGGCTATATTTTTTGTAACGAAGCCATTTATTGAAAGCTGTCCTTCCATTGTCAGGAAGATGAAGAAACAGGGGCATCTTGTCGGCAACCATACCTGCACACATCCAAGCCTTCCAGACAGGTCTGTAGCAGACATAAGGAGTGAGATAAAGGAGTGTGCAAAGGCGTATAAAAAGGTTACAGGCTGTGAGATGGACCCGTTTGTCCGTCCTCCTATGGGTGAGTTTAGTAAAAGGAGTTTAAAGGTTACAAAAGATTTGGGGTACAGCACAATTTTATGGAGCATGGCATATTATGATTATGATGCAGATAACCAGCCTGGAAAGGATTATGTGGTAAAGCATTTTAAAGATAATTACCATAAAGGTGCGCTGCCGCTTATACATAATACATCAAGCTCTAACTGTGAAGCATTAGATGATGTATTAACATATCTTGAGCAGAAGAAATACCGTTTTGGGACATTGGATGAATTTGCCCTTGAAAAAGGGATTCTGGAAATCAAATGCCCTGATAAAAGATATGACATGAAACCAGCAGAGGTATCAATAATAAAGAATACAAATAAAAATGCAAAAATTACATATACTTTTAAAGATTATAAAGGAAATATTGTAAGTGAAGCAACAGAGCCCGGTGTCTATACAGTAACAGCAACAGCTGCTGCTACAAGAAAGTACCGTATTACCACTAGCAATGAAGTTACATTTAGAATCAGGGAATAAAAAAGATTGAATTAAATAGTTGAAATATGGGCGCTTTTGGGTTATTATAATCTCTGGGCGTCCTATTTTTACCATTTGGGCAGGTTTTTCAGGAGCATATACGGTAAAAATGCCCCGCTGTATAAAATAAAACACATGTATCAGGAAGGAGAAAGCAATTATGAAAATTATTATGTTAGGTGCGCCGGGAGCCGGTAAAGGGACATATGCAAAGCAGATTACACAAAAATATGGCATTCCAGCTATTTCTACAGGCGACATATTCCGTGAGAATATCAAGAATGGCACAGAGTTAGGCAAAAAGGCAAAGGGTTATATGGATGCAGGTAATCTTGTTCCTGATGAGCTTGTATGTGACCTTGTAGTAGACCGCCTTAAGCAGGATGACTGCAAAAAAGGTTATATCCTTGATGGCTTTCCAAGGACAATACCGCAGGCAGAGGCTCTGACAGAGGCACTTAAAAAACAGGATGACAGTATTGATTTTGCACTTGAAATTAATATGGAAGACCAGGCTATAATAGACAGGATGGCAGGAAGAAGGGTATGCAAGAACTGTGGTGCAACATACCATGTTGTAAATATACCTCCTAAGAAAGAGGGTATTTGTGATGAATGTGGCGGTGAGATTGTACTCCGTGATGATGATGCTCCTGAAACAGTTAAGAAAAGGCTTGAAGTATACCATGAACAGACAGCGCCTCTTATTGAATACTATGATAAAATTGGGCTTTTAAATGTAATTGATGGCTCTAAAGGACTTGAACAGTGCATGGCAGATATTTATGCAGTGCTTGAATCCAAATAACCTGTACTATATAAAAAGGTATGTTTGTTCCATACGCCATGGCATGTGCCAGGCATGTAATGGTTCCAGGCCTGGCACTATACCATGGACAGCAGGAAATTAATTAGTGAATATATTTACAGAAAGAAGGCATATTATGTCAGTAACAATAAAATCAGAACATGAGATAGAGCTGATGCGTGAGGCAGGAAGGATTCTTTCTATTGTACATGATGAGATGGCAAAGGTTATAAAGCCTGGTATAACTACAATGGCTGTTAACCGGAGGGGGGAGGAGGTAATCCGCAGTTATGGCTGTATACCTTCATTTTTGAATTACAATGGTTTTCCGGCGTCTATATGTGTATCGGTGAACGATGAAGTGGTACATGGCATACCCAGTAAAAAGCGGTTTTTAAAAGAAGGGGATATAGTAAGCCTTGATGCAGGGGTAATATATAAAGGATACCATTCTGATGCTGCCAGGACACATGCTGTCGGGGAGATTTCGGAAGAGGACCAGAAACTGATAGATGTAACTAAGCAGAGTTTTTTTGAAGGTGTGAAGATGGCAAAGGCTGGCAACCACCTGTTTGATATCTCAAAGGCAATACAGGCCTATGCGGAAAGTTTTGGATTCTCGGTAGTGCGTGAGATGGTAGGCCACGGCATTGGCAAGAAACTGCATGAAGAACCACAGGTTCCTAATTTTAAACCAATAGGCAGGGGAATGAAGCTGCGCCCTGGAATGACCCTTGCTATTGAACCTATGATAAACAGGGGAAAGAAAGAAATTTGGAGGCTTGATGATGACTGGACATGTGTTACAAGGGATTCGCAAAATTCAGCCCATTATGAAAATACTGTTCTTATTACAGAAGGTGAACCAGAACTTCTTTCTTATAATAAGGACTTAGCATAGATGTACATACACCATTTTTATAATATTTATGGCGTTATTGTACGATATATTAAGATATAAGATGGAGGTTAATTATTTATGTCTAAAGAAGATGTTATTGAAATTGAAGGCGTAGTTGTTGAAAAACTGCCCAATGCAATGTTTAAGGTGGAGCTTGAGAACGGACACCAGGTGCTTGCACATATTAGCGGCAAGCTTAGGAAAAACTTTATCAGGATTCTTCCTGGTGACAAGGTAACTATGGAGATGTCGCCTTATGACCTTACAAAGGGACGTATTACATGGAGGGATAAATAATTATTTAAAAAGGAACAATTATTTATTATAAAGACTTCGCACTTATGTTATGGGTACGGAGTTTTTTGGTTATGTGCTGAAAAAAATAACTTCAATTAGTCTTTTGAAAATATTATAAAAAACCTGCTATACTTTAGCAAG
>CAJTOK010000096.1 GCA_910577825.1 uncultured Lachnospiraceae bacterium | reverse complement strand
ACTGGGTTTGAAAGCCGCAGAAAATAAGGGTTGGAGAATCCGAGAGGCTATAATTAGATAAAGGAGGAAATTAAATTGTTCAGATATGATAATATTGTATTTAAAAACCATAAAATTAAAAAAATAAGCGATATTATAAAAGCATATTTAGACTTTATGCAACATAACCCTTATGCTTCCCCTTATCATAATTTTTCTTATAATAATAATGAGGCAAAAGAAAAAATCATCACCATTATTAACCAGTATATTATTATAAACCAACAAAAGAATATAGAGATTATTAAAAAAGATAATGGTGAAAGTGTATACATAACAAAACCTACTATTAGTCCATATTCATTTGAAGATATGTTACGTACACAAGATTACCTGGAAGTGCTAGATTGTATAGAAAGCATAAAATATAATGAATATATAGTTAATGCAAGACAACTTCTCCAAAAATATTTATATGGAACAGGAACTGAATCACATTATTGTACCTATGATATTAATAATTGCAATATCTATAATTTTTATAAAAGGTTACCTAGCAGCCGGTTAAAAAATAAAACATTTTTATCAATATCACAAAAGACTAAGACTTTAACACCTTCTAAATCAATACGTGAGAATCTTAGAAAATTTTTGTTAGAGCAGGCCTGTCTAGAAGATTGTCCAAATAATAAATGTTTTCTGTTTAGCATGACTAATAATGAAACATCATACAAAGGCAAACGAAATATAAGGTTTTATATCCCAATTTTAGATATTCCAGCTTTTTTATTACTTTTTACTTTATATGATGGCAGAGATTTTAGATGTGAATGTAATAATTATAAAAATACAAAACATAATTATCTTAATCCTTCCAAAAAAAAATTAAGATATTCTGAATATTCATATATGACTGTTTTAAGTAAAATAGATGAACTTAAAATAAATAAAGGGGCATTTAGTATAAGAACTATATGGCACTGTGATAAAATATTTTTACAAAATAAATTAAATATACTTTTTAAATATTATAAAGCCTATACAAGTACCAATTTTTTAGACAAAATTATAAACTCTTACATAATTACTTATTCTGAAGTCATAAATTTAAAAAAATTTATAACCAACAATATTTTTAAAGATAATGATTTTATAATAGCAGGATTAAAAAGTAATTATTTAGATTTTATGTTATTATTTGATATAATTATAGATTTCAAGACAGAAGCAGGAAAAAGATATATCCTATGCAAAATCCATGACAAAGGAATATTTAAATTACTACCCATATATTAACTATAATGCCACCAATTTTTCAAATAAACATGAAAATATATTTAGACTTCTTGAAAAAATTGAAAAATCTTGTAAAAGCGAAAATAAAAAAATTGAATCTCTTGAATATGAAATATGTAATTTTCTTGAAAAAGATAAGGTTTATAATTTTTATTACAAAAATACAGAAGAAGAAAGTTTTTCTAAATTATTTCAAAATGGCAAAATTAAAGAATATGATTTCCTGGATTTCGATACAATTTTAAAAGCAATGGATATACCTGGAATACCCATCAGATGATTATATTCATATTTCCAGCAATATATTAAAAAAGAACTAGCAAAACGTAGGGATTTTGCTAGTTCTTTTTTTCTTCTATTATCTTTTATTAAGTATTATTCCAGTTTTTAGAATACAAAAAGTATACCTTCTAGTGCACCCATTTTTTTCCTTTATAACAGATACCATAAATACCCTTCCATCCACAAAGCAGTTACCTGGTTATATACAAATACTTTCCTGCTTCTTTTTCTGAAAGGCCATATTTTCCCATAATGATTGTTTTTATTTCTTCTTCACTATGCCCAAGGCTGTGTAAAATATCAACTGTTCCAAGAATACCTTTATGGATTCCTGCCTGCCTTTTATTTCAGCATTTCTTTCTCTTTCCTGTATCAAGGTTCTGCCAGTTCCAGTAATAAACCACCCATCTCACCATCTCCTCTTAATTCTTCAAGTAAAACTTCATTTACCCTTAAAGCTACTTCTAATACTGAATATGCAAGTTCCCTTTCATGTCCGCTTTTACTGGCATTTTTAGTTTATATTTCCTTCACAAATACTTTAATCATACATACATAATACAATCTTCTTCATAATATGGTATCAGTGAATCATGTGTAGCCAGTTTTAAATTTTCGTATTTTGCTTGTGCTATTAACAGCCTGTCAAACGGGTCATTATGTTTTGGTGCATCTGCTGGTCTTTCCAGTGTTTTTAATAAAAATATATGTCTGTCCTTTATGGGCAACTGGGCAAATCCTGTTTTCTGGCATAACCTGGAAAATTCTTCTTCTGGTATGGGCATCTGCTCTGGGCGTATTTTATGTTTTATTGCAACTTCCCACACAGAAACCATACTATAGAATACCTCATTGTCCCTGGATTCAAGAAGTTTTATAACTTCATCTGTTAATTTGCCTGTACTGGCAACAGCCCATAATGCAATATGTGTATCCAATAAAATCCTCATACTTACTTTACCCCAAACATTTCTGATATTTCATCATTGCTCCCATCTATGTCATCTGGAATTGTATATTTCCCGTCTGCAATTCCTAATATCCTTTTAGTCCCAGATGATGACAGGTGTATCTTAAAAGGCATTGCCTGCTCTTCAATGCTCTGTTTGGCAAATATTCTTACTGCTTCTGCAAAAGATGTCCCTAGTTGTTTGTATAGCAGTTCTGCCTGTTCTTTTAGTTCTGAATCCATTCGTACTTGTAATGTTGCCTCTTTAGCCATAATAATCATCTCCTTTGTAATACAATTATATAACTGTTGTACTACTTTATCAACTATCTATTTATATTTTTTATAAATTTGTTTCATACTCGGATTTCATAGCAAGCACTTTGGGATGTTCTGTTCCTAAAATACTAATTAATTTTGCTAGTTCCTCTCCTGCCTTTGTATACTCGTCTTTGTCCATATAATCCTCAAAGTTTTCTATCAGGTTCTCTACATTTTTCGGTCTCATGTGGTATCCAAGCATATCCCTTAGTATTTCATTAACTGAAAAAGCATAGCTTTCTTTCATATACTGGATATCCTGTTTATCATCAATATTAATAATATTAGCTTTTTTGCATGATGAAACAATAATTGGTGAATGTGTTGCTACAATAAACTGTATATTTGGAAATGTTTCTGTAAGAGCCTCTACAATCCGCCATTGCCATTTTGGATGTAAATTGGAATCAATTTCATCAACCAGCACAATGCCTTCTGTATTACTGATATCTTCCCCAGCATCAGGATTTAAAATTGCCATGCGGTATGCCAGGTCTATTACAAGGTTCAAGACAGACTGGTATCCTGCACTCAGGTTCTCAATTTCCTTAAACCCTTCTTTTTCTTTATAAAGCAATTTTTCAGCATTAAGGTCAAATAAAACACCACTGTCCTGTCCGTCATTCATGGTACTCATAAACTTTGATATAATATCACCAAAAGCAGCATAATTCCCAGGGATATGGCATTTTTTTACACTGTTCCATTCCATTTGCCTGCACCAGCTATAAACAGACTGCATATCCACTGGCCTGTCTAAACATCCCAGGTATCCGCGCCGCCTGTCATAGAGCTGGTTTCTTTTTTTCTGTTTGCATCACTCCTTGCAGTAACCCAGTGCCTTGATGCACTCTGGTAACTGACCAGGGACAGTGTTTTCACACCAGGGTCATTAACCAGTTCCTGTGAAACCCTTACTATATCCTTTGGTATAATAGTTGTCCTGCTGTTTCCAGTTGCGTCTTTTTTTGTTCTTGTCCATGTATAATCTGTTCCGCTATATTCCAAAGTTCCTGAAACCTCTGCCAGGCTGCTATATGATTTATTCGGTGTACCATTGCTGTCCTTCACAATCTGGTATTTTACATCATTTTTATAAATGCTGCGTGCATAAACATCCTCTATACCGATAAGAAATCCTGACAATACAACAGAAGCTGCTTCAAGAACTGTTGTCTTTCCAACACCATTATCCCCAAGTATCAGGTTAAATCCTGGTTCAAATACCAGTTCCAGGTGTTCAAACATCTTAAAATTAGAAATGGTTATTTTCTTCAATACCATATATTTCTTCTCCTTGTATAATGTATTTAGGTTATTCAAAGGGAACTCCTATAAACCCTTAA
>CAJTOK010000095.1 GCA_910577825.1 uncultured Lachnospiraceae bacterium | reverse complement strand
GGCTTTATTTTCGTAGCAATACACAAATCTAAACTAGCTCTTATAAATCCGAGAGACTATATATTCCTCTGCCTTGTCCAAATCAACATACAGCCATCTCCAGAATACCTGCCAGTAATAACTTCTCTCTGCCATACCAAACTGCTTCACAAGGCTGTAAAGGCTATTAAGCAGCTTGTCCCACTCTTCAAGTGAAACCTGCGGGATACATGATATTGAATTAATGCCAAGGAGGACTGCCATAATATAAGCTTCCTTGCCAAGGGTATCCCCCTTATGCCTTTCAACAGCTGCCGGGTTCTCCTTAAAAACATTTTCAAGTTCTGTTACAACTGGAATACACTTAACTGCATCACCATGAAAATACTGCTCCGAAATATAATCAAAACGCATATACATCCGCCAGTAATTATCACCTGCCTGGTCTGCCTGTACAATAGCATCTTTTAACATATCTGTCCTTGGCCTGCCATGCTCCAGTAAATGTATCTCCCTTATTAACTTATCACCATCAAATACATTATTTCCCATATGCCCCTCCTTTTTATATATGTTTACCTTGTCCTATTTGTATTTTATTATCTTATGCTATTTGTTGTAATCATTCTGCTAAAATTTTGCTCTATAAAAAAGAATATTGCCCTGTCACAGAAAATGTGTTATATTCCTTCTGGCATTGCTTACATTCGTGTTTACGTTTTGTAAGTAATAAGTAAGTATACATAGTAAAAGCCACCCTTGTACTTTGACCAGTCCGGGTGGCATTGCTATCTCAATAACCGGCCAACCCCTTGTGGGCGGTTGTCCTTTTTTATATATCTAAATATAACATACATGGAAGCAGGAAGCAAGAAATTTTTTGTGCCAATTTTCTTCTTTATCCAGCAAAAACAGGATTTAACCTCATCAAATAAGCCCTTTACAATACACGCTTAGCGGCGGGCAGGGAATGTTACAGTCCGGTTTACAGAGCAGTTTATACGCATAAATATTAAAAAATCAACAAGTATATGAGTTTTTTCCTCAAATCCTTGTTGATTTATTATTAATACTTTAACGCTTCCACGGTATCCATTTTAGCAGTTTTACTGGCTGTGTAATACCCGGAAAATATCCCCATTGCTGTTAAAAAACATATTGAAATAATTATTGCCATGCCTGGTACTGCTGTCTGGTATCCAAGTATGTTTGCTGTTATTGCACCTATTATAAGCCCTGTTATTATCCCTGATATCCCGCCTGTTAAAAATAATATTATGGATTCTGTAATAAATTGCATCCTTATGGAACTGTTTCTGGCAGTAAATGATTTACGTGTGCCAGTTTCCTCTGTCCTGTCTGTTACTGGAAGCATTATTATGCCAGCCACGCCAGCAATAAGTGATATCCCTGCTATTATTGCAGCTGCTATTGTTACCGTATCCATTATTTTATATACCGGACCTGTTACGGGTTCTATTACGGAAACCATGGTTTCATAGTCCTCATTATTTAAATATGTTTCTAAATACTGCTCTATTTCTTCTGCAAACAAGGATACACTTTCTATGTCTTTTGCTGCTACAACTGTAAATTGTGAATACCCTTTGCCGGAATGTAACCACTCTTTTGCAGCTGGAAGTGGTATATATGCCATTGTTGTAATATTGCTGCCTTCAGATGAAAATGTATTTTCTTCATATTTGTAAATGCCTGTAATATAAAAATCCTCATATTTTCCATTGGCATTAATAATAATTTTCTGCCATAATGCACTTTCAATATCACCATTAAAAAGACTTTCTGCCGCCTTGTCTGATACCATTATTACTTTTTTATTCCCTTCAATATCAGAAGATTTAATTTTCCTGCCTGCAAGAAGTGTAATCTGGCTGCTTTGGAAATATTCATCATTTATGCCATTTATTACAATATCTGCAGAAATACTGCCTTTATTTGCTGTACCATTTCCAACACTTTCACTTATTGCTATTGCATCTATTTTGCCAGGGAATTTTTCCCTTAGCCTTGTTATCATTTCATCTGTAATTAAGTTTCCAGGTTTTATTCCATTTGTACTGGCGCTTTCCTTCTGCGTTTTCTTCTTAATACCTGCTGTAATATTATTTGCGCCCATTTCCTGTAAATAATCTGGTACTACATTGCCCAGTGATGAGTTTACTGTCATAATTGCAATAACCGGGCCAATGCCTATAATAATGCACAGCATTGTAAATAATGAACGTACTTTATTGGATAGTAATGAATTAAAGGCAATTTTAATATTTTCTATTATTAACAAGCTGCCACAGACCTCCTTACAGATGAAATGCCGCTTTCTGAAGGGATAATTACACGCAGCCCTTCAGAAAGACCATCCCCTCTTATCTCAACATAATAATCACTTTCCATGCCCTTTGTAACTTCTATTTCCCTCTTTCCTGCCTTTTTCTTTGGCTTTTTGCCCTGTCCGGTGTCTTCTGCATATATTACAGATGTGCCATCTTTATTTACATGTATTGCATCATAAGGCACTGCATATACATCCTCTGCTTCCTCAAGTATAATGCTGCATCTTGCGGTCATTCCGATTCTTAGCCTGTCATCTTTTGTATCCAGTGTAATTTCTATCCCATATCCATCCAGGGAGCTGTTTCCCGTACTTCCAGTTCCTGATGTATTTGTGACTGTTGCAGATGGTGCTACAAATGTAACTTTCCCTTCAAGCTTGTCATTGTCTGTAGCCGCTGTAAATACTTCTGCCTTCTGCCCTTTTACTATGCTGCTTATATTATATTCATCTGCTGCTGCTGTTACTTTAAATGAAGAAGTATTGTCAATCTGTACTATATCACCGCCATTATAATTATCACCCGTTTCTACATAAACTGCTGTAACTATGCCATTTGAAGCTGCCACAACATTGCAGTCCCCAAGCTGTTCTTTAGCTTTCCTGGCTTTCCTCCTGGCTTTTTTTATATTCTTTTCCCCATTAGATTTTACAGTTTCTAAAGCTTCATTTGCACTATCTACATCCGACTGGTTCTGTTTATTTGTACTTTTTTTATTTTCCTTAGCTGCCTCATACACATCCTGTAAGATTTTTTTATTTTCCTCTGCCCTTAAAAGTTCCTCTGTAAAAGACATTTTTTCTTCCACGTTTTCAGCATCTTCAATATCTTTATTTAATTCCCTAATCTTCTTTTTAATACCGTCCAAAGATTTTTTTATATCTGAAACTTTCTTTTCAAGCCTTTTCTTATCACTTTTATAAGTGTTCCTGGCATCATCTAATTTACTTTGCGCAGAAGAAACAGAACTCTTATAATCTTTCTTTGCATTACTAAGGTTGTCTTCAGCCTCTTTAAGTGCCTTTTCTAAATTATCTGTATTAAACTCCAGAAGCTTATCACCCTCCCGGACTTTATCCCCTGCAGAAACATTAACCTTCTTAACTTCTATCCCTTTTAACGGGGCAGAAACAGTTTTTGAGCTTTCACTTTTAACCGTGCCTGTAACACTGGCTGATTTAGTTAAATCCATTTTTTTAAGAACAATATTCCTGTCCGCCTGTACATAATCTTTGCTTAATTTATTCCTGGCAAATACTATAACACCAGTTACAGCTACTACTGCCACAGCAGCAATAATCCCTGCTTTTACACCTTTTCCCTGAAATATTTCCATAACAGACAAATCCTCCTGCTTTTTAATAAAGTGTGGAGTCCTGTAATTTAACATTAGGTTTTACCACAATATTATTATGTACAGCAATTACTTTACTATCCATCTGCCATCCTTATTTTTGGACAGGTAATAATTATATTCTTTGTAAATATCTGGCTGTAAAAAAGCGGGCATATATAAGTTGTTTTTAAACAGCTTCCTGAAAAGTTTTTATTATCTTTTCGGCCAGTGTAATATCTTCTTCATCATACACAAGGGCATCAATTTCTTTTTCTGTAAGCCTTTTTTCTGACGCAAATGCTGCCAGGAATTTAGGCAATGACCCTTCAAATGTTTCTGTTACAAACTGCTTGCATTGCCTTCCATAATAATGTTCCCTTGCCATAAGTAAGGAAACTATGCTTTTCTAATTATGGAAAATGCCTTTTTCACAAAGTTTGCCTCTGACATGCCCATCTTGTATATAGCCATATACTTAACCTTTCTTTAATATAATTTTATTTTCCGGCCCTGAAAAAGTTTATTATTAATAAACCTGGTTGGTTACTATTCAGTCATAAAGGCACATTTATAAGGCACACAGTTAAAAAGCTG
>CAJTOK010000094.1 GCA_910577825.1 uncultured Lachnospiraceae bacterium | reverse complement strand
TGCTAAAGTATAGCAGGTTTTTTATAATATTTTCAAAAGACTAATTGAAGTTTATCTGTGTTTTAAACTTCTGGTTGCAAGCCTTTAGCAAAATATAAGGATTCCCGGCCTTTATTTTACACTTGTATCCTGTAAAAACCAGTGGTATAATAATTGACCAGGTATACAATTATAAGATAAGACAGGAGATAGAAACAATGAGCGATTATAGTTTAAAAACAATGATGGATAAACCAGAACGGCTTGCACCAGGACACCGTATGTGTGCCGGCTGCGGTTCTACAATAGCAGTACGTGCAGTGCTGCGTTCCCTGCATGAAGGTGACAGGGCTGTTATAGGCAATGCTACAGGCTGCCTTGAGGTTTCTTCTTTTATGTATCCATATACCTCATGGGAGGACAGTTATATACATAATGCCTTTGAGAATGCGGGGGCTACATTAAGCGGTGTGGAAACTGCATACAGGGCATTAAAGAAACGTGGGAAGATTCCAGCAGATGAAACATTTAAATTTATAACATTTGGTGGTGACGGCGGTACATATGATATAGGTTTCCAGTCACTTTCCGGGGCAATGGAGCGCGGGCATGATATAGTTTATGTATGTTATGATAATGGCGCTTATATGAATACAGGCATACAGCGTTCCTCTGCAACACCTATGTATGCAGATACAACTACAACACCAGCTGGCAGCAAGTCAAACGGCAAGATGCAGAACCGCAAAGATTTATCAAGCATTATTGCAGACCATTATGTGCCATATGTTGCACAGACCACACTTACTAAAGATTTTAAAGATATCCATATGAAATCAGAAAGGGCAATATATACAGAAGGGGCATCATTCCTTAATATAATGACACCATGCCCGCGCGGCTGGAGGTATGAAACCTCTGAAATCATGGAAATATGCAGGCTTGCCGTTGAAACATGTTACTGGCCCCTTTTTGAAGTTGACCACGGCAACTGGATATTATCATACAAGCCAAAGAATAAACTGCCAATAGAAGATTTCCTCAGGGTGCAGGGAAGGTTTAAGCATTTATTTAAAAAAGGCAACGAAGGGCTTATAGAGCAGTTCCAGGCAGAAGTTGACAGGCGCTGGGAAGATTTGCTTTATAAATGTTCAAGGGAAGTTAAAATATGACATTATTAACATACCAGGTATTTAAAACAGTAGCAGAACAGGGGAGTTTCAGAAAAGCAGCAGATATACTGGGGCTTACCCCGTCAGCTATAAGCCATGCAATATCTTCTATGGAAAATGAGCTTGGTTTTTCACTTCTGGCCAGAAGCAAAATGGGCGTTACACTTACAAACTATGGCGGGTATCTGCTGCCCTATGTCAACGCTGTATTAAACAGTGACGAAAGCCTGCAGCAGGCAGTTGCAGAGTTTAACGGGCTCAAACAGGGCAAAGTCAAAGTGGGCTGTTTTTCCAGCGTGTGCACTAACTGGATGCCTGAGATAATGAATTCATTTAAAAACCTATATCCAGATATAACAATAGAAGTATTCCAGGGGACATATGATGATGTCGTGTACTGGATAAAATCCGGTATCACAGAACTAGGTTTCCTGTCTGTTTCAAGTGCTGGCGGTATACCAATTACCCCATTATACAAAGACAGGCTTCTATGTGTAATGCCAAAAGGCACAGTAAAGCAGGAGAACAAAGACTATATGGGCATTGATGAAATGAGAAACCACCAGTTTGTTACACAAAGGGAGTCAACAGATGCTGATATACAGAATTTCCTCAAACAAAATTCACTGGATATACAGTCAAACTACCATGTTGTAGATGATTTATCAACAATAGCAATGGTTGCTAACGGTTTCGGGATATGTATTATGCCTGAAATGGTGATGAACGATATACCATATGAAACAGACTGTTATCCCGTAGAACCGGAAACTTACAGGATAATCGGGATTGCAACACTTAACCCTGGCTTTATGGCACCAGCAGCAAGGACATTATATAAACATATATTAAAAAAATACCAGCAGGAAGAGTTTAAGAAAAGTTAAACCGTTATTGCTTGCCGTAATGTATATTTTGCAGTATACTACAAATGTTGCAGATAATATACAAAAAAGGAGGCAATATTATGTGGGCATATGAAAGTGTATTTTACCAGATTTATCCATTGGGATTCTGTGGAGCACCATTTGAAAATGACGGGACAGAAGAACCACGCATTTTAAAGGTAATTGGCTGGATTCCGCACATTTTAAAGCTGGGTGCAGATGCCATATATTTTTCACCTGTGTTTGAGTCTGATACACATGGCTATAATACAAGGGATTTTATGAAGATTGACTGCAGGCTTGGAAGCAATGATGACTTTGCAAAAGTCTGTGAAGAACTTCACAAAGAGGGCATAAAAGTTGTACTTGATGGCGTATTTAACCATGTAGGGCGTGGTTTCTGGGCATTCCAGGATGTACTTTTAAACAGGGAGAACTCCAGGTACCGTGACTGGTTCC
This sequence comes from uncultured Lachnospiraceae bacterium, assembly GCA_910577825.1. Taxonomy (GTDB): domain Bacteria; phylum Bacillota; class Clostridia; order Lachnospirales; family Lachnospiraceae; genus Butyribacter. The sequence continues at coordinate 1,791 of CAJTOK010000094.1, read as the reverse complement.
ATATTGATTTTGGCGGCAACTCAAACTATAACGACGGCCTGTGGTACGAAGGATGGGAAGGCAATTATGACCTTGTAAAACTGAACCTGCGCAATGAAGAAGTTATACAACATATTTTTGAAGCAGTAAAATACTGGACCAGAACCTTTGACATAGACGGGCTGCGCCTTGATGTTGCATATTGCCTTGACAGGGATTTCCTAAAAAGGCTGCGCCAGTTTACAGATTCACTTAAAGAAGAATTTTTCATTGTGGGTGAAACACTGCATGGTGATTACAAACAGTGGGCAAATAATGAAATGTGCCATTCTGTTACTAACTATGAATGCTACAAAGGGCTGTATTCAAGCTTTAACAGCATGAATATGTTTGAAATATGCCATTCACTTGCAAGGCAGTACGGGCCAGAAGAATGGACACTTTATAAAGGGATGCACCTGTTAAGCTTCGTAGATAACCATGATGTAACCCGTATTGCAAGCAACCTGGAAAATGAAAAACACCTGCCATTAATCTATGCACTTTGCTTTGGAATGCCTGGTATTCCTTGTGTATATTATGGAAGCGAGTGGGGGGCAGAAGCACACAAAAGCGAGGGAGACCCTGCACTCCGTGCATGTTTTGAAAAACCTGTATTTGGGGAACTGGCAGAATGGATTGCAAAACTTGCCAAAGCAAAAAAAGGCAGCAAAGCCTTAAACTACGGCAATTACCGCAATGTCCTGCTTACAAACCACCAGTGCATATTTGAACGTGCATGTGAAGACGAAAGGGTACTGGTTGTAATTAATGCTTCCAGTGAACCTTATGTAGCACATTTTGATGCAGGCTGTGGCATGGCAGAAGATTTAATAACAGGGAAACCACATGACTTTGGAGGGGGAAGTGAACTGCCACCATACTCAGCAGCATTCTGGCTTATGGAGAAATAGGGACATACTACAATACAGTAAATAGAAAGTGATAACTTTATTAATGGGCTGGCAATTTCAAAATTTCCATCTGGCAGCCGCTTACGTCTGGACAGGGCACAAGCAGCTCAATACACTGCCTTTTGGAAAAATCTTTGAAACTTGCCAGCCCAAGTTATACTATCTGGTTAAACAATAAAGTTTCAAAAACTATTTCTCTGGTATAATAATATAAATTAGGAAAGAAGGTAATATATTATGAGTGACAGGGAAAAGGCAGTGCAATTATTAAACGCTGTACCAGATTATAAAATCCAATATGTTATAGCATATCTCCAAGGGGTAACAACAGGAGAAGAAATACCAAATGCTGATACTATATCAGCAATGCAGGAATTGGAAAATGGTGGTGGCGAATCTTTCGATACACTTGATGAATTATGGAACAGCCTGGAGGGATAATAGTGTTAAAAATTAAAGATTCCAGGCAGTTTAAGAAGGACTATAAGAAGTGCTGCAAGCGTGGGCTTAATATGGATTTATTGAAATCAGTTGTATCCATATTAGTGCTTCCATCAGTACTGCCAAAAAATAACCAGGACCATAACTTAAAAGGGGATTATAAGGGTTTTAGAGAATGCCATATTGCGTCAGACTGGTTATTAATTTACCGTTATAATGGCGGATATCTGGAACTTTCCAGAACAGGGACACATTCAGATTTGTTTGATGAATAGTTTGTTAAATTACAGAACACGTCTGTTTCATAAATTACAATAATTTGTCTTATATGTTTTTGTGGGAACGGACGGTTTCCATGCCAGTGCCAGAATATTCCACACAGGGGTACGCTTCCGCTACGATAACCCACGCAACAGTG
>CAJTOK010000093.1 GCA_910577825.1 uncultured Lachnospiraceae bacterium | reverse complement strand
AGTGGTTTAAGGGTTTATAGGAGTTCCCTTTGAATAACCTAAATACATTATACAAAGAGAAATAACAAAAGAACAAAAAATTATTGTTGAAAAACTTTTTAAGGAAAGAAGAAAAAAACATTGGGCTGAAGAAATCGGAATTAAATGGATGGATGGAATGCCACTTACTTTAGAACAAATATCAACATTCCATCATTCAGATAATTTACAGGAAATGCTTGATGATTTAGTAAAAAAAGGATATCTTGTAAAGGAACATCCTAAGGATATATTTGAAATTGAAATGGAAAATGGTTTAAAGCGAAGTGTCCGTAAGCAAGATGAAAGTAAACCACTTGGTTATAATATAGTGTCTGGAAAGCTCAGTTTTGAATTTACAAAGATTTTAGATCCGAATGATGTAGCACCTGCGCTTGTTGCTGCTGATATTTCTCATATTGCTGTTGTTGATGGAGAAGGAATTCGAAAACTCACATTGAGAGAAGGGCTTAGAATGTTTGGTTATCCTGAAGACTACAATTTATCAATGTTTAATGACAATGGAACAGGATTAGCTAAAGCCTTTGATTTGTTAGGAAATACGGTAGTTGTTCCTGCTGTTAAAGCTGTAGCAAAGAAGCTTTGTGAGGCATATAATGAATTTGTAAAATAGGATAAAAGCGGGAAACTCAAAATGGGAATCTCGCTTTTTATTATTATTTGCAAAGGAATTTATTAATATGTTCTCTGATATTTTGTAAAGGAACAGTGTCAAAATTATTGATATACTTTATTGCAATTTTTTCAAGGCAGTCATTTATAGTCATTCAAATTGAAAAAAGGAATAAATAGCGTCATCAAGAAAAGAAAATTTATAAGTAAACTTTTTAATATTAGACCATACCGTTTCAATAGAATTCAATTTTGGTTCATTTAGCTGTTTTTTTCGGTGAAAAGACGCATTATCCATAACAATAACTGCATCATTAGGAAGTCCAGGCAAAAGAATTTCTTTAAACCATTTCTCAAAAAACTGACTTAAAGTTAAATTAGTATATTGTACCCATATTTTGCTTTTAAATATTCAAGTAGTGTTTTAAACATAATTATCCCTATTAAAAGGGTAGTCGCCAAAGTTATTCATAACATATCCAAATATTAAATAATCAGCATCTAGCCGGTAAGGCTTTTTTTGTACTGATGAACAATACGATTCAAAATTTGCTATATCAAAAGCAGGTGTCGCATTATAATTGAATGCTTTTACTTCGAGCATATGTCTGTATGTTTCATTATTATCTAAAAAGAAATCAGGAAATTCTTGTGTGTTTGCTGGCTCTGAAAAGTAAATATCATTATCAATTAAGTATTGTTTTAGCCATGCTTGCAGAGTGATGCCAACAGTATCAGTTGTGTTAATTTTTACAGAAATACCAGCCAAATTAAATGAAATAACTCCAAATTTTTTTTCTAAGTGTAAATTGTTCAATTTAGTAAATAATTCTTGAGCAGTTATTTTATTTGCCATAATCTTTATCTTTCTATTTAGTTTTTATTTGTATATATTAACACAAATATATAAAATGTCAATATTTGATATTTTTTTGAGTTTTTTAATTTTTTGATTACTAATGTAAGTTAAATAAGCATATAACAAGAATTATATCCAGCTTGTGAAAATACACTGTACCTGCAAAAGTAAAAAACAAAAACTACTTGTCCCCGTGCAATTAATTATATATAATTAAAAAAAATGTAAAAACATGAAAGGAGGATATAATGGTACTTTGCATTGCAACAGCTCCATGCAGAGCCTGAGGAAACTGCATGGAGGAACCGTTTATGCGGATATCCCCAGACTTTGCTTCTGTTTTAAGAAATAATAAAACAAAAGGAGCAAAGAAATGAAATTTATTAAGAAAAATGATTTATTTGAATTAAAAGATTTTCTGATACTCTGGAGTACCCAGAGTATATCACAGCTTGGCAGCAGCATTACAGGATTTGCACTGTCATTGTGGCTGTATGAAAAGACAGGTTCATCCCTTAGTACAGCGGCGCTTACTATATGTTCTTATACCCCATATGTATTAATGAGCATATTTGCCGGGGCATTGACAGACCGTTTTAATAAAAAGAAGATAATGCTTGGCTGTGATGTATTTGCCGCAATATGTACAGTTATTGTATTTGTACTATTTAATACAAACCGTTTAATGGTATGGCATTTATATATTTTAAATGTGGTTTCCGGGTTAATGAATACCGTACAGCAGCCTGCTTCTGAAGTGGCTATGACACTTATTATGCCGGAAAAATATTACCAGGCAACAAGCGGGCTGCGCTCTTTGTCAAACAGCCTGGTATCTATATTGAATCCCCTGGCGGCTACAGCATTATATACATTTACAGGGCTTAATGGTGTGATAGCGGCTGATTTAGGAAGCTTTTTAACTGCATTTACGGCATTGCTGTTTTTCATCAGGATTCCTGAAAACAAAAATAACCGTAAAGACAGTGTGCTTGTTCTTGCCAGAGAGGGGCTTATGTTTTTAAAGGAAAACCCGCTTATTATGGCACTGGTGTTATTTATGTCTGGTGTTAATCTGGTGGCTTCAGCTTTCGATGCAACATTGCCAGGTTATGTGCTTCCTAATCCGAAGGGCGGTTCATTTGTTCTGGGAATTATCACATCCTGTTCAGGCATTGCTATGGTTATTGGCAGCCTGGCTGTACCATTCCTGCCAAAACCGGAAAACAGGGTAAAAGTTGTTTACTTGACAATGCTGTTTTCACTGGGGACTGAAAATTTTTTATTGGCATTTTCCAGAGAACCAGTATTATGGTGTATTGGACAGATTATTGGCTGGATTCTTGTACCGGTTATGAATGCAAACATGGATGTAATTCTTAGAACTACCATTCCAGTGGAACTGCAGGGACGTGTTTACGCATGCCGTAATACGCTTCAGTTTTTTTCTATTCCCATAGGATTGTTTTTAGGTGGTTTTATGGTTGATAATGTATGTGAACCATTTATGAAAATATATGGCGGCCTGCCAGTTCTAAAAACACTCTTTGGCACAGGCAAGGGTTCTGGCGCTGCAGTTATGATGCTGGTACTTGGAATAAGCGGGAGTCTTATCTGTATTACCGCTGGAAAAAATTTAAAGAAATACCATTATAATGAAAAATAGCATTATTAAAAGGGACGGTTATCCCGTCCCTGCCATTTGCAAGGCTTCTGCGTGGCCTGTCAAAGTACATGCCTGTAACTACTACTCTTCCTTTGCAGGCTGCCATGCCTGCCCGAAATTTACATCCCTGAAAAGTTCTGTAAGCCCCGTTATCTGCTTTAAACGCAGTATCTCGTCCCTGTCCATGCCAAGATGCCTTGATATCCACGCATCAGACCTTCCCAGTTCACACAGTTCTTTAATAATATTGCTCATAAGGTCTACATTATGCGTCCCGCGTGCCCTGTTATGCCTTATAGTGCTTGCCATGCGGTAGTCAATAGGCTTGTCTATAACAGACACTGGGAGCATCCCTTTTTCACGTTTATAAATATCTGGATAATCAAGCATAATCCTGTACCTGTGGAAACCGTCCACAATTATATATATATCTTCTTTATCTTCAAAATAACATACAACCGGCATTGTATAGCCGTCTTCCTTAATACTATCATACAAAAGTTCCAGCTCAGGCGGTGCAACAGAATTTGGATTATATGTATTTGGCACAATCTTTTCAACAGGCACAGAAATTACATTGTAAACCGGACTTTTAAAAGCCATATTAATACCGTTACTGAAAACTTATAAAAAGTTATTAAATTTTTTATAACTTATAAAACTCTTATGTTCCATTCCTGCTTCAACGTGTATGCTTTTGACTTGTGTTTCTACAAAGTCTACTAACAAGTTCTTGTACACTCCACAGGCGTAAATTCCTGGCTAACGTACCAGTACATATCTGTATTAACTTAAAAATGTTATGGTACAGATTTTAAAACATTTTCTCCATAAGCTTTCAGGTTTAAAGCAGCCAAGTACAACATTTTGTACTTGTAATCCCTGTCAATTACATTTCCACATCCACATTTGTAGATGCGGTCTGATAACTTTAAATCCTTTTTGATATTTCCACAACAACTGCATAATTTAGAGCTTGGAAAGAACCTGTCTGCAATAATTACCTGGATATTATTCCACAATGCTTTATATCCTGTCTGCCTTCTAAATTCATAAAATCCCTGTTGCTGCACAGCTTTGGATAAATGCCTGTTTTTCATCATACCACTTACATTCAAATCTTCTAAGACTATAAAACTTGGTTTTCGCTTTATAATCCCGGAAGTTGCCTGGTGTAAATGGTTTTTACGTATATCTGCCAGCCTGTGGTTTAGTTTTAAAAGTTTCTTTTCACTTTTTATAATGCTGCCTGTTTTACAGTAACTTCCCCCTTTCTTGTTTTTATCATATTTT
>CAJTOK010000092.1 GCA_910577825.1 uncultured Lachnospiraceae bacterium | reverse complement strand
CCAGCTTTTTAACTGTGTGCCTTATAAATGTGCCTTTATGACTGAATAGTAACATCATATCCTGAAAAAAGCTGGCATTTTATAAAAAAGTATGATAGAATACCATATAAGTAAAGAGAAAAATCCTAAAAAACCAAAAAACAGGCAAAATGTAACACTTTTGTAACAATTTCAAAAATCTTGGGGAAATCACACCCTTCAAAGCCTTATAAACAGGGGCTTCCAGAAGGGCAGGGTAGAAATGAAGAAAGCCCGTTTAAGGGCATTGACACACCCTTGCATGCATGTCTATATCTTCGTAGACAGTAGTAGAAATGAAGAAAGCCCGTTTAAGGGCATTGACACATTCTATCTTGCTACTTAAGATTCTGGGGAGACCCAGTAGAAATGAAGAAAGCCCGTTTAAGGGCATTGACACAACGAATGCTATTGCTGAGAAAAATCCCTTTACAAGTAGAAATGAAGAAAGCCCGTTTAAGGGCATTGACACATGCAACTGCTGTCTGATTTTCTTTGCACTGTTACCATAGAAATCAAGAATATAGTAGAGCTGGCACTTTAACCAGATTACAGATATACAGAACTGGCAGGACGTTAAATCCTGCCTTTTTGTTTACAGTATATTTTTTAATGAAACTTGTTATAAACTTGATTTTCACAAGCAATCATTTAACTATCTCCTGTTTTTAGCTTTAGAGGAAGCCTCCTTTAATTCTGCAATCCTTACAGCTGTTTCCTTAAATCTGCCATTATACCTGTATAGCCCTGTATGGTTTAATACGGCATTGGTACCGCGTTTAATAAGCAATAAGTTATCTATACTGTTGTTGGCTTTATTATTATCACGGTGGATAACTATGTATCCTTTTGGTATCTTCCCATTAGCAGCTTCCCATACGACCCTGTGTTTCAGTTCCCATTTACCAGGGTCAGCCACTTTAATCTCAACATATCCATCTGCTTTTATGCGTTCGCTTCCTACCGGCCTGTAGTTTACCGGCATATGTCCTTTTTTGAACCAGGTCTTTTCACACCCAGGAGCACAAACACCCTTTTCCCCTTTATTAGCTGGTTCATGTCCTTTCTGGAACTTTCCTGTCCTTCCAGTATTTAAGTGGTGGTTGTTAATATAACTGCTAACCTGCCCAATAGAAATCCCCCATCCAAATTTTTCTGTAAATGCTTTCTGGATTTCCCTGTAACTATGCCCTGGGACATACCCCGCCATAAATTTCTGTTCTTCTTCTGTATATTTATGTCCATACATGAATTTATAACCTCCCCTCCAGCCAGTCATTTATTTATAACACCAATCAAAGGGAGTTCCACCTTGTCGCCCTGTCCATATTCATCAAGATGCTTTTTTTGCCTTCAAGGCAAGGGTCCCGTTGTCAATCACTGTTTTTGCTATCTTCTGCAAAGCATCACTGCGTTTTATTTCCTTGTCCAGTTCCTCTGCGGATAAATCTTCATTTGTAAGCCTGTCAAGCTCCTGGAACAGGTATTCATTCAGGTCATTTAATGTAGTTTTGGTTGCCATATTTTTTGCCTCCTTGTCTTAAATTTCCATATGATGTTATTATTTGTTTTTTACATTTTGCCTTATGTTCCTCCATCTTCCACTTCTTCTGCAGCCCTTATCTGGTATTTCCTCTTTGAAAGCCCGTCTATCCTTTTCTGCACAGACTGCCTGTCCAGCCCGTCCGTTTTTAATCTGGGAACTGATGAAATAATTAATAATTCATCTTTAAGTTCCCTCCTTCTTTCCCTGTTCTTTTTAATCTTTTTATATACCATCCATCCCCTGTACAAATCTTTCGGGCTTTCAAACTCAATTCTATGTAAAATATCAACTAACTCTTTGTCCAGCCTGGACAGCTCGGCATTAAGTTCTTCCATCCTTTTTTCTGCATCTTTTAAGATATCATTGCAGGTACCAAACTTTTCAACCCATCTTGTTATATCTTCTGAAGGGATATATTCTTTACACAATATGCTTTTCTGTCCACCCTTATCTGGAACAGTACCAGTGGCAGCTTCTACCCTGAATTTTAATCTTTTAAGTGTTTTAGGCAGCCCGTTTAGGATATTCACTGCTTTCTGGTATCCAAATAACTGCCGACTTTCCTTGCTACAGGTTTCCGCTTTGCCATTTTTACTAAGTTTTATGTACAGGTTTTTATCATTTTTTATTATATAATCCAATTTTATTACCGCCTCCTTCTGGAACACGTATGGGAAACAGTCTTTAATGTAACAGCCATTAATTTTAAAAATACAAAAAATAACAATAAAAGCCCTTATGCTTCCATATGGCTGTTGCACAAAACCTTAATATATTATTCTTTTTTTAATATGGAAATTTTGCAGGAATGCCTGGAACCACTTGACTTACCACATAAGAAATATATATAATACAGATGGGCGTTTCTGCCCGTTCAAATTCCAGCCGTATGGCATGGATTTGTGTATATGTATTGGAAACCTGCCTGTTCCAGAGGTGCGCCAACACCGTTTGCATGGCAGACAGGTTTTCTTGCTTTTATCAGTATAATATGTTTTATTCATCTACATTTTCAAAAATTTCCGCCAGTGTCATTGTAATATTTGGAAATTCACGCAATGAGATAACAATATCTGCATTGTAATATTCATCATCCTTGTCATCTTCTAAGATATAACTGGATTTTAACACATATTTTCCATCTTCTAAGTAATAAATATTGACACCTTTTTCTTTTGGTAATACAATCCAGTATTCATCCACACCAGCCTGTTCATAAATATCTTTCTTTTCTGTCATATCCCGCATGGAAGTAGACGGGCTTAATGTTTCTGCAACAAACTTTGGAGTCCCGTAATATGCCCCGCCCTTTAACTTTTTCCGGTCACATGTAACCATGATATCTGGTACAATATAATCATCATTGATATCTGGATGGAACTTGTAATCAAGGTTTTCCATAAATACACGGCATATGCTGTTTCTTAAAGCATTAGCTATTATCCTGTGTATATTGCTGTTTACAATTCCATGCCTGAAATTAGCAGCAGGTGACATATCATAAATAACCCCGTTAATTTTTTCTGTCTTTCTGCAACCATCATTGTAACTTTTTTTTACCTCTGGCATAAAACCACATCCTTTCTATTTTTGATTATACTATAATAATATAAATAATAAAAGATAATTTTTAAATCTTAAAACCTGTACGTATGTTAATCTGATACATAAAACATGACACTCCATGCAGCATTACAAATCCCTGTCCACTATTATCAATAATTGCTGGATACGTGTAATTACTGCCCATTTCCATTCCCTCTGCTCCAGTTACTTTGCTATCATTTCCAGACCATTTAATATCCCGTTATACACTTCCATTAATTTAACCGGGTCTGTTTCATCTTTGAAGTCTAACATTTTCCCCATAGCACATAAAATATAATCCCTTAATTCGGAATTGTCATATACACTGACAGGCTTTTTTACTGTAAAAGGTATTTCTTCCCCGTCCATGACATATTTTTCATACTTTTCCCCAAAATCATCCATGTACTCCTTTTCCAGTTTTGCTGTTTCCCCAATATACCTGTTAGTCATTTTTTCTGATGAATGGTTATATATCTCCATAAGTACAGATTTTGCCTTATTATCACCAGGATGGAGTTCCATCACCATTTTTCCCATACCCCTGCGCATGGAATGTGACCTGATTTCATAACCCAGGCATCCACCAGCTTTAATAAGGGCTTTCCTGTAACCTGCCTCCGATATGACCTTTCCCCTGTGTGTCCCATGGAGCTGTTTAAAGACAGGCTCATCATAATCATAATTAAAATCAATCCCTGGTTCATTTTCCAGGAAAACTTTAAAAGCCCTCTGTACAGGCCTGGTAATATATACTTCTTTCACCTTTCCTGTCTTCTGTTCCCCATATACAATATTGCCGTTTTTGTCCTTTTTCCTGATATCCCAGGTATTTCTCATATTGCCATTTTTATAAAAAAAATCTGACCACCTTGCCTGCCTTAAATCAGAAATACGCCTGCCTGTGTTAATATTTAATGTAAACAGAAGATAGAAATTCCACTGCCTGTTTTCAATAAAATAATCCTGTATCTTCTTCATGTCATCAAAATTTTCAATGGCTGTCTTAATGGATTTTGTCCCCCTCTGTTTGTTAGCAACCCTGCCATTGCAGTCCAGGTACTTCCTTTCCCCGTCTGCTTCTATAAAACATTTCCCCGTCCTGATGTCATTAAGCACAAAATATGTAACCCCTTTGTATTCACATGTTTTCTGGTTTCCCTGGGTATTCCCCTCTTGTTTTAATGCTGCCATATATATACACTTCCTTTCCGTTGTCTGTTTTTTTAATATGTTTTAAAATAATTCATATGCCAGACTACCAGAACATACGGTAATTAAACTCCTTACCCTTGATACGTACTATGTTTTCGCCACACATTTCAATTATCCTGCTGCCTGTAGCTTCATCAAACACCAGCAGTCCTTCCAAGTCTTTTTCTGTGCTGATAATTAAAGGCAGGTTATTCATGTATCTGTAATTTATA
>CAJTOK010000091.1 GCA_910577825.1 uncultured Lachnospiraceae bacterium | reverse complement strand
AAATAATTATAAAAATTATTTAATTTTCTATTGACATTTATTAGCTGGACTTTTTATTAATTGTCATTAACAATATATTTTTTTATCTGGCTAATGTATAGTTATATTACTAATATATTTTAACATATTATTAGTAGTAAGTAAAATCTTAATTGCTTTATACTTTCTATTTATAATTTATTGCATGTAATAAAGCTTTGTGCTATTCTTTTGTAAACAGCAAAAGGAGCATTTTGTATTTAAGGAGGCAGGTTTATGTGTACAGCAGCAACTTATATAACTGATGATTTTTACTTTGGACGCACATTGGATTATGAATTTTCATATGTTGATGAAGTTACAATTACACCACGCAATTACACATTTAATTTCCGGAAAGCAGGGACTATGAAATCACATTATGCAATAACCGGGATTGCATATGTACTGGATAATTATCCGTTATATTACGAAGGTGTCAACGAGAAAGGGCTTTGTATTGCAGGGCTGAATTTCCCAGGTAATGCAGTTTACAGGGAAGAAGCAGCCGGTATGTACAATATAGCACAATTTGAGTTTATTCCGTGGGTGCTGGGGCAGTGTTTTGCAATTAGTGAAGTAAAGGAACTGCTTTCCAAAACCAATATTACTAAAATGCAGTTTAAGGATAATCTTCCTGTTGCACCACTCCACTGGCTGGTGGCAGACAAAAACAGCGCTGTTACAGCAGAACCATGTGAAGACGGGATTAAATTATATGATAATCCTGTAGGGATACTTACCAATAACCCGCCATTTACTGAACAGATGGTATATTTAAATAATTATATGTCTTTGTCTGTAAAGCCGCCAGTAAATAACTTTTCATCAAAATTAAACCTCCATCCTTATTGCAGGGGAATGGGCGCAATAGGGCTTCCTGGTGATTTGTCCTCACCTTCACGTTTTGTCAGGGCAGCATTTACAAAGATGAATTCAATATCTAACGGGACTGAAGCTGAAAGTGTAGGGCAGTTCTTCCATATACTTGGCACTGTAAGCCAGCAGCGCGGGTGCTGTGAAACTGAATGTGGGGAATATGAATATACTATTTATACTTCATGCTGTAATGCAGATAAAGGGATTTACTATTATACAACATATTATAACCACCAGATAAGTGCTATAAATATGTACCACGAGAATCTTGACAGTGAGGAACTTGTAAGGTATTCACTTATAAACAAAGAACAGATTATGATGCAGAATTAAAAGAGTCCCATAATGCCTGGTGCCTGTGGCATTCCAGGGTGCAGGCACTGGTGGCAGGTATAGCCTGCCGCCAGTAATTTATTGTATATATCCGGGTTTTACCCACCTGCCATTTAATTTCCTGTGCCTCCATATATCACTGGCACGGTTATAGCTTCCAATATTTAAATACTGCCATTCACTTTCCGTCTTTAGTGACTTATAGATTTTGCGCAGTTCTATACGCTGCCTGTTGTGGCCAGGATTTCCAGAATCTGCAAGAAATACAGTATCAGATTCTTTATCATATAGAAATATTGTTACATAATGCCCGGGCGTATCCTTCCAGTAACATCTGGAATTATTACTGCTTATAAGAACTATACTGCATTCTGCTTTGGCAATCTGTCTTTTAAAAGACCTGTAACTTCCAGGCTTGCGTTTTAGTTCCGTGTTAAAGCCGAGTTTACCCAGTGCGGTATCCATATAATCCCACGCAATAGCGCCGCCTCCGCTATAACCGGTCTTTTTTCTTGCAAACCTGTACATATCAACAGGTGTACACTGGTACTTGCTGGCAGTTGAATAGACATTAGCAAGGCAGCAAAGCCCGCAGCCAAAACCTCCAAATGAACCTCCGTCATAAAATGACTTTCCCCATGCTCCCGACCAGTCAAGACGCTGTTCCCATGACTTTGGGCCCTGCAGGTATGTAAATATGCCTTCTTCAGCATTTATAGTGTTTACAATATTTTTTTCTGGCACAGGGCTTTCTTTCTCTGGTACAGGTGAAGGAGTTACATTTATAATTTCCAAAGGACCTAAAGAAACCGTAACAGCAGTTTCCGGCATAGCAGTTACTGTATTACTGTTATTAACCTGCGTATATAACCGTATTATTGTATATATAGCAGATGTAACAAAAAGAATAAATGCAGCACCTGCCATTATATATATTATTTGTTCATTGTTTCTTTTGATAAATTTTTTAATACTTCCTGTATCGTCCATAATAATCCCCCATACTGGTTTTGGTGGAACAAATAAAAATTAAGTATCAGGATAATGCCTCTTTTAATACATCTGCATTTTCTTTCATTAAATCATAATAAGTCATTCCACTGTTGAATTGTTCCCTTGTAACATTATGGCACGTATTAAACGTCATTACCTTTGCACCTGCAATTTCAGCTATAGCATCTGCAACTTTAGTGCTTGTAAGTTCTATTTTTAATATAACATGGATATTTTCATTCTTTGCTTTATCTGTAAGAAATGCTATTATATCTGCACTTGGTTCTGTTTCAGAACTGCATCCTGCAAATGCAGCATTATAACTAAGCCCGTACTCATCAGCAAAGTACCTTAATGGAAACCTGTCCGCAAATAAAAGATAATCTCTGGCAGAAGAACTTGTAATTTCCCTGAACCTGCTGTCAAGTTTTTTAAGCTTTTTAATGTACTTGCTGGCATTATTATGGTAATAGCCTGAATTTGCTTTATCTTCTTCTGACAGGATATCTGCTATATTTGAAATAATTTTAATGGAATTAACGGGTGATGTCCATATATGCTCATCTAATTCCTCTGTGCCATTATTATCCCCGGCATGATTGTGCCCGCCATGCCCTCCATAAAGGCCTGTAACATCCTCTTCTGTAACAGTATCTGCATAGTCCATCATTTTTTCCGTCCTTGCATTATTATTTGAAGAAGCCTCAAGAACCTTGTCCATCCATACTTCCATTTCCCCTCCGTTGTAAATAATAATATCTGCATTGCCAATATCTATCATATCAGATGCAACAGGTTCAAATGAATGTGTGTCCATACCCGCAGGTACAACTAATTTTAAATTTACTTTATCACCAGCAACCTGGCGTACAAAATCATAATAAGGAAAAATAGTAGTAACAATATTTAATTTGCCACTGCCATCTGCCATGAAGGCACTGTTGCCACAGCCCGTTAATAATAATATAAAACATATAGCTGGCAGCAATGCCATATTTTTAAAAATATTTTTATTAAAACTTTTCACTGGTTTCCCCTTTTCTATAAAGGCATTTTCCACAAGTGCCATAAAACATAGTACGGTACGGGTTTACATTAAAATTGTGTTCTTCAAGCACATGGGAATATAAATCCTGCATATGGCTGCACCCCATATTAATAATTTCCCCACAGCTTTCACATTTAAGCAGAAACTGGCATGTATTCCCAGAAAAGCCGCCCTCTATATACTGGTAACATGCGCCGCTGTTGCCATCAAGTACAATTTTCTGTACAATACCCTCTTTCTGGAACCTGCCAAGATGCCTGTATATAGTAGTAGTCCCTACAGGATGCCCAAGTTCCTTTAAATGCCTTGCAATCTGGCTTACAGTCATATAAGTATCCTTATTATCCTCTATATAAGAAAGAATAGCCTGCTGCTGTTTTGTATGGTATGAATTTGGATAATCCATGGAAATTCCTCCGTTTCCACCTCTTTTGGTTTTGAAAACCTTTTTCATTTTAGCATATATAAAATATTTGTCAATTTTCTGCCACCAGCAGCAGCCAGGAGGATATCCGCAATCCACATTGCCTGCAAACAGGCATTGGCTGCTTGCCCGCTTGCAAACCAGCCTCATAGTTTCTATCGCAGCTTTTCAGTGGGAGCTTGTACTCCCGCTGAAACAAGCAAGTCCCTGCCTGCCGCTTAAGGAGCGTGTATTGTAAAGAGCTTGCTTGATGAGGTTAAAATATGCAAAAATTTGTCCATATATGCTTGATATATCCACAAAAAAAGAATAATATAGTTATAGATGCTTTATAAAATAAATTTAATCTAAAGTATTATTTAATTTTGGAAAGGGGATTCGTTATGGAACAGCGTATTGTTAAATTTTATGCAAAGGAGAGCAATAAACTTGCCTTGCATGCAATTCCTGGGCATTTTGCAACCAGCAATTCACATATTAATTTTTATATTGATGTGACAGGTATCCGGTCACGCGTTGGTGAGGCAGAGGAGGCAGCAAGGCTTCTGGCACGTGAACTGGGGCATATGAGTTATGTAGATACTGTTGTATGTATGGATGGGACAGAAGTAATCGGGGCATTTCTGGCAAAAGAATTTGAGAGGGAAAATATTACTTCTACAAACCAGCACAAGACGGTTTATGTAGTTTCACCAGAACAGAGCCGGGACAACCAGATTATTTTCCGTGACAATACGAAAAAAATGATTGCTGGAAAGCACGTTGTACTTTTACTTGCGACAACCACCACAGGCGAAACAATCAAGAAGAGCATGGAAGGTATCCAGTACTATGGCGGCATTATAGAGGGAATCGGTTCAATTTTCAGCACTGTGGATTCAGTAAACGGCATAAAAGTACACTTTTTATTTGATTCTGAAGTTGTAGTAAGCTACCAGGCATTTCCAAAAGCAGACTGCCCGTTCTGTAAAAAAGGCATGAAAATTGAAGCTGTAGTAAATGGCTTTGGCTATTCAAAATTGTAATTTATAAATATATATTATTATACAGAAGATATTATATAATATATATAAAGAACAGATAATGCCAGAATTACTATAAGGATTCCAGGCAACGGGGCGTGCCTGGAAACTGCTTTTCCTGTTCCTGGTACAGGATAACCGCATAAAATAAATATTTTATAAAACCAAATAATATATATAAAATTTTTCATTTTCAAGAACTGTATATTCCTGGTATAATCTTTAGTAAAGATTATACCAGGAGGAAAATTATGGCACGTAAACCAGGAAAAATTGGGGATATACAA
>CAJTOK010000090.1 GCA_910577825.1 uncultured Lachnospiraceae bacterium | reverse complement strand
ATATGTTTTGGCAAAAATTATTTATTTTTATACCCTAAAGCCTGAATAGTAACGAAATTTGGTATTTATTCGGGGATAATCCATCAAATATATTATATTTTAAAAAGGAATTAAATACTTTACGACTTCTTAGGCAAATTATATTATAAAATAAATCGTAAATGTGCAAAATTTGAGATATAAGTTATGATATATTATATTTACAGCTAGCAAACAAACAGGTGCACCGGAAAAGGAGGATTTTTATGGAGGGCAATTCAACATTCAATAGCAGGGTAAAACAGGCTGTACATTTTAACAATGAAACAGATGGTCATATGAACAGAGGCCTTGTAACACAGACACAGCCATGCAGTATACAGGAACAGCCTGGTGGTAATCCATACCAGAATTACCAAAAAAAATTATATTGTCAAAATGAAATTGAGCTGAATAAAAGAGCATTTATCCAGAAACAGAATATTTATTACCAGCAAGTTAAGGCAGAAGTAAAAGCCAGGACAGATGCCAGCAAATTGCTTACCTCATCAGAAATTTATACAGACTCCAGCGGCAGGCTTATGTATGTACTGAGAACCCCGGATATTGACGATCTGGCATCCGTGGAACTTTTAAATGCAAGGGGATACAGGACATGTATGTACTGTTCAGGTTATCCATATGAACAGAAAGTGCTTGCTGTTTCCTGGAACTACGGTGAGCATGTGGTTTACTTTCCTTATGGTATTGATGCAAGCCGCTTTATCCGCAAGCTTAATTCACACGGGCTTCGCCTTATGGTATCCGGGAGGATGCAGAAGGATGCAGGTTCTGCACTGCTGTCATGCTCAATAAAGAATGCAGAAAAAATTGAAATCCCGTTTGACTATGGCTGGTGGATGGATATGAAAAGAAAATGGCATTTTGCAACCAGGGATGAAAATATTATAACTATGAAGGAGATATGTAGAAAAAATGAATGGTAAAAATTTTACAAAACATACGTTGCAGATACTGGTATCTATTGGCATAAATTACCCGGTTCTCAGGGAGGATTTTGTGGTATTACAAAAGCCGCTTCTTATTGTTACAGGTGAGAGGAATTTAGAAAAGGCTGCTGGTATTTTATCAGACAGTGGCACACCAAGGCTTGATGAATATTTGTCTGCTAAAAAATTAATGGCCGTTTTGAATGATGTTAATTCTGATTTTGTGCTCTATAAGTTTGTACAGTCAAAAAAAGGCATTGTGTTCTTAGACATGATTGCAGGTGCTGTTACATCAGGCAGCATAGGGGGTGAGAGGTTTAATGCCCTGTCGGCGGTTATTTCAGAAAAAATGCCTTATGCCTGTAATACAGACCGTTTTTTTACCATCTGCCTTGACGGTTTCAATGATATATCTTTTGAAAGGTTTTGTGTTGTACCGCCTGAAGATGAGCTTCCAGTTGTGTTTGATAAGTTCAAGCAGGAAGCAGCAGGTGCAACAGATGAGGAAAGTGCTTTTTTGGCAGCAGCCTGTTTCCTTTATCCCTACTTTAGGGATAATGGCCTTAAAGAAGAATTTGCAGACCTGGCAGGCTGTGCAAAAAAGCTTGTTGAATTTAATGAAAATATACATGATGCCAGCAGTATAGGAAGCTTTTTGTGGACGAGCTCTACAGGTGGCAGGCTGGAACAAATTTTAATGCCATATATGAACTGCCCTGTCTTAGTACATTTATGTTACAAAGGCTGCATAAGGCTATATTTTTTGATGGCAAATATATTTATATTAAGGATGAACTGTTTAAGAAAATATCATCATTACTTTTAAGTGGTTATCCTATAAATATATTAAAAAAATTACTTATAGATGATGGCATAATATGTTCTGATAATACAAATACTTATACAGTTAAAATGTTATACCGTGATTCTGCTGGCAATCCTGGCAGCGAGCGTATGCTGCGTTTTTCAAGAGAAAAAATTGACAGGGCAGGCGAGGCAGGATTTGTAGAGATTTGCAGCAGTACAAAGAGTACAAATAAAATAACGGTAAGAAAAGGTATAAAACAGTGAGGGAGAAAGCAAATGAAATACAAAAAAATTTACCTGGGCAAGTCTAACGGTGTTCCTGTGTATTTTGACATGCAGGAAGCACCAAATAAACATATGCTGCTTATTGGCAGTTCAGGCAGCGGAAAAAGCGTCCAGGCACAGAATATCATATTAAACCTTGCACGGCAGGGTGAAACCGTAGTTGTGCTGGACATCCATTCCGTTTTTTCAAAGGAACAGGTTTTCCATGTATACAGGCAGGAGCTGGAAATGTACCTCAACGAAGTTGATGTGTACAGCACAGGCATTCCATGTGGCCTTTTTACACCAGTAAAATTTCCAGATGGTACGCTTGAAAAACCTGCAGACACAGCAGGGGCAGTTACAGAAGTCCTTGCACGTACAACAGGAATGGGGGCGAAACAAAAGAATATACTAAGGAAGGCAGCCTGGGAAGTACTTAACAAAGGCCTGTATGGCAAATACGGCATAAGGGCGCTGGATTATGAACTGGCAAGTAATTGTACATCTGCAGCAGAGGAAGTAAAAGACAAGCTTTATACGGTTACAGCACATAATGTGTTCCGCCCGGGCAGCCCTTTTATCAGGCAGGGGAAAATTAATGTAATACGCCTGGGCAAGTTTGACTTAATGACACAGGAAATTATTTCGGAAATGGTTTTGTCATACCTGTGGCGTATGGCAGCAGCTTCAGGTTTTAAGGAGGACGGCTTATTTATCTTTGCTGATGAGTTCCATAACCTTATTTCTGGTAAGAGGTGTGCATTAAACCAGGTTATTGCGGAGGGACGGAAGCTTGACCTAAACCTTATACTTGCAACACAGCAGTTCCCGTCAAATACACAGCAGGCAGCACAGGGGTTTATGCAGAGCGGCCTTGTCCTCTTTTTTAATCCATGTGCAGGACAGTTAAACGCCACAGCAAGGTTTACAGACCCTGGCAATGTAAAAAAGTGGGCAGAAATACTCCAGTCCCTTAGAAAGGGGGAATTTGTGGCATCTGGCAGCCTGGTGGCTGGGAATACCAGGTATAATAA
The DNA here is from genome assembly GCA_910577825.1 of uncultured Lachnospiraceae bacterium. Taxonomy (GTDB): domain Bacteria; phylum Bacillota; class Clostridia; order Lachnospirales; family Lachnospiraceae; genus Butyribacter. The sequence goes on along the minus strand of CAJTOK010000090.1, from coordinate 2,047 downwards.
GCCGTTAAAGACAAGTAACAGGCAGTAAAAGAAGAAATTTATGGTAATATACTATAGTTTTAGGAGGTGAGAACATTGGAGAAAATGCTAAAAACAGAGGATATTGCATTAGTCCTGGGCTGTTCCATAAAGAAGGCATACAGGATTGTAAAGCAGCCTGATTTCCCAAAGATTACTATCGGAAGGATATATTACATACCAGAAGCAGCTTTTGAAAACTGGATTAAAAAGTATACTGGCAAAGAATATGTCCTGATGTAATATTTCAGTATTTGTAAATACCGGCTTCCTGGGTTTGTTTATTTTAACTTGGGAAGTCATTATAAACTAAGAAGGAGGCAGAAATATGGCAAAAAACAGCAGCAGTGGCAAAGACCCGGCACAGGGGATTCCTAAACTTCCACATGGGCAGGGAAACATTTCATGGATTCCTGAAAGGAATAAATACTTATATAAGAAAAACATAAACGGGCAGAGGAAATCTGTCCTGGGCAGCACAGTAAAAGAAGTTATGGCAGAAATGAACCGCATGGAAAAGGAAAGCAATAAAAAAATTGTTGTGCAGAAGGCAGTCACCCTGTCAGATGCAATGTACAGCTGGCTGGAGATATACAAGAAACCCCGGCTTAAAAAGACAAGCTATGACACACTTGAAAAGACTATACGTTCAAGGACTGCTGCTTATGATATTGGCTCAATGAGATTAAGCGTGGTTGATTCAGATATGATACAGAAGCACCTGAACATGTTAAATGAGGAAGAACATCTTTCCTATTCAACAGTTAAAAAGTGCTATGACGCACTAAATGATTTTTACAGGAACAGGCAGGCAGGCGGCAAAATAGAAGTAAACCCAATGCAGGCGGTTGTAATGCTTAACAGGGAAAATATAATCAAAGAAACTAAAAAGATAGAGTTTTTTGAAGAAGAGGATATCAGGAAATTTACCAGCCAGGCAGCAGCAATAAGGAAATGGAGCAAAAAACCACAGTACCAGTATGGGTTCTGCCTTTGTGCAAATATATTTTTAGGCCTGCGTGCCGAGGAAATGCTAGCATTAAAGTGGAAAGACGTGGATTTTGCAAACAGTACAGTTTATGTACATGAAAACCTGCAGCTGGTGAATAACCCTGGCAAAAAACCAGCACAGGTATATGAAACACAGCCGCTTAAAAATTACCAGAACCGTACTGTGCGAATGAATAACAGTGCAAAGCATTTCCTGGAGCTCCAGAAAAAATACTCTGGATATACTGCACCAGATGATTATGTATGCTGCACAAGGGACGGGAAACATGCAGCAGTTTCTTACCTGTCCAGCAATATAAAGGAAATAGAAAGGGCAGCAGGCACTAAAGTACAGGCATACGGCACGCATATAATCAGGCATACATGCGCAAGCCTTTATTTCAGGAAGGGTGTCAGGACTGAACTTATTGCTGCACTTCTTGGGCACAGTGTTGACGTCTGCAGGAAAACTTACATACATTTTGAAGAAGAACAGAAAAAAGATGCAGTAAAACTTATTGATGACTACGAAATTGATTATAAGTTTTGACAATTTATTTCAGGAACGGGTGGTTTCCTGGACGGTTTATGCTGTCCAGGAAAATTTTTTATGTGGAGCTGGATATACACTGGAATAAATATAATTCCTGTGTTACAATTAAACCAGTTAAAAGGGGGTATGCTTTAATGGAATATATCAAACCAATACCAATAGGTGTGGAATTTTATAAAGAAATAACAAGCGGCGGATATTACTATATAGATAAAACATTGTTAATACGTGATTTATTAGCAAATAAAAATAAAGTTACATTATTTACGCGTCCGAGGCGTTTTGGCAAGACACTTGCCCAGAGCATGTTAAAGGCTTTTTTTGAAAAGGAAATAATGCCAGATGGGGCAGAAGCAGATAATTCTGTATATTTCCAAGGCAAAAATATTATGGATGCGGGTGAAGGATACACTAAGCATATGGGGCAGTACCCCATAAGCGCGAACTTAAGAAAAAACACCTCAATTATAGGTTCTCAAAGGTATT
>CAJTOK010000089.1 GCA_910577825.1 uncultured Lachnospiraceae bacterium | reverse complement strand
TATATCCGTGCATCTGTAGCTCAGTGGATAGAGCAGCGGTTTCCGGAACCGTGTGCCGTGGGTTCGAGTCCCTCCAGATGCGCTTATTTAAGAACTTTTGAAAGGAAGTGCGCATATTATGCGGTTTAAGTACAAAAAGCTGGTATTAGTATTTACTATTGCTATTATGTTTATCGGGCTTGGGACATTTTCACTTATTGCCCCGTCTATAGATTTTACCGCCGGCAGTAAAGCGGATGAGGTGGCAAGTGGCGGTGGTGGCAGTGCTGCTGTTAAAAATGTTGTGGCAGATATGTCAGACAGTGAAGTTAAGTCTGCAATATCAGGGCTTATGTCAGGTTATTTTGATGCCAAGCAGCGTGTAGATTTAGATAAAATTGCCGGATATGTAAGTGATATAAGCCGTGTAGATAATAAGCGCCTTGTTGCAGAAGCAGAGTATATTGAAGAATACAGGAATATTGAATGTACTGTTAAAAAGGGGTATAATGCTGGCACATACAGGGTTTATGTGTATTATGATGTTAAAGTCTATAATATTGATACACTTGTCCCGTCCCTTACAGCCTTTTTTGTCAAAGCAGACGGGAACGGGGATTTTAAGATATACCTTGGGACAATAGATGGCAAAGAGCAGGAAACTGTTGATAAGCTTGATAACAGTGATGAAATTAAAAAGGTTGCGTCTTCTGTACAGAAAAAGCTTGAAGAAATTGTAAGCAGCAATGAAGATGTAAGGGATTTTTATGAGATGCTTGAAAGCAGTGATGAGGAAAATGAGTCAGTAGAAGAGAATGATAATATAGATAAAGAAGGTACTAAAGCGTCGGCCAGGCCATAATAAGCTGGCCTGAAGCCTGGTGGTTTCTTCAGGGCAAAACGTTTGTTTTGCCCTTTTCGCTTATATAGTTCCGCTTTGGCAGGCACGGAGGTAATATATGGCAGATATATCTGGCCAGGATTATGGCATAAGGATTAATAAGTTTTTAAGTGAAGCAGGTATATGTTCAAGGCGTGAAGCAGATAAAATGCTTTTAAATGGCAGGGTATGTATAGACGGGGCACTGGCAGCAGCAGGGGCAAAAGTTTTTCCTGGCATGGAGGTTACAGTTGATGGCAGGACTGTTTCAAAAGAAGAAGAGGAGATATTTATTGCATTTTACAAACCAAAAGGTGTTGTATGCACTACAGCACCAGAAGAGAATGGCACTAAAATAGTGAATGTTATTGATTATATAGGGTATAATAAAAGAATCTATCCTGCAGGAAGGCTTGACCAGTCTTCAGAAGGCCTTTTGCTGCTTACTAACCAGGGAGAAGTTATGGAGAAAATACTCCGCAGCCGTTACGGGCATGAGAAAGAATATTTTGTAAGGACAGATAAAAGGATAACAGACAGTTTTATAGATAAGATGGGAAAAGGCGTGCCGGTTTTAGGTACGGTTACAAAGCCATGCAAAGTATGGAAGGAAGATAATTACAGTTTCCATATAATACTTACGCAGGGGCTTAACCGCCAGATAAGGCGCATGTGTGGATATTTTGGCTATAAAGTAGTGTATTTAAGGCGTGACAGGGTAATGAATATTACACTGGACGGGCTTAAAAAGGGCCAGTACCGCCTTCTGGACAAAGAAGAGGCAGCAGTATTAAAAAGGCTGGCTGGACAAATTTAAAGAAATATTAGTGCAAAGCATTGCAGGAATGAGGTGGTAATATGCAGGATAATATAAAACGTATGAAGGAACTTGCCGCAAAATTGAATAAAGCATCGGAAGTATATTACCAGGGCAAAGATGAAATAATGGGCAATTTTGAATATGACAAGTTATATGATGAATTGCAGGAACTTGAAAAGAAAACAGGCATGGTACTGGCTGGAAGCCCTACAGAGAAGGTAGGGTATGAGGTTTTAAGCAGCCTGCCGAAGGAAACGCATCCGTCACCTATGCTTTCCCTTGATAAAACAAAAGACCCGGGGCAGCTTGCATTATGGCTGGGCAGTAAAGAGGGGCTTCTTTCATGGAAAATGGACGGGCTTACAATAGTCCTTACTTATGATAATGGCGGGCTTATAAAAGCAGTTACACGTGGCAACGGCCAGATTGGCGAGGTTATTACAAATAATGCCAGGTTTTTTAAAAACCTGCCTTTAAAAATCCCTTTTAAAGGCAGCCTTGTTTTAAGGGGTGAAGCTGTAATTTCCTATACAGATTTTGAGCGTATAAATAATCTTTTAAGTGAAGGTGAAAGATATAAAAATCCGAGGAATCTCTGCAGCGGCTCTGTAAGGCAGCTGAATAATGAAATAACAGCTAAAAGGAATGTTAAATTTTATGCCTTTGCATTAGTTGAAGCGGAGAATACGGATTTTGCTAATTCACAGGCAAATAAAATGGAGTTTCTGGCAGAACAGGGGTTTGATGTTGTTGAATATAAGAAAGTGGATGCAGGAAATATCCTGGATTCAGTAAAGTGGTTTGAAGATAAAATACCTTCAAATGATTTTCCATCAGACGGGCTTGTTTTAATACTTGATGATATAGCATATGGAAACTCACTTGGGAGCACCTCTAAATTTCCAAGGAATGCCATAGCATTTAAATGGAAGGATGAAACAGCAGATACGAAGCTTACAGGGATTGAATGGAGTGCATCAAGGACGGGGCTTATAAACCCGGTGGCTTTATTTGAGCCTGTAGAACTTGAAGGTACAACAGTATCAAGGGCAAGTGTGCATAATTTAAGCATTATGGAGCAGCTCAGGCTTGGCATAGGTGATACAGTGCAGGTTTATAAGGCAAATATGATAATCCCGCAGATTGCAGAAAACCTTACAAGAAGCGGCAATATAGATATACCAGGGGAATGCCCTGTGTGTGGCAGGAAAACTTCCATACATGAAGAAAATGGTGTTAAGGTACTTATATGTGAAAACAAGGAATGCCTTGCTAAGAAAATAAAGCTGATTGCCCATTTTGCCAGCAGGGATGCAATGAATATAGACGGGCTTTCAGAAGCTACTATAGAAAAACTTGTTGCAAAAGGTCTTTTGCATGGGCTTGCAGGGCTTTTTGATTTGAAAAAGCATGAAGATGAAATAACACAGATGGAAGGGTTTGGCAAAAGGTCTTTTGAAAAACTTGTACAGGCAGCAGAAAATGCCAGAAAAACTACAACTGCAAGATTCGTATACAGCCTTGGAATACCAAATATAGGGCTTTCAAATGCAAAAATGATTTGCAGGTATATGGATAACAGCTTTGATAAGGTGCGCCATGCAGGCAAAGAAGAGCTTGTAGAAATAGATGGCATAGGTGAAGTAATTGCAGAGGCATTTGTAGATTTTTTTGCAAGGCCGGAGAATAATAAGATAATAGATGATTTATTAAAAGTGGTTGTATTTGAAGATGAAGAAATCCAGCATAACACAGAAGATATGGCGGGAATGGGTTTTGTCGTTACAGGGAAAGTAAATACATTTGCTAACAGAAACGCAGTTAAAGAATTAATAGAATCCAGGGGCGGGAAAGTTACAGGAAGTGTAACATCAAAAACAAACTTTCTTATAAACAATGATATAATGAGCAGTTCTTCTAAAAATAAAAAAGCAAAAGAACTAGGTGTTCCAATAATAACAGAACAAGAATTTATAGAAAAATTTAATATAGAAGTTTAACATATTATTATTTTATGGAAAGAGGCGGGAATATGCCAATTAAAGTAAAAAATAACCTTCCTGCAAAGAAGGTTATGGAAAAAGAAAATATATTTATGATGGATGAGGAAAGGGCAGTAACACAGGATATAAGGCCGCTGCATATAGCGGTGCTTAATCTTATGCCCTTAAAAGAAAATACGGAAGTGCAGCTTCTGCGCAGCCTGTCAAATACCCCGCTGCAGATGGACATTACATTTCTGTCAACAGCAACATATATAGGGACGCACACGCCAGAAAGCCATCTTAATGAATTTTATAAGACATTTGGTGAAGTAAAAAGCAGGAAATTTGACGGGCTTATTATTACGGGTGCACCTATTGAGCACCTGGAATATGAAGAAGTACAGTACTGGGAAGAACTTAAACAGATAATGGAGTGGTCAAAGACAAATGTAACATCTACATTACATATCTGCTGGGGTGCGCAGGCAGGGCTTTATTACCATTATGGCATACATAAACATATACTGCCTAAAAAGATAACAGGTGTATTCAGGCATCAGGTACACCACCGCAGGATACCACTTTTAAGGGGGTTTGATGATGTATTTTATGCACCACATTCACGCAATACAGGTGTTGACCATAGTGAAATAGCCGCCTGCAAAGACCTGATAGTCCTGGCTGACTCAGACGAAGCAGGGGAACTTATACTTGTTTCAACTGATTCAAAACAGATTTTTGTACTTGGGCATCTTGAATATGACAGGCTGACCCTTGACCTGGAATACAAAAGGGATATGGCAGCAGGGATTGACACAGGGATACCAGTAAATTATTATCCGGATAATGACCCTTCAAAAAAACCTTACCTGACATGGAGGGCGGCGGCTAATGCAATGTATTCAAACTGGATTAATTATTATGTTTACCAGCAGACACCATTTGAATTTATAAATACAGCAGAGATTATTGAGAAGAAAAGCATCTAAGCCAGATTTGGTTTAGATGCTTTTTATATTATGGCAAGGTGGATAAAATTATAAGGAATGATTGAAAAAGTTATGGGTAACTAAACAGTTATAATAAATTTATAAAAAGCAAGCAAATGGCGGAAGAAAAATGTTGCCCTGTTTTAGAAGAAAAACAGGTGAAGATATAGTCTGCGCTTATGTGAAAGCATGGGAGGTATGTTGGCGGCAGTAAGACTGCATTGATGTTGCGAATCAATGTGAACAAGATAAATATATACAAATTTAAAAAATATTAAATATCTATTGACAAAATTTCATAACTGTGCTGTAATTGTAGTAGAAAACAATTACAAAGGAGCATAATTATGGAATTGATAAGCATAGGTAAATTTGCTAAAATGGTTGGTTTGACTCCAACAACAATCAGGCGGATGCATGAAACAGGTGAACTGGTACCTTATCATATATAGCCTCTCGGATTTATAAGAGCTAGTTTAGATTTGTGTATTGCTACGAAAA
>CAJTOK010000088.1:4574-5174 GCA_910577825.1 uncultured Lachnospiraceae bacterium | reverse complement strand
TTAGTATCAAATATCCAGCTATATTTTGATACTTTATTGATAAGCTGGATGCAGAGCCAGGGACAACAGGCAGGGGGTATCACCCTGCTGCCATTGCCAGGAACATTGGGGCAATAGAAGTTAGGGTACATAATTGATATGCTAGTTACCAGACATGTTTTTTCCTGAAGCATAATGGAGGGAACAAGAAGAATATATGTTCTTCTTGTTTGCAATGGCAATGTATAGATTATAATATATAAAAACGCCCAAAGATAATTTACTCTTGGTCTAATTCATTGTTTGTTGTTTGTTCTGCTGCCAGACGTTCCACAATATCCTTGTGCTGGATAATGAATTTTATTTTAACTACTTTGCGCCCTTTGGTAATTGGTTTATAAAATATGTTTAAATCTGTCAGTCTGTTTATTTCATTTTGGGATATCTCAAGCACTTTGCGCCTAAAGTCTGGATAACGTTCATACGATTTTACATTGTCAACCATAAGCAAGTGTTTCAATTCGTCAATATCAAATACTTTAGTGCCATGATATGCATATGACTTAAATAATTCATACAATCTTATAGAATACTGGCTTTTCATTGCTAATATATTATATA
>CAJTOK010000088.1:4004-4564 GCA_910577825.1 uncultured Lachnospiraceae bacterium | reverse complement strand
GGAGGGTGTCACAAGCACCCATGCAAATAGATGAAATCTACGGTTGCCAATATTTTGATTATATCGGTTTTAACCGTAGATTTCAATATTGTTATCCATTTTTGTTGCCAGATGGGACTATCAGATGGATATAATTAAATATATAGCCAGTTTTTTATTTTTGCTTATGATACCACCAGGATTAATGTTTTCTACACTGGTTTACTGGATATACTGTTATTTTGGTGGTTATTCATCCTTTGAAGATGAGTATGCAATGACTGAAAAAGAAGTAGAAGAAATAGAAAACATGATAAGGGACTGGCTGAATGAGAAAAAAAGATATAGATAAAATAGTTAGGCAGCTTTTAGAGGATAATACTAAAACATATACACAAACGGAGCTAAGGCAAATGTTAGATAATGATATTACCTCTGAACACCTTGTAAGGATATATCGGCGTTATATGTATTTGAAAAATAAAGATATTTTGCCTAGAATTTAAAAACTAACACATACAATAAAAGTATTATATTTACAGATATGGGTTAGCAGATAGGATGTAAATACTATTCTGCTA
>CAJTOK010000088.1:0-2148 GCA_910577825.1 uncultured Lachnospiraceae bacterium | reverse complement strand
AATAAACCGTACTAAAACTCACAATAAACCGTACTAAAACTCACAATAGCAAACCCTTATACCGCAAGGCTTGGGAGTTTTTTTGCCCCTTAAATAATATAAATATAATAAATAATATATTTATATAAAAACCAAAAAAAGTACAAAAAGTTATCCACATAATTTAAACAAACATATGTAAAAATAAATGACAGAATAAAAAGAAAATTATAAAATAATCAAAGAATTTTTATATAAAACCTTTAAAAATATTATGAAATATATCTTTGTAGTAATAAATATAGCTTGGATAATTTAAAGTATCCATATAGCACTTACAGGGCGCACAAGGGGCATAACCATATCTGGCATGATAGTTTAACCTATTGCCAGTTGTAACAATCAGAGAACGGAAATGGAATGTAGTATTAATTCCGTCATATAACTAGCCCTTTTTTGGGCTTCAATCGACCCGCAATAAAATTAAACCATTCCAAAGAACCTATAGAAACTATTGTAGTGATTATATTTTCATATAATTTATTATTACATTATCTGATTTGTCATATGTTAACAGAGTGTCAAATAATTGGTTAATGGGTTTCTTCATTCAAGTGCAAAGAAAAAAATACAACTGTATTGTCCTTTCCTCAATATGTCAAATATATTTTTATTATATTTTTTTATTTCCGTTTTTAATCATTCTATTTAACATATAACTTTTCAAAATCAATTATATTGTGATATACTTCTTTTGTTGTCCAACCGATACCCGACAACGGGAGGAGGTGTTCATATGGAATTTTTTATCTCTTTTTTCGTTACTGTTATGGGTGGTGTAGCTTGCCACTACATTATCAAATGGCTAGATGGTGACGATAAGGGCAACAAATAGCCTAGTGGGTGCTTTTCCACTATAAAAGTAAAGAAGAACCCATCAACTGTACGGGCATACGGTTGATGGGTTCATTTCTTTTGTCCACATGGACTTTTTATCTCTTTTAGCCTATTGGCAATTATAGCATATACAACCTTTGTTTTCAATATTCTTTTATTAGACATTAATTTTTTGGATTAAATAGTTTTGTGTAAAAGAAATTTTATATTTGCTGAAAATTTTTAAAATAAGGTAAGTTAATATAGCTGCATATGTAAGGATATGTTTTTTATTATATTGACATTTCAATATATATATATTATATTAGTATCATAAATTAATTATTGATACTAATATAATGGAGGTAAAATAATATGGCAAAAGTAACTAAAGCACAATTAGAAGAACACATTAAAAATTTAGAGAATGAATTAAAACAATATAAAAACTGGTTAATGGAAAGTGAAAATAAATATAATGATTTGCTGGAAATGAAAGACGAACAATTAAATAATCTTCCAGCATACAAGCAAATGAAAAACCATGTAGAAAGATTAGAATTTCTTAATAAGGAGCAGCAAGGCACTATTGAATGGTTACAGCATGATAATAAACATTTAAAGGAATATATTGATAGTAGAACGCTTATTGAACATAATATACGTAAGGCAGGACGTAAACCTAAGTCTAAAGAACAATTAGAGAGTGAGCTGAAAAATTTAGAAATATTATTAAAAGAGGACAAAGACGAAAGAAGTATATGCAAGACTATGAAAATAAGTCGTGCCACATACTACCGTTTAAAACGAAATTTAAAAGCTGCTAAGAAATAAATAAATGTTTTATATTTTATGCATACAAAAATGTATTTATTTGTATGCATGTGGGTTCTGGTATGGATGCATTGCCAGTAAGCAAGGACATTTTTATATAAGCCTGGCATTATCCTTGCCATCCTGTTGCCCTGTATGGCTCTTATTAGCCTTTATATGGCTTCCAAAATTATCCAGGCTTATTTATATGCCTTGGCATGGTTCAATGCCTGTATGGGGCTTATACAGCTTCCTGGACATGTTTCATTTGTTTATGGCAGCTTTATGTTTGCTATTGTGATTTTTGCGACTGTCATTTTTAATCTTTGCTATTGGGACTTTTAGTCCAATTACCCTAGCTTCTATTGCCCCAATGTCCCTGGCAATGGCAGCAGGGTGATACCCCCCTGCCTGTTGTCCCTGGTTCTGCATCCAGCTTATCAATAAAGTATCAAAATATAGCTGGATATTTGATACTAA
>CAJTOK010000087.1 GCA_910577825.1 uncultured Lachnospiraceae bacterium | reverse complement strand
GTTGCGAGGTCTGCGAAGCAGGAAGCCCATTGGCTTTAGACAATGGGTAGTTCACCTGGAACTGGTATCAGGCAAGGACATTTCGCCTGTTATTATTAATTTTGTCCATTTTAATTACTGGAAAGAAAAGAAGCTTATGAACAGATAGAAACAGCAGAGTTTGCATTAAAACTGATATCAGGGTATTTATTTGGAAAATATGTATAATAAAAAATCCAGATTAGTTTTTATGCTGTTAATCTGTGTTTTAACATTCATGGCATTTTATACAATGAACAGGCTGGTATAATTTTATCAGGAAAGTGAAAAATACCTGCAGAAAGAAATTAAAAGGAGGGGTAATATGACAGTAATCCAGGAACAGGCTGTTGAAATAATCAGGAATATGCCAGATGAGAAAATATATTATGTAATAAATATATTAAAGGGAATTGATGGTTTATATCCGGATAAGGAAGAATATGGTATTGAAAAATCACAGGCAGCATATGAAAACCTACAGCGTTTCCGTAAACCTGGCATAACAGACAGGGATTATAAAGCTGAGCTGGCAAAAGCATGGGAGGAAAAATATGAGGGTGCTGGTTGACACAAATGTAATAATAGATGCACTTGCAGGAAGAGAGCCATATTATAGTAATGCTGATAAGATAATAAAATTATGTGCTGATAAGAGAATTACTGGATATATGGCAGCACATACAATACCAGATATATTTTATATTTTGAGGAAAGACTGGACGGAAAATGAAAGACGGGAGTTATTATTAAGTTTATGTGATATCCTACTTATAGAAAAAGTTGATTCAGGAAAAATAATTTCTGCATTAAAAAATAATAAATTCAGGGATATGGAGGATTGTTTACAAGATGAATGTGCAATGTCTGTTTCTGCAGATTATATTATTACAAGGAATATAAAAGACTTTTGTTATTCAGGTATCCCAGCTATTTTACCAGAAGATTTTTTAAATCTTCCAATATTCTGAACAGTAACATGTAGCAGACGGGATACTAAGAAAGGGTATGGACGTTATATATAATCCTGGCCGTGGTATAATGGAAAAGGGTGAAGCCATTGGAACAGAAAAAGGAACTGGTGAAGTAAAACAGTAACTGGAAGTTTTGTGAAGGAATGTAAATTTTATTATGAAACCAGTTATGGTGTTAAAACAAAGTCTGTAACCTGGTAAATAAATTATACAGGGGATAAAAAATTAAATATATAGTACAAGGCATAAGTCATGGGATATTATTATATTCCATGACTATTTTGTTGTAAGGATAATAACATACTATAATTAGTTTTTTATGAATCTGGTTCTTCTTTATTTTCTTGTGTTTCCTTAAATAATTCACCTATAGGTACATTCAATATACGTTTTAGTTTATCCAGTGTTTCAAACCTTATGGCAGATGTTTCATTTTCAACAATATTTTTAAAGTTACGGTAGCTTAACATATCCATTTGTTTATACAGCCAGTATTTAGTGTGTCCTTGTTCTTCCAAAATTTCTAAAATCCTTAAACTAATCATAAAAATGCCTCCTTTTTATTAAAATTATAATAGATATAGGTTCTTAAAATAACTTGCATATCCGCAATGTTTGCTTGACTATGTTGCGTATACATACTATAATTATTAGGACACCTCTTAAAACCACTGGCAATCTGTTGGAATATACAGAAGTTCTAATTTTATGGCGGATTTTAAATGTACTTTTAGAATATAGTTTTGGACTGGTAATAAAACTACTGGTGTTTTAACACTATATTTCAGAGCTTTATGTAATGTCTGCATGTTTTGCCCAGGCATTGCATGTTGTTTCCGAAACAGTCTGGCAATAAAAATGGTATTACAAGGACATATCCTGGCAACAGAAACAGGCGTTTAAAGATGGTTGTAAAAAATAATGGGATACCTAGGTAAATAAATGTCTGGCGATACCAGGATACTGGCATAGGACAGCCAGGGATTGTTTGCTGGTACAGTAAAAAGGAGAAGATAGAGATGTTCCAGACATTTAAGGAAGAGTATTATCCAGATGGCATATTGAAGTTTGAGGGGAACTGCAGGAACGGTAAACCAAATGGCTATGGTAAATCGTATTACCCGGATGGCAGATTGCAGTATGAAGGTATGTGGAGCGGGGGAAGTTTCCATGGTGAAGGCACATTATATGATGAAAAAGGTAATGTAATATCTTTGATGGTTTTCTTTACTTGACTATTCTCAGTATAGGCAAATGCGGCTATCTATCTTATTAATTACAATAAAACAAAGTTTATATAATCCCAAAAGAGAAACACTTCCAGATTAATAATAACGGAAGTATACTGGAGCTGGTTATAGCTGATAATGGTGATTATATAAGTTTCTGTATAGACCCTGATATAGTTATAGGGAACGGATATAACATCCTTGCAAATACACAAAATGATACTATATTTGTAAACCTGAAACATAAAGAATTGGTTACAAAGATAGTAAACGATAAAGCTTATATGCTTACACCAGAAGAGATAATTGAGGTAAGGGCTGACATGTTCACCAACGATTTAATATACCGTTCCATAGACATGTCCGGGATGTCTGGTAATATAAGCCAGCTAACAAAAGAAGAATTTTCATTACTTGGCAAGAAACTGACCTGCATTACAAATATTAGTGATATTGCAATCCATAATGCAGTGCCAAGAATGAGGTTCAGCCAGTTCAGGTCTATAAATGATTTCGGGCTGGTAAGTGATTATGGCTGTGTTTCCCCGCTGGATGGAATAACAAGCATGGAGATACATGAGGGACTGGTTATAGGTGTTAAGGATGACACCATCAGTGTTGATTTGAGTGACGGAGGCGGTGTCATACTTTATCCTATACAGTACGGAATAATGTAAAGTAAAGAATAGAATAACGTAATGTAATGGAGGTAACGTTTATGGCTAATTTTATTAAAAAGATATTAAGTGGTATCGGTATATTGGCATTAGTGCTTGTTATACTTGTTGTAATTGCAGATGATGACACACCAACACAGCCACAGCAGAATGCAGGATATGGTAATGAAGTAGATGACAACAATGGTGATGATGGCAACAATGATGATTACTATTTCCTTGAACTTGAAGACGGTGAAGAAGTTGGTATTGCAAAGCCTCGTAGTATATTAGATGATATATATGCTAATCTTAATGACCAAAGAATGGAAAGCTTATTTACTTCTATTTATAATTACAACTATAATAGGGATGACGTTTATATAGCATATATTCCTGATGCTGAACAGACATTAAGAGAGATGGTAAAAGAACCTTACACTATTGGCTCTGTGTTTAATGTTGATATGCAGGTAACAGGAAATCCAGGTGTTATTGGAATTGTTTCTGGATATATACAAGGTGATGATTCATTAGGAATGATGGATATGGATATGTCTTACATTGGGGATGAGAAATATGACCTTATGGATGGTGACATAGTAACTTTTGATGCCGTATATGCAGGCTTAGATACCGGTTCAACACCTGTATTTATAGCACTTAGTATGAATGTACAGTAGTCTAGTGTTAGTAACTTGTAAACAATAAGAAATTATAATGCGCCTTTACTAAAGATGATGGCAGAGTCTGGGAAATTTCCTGGGCTCTGTTTTTGTTTTATTTTTAAAAACAAGGAGGAAATAATTATGAGTGAGAAAGAAAACAGAAAGACATATGATACTTGGGATGATAAGATTCCTAGGGAAGGACTTAAATTTAGTGAACGTAATGTAGTGTGGAAGGTATATAATGCTGATTTTCCTTATGGGGGTAATGAATTTATGGTATCAGATATTATAACCATAAAAAAAGATATTAAAGATATTGCAGAAAAAGAAATCAGGATTGTTAATATATATGCTTGTGGCGATACTGAAGAAAAGTCAGAAGCTATTAAAAATATTTGTGACCATTATAAAGATGATAATTATATTATCTGTACAGCTGCATATGTACCTGCACGTATATGGTTAGATGAATTTCCTGACGATATATACGACTACCTATGTAATAAATTACCAGCTGAAAATGATATAGATATACCTTATAAAGAGGTGCTTGAAAGGGAATTAAAAATGCTTGAAGGACTGGGTTTCGTCAATATTAATAATATAGTCCAATACGGTAGAGTAGCTTACATTTATTCAAATACTCTGGGAAAGAAAATAGTGGATTATATAAAAGACCATAAAATTATTAAATGTTAAAATTAGACAATAAGAAATTATAATGTGCATTGTATTAAAGATAATAGCAGAGCCTAGGAAATTTCCTGGGCTCTGTTTTTGTTTTATTTTATTTTTAATTAACTATAGAAATAGTTATATATTATATTCCTGTAGCAGGTAGTAAATACACAAAAATATTAAGGAGGAAGATAGTTATGAGTAAGAAAAACAGAAGAGTTGAACTGGATATTACATGTGTAAAATGTGGATATAAATTCAGTTTAAGTATCAACAAGGACAGTGAAGAGGACATTAAAGTTTGTTGTCCGAACTGTAGTTACAGAAATCGAAAGTTAGAGAGGAATCTAAGGGAAGCCCTGCTTACCCATATTTCCAAGACAGATGAACTGCTTTTTAATGTAAAAAGTATGTTTATTACACGACCAATGCAAACGTTAGAAATCATTAAACTTAAAACAGCACTTGCCATGATTGAGTTTGGTAAGTTAATAAGGTCTAAATTTTAAAACAGAAAGAGAGGAATTAGTTATGGGATATAGGTTTGTAAAAGAAAGACTGAATAATGTACATGATATGTACAGATATGAAGTAGTCAAGAAACCAGATACTATTGGATATATGAAATGTGTCACCTGTGACACAGATATAATATTCGGGATTGATGGGTTTGCAGATTTGATAGACAGGGCTCTTAAAAATGAAATTCCAGAGTGTCCTGAATGCCACGATAACTTTTCGTTTATTATGGATATGACACTTGATAATCTGGCAGAAGCAATACAGTACAGGGAAGAGCAGATAAATAAAAATGCCCTTAAATGCAAGAAAGGGTGAGGATAAAATGACAAGATAAAATTGCCAGCAGGTAGTACCCGCCAGCAGAAAAAATTTTATTTTTTTATTGCCTGACTGTCAGATGGCAGTTTATTTAGTGCAATAGTCTTTTTTTGTATTGAAATAATGTGGTCGCAATCCCACTGGCTTTAGACGGTGGGTTAAGACCACAA
>CAJTOK010000086.1 GCA_910577825.1 uncultured Lachnospiraceae bacterium | reverse complement strand
GAGACTGCTTTTATTAAAACTAAAGAACTTCACGAGCAGAATAAAATTTTTGAGACTATTGCTAATACTGCTTTAAAAGAAGCTGAAAGTGATAAAGTTAGAGAGCAAATACTTCAAATTAAAAAAGAAGTTGAAACTATGGCATACAATTTAGAGCATAGTAAGGATGCTAATATTAGGACTAATGATGCTGTTAATGGGCTTTATAACACTTTAAACTCTGCAGCTGGTATGCTTAATAGTGAACTTATTGATAAAGCTATTGATATTGCTATGCTTGTATTGCCTGGTTTAGGATTGTTCAAAGGTGCTAAGTATATTGGTAAATTGCCTGCTGTTATTAAATATATTAAAACTCAAGGTATTCCTGCAGTTAAAAAAGGTTTTGATGCTTTTCTTAAAAAATTTGGTTTGAGCAAAAAAGATTTTCCTAGCCCTAGTGACTTTTTTGGTTAGGAAATAAATAAATTTTTTGGAGGTTATTATGAAAAATCGTAAACTTCGTATGATGTATCGTGGTAAAAAAATTGTTCATTATGGCAATACTAGAGGTGGTATTCAAATGTAAATGTGTTATTCTCCTATTTATTTGAAATCTAAAGATATTTATGTAGATTGTCGTAAATGTTTTGAGTGTCGTCAGAAAATAGCAAGAGAGTGGAGTATTAGGCTTTGCGCTGAATTAGGTGAATCGCCTCATAGTTTATTTGTTACTTTGACTTTTTCTGACGATTATTATGATACTGCTACTTTGTGTAAATCTGATGTGCAGTTGTTTTTGAAAAGGCTTAGAAAGTCTTTGAAAGGTCGTAAAATTAAATATTTTGCCGTTGGTGAGTATGGCGATTTAACTCATCGAAAGCATTATCATTTAATTTTGTTCAATGTTTATTTATTTGACATTGATGTTATAAAAAAATGTTGGTATTATGGTAATGTTGATATAGGTGCTGTTCAATCTAAATCTATATCTTATGTTACTGGATATGTCAATAAAAAGATTTCTGATTCTGAATCGGATGATTTTGAAGAGGCTGGATTTGTTCCAGCATTTAGACTTATGAGTAAAAATTTGGGAACATCTTTTATTTATAAAAATTCTGATGAATATATTCGTGAAATGAGTTTTACTTTTTCAGGAAAAAAATTTCCTGTTCCTCGTTATTTTCGTGAAAAGTTGGGTTTGATTGCTGATAACCCTGAATATTCTGATTTTGTTGATAAAAAGATTTTTGACCATTTTTTAAAGTTGTCTCAAAAATTAAGTCTTGAATTTGATGGTGATATTTCTGCTTTTGTTGAAAAATTGTATGATATTGGTTATTTTGATGAACGAGAAATATTGTCTACTGTAAAAAATAAAATTTATACTAATAGGAGTAAAATATGAAAATTTTTATTGTTAAAGATAAGTTAAGTAATACACCTGCAGGTGTTCCTTTTTTTAGCCCTGCAAGAGAAAGTGCTGTTCGTGATTGTCTTGTTCAGTTTAAAGGTCACGAGCATACTTTAAATCAATTTGACCTTTATGAGATTGGTGAATATGATGCTGTTGAAGGTCGTATTACTTCATCAGATTTTTCTTTGATATGTAATTTAACTCAAGGTCAAGAGCTTATTAATAATAAACTTGGTCTGTCTCGCAATTAAAAATGTGTAGGAGTTTTTTATGTCATTAAATAAAGCTTTTCGAGAAATTGGTAAAGTTAGAACTGAGCGTTCTGCTTTTGATTTGTCTCATACTAATTTGTCAACACATAATATGGGATTACTTTATCCTGTTATGTGTAAGTTTACTATGCCAGGCGATAAGTGGATTATTGATATTGAGAGTATTATACGTGCTATGCCTCTTAACTACCCTGCTTATGTTGATATGCTTGCAGAATATGCAGTTTTTTTTAGCCCTTCTCGCCTTTTGGATGATGATTTTGAAGAATTTATTACTGGTGGTGAGGATGGTGATTTTTCAAAAGTTGTTCCAAAATTATTTGATATACCTTTAGATTTTGATAAATCAAAAATTGGATCTTTTGAAGTTGTTACTAATGACTATGTTGACAAGCGTCTTGGGTTATTTCCTTATCTTACGAAACCTTTGAAGATATATACAGCGTCTGGCACTGGAAAAGATAAAAAATTTACTTATAATTTCCCTCGTGAATTATTACCTACTTCATTGCCATTGCGTGCTTATTATCAGATTTGGGATCAGTATTTCAGGAATGAAAATTTGCAGAGTTCTATTTTTTTTAAAAAAATAAATAATCCAACACCATCATTTTTATTTAATCCTATTTTTGCTGATTACTTTTTTAAGGATAAGTCAAAAGTACCATCTAATTCATATGGTATGCTTTTTGTAAATTGGTTGAAGGACTATTTTACTTCAGCGTTGCCTTTTCAGCAGCGTGGTACAGCTCCTATTATACCTTTTGATGGTAGTATTGAAGTTAATAGTGATATAAATTCATCTGACATTATTAATATAGGTAAACTTTCTAATTTGTTTTCTAAAGGTAGTCCTCAGACTCGTTATTTAGGCACAGATAGAAATGCTTGGGCATCTGGCAATGTTGTTCCTTTTAATGATTTTTTAGGGCAAGGTAATCGTGTTGTATTTACAAAAGGATCGTCTACAGCTGAAACACCTACTCCTATCGAACTTAATATTACTGCATCTTCATTAGCTCAAAATTTACTTAAAGATATACATGCAAATGTTTTTGATGGATTGTCTATTTCTGACTTACGTGTTGCTGTTCAGCTCCAAAAGTTTTTTGAGCGTAATGCTCGTGGCGGTATTCGATATACTGAATTTTTAACTAATCATTTTAACGTCAGTCCTACTGATTCACGACTTGATAGAGCTGAATATATTGGTGGTACTAGATTTCCTATTGTTATCAGTGATGTTACATCTACTGCAGCTACTGAGATTAATGGTAAAATATCTGATTTGGGTAGTTACTCAGGCAAGGCTGTTTCTGGCAATCAATCAGGCGTTATTACTTCATATTTTGTTGAAGAGTTTGGATATATTCTTGTTTTGTTTTGGATTCGCCCAAAAACTGCTTATTTTCAAGGTATTCCTCGTGAATTTCAGTATAGTACTTCACTTGAATACCCATATCCAGAATTTATGCATTTGAGTGAACAGGGTATTACTAATAGTGAAATATATGTTACATCTGCAAGTGATACTTTTGACCCAACTAAAATTTTTGGTTATCAGGGAATTTACGACGAATTGCGTTGGAGTCGCAATACTGTATCTGGTAAGATGGCTGAGCATGATACGAGAGAGTCTTATTATCCTTGGCATTTAGCTCGTGTTTTTGATGATGTTAACTTGCCATTTTTAAATTCTTCTTTTAGCGAGTGTAAGCCTAGAGCTGATATTTTTCAAGTAACAGATATTCTTGATACTCCAGAATTTATTATGGAACATTCATTTAAAATTAAGTGTGTTAGACCTATGCCTATTATTGGCGAGCCTGGTCTTATCGATCATTTTTAAAAAGGTGATTTATGAGTATGTTTTTTAAAAATAATAGATTTGAAAAAAAAGATTTATTTTATATTGATTCTGATGGTGTTGTTTACGACAATCCTGATTTAGTTGGGTATAAGAATTACAGTGTTACTGAGCAGGCCGGCTACAAGCCCCCTCGCATTCAGGTATTAGATTTTATGATTGCAGGTGAAAGACTTGTTTCAGCTCAAAAAGCAGCATATTATCAATCTGCAGTTGAACCTTTGTTTGACTCTAATGGTGATGTATTATTACCATCATTACTTAAGTCTCGTGACCCTTATTTAGCAAAAAAAGACATGGATTACTTTAATTCTAAATTAGACGAATATAAAGATTTATTTAATAAGCGTAAGCAGGATGAATTTCGGCGTAATCAGGCTGACCAGGATAAATATAAAAAATTCTATGAAGATAATTTTAGTAAATTTACCTCTAATTCTTCTCAGAATGCCCCAGATAAGTAGATAATATATTTTTTATATATTTATATTCTTTTTATTTAAAAAGCCCTTATAAGTCAAAATAAGGGCTTTTTTTTTATAGCGATAGCTATCAAGGCGAAACACTCCACTTTGAGCCGTAAAAAAGCCCGTTTATTCCTGTTAAAATGTGTAGAAATTGTGTAGATTTAAATTTATTTAATTGATTAATTGATTAATTGATTATATATTTAATTATACTTATTATTGAGGTGATTATTATGGTAACAAAATCTTCTAAATTATATCCTGCTGTTAAACTTTGTCAATCTATGGTATCTTATTACAATCCTTCTTATTTGGATTTTTTAACTGATTCTGAGTATGATTTTATACAGCTTTATAAATTGAAAAAAATGACTTCAGAAGAGTCATTGCAATATTATTCTTATATTTCTTCTCTTTTTTCTTCAAATTATGATGATTGTGTTAGATTACGTAAGTTTTTTTATAATGAGAAAGCTATTAGATTTGATGATGCTACTTTACTTTATTTATCTATAATGGATAAATTATTTCAGTCATATTTTTATTTTGCTACATATAGTATTACAGATATATTTTATTATATTAATTTTGACTTTATTTATTTAGGACTTTCTTTTTATGACTGTATATTAGACACTTGTAAAGAAAAAGAGAAATTTAAAATTGTGTTTCCATCTTAAGTCAAAAATAATTTTGCCTTAAAATTTTATTTATGTCAACTAGCTACACCTACTTGATATATATATGCTAGTTGACACCATTTTTTATTTTTACGGAGTAAAAATTATGAAAAATATTGATAATAATGTAAAATTAGATAGTTTATTTAAAGACTTAAATTTTAATGTGTCTGAGTTGAAAAAGATGTATAATAAATATAACTCTCCTTTAAAATTTAGTGAGTTTCTTTCTTATTACGAAGAATTAATTACTAGAATGAATTTTCTTTATAATTATATTAAAAAGCTCGAAGAACTTGTTGAAATGAAATCTGATTCTTTGTATAATATTAATGCTAGGTTAAACAATTATAGAGATAATATAGATAGAATTAATACTATTTTGTCTAAGTCTGATTATTTAAATTTATTTAAGTGATGGTGATTTATGCCTTTAGATTTATTTGGTGGATTAATTGATACTGCTGCGAATATGATTACTACGGATATTAATAAACGGATGTCTGAAGATGTTCTTGATGAGCAAAAAAGATTGAATAATTTTAATATGGATTGGCAGAAGAATAAGTATAAATATTCTAGTCAAGATTTAGCTAATTCTGGATTTTCTAAAGCAGCTTTATTAAATCAAGCGCCGGGACCTGCTGCTTCATTGAGTGCAGGTAATGCTCCCACAGTTGATTATAGAACTAATTTTAAAGGATTGTATCATAATTTTTTAAATAATCGTAATTTAGTTGCTCAGGAAAAACTTATTGATAATACTGCTACTAAGGCGGAAGC
>CAJTOK010000085.1 GCA_910577825.1 uncultured Lachnospiraceae bacterium | reverse complement strand
TTCTTGCTAAAGTATAGCAGGTTTTTTATAATATTTTCAAAAGACTAATTGAAGTGTACTATATTTCTATGTTCCATAATTTTCTGGCACTTATACGTTTTTATTAAACCAGGAATACATTAAATATACCAGGCTGGATATTTTACGAATAAGTTCAGGCAAAAGCATACATAATATTGATATGGTTACAGATAAATATTTATAGAAAAGGAGATTTGGAAAGAATGAATCCTATACAGGCATATATTATAATGTTTTTGACGGGTGGTTTCTTATACTGCGGAATAGAGATATTATACAGGGGGTATTCACATGTATCAATGCTTTTTGCAGGAGGCCTGTGTTTCCTTCTGGTCGGGGTTATACAAAATATTATTGGTGAATCAGCTTCTATAGTCGGCCAGATGCTTTTATGCGGCATTATGATTACAGGTGTAGAATTTTTATTCGGGGAAATTGTCAACAAATACATGCACCTGAATGTATGGGACTATTCAGCAGAACAATATAATTTTAAAGGACAAATATGCCTGCTTTATTCTAATATGTGGTTTTTATTATCATGTCCCATGATTATCCTGCATGATTATATGGAATACCTGCTAATTGGCAGCCAGATGCCACATTATAAAATATTCTAAGATAAAAAGTCCCACAAGGTTTTACCTTGTGGGACTGGTAAAATTACAAGTAATTATATTTTACTGGTTTAACACTGGCAGCCCGTTCCCGTCCCATTGTACAGTACGTATCCTTGCACTCCTGCATGGGTCATAAAGAGAGTCTTCTGTACCATAACCACATTTTCCTTCATAACATTCTTTAGAACGTGAATGGTACACAAATATATAATTCACGTTCTCATCCGTTGTAAATGAATTATGCCCTGGCCCGTATTCATCTATTAAATCTTCTGATACAAGAGCTGGTGTTTTCTGTTTTGCCCATGATTTAATATCCATAAGGTCTGCTTTTTCATCCGCATACATATATCCAATACAGTATTCCGGCCCTGTAGCAAATGCAGAGTAAGCTACAATTACTTTGCCGTCATGTATAAGTACAGATGGCCCTTCATTAACTGGAATTGATACACACTCCCAGTAATATTCAGGCTTTGTCAGAAGCATTGCTTTTGTAGTCGTTTTCCATGGTTCGGAAGGGTCAGTTTCTGCCATATACAGGTTTGAATTGCCAACTTTCTGCGCCCATATTACATAAGACTTTCCATTACATTCAAAATATGTCATATCCAGCGAAAAACCTGTAAATGATGTTTTATCACCTTCTGCCGCCTGGAACTTCCCTTTCTCAACCCATTTATCATTATAAGGGTCACTGCCTGTACACATAAGCACATGGCAGTTAATATCCCATACATTATTTGCAGAACCACTCGCTGCATAATATATATACCATTTACCGCCAATATAATGTATTTCCGGCGCCCATATAAAGCGGTGTGAAGTCTTGCTTTCATTTGCATTCCACAAAACTTTTTCCTCTGCTGTCTTTAATCCTTCAATAGTCTTTGACCTTCTTAAAATTATCCTGTCATAACCATCTTTGTCTTTAGCACCATACATAGGATAAGATGCTGTAAAATAATAATATCTATCTTCACCCAGTGTAATATACGGGTCTGCACGGTCTGCAATAAATATCTCTGATTTTGTTCCTTTTAATTCCATATCCTCACCTTTACTTGAATTATATAACTGTTCTATCTCTGTATCTGTCTTTGCCCCTGCAAATACCTGTACCTCCCTTACAAATCCTGTATATGTAATATCCGGGTAAGATGATTTCCCAATATAGGCGGCAAGGTCACTGCCAAAATCACTAAACTTCATATTTAATTCTGAACTTCCAACCTTGTTTCCATTAAAATATCCAGTAATACTGTCTGGTGTAATTACAGTTACATAATGGTTCCACTCTGTTCCTGTAAAAGGCCCGTCTGTACCCTTAGATGGAACAGAAGCACTAATTCCAACCTCCGTATTATAAGGCTCTTTTTCATTGCGGGAATTAGTCATAACAGATTTCATGCGGCCAGCAGGGTTGCACGGGTTTAACAGCCAGTAAGATACTGGCAGTTCTTCTTTTGTCCCCACAAACATAGCACTTGTATTAACTGTGCCGCTATAATTTTTAAGCCAGATTGAAATAGTCATTGTATCACGTTTTGTAAAAACCTTTTCTGGAAGTTTAATATAAGCACCTTTCTCAAGTAAAAGTGACTGGTTCTGCTGTAACGTTGTATTAACCCCTATAAGTTCTGCATCATTGCCATTTCCCGACTGGTCAGATAAATACTTTCCATCTTCACTGCACAGCATATTATAATGTATAAGTTCCCTGCCATCATTATCTGCTACATTATTACCATTATCCTGTGGCGCTCCAGTTTCCACAGGTTCTTTATCTTGTGAAACTGTAACTTTAAGCGTCCTCGTTACAGTTTTAGAAGCTGTTTTAATCTTTGCCTTTACAACTGCTGTACCCTGCTTCTTCCCTGAAACAACAACAGACTGCTTTGACTTTTTTGATAATTTTACTACATCTTTTCCCTTGGGCACAGACCATTTTGTACTTTTAATCTTAACCCCTGATGAATTTTTAATCCTGGCCTTTCCACTTTCACCAGAATTAATATCCAGTTTTGTTTTCTCAAATTTTAATGTCTTTTTTGTAACTCCTGGCGGTGGTGCATTTACAGCCGCATGGACATTATGCGCCATAAAAGACATTAAAACCATAGATGCTGCAATAAAAACAGCCATGCTTTTTCTCCATTTCTTCTCCATAATAAATCCGTAAGCGCTTCAAAAGAAGGCGTAGTTCCAATAAACCTTCTATATGTTAGAATATAAAAAATCTAACAAAGGAGGTCTTTTTAGTGGAAAATACTACATCTATGCAGTATTGGGAACAACGGATAGCAGAATGGAGAACAAGCGGATTAGATATCCGTGACTGGTGTCAGAAAAAACAAATTGATTTAAAACAGTTCTATATTTGGAAAAATAAGCTAAAAAATATAGAATCGCAAGAACCGGTTTTTGTTGAAGTTACATCACAATGTAAATCAAAACAATATACAAATTATCATTCTACATCACATGATAACCGTCTGGTAATTTATTGTCAGGGAATAAAGATATATATTCCTGATCAATTTAATCCAGATACTCTTCTTTCTTTTCTTAGGACTCTGAAACAGCTATGATGCAGTCATTTATTAATGGAGCAACACGCATATATCTTGCATGTGGAGCAACAGATTTTAGAAAGCAGATAAATGGATTAAGTGCGCTTGTCACTATGAAATTTGATCTTGATCCTTTTAATGATGATTGTGTATTTCTGTTTTGTAATAAAAAAAGAACTTCTCTTAAAGTTCTTAGATATGATAAAAATGGGTTCATTCTTGCCAGTAAAACTTTATTGGATGGCATGAAATTTCAATGGCCATCTAACAAAGAAGATATTTACCAGATTAATCAAAAACAAGTGGAGTGGCTTTTAGATGGACTAAATATTGAACAGGTAAAAGCACATCACAATGTGAAAATTACTGGTAAAAATGCTTGTTTTTAAATGCCAAAAATATACTGTAAAAGGTATATTTTTGGCATTATTCAGAATATAAAATTTTATGTTTTTATAGAAAAAATTTGTAAAGTATGTTACAATATAAAAAGAAAAAACATAGGAAAATAAGGGATTGACATGACTGAACACGAAGAACTTTTAATGCTGCGAAAGCAGTTAGAAAATGCTGAAGCATTACTTGCAGAAAAAGAGGAACTCATTAGAAAAAAAGATATTCAAATTGAAAATTTAACACAGGCATTGCTGCATACCCGTAAAAAAATGTTTGGGGCTTCTTCTGAAATGAGTACCCCGATTGATGGGCAATTATGTTTATTTGAGGATACGGGAGAACTTGCAAAAAAATTACTTGAATCTCAAAAAAAGATTGCTGTCAGCGTAAAAGAATATAAACGTACTCCACGTAAACCTGGAGTACGAAAAGAGATGTTGGCAGAACTTCCAAAAGAGATTGAAGAATATATAATTAATCCGAAGGAGACATGTTCAGAATGCGGAGCACCACTTAAGGTAATAGCAAAAGAATTCGTTCGAACAGAAGTGGAATATCAACCTGCAAAACTGATTGTGAAACAAGTTATACGTCAGGTGGCAAAATGCACAAAATGTGGGACAGAAGAAAGCGAAAATCCAAATGATCATTTTCAAAAGGCGGCTATACCGAGTAAACCTCTTTCACATACAATAGCAACTCCTTCTCTTATTGCCCATATCTTATATCAAAAGTTTGTGCAGGGAGTTCCATTGTATCGAATGGAAAGAGATTTGTTTCAAATGGGACTGATACTTCAAAGGTCAACAATGACCCGCTGGGTAATAAGATGCAGTGAAGAATGGTTTGAGATGCTATACTGGCGTATCCATAAAAAATTAACGGCCTGTAATGTATTGCATATGGATGAAACAAGAATTCAGTGCAATAAAGAACCAAACAGAAAAGCTTCCAGTCAGTCATGGATGTGGGTAATTCAAAGTGCAGCATGTGAATCTTTTAAGGGAACATTCTTTTATTATGATACCAGCAGGGCAGGAGAAATTCCAAAGGAACTGCTTAAAGATTTTACCGGATATCTTACAACAGATGCATACAGCGGATATGAGAAAGTAGAAAATATTAAAAGAAATCTTTGCTGGTCACATGTTCGTAGAAAATTTATAGAAAGTATCCCATTAGATAATTCCGGAAAAGAGCTTCCAGGCTCAAAAGGAGCAGAAGCACGTGAATATATCAATCTTTTGTTTAAATTAGAAGATGAAATGAAAGATCTTTCCTATGAAGAGCGAAAAAATAAGCGTCAGGTGGCATCTCGTGCCATGCTTGATGCCTTTTGGTCGTGGGCTGATGAAACTTCTGATAAATATACTACAAATGAGAAGCTTACAGAAGCTTTGGGATATGCCAAGAATCAAAGACGTTACCTCGAAACATTTCTTGAGGATGGACGGCTTGTTATCTCCAATAACCTTTGTGAAACCCACATTCGCCCATTTGCAACAGCACGTAAAGCGTGGCTTTTTGCAGATACTCCAAGGGGAGCATTTGCAAATGGTGTTTTGTATACATTGGTTGAAACTGCAAAACAAAATGACCTTAATATATTTAATTATTTGGACTATTTATTGAAATCGCTTCCAAATATAGATTATCCAAATCATCCTGCATTATTGGATGATTATTTGCCATGGTCTGAACAACTGCCAAAAGAATGCAGACTGACCATTATGAACAAAAAGCGTTTCAAATGATAGCGTATATAAAGTGTATCATGGCAATAAATATATTGCACTACGCCTTCTTTTGAAGCGCTTACCCAATGTCCAATCAAACTTAACCCTGCCTTAAACTATTGTAACACAAAAGGAAGC
>CAJTOK010000084.1:5346-5802 GCA_910577825.1 uncultured Lachnospiraceae bacterium | reverse complement strand
AAACTTCCGCAGTACGGTCCAAATTCATGTATGATTGACAGGACAATCTTCCTGTCATCTGAACCACAGGTCACAGCAACTTTTTCCAAACATTCCAACTGTTCCTGCGTGAGCGAGTTCTGGTGCTGCGACACACCGCCCGCAAGGTAATAACCGCCGTCATATCCCTGCCGTGTAACCACGGGCAGTTCTTCGCCGATGATGTCAAAATCCCTGCGGATTGCTTTCCTGCCGACATGGTATATCTTCATTAATTCCGTTGTAGTCAGCTTTTTCCCCGACAGCAGCATATACTCAATCTCACGCCGCCGCTGGAATGTATTGTCCTTCATGTTTCACCTCCTCCCTCTGTTTAATTCCCTGTGGTTATTATAAAAAAAGTAATATTCCCTCTATGGCTACATTCCTCAAAAAAGTTTGGTTATTTTTTCAAAAACGGTAAAAGTTATACCGACT
>CAJTOK010000084.1:2695-2933 GCA_910577825.1 uncultured Lachnospiraceae bacterium | reverse complement strand
TATTGAATATATAAAACTAATCTTATGACTTCTTTGTAAAATCTAAAAGCTATGTTTTGTATAATTTATGTAAAATTTGAATTTTTTAGGAAATCTGCATCACATCATTTTTATCCTCTTGCAAAAAAATCTGTATGATTGTTCCTTCTCCAGGGCTGCTCTGTAAGTCAATCTGACCATTCAAATACTGTACGGCGTGTTTTACAATAGAAAGTCCCAGCCCCGTTCCACCCGACTC
>CAJTOK010000084.1:0-251 GCA_910577825.1 uncultured Lachnospiraceae bacterium | reverse complement strand
AAATCTGCCGCAAATCCCCTGCCACCGGCTGTTGCTGTAACAACAGTTTCAGGCACAGCGTTTCTATTGTGCGCTCCATATGGTTAATTTCCCCGTCAAGGGATATAACCTTATCTGTCAGCTTCACATCGCCCGCAGAGAGCGCCCTTGAAGCAATTGCAATCGCTTCCTCACACATTGCCCCCATCCTCGTAAGCTCATTATTAAGCGTAGCAAGCTGTTCATCAAAACGACTTCTCATTATCCAAACC
>CAJTOK010000083.1 GCA_910577825.1 uncultured Lachnospiraceae bacterium | reverse complement strand
TAAAACTGGGTTTGAAAGCCGCAGAAAATAAGGGTTGGAGAATCCGAGAGACTATTAAATATATAAGGAGGGCATTTTGTTTGAAGAAATCTGATGTTGTGGCGCTAGGGGAACTGCTTGTTGATTTTACAGAAAACGGGATTAATGCACAGGGCAGCCCGGTTTTTGAAGCAAATCCAGGTGGTGCACCTTGTAATGTTTTATCAATGTTACAGCGCCTTGGTAAGAAAACTGCGTTTATAGGGAAAGTGGGAAATGATTCTTTTGGAAGAATGCTTAAAAATGTAACAGATGGACAAGGGATTGATACCAGTAATCTTATTTTTGATGCCAAAGTCCCTACAACACTTGCATTTGTACACACTGCACCAGACGGGGAACGTAGTTTTTCATTTTACCGTAATCCTGGGGCAGATATGATGCTCCGGGAAGATGAAATTGATTTTTCTTTAATACAAAATACAAAACTTTTTCATTTTGGAAGCCTGTCCATGACAGCTCCTGGGGCAGAAAATGCAACAAAGGCAGCAGTAAAAGCGGCAAAAGAAGCAGGGGCAGTAGTATCTTTTGACCCAAACCTGCGCCCGCCATTGTGGGACAGCATGGATACAGCAAAGGAAAAAATTGCATATGGCACAAGCCAGTGTGATATTCTTAAAATTTCTGATGATGAAATAGAATTTTTTACTGGCACAGAGGATATTGACCAGGGTGCAGCAAGGATACAGGAAAGATATAATGTGCCATTTATATGTGCTACAATGGGAAAAAGGGGAAGCAGGGCATATTATAATGGCATAAAGGTAGAATGTGCCCCATTTTTAAATGATGATACTATTGAAACTACAGGTGCAGGGGATACATTTATGGCATGTGTATTAAGCTGGATTCTGGATTATGGCATAGAAGGAATGGATTCCCACAGAATACATGATATGCTTGGGTTTGCTAACGCTGCTGCTTCCATTATAACAACCAGAAAAGGCGCATTAAAGGTTATGCCAGAGGAAGAAGAAGTATGGAATTTCATCCAGGAGAGAAGAAAATGTGAACAAAGGTAATATAAAATAAGGAAATGCTATGTTAGAATATAAACAGTTATATAAAGATGAAATATGTATAGATTTATTTAAAGATTTTATCCGCCGCCAGACAGTTACAAAATGCTGGCGGAGGGAAAATGGAACATGGGTAATTAAAGATGACCCTTTTATTGACGACTGGACAGAAAAAGATTATAAAATATTAGTACAATGCCTGGAAAATACAGCTGCATCAGGTGGCTTTGTATATGCTGCTTTTTATAATGGAGGCCTTAAAGGGTTTGTTTCAGCTGAAGCTGGTTTATTTGGCGGAAAACATAGATATCTTGATTTATCAAGCATCCATGTATCAGAAGACCTGCGTGGGAAAGGCATTGGCAAAACACTTTTTCTTGCAGCAAAAGAATGGGCAAAGGAAAACGGGGCAGGGAAATTATATATTTCTGCACATTCTGCTGTTGAAAGCCAGGCATTTTATAAAGCTATGGGCTGTACAGAAGCAGAACTCTATAACATAGAGCATGTCAGAAAAGAGCCATATGACTGCCAGCTGGAATGTATTTTATAGGAAGAATAAAAAATAATATAAAATATCTGGTAATTTAAAGGAGAAAGACAAATCATTTTTAAAAGAAAATGACAATATAAACATTAAACAGGGAAATGCACTGGATTTATCAGGTTATCAAAATGCCTTATTTGATGCAGTGCTGGTATTTGGCCCTATGTACCATTTATATTCAAAAGAAGATAAAATAAGGGTATTAAATGAAGCAAAACGTGTTGTTAAAGATAATGGATATATCTTTGTGGCATACTGCATGAATGAAGCAACTATAATCCAGTGGGGATTTAATGGCAATGGAGATAATATTACCAGGGCAATTAAAGAAAATATGCTTGAGGAAGATTTTAAATGTATATCTGCGCCAAAAGATATATTTGAACTTGTACGTATTGAAGATATAGAAGAATTAAATAAAGAATGCGGGCTTGAAAGGATAAAGTTTGTTGGAACTGATACGTTTGCCCATTATATTAAAGACAGGATAGACAGCTGGACTGATGAAGTTTACAAAATGTACCTGGAGTACCATCTGGCTATTTGTGAAAGACCGGATATAATAGGAGTATCTAACCATACAATGGATATATTAAGAAAAAAACAATAAATTAACTGGAGGGAGGGATTGGGCATGGACGCAGGAAACATAATTGGATTTGTTATGTGGTGTATTGTGGGAGGGCTTTTTATTATAATTGGAATTTCATCATTTTTTGCTAAAAAGCCTGTTGGCTTCTGGGCTAATGTAAAAATGTGTGAGGTTAATGATACCAGTAATTATAACAAGGCAATGGGAAAATTATTCTGTATTTTTGGAATAATTTTTATAATACTTGGGCTGCCTTTATTAGTGGCAAGGCAAAATCCAGTGCTGGTATTTTTATCTATAGCAGGCTGTATGGTTCTTGTTATATCAGTAATGGTAATATATGAACTGGTAATTATGAAGAAATACCGCAAAATGTAATATTTATTTTACAGTAATAATAAATGTCCCTTTAATAATAAGAAGAAAACATATTATAATAATCCACAGGGCTATAAGTAAAACATTATTTATCTGGTTGTTGCTTTTTATACACATCTGGCAACAGCCAGGTTTTCATAACCAGATAGATTCCACATATTCCAGTTGAAATTGATAATAGTACAAAATTACTACAATATATTGAAAATGGCAGAAAAGAAAACAAGGAAATTTAGTTAAATTATTTGTATGTAAAGGAGAAATAAATGGATTTTATAACTATTAAATCTATTTTTGATATAGGGGAAAATATAGCAGTTGAATTTAAACGTTGTGGAAATGGTATTGAAAATGATGTGTATGAAACAGTATGTTCATTTCTAAACCGGTTTGGGGGTAATCTGTTTATGGGGGTATTAGATGATGGAACTGTATCAGGAATACCAGAAAAGGCTGCTCCAGATATGGTAAAAAACTTTATTAGTTGTATCAGTAACCCAGTGGTATTTTCACCAACAATTTATTTGTCACCAGAAATTATAGAATATAAAGGTAAAACTATTATCCATGTTTATATTCCACCTAGTGCAGAAGTCCACAGTTACAAAAAAGTAATTTATGACAGGATAGATGATGCAGATGTAAAGGTTACAGCAACTACCCAGATTGCCCAGATGTATATTAGAAAGCAAAATATTTTTACTGAAAGGAAAATTTACCCATATGTTAAAACAGAAGATTTGCGTCTGGATTTGCTGCCAAAATTACGCATCATGGCAGCAAATAATAATGGATATGGACATCCTTGGAAAAGTATGACAGATGAGGAACTTTTGAAAAGTTCACGTCTTTTTGGAATTGACCATGTAACTGGTATGAAAGGATATAACTTAGCAGCAGTAATGCTTCTTGGCAAAGATGATGTTATTTCAGATATAGTACCAGCATATGTAACTGATGCTTTGCTCCGGCGTGTTAATATTGACCGTTATGATGACAGGGAAATTATCCAGACAAATCTGGTTGAAAGTTATGAATGCCTTATGGAATTTGGCAGAAAACATTTATTGGATAAATTTTTTCTGGAAGGAGACCAAAGAAAAAGCCTCCGGAATATTATTACACGTGAAATGGTTGCAAATACATTAATTCATAGAGAGTATACAAGTTCTTACCAGGCTAAATTCGTTATTGAAAAAGAGCAGATGTATGTGGAGAATGCGAACCGTGCTTCTCAAAATACAATAATTACTCCCCAAAATCTTGAACCAAATCCTAAAAATCCGGTTATTGCATCATTTTTCCGAAATATTGGCTATGCTGACCAGCTTGGGTCTGGTGTGATAAATTTATTTAAGTATAGCAGGTTTTATTCTAACAAAGAGCCAGAATTTATAGAAGATGATATATTTCGTATTATTGTTCCATTAGATGATGAATATGCAGATGGAACTATTGTAACCCATACCACCCAAAGTGCCACCTATACCACCCAAAGTGCCACCCAGACTACTGCCAGTGCAATTATTGGATTAATTAAACAGAAGCCCTATTTATCACAAAAACAGATTGCGTTACAGCTTGGCATGAATGTAAATACAGTTAAATACCATATCCGGAAGCAACAGGAACAGGGGCGTATAAGGCGCATTGGTTCTAAACAGAAAGGGAAATGGGTGGTAAGTTAAAAAATTCTTTTTTGCTTTCTGGTTAATTTTTATGAGTAAAAGTTTACTCCTGTTCAGTTGTACTATATATTTTCCTCTGGTAATATAAAACTGTATTACAGATAAGCAGAGGAGGCATGTATAATGGAAATTGGAGAGGTAATCCGTAAGTACAGGAAAGAGAGAAATATGACACAGGAAGAAATGGCAAAGCGTCTTGGAGTTACTGCACCTGCGGTAAATAAATGGGAACGTGGAAAAGGGCAGCCTGATATTTCGCTTTTAGCACCTATTGCAAGGCTTTTAGGGATTACATTGGAAGTGCTTTTATCATATAATGAACAATTATCAAATGATGAAAGTAATAAGATAGCCAGGGAAGTTAGCAAAAAATTTGAAATAGAGAATTATAATAGTGCATTCTGCTATGTATCAGATATAATAAAACAATATCCAAACTGTTTCCAGTTGATATGGCAGATAGCGTTAATTGCTGATGTACACTTGTCTTGTGGAGATAAAGAAACAGAAGATAAAGAAGCCTGTAAAAACCAGATTGTAAACTGGTATAAACAGGCAATGGAAAGTGATGATTCTGGTATAAAAAGAGAAGCTGCTGGTTCTTTATTTGGTTATTATATAGATAAAGAAGATTATATGGAAGCAGAAAAGTATTTACAGTATTTTTCAGAGGAGGGTGCTGAAAGAAAAAGGAAACAGGCTGTTCTTTACAGCAAAACAAACCGTACAGATGAAGCATATAAAACATATGAAGAGATACTGTTTTCAGAGTACCATATGTTAAAACTGGTAATGGACAGCCTGGCTATGCTTTCAATACAGAAAAATAATATAAATCTGGCTGGAAAATGGATTGGTAAAGAAAGCAGTCTGGCGGCTCTTTTTGATATGGGCAAATATAATACTGAATCATGTAAGCTTGACCTGGCTATTTACAATAAAGATATACAGGCAACTTCAGATATTGTAAAAACAGTACTGGATTCAATTAGCAGTAACAGTATGACAGATTATACTAAATCATTTATGTACAGCCATATGGAATTTAAAGATTTAGACCCGTCTTTTTATCCAAAGCTCAGGGAAAGTTTATTAAAATATTTTAATGATAAAGAAACATTTGGTTATATGGAAGGGAATCCTGGATGGAAAAGTCTTATAAAAGTTTAAAAGAAGAAGGAATCCGGGAATTTTTACAAAAAGGTTGTTGTATTTTGTAATATATGTTAAAATATATATCCGGGGCAGAAAGTATGGGGATAGTCCTTGTTTGTCCTTTCCGGAAACGGAAAGGAGGCAGTTATGGACACTTTGGAAGTTTTAACGTTGCTTTTGGTTATATTTGCAGCTTTAACATACATAGATAACCACAATAACCATAAATAAACAAGCATAAGGCTATCCTCTGCACAGGATAGCCTTTAATTTGTGTAAAACAATTAAAAGTTTCCGTAAAGGGTAATGGGGACAAGCGAAAATCCCTATTACCTTCTGTCCTGATTATAAACTATCCTGTTTGGTTTTGCAAGCAGCAGTTTGGGAGCGG
>CAJTOK010000082.1 GCA_910577825.1 uncultured Lachnospiraceae bacterium | reverse complement strand
TTTTATAAAACTGGGTTTGAAAGCCGCAGAAAATAAGGGTTGGAGAATCCGAGAGACTATATATTTTAAAGGGAGGATATAAAAGCTGCCAGGCCATATGCAAGGAAACTGCACAGGAAGCAGAACAAAGACCAGGGCGGTTTGGAATATATGGGTAAAGTATTACAATACTATGCTTATAGTAATACAAGCAGTGGTGTGGCACTTTTTAAAAGGCGCCTGGACTGGACATTTGGAATGTGGAACCAGAGGTCATGCTTCCATTTTTATACAGGGGCATGGGCACTTTTTAAGGAGCTTTCCAAAAAGCGGGATAAAATAAACATGGAGCTTCCAAAGGGTTTTGAGGCCTGGAAAGAAGACGGGGTTTATGAAACTGCTGTGCTTGCAGACTGGTTTTATAAAAAATCTGCGGATATTGCAGAAAGGTTTGATAAAAGAAACAAAACCAGCTATTATAAAGATTACCTTGGGCGTGCATAATTATAAAACGGGCTTATTACAGGAATGGGGCGGCTTATGGATATAGAACAGAGAAATGCTGCAACAGATGCAGTTATAAAGATATTAGATAAGTATGGGATTAAAAATTCCAATGACTGGTATAACCAGGATGAAGAAGAAGGTTTAGTATTGTATGAAGATATGAAAGCCGGGGTAATAGAAATGTATGATATAGATGATGATGATATGGAAGAAATACTGGATGAAATCCTTGGATAGTATCTGCAGCAAGGGGGACTGTTATGGAAGGTTTAAGAGATGAAGATAAAAAGAAGATAATGGAAGAAATACATTATTTCTTTAAAGAAGAACATAATCTTGATTTAGGTTATATAGGGCAGGAAGATGTATATAATTTCTTTATGGAAACAATAGGGGATTATGTATATAATGCTGCGCTTGATGATGCCAGGAAGTTTTATAAAAGGCAGTGGGAGAATGCTGAATCAGATTTTTATGCACTTTATAAGGATAATTAATATCATACAGGCAGGATATATAAAAATCCTGCCTGTGTTTATTATATAGGATATATAAGTATCAATTAAGTTTGAACTGTGTAACAGCATCCATTAAATCCCTGGAGTTGTTATTTAATGTTTCCGCATTGCCATTCAGGTTTTTAACAGCATCCATCTGGTTTACAATAGTAGAAGATACTTGTGATGTAGATGCAGCGGCGCGGTCTGAAACATCTGATATGCTCTGGATTGCAGAAAGGGTATGGTCTTTTGCAACCGACATCTGTTCAATTCCCTTGGTAATATCATCAAGGTTGTCGGCAAGGTCTTCAATATGCTTATTAATTGTGTTAAACAGGCTGACTGTGGTAACAAGTGCATCCTGCTGTGCCCCTACAATCTGTTCTGCACGCCTTGCAGTTTCTACTGTGAGTTCTGTCTGCGTGTTTATACGTGTAATAATATCAGAAATCCTGCTGACCGCCTGCATGGATTCGTCTGCAAGCTTGCGGATTTCATCAGCAACAACAGCAAAACCCTTGCCGGATTCGCCCGCCCTTGCAGCTTCAATAGAAGCATTCAGGCTTAAAAGGCTGGTCTGGTCGGAAATGGAGCTTATCACCTCAACAATATTTTCAATGGTATTGGTTTCTTCATTTAACTTGCTTATACCATCAATAACAGCTTCTGTAACTTCCTGTGTATCCTTGGAGCGTTTATTCAACTTGTCGATAATGTCAATCCCCTGCCCGGCATAAACCTTTGTATCATGGGAAATTGTTTCGATTGCGCTTGTATTTGTAGTTAAAATATTAATCTTATCAGAAAGGTCTGCCATCTGTTCAAGGCACCTTTCAGCCTCGGCTGCCTGTGATGAAGTACCAGATTCAATTTCGGAAATGGCATTGCATATTTCATCAGAAGAAGAAACAAGCAGTTCAGAGGTCTGTGTTACATTATCTGATGAAGACTGTACAAGTGAACTGACCTGGTCTACCTTTTCTAAAAGCACTTTCATATTTGAAATCATGCTGTTAATGCTTGTTCCCAGAACCCCAAATTCATCTTTTCTTTTCATCCTTACAGTTCCTGTTAAATCACCGCCAGCAGCTTTTTCAAGTACAGCGATTGAAGTATTGATTGCTTTATGTATATTAAGCGCAAGGAAAAGTGCAATAAAGAATGCAATAATAATTGCTGTAATTGTAATAGCAATAGTCATATTACGTATTTCATAAGCCTGGCTTAACATAACTTTCTGCGGTACAAGGCAGCATACACTTGAACCGGTATCTGCAATATTTGAGAAAGTGAAAAGGTATTTCTGGTTATTGTATTTTACCATTGATAAATCCGGGCCGCCAGAAACTGCTTCTTTATAGAAATCCTGGCCTGAGAAAACATTTTCATCTTTACCAGTGTTTAATATTTCTGAACCATCAGGGGAAACATACCCGATAATGCTTTTTTCATCAAGTTCAAGGTTTTTAAGTACATTTGTAACCGATTTGGCATTGATATCTATTACAATATATCCATCAAAATTAGTAAATGACCTTACATAAGAAACTGCATAACGGTCTTTTTCAATGTGCAGCTGGACGTCAAGTTCATTATGTGAGCTTATCCATATCCCGTCCTCTGTATTTTCAGGTACTGTGCCTTTAAAAGTATTATAAAACCCTGTTTCAATATCACCTGCAGAAGAAATCCCGTCACCATAAGAACCAAATACAGAGATTGCCATTATAAATTCACTGGCACTTGCAGCAGACGGCACTATATTATAAAGGGAACTCCACAGCATATATTCATGTGGCTTGTCATTCCTGTATGCGCCACGGTAATAATTATAAAAATCGCTGTTGTCAATAATTTTCTGTGCCTCGGAACTTACCTGTGACATGCCAAGTTCAAGATATGTTGCAGTGGTATTTACTGTCCCTGCCATATTCTGCTTATATGAATTTAACATGGTACTGGAAGAGCCATTGTAAGAAACCACACCAAGCGCTATAATCAGGATAATAACAACCATAAAGCCTGAAACCAGCCTGGTGGCTATGCTGTTTAATTTGTTTAACTGTTTCATAATAACGCCCTCCTTAATATTTCCTGTTGTCTATGTAGTCAGCAGCAGTATCAGCCGGGAACAGTTCTTCCAGGACATAATTCTTCTTGGATATAGGGTTCCCGTCCATCACTGTCTTTACAGCATTGGCAAGAAGCTTTCCTGTCAATGGGTTACATTCCATAACACAGTTAATCTTGCCATCTACCATTGCCTGGAACGCATCATGTATGCCGTCAAATGAAACGATTACTATATCTTTGCCAGGTTTAATCCCGTTTTTCTCCATAACTTCAATAGCGCCAAGTGCCATATCATCATTCTCTGCAATTAATACATCAATATCTAATTTCTGTCTAAGGACTTTTTCCATATTATTAATACCGCCAGCACGGTTAAAGTTACCGGTTTCCTTATATACAAACCTGAAATTGCCAGCTGTTTTTAACATTTCCTCAACACCCTGTGTACGGCCAACCTCTGCACTTGAGCCAAGAGCGCCCTGGAACAGTGCAACATTGAACTTGTCTTTCTTTGAACCCAGGGACTTCATATAATCAATAAGCCAGTCAGCGGCTTTGTATCCCTCAAGCAAAAAGTTAGAACCAATCCAGCAGTTAAAAAGTGTGTCATCACCAGTTTCTACCATACGGTCCATAATAATAACAGGGATGCCTGCTTCCTTTGCTTCCTTTAAGACATCTTCCCAGCCTTCGGAAACAATAGGTGTAAAGCTTATAAGGTCTACTTTCTGCTCAATAAAAGAATGTACAATGGAAAGCTGTGTGTCAAAATCATCTTCTGCACATTCATAAATAAGGTTAATGCCGTTCTCCTCTGTACAGTTCTGCTTTATAGACTCAACATTTGCAAGGCTCCAGGCACTGCCAGTACCAGACTGTACATATCCTACTGTAACAAGCCTGGAACTTTTAGAAGGTTCACTGCTGTTGTCTTTTCTGCCAGAATCTTCTTTGCCACATGCCATTATAGTAAAAGCACAAATGGCAAAAATGAAACAGGCAAGCACTCCTTTTAATTTTTTTGTGTATTTAATACATTCTCCTCTCCGGATTTATACATAAAAATATATGTTAAATCCCCAAAACCTTTATTATTATATAAAATTATACTATATTTAGTAAAATCATTCAAGTTTTTACTGTAAAAATAAAATAATTTAGCTAAATTATACAAAACATTAATATTTTTAGTGGTTTTTTAGATGTATAGCCTGTTTTTTATGCTATTTTGCACAAAAAAAGGAATAAAGCTTCCAGTCTTACAGGCAGATGCAGCTGTAATTATTTATACTTGACATGGATAACAATAAGCTATAATATAGTTTTAAAAACTACATCAGGAGGTGTTTTAAATGCAGCTTAAAGAATTAACAATAGGGGATTTAGTAATAAAGTATCCAATAATACAAGGAGGTATGGGAGTTGGCATAAGCAGGGGAAGCCTTGCAGGGGCTGTTTCAGCAAATGGCGGTCTGGGCATTATTTCCACGGCACAGATAGGCTATGATGAACCGGGCTTTGAAAAAGATGAGAACAAAGCAAACCTTGACGCTATACGTAAACATATTTTAAAAGCAAAGGAAATATCGGGAGGCAGACCTGTCGGTGTGAATATCATGGTAGCACTTAAAAACTATAAAGCACATGTAAAAGCCGCTATTGAAGCAGGTGCAGATGTTATAATTTCAGGTGCAGGGCTTCCGGTACATCTTCCAGAATATGCCAGTGGTTCTAAATGTAAAATTGCGCCTATTGTTTCATCTGCAAAAGCAGCAAAAGTTATACTGCAGAACTGGCTTAAAAAAGCAGGAAGGGCAGCAGATTTTATAGTAATAGAAGGGCCAAAGGCAGGCGGCCACCTGGGATTTAAAAAGGAACAAATCGAAAAGATTACAGATGAAGATTATGATGAAGAAATTAAAAGAATTATAGAAACTGTAAAGGGGTTTGAAGATAAATGCGGGCAGAAGATACCTGTAATAACTGCAGGCGGGATATTTAGCCATGATGATATCTGCCATGCCCTGTCACTAGGGGCATCGGGTGTACAGATTGCTTCACGTTTTGTTGCTACAGATGAATGTGATGCAGATGAAAAATATAAACAGGCGTATGTAAATGCAGGTGAAAAAGACCTTGCTATTATTGACAGCCCGGTTGGCATGCCTGGAAGGGCAGTAAGGAATAAATTTGTACAGTATATAGAGAATAATAAAATTCCTGTAAAGAAATGCTTTAACTGCCTTGAAAAATGCAACCCTGCCGAAGTGCCATACTGTATAACAAAAGCACTTATAGATGCAGTACGTGGTGATACAGAAAACGGGCTGGTATTTGCAGGGGCAAATGCAGGGCGCATAGATAAGATAGTGCCTGTACATGTGCTTATGGAAGAACTGGCAGGAAACAGGCAGCAGGCATAAAAATTTTATAAAGACAGGAATTAAGGCTAAAGTATTGTTGGCTGGCAATTCCATGTGCTTCTATGGACAGGCACACTCCCGTTTGGACGTCGCACGCAACGGCGCATAAAGTGCCTATGTTTCTACGAAACATTGAATACGGCACTTAAACGCCGGCGGCTCCGTACAGCCGTCCATTAGAAGCACATGGAATTTGCCAGCTAATTTACTCTTTGGCAGTTAAACACCTTTAAAACTAAACAGCGTTGCATACAGATGGGTTCATTATATATCGCCAAAAAATAATAATTATATAATTTTTAACTTGAAAATGGTTGATTATCTCAAAAAAGCCTTGATTTATGGGCATACAAGCAGGATTTCAAGCTGAATTTACTACCAATTTACTACTTTTGAGG
>CAJTOK010000081.1:5732-5943 GCA_910577825.1 uncultured Lachnospiraceae bacterium | reverse complement strand
AGGGTCAGGCTAATAATGTCCTTTTGCTTACAGCTGATACATTAAGCAAACTTATTCACCCAAAGGATATGAGAACGAAACCGCTTTTTGGTGACGCAGCTGCTGCAACATTGGTAGCTTCTACATATTCAAGAACAGAATATCTTCGCGGATTCCAGTTTGGAACAAACGGTGTAGATTTTATGAAAATCATTATAAACTATGGTATGAT
>CAJTOK010000081.1:1283-3269 GCA_910577825.1 uncultured Lachnospiraceae bacterium | reverse complement strand
AAAAGAGTATATCACACATTCAAGTTTTATGATGTATGATTGCTGGATTATCTTTAATACTGCATATATGATTATTTGCTGGCAGATGTTTTTTAAAATGTATAGTAGATAATCTTTAAAATTTAAAATGATATATAGC
Source organism: uncultured Lachnospiraceae bacterium (assembly GCA_910577825.1). Lineage (GTDB taxonomy): Bacteria > Bacillota > Clostridia > Lachnospirales > Lachnospiraceae > Butyribacter. The sequence continues at coordinate 3,130 of CAJTOK010000081.1, read as the reverse complement.
AGATGTAAATATTTTAAATAAAGCTAGACAGTTTAAGCAGAGTAGAATTTTTGACCGCTGATTTTTTTAAATTTTCGCCCGTATAACGAGATAGCATATAAATATATAATTATATTACTATCCACCAGCAAAACACAGCGGACAGGGCAAAATAAAGCCCTGCATAATATAATTACTATACAGGGCTTCTTTTGCTTGACAATTAATAGGAATGCTTTTATATTATGGGTATAAACCGCAGGGCTAACTTGTAGCCCTTTGGTTTTTAAGAGTTATAACAGCTCTTTTAATAGCTTGATAGCTGCTGTAACAGCTTCAAGTATTTTGGTTAAAAGAGCTATTTTTTCTTTTTTACCCATTCGCACCTCCTATTAAATTTTCAAACATCAAACTGTAAAATTTCTTTACAGCTGATTATTATTTATATCATAAAAAGTCTTATTTATCAAGGTTTTTTATGGTATTTTATAATATTTTTTAGTCTACTTTTTGTAGTTATAAGTGTAATTTTTGTAGTCATATAATTAAGTTTATAATTGATAATATTACTAGAATACCTATCAATATTAATAATATTTTATGATATTTTTTCATATTTAATTTTTATTCTTCTTCAAAAATAAAATCAACATTATTAAGTTCTTCAAACATTTCTTTTTGCATTTTTACATATCTGCTTCTACTCATAATAAATACAGATGTATCATTTTTCATTTCTTCAAATGTTTTGTGATTTGTAAGCATATCGGATAAATCTTTTTTAAATAAATCCCCTTTATATGTTGGTATTCTAACCACTGCTAATATTTTACTTTCATTATTTTTATATTCTGGGTAATCTGTTATTTTTTTATCTTGTGTTTCTACTTTTCCTAAAAAGTTATTTATCCATACTACTATTTGCACTTTATCTTGATTAAACTTTTCACATATCATATTAATTCCTGCCAGCGTGTGCGATAGTCCTTCTCCGCCTGCTATCACTATATGAATAAATGCATTTCCTGTGTAATAGTTTTCATCAGCTGTAAGCACATCAAATATATTATTTTCATATGCATAAGTTAATAGTGGAACAAATGAGCTAGCCCCATTATCAATTATAATATTTGATTTATCTGTATTTATCAGCTTATATGTTAAATTTTCCCAGCCTGCATCTGTTATAATGTTATCCTGCATAACATTAATAGTTTCTACATTTAAGGCTTTAAATTTTGCAAAGCTGGCGTTTACCTGGTCAGTATCTATTGCCATATAATCCTGTTTTAGATAATCTTTTAAATACTGTGTAATAAAGGTTGATACTGTTGTTTTTCCTACTCCACCCTTTCCTTGTAAGATAAAATGAAAATTTTTTCTCATTTCTGTTTCTCCTTTTAATAGTTATATTTTAAGTATTTTATACTTAATTTGCATTTACTTTTATGTCGGTTTCCAAATAAACTCTTCTTTTAATTCCATTGATTTTGGTTGACTTTTTAAATATTTAAAATATTCATTTAATGAGTTAAACCCTGCTTCTTTCCATTTTGGAATTTTGCCACTTGGCTTTTCATCCGCTGGAACATCTTTTTTAGTTTCTGCTTTTTCCTGCTCTTTTGGTTGTACTGGTTGCTCTGATTCCGAAATTTTAGCCGCTAAAATTTTCGGCTGTTCTATCTCTACTTTTTTCTCTGGTGTGGTGATACCTGCTTGACTGATTGCCTGCATTTGTTTTTTATATTCTGCTTCTGTTAGGTTATAAATGTATTTCTTTTTAAATTCTGAAATAAATTGACAAAAATATTTATAATCAATATCTAATTGTGTTCTTTCAATAAATACTTCATATATATGTATATATC
>CAJTOK010000081.1:0-289 GCA_910577825.1 uncultured Lachnospiraceae bacterium | reverse complement strand
TTTTTATTATGAATAAAAAAGATAAGTGGTTTAAACTACGATTAACACCAGAAGAAAAAGAACTTTTAAAAAGCAAGGTTGAAAAAGTTGGGTATATTACACAGTCGGATTATATTCGCCGTTTAATTACAGATGTAGAAATACCCTGTTATTTAGACAAAGTTAAGTTAAATGATATTAGACGGCTTGCTGGTCTGCTGGGTAAAAATACAGGGCTTTTAAAAATGTATATTATGGAACTTGAAGAACCTAATAAAAAAATGATTGATAAAATTATCAATAATAATGA
>CAJTOK010000080.1 GCA_910577825.1 uncultured Lachnospiraceae bacterium | reverse complement strand
AAATTTTTATATATTATCTGGTTTTACAAAATATTTATTTTATGCGGTTATCCTGATGAAAAGAACATCCATTTCATAAATTCCTGGAATTTATAAAACGGACATGGTTTAAAAACTATTTGACAACACCTGCCACTGGTGCTATAATAACCCATAATTTCCGTGTGCGCACACGGAAGCAGAATATCTGTTATATATTTTAATAATTATATAACTATATTATACAAGATTGTTATATCATATAAGATAACAGTCGTAAGTAAAACAAGGGAGGGTCTTTATGCCAGTAACTATACGTGAAATAGCTGATTACTGCAATGTATCAGAAGGTACTGTGGACCGTGCACTGAATAACCGTGCAGGCATAAGCGCAAAGACAAAGGAGCGTATTCTTGCTGCTGCCAGGGAACTTGACTACAGGCCAAATATACTTGCACAGTGCCTTGCTACTGGAAGCACCAGAACTATTGGTGTTGTGTGCGGCGGGCTTTCTAACCGTTTTTTTACATCACTTATTGAAGCCATAGAGAGAAATGCCACACAGCATGGATATTTTATAAGCCTTGTGCTCTCCCATAACTCACCTTCTAAGGAGCTTGAAGGTATACATTACCTTGCCAGGAGGCAGGCAGACGGCATAATAATTTTCCCTGTTGGATATGGGAAGGCATATGAAAAGGAGCTGGAACAGTTAAATATACCAATAGTAACTTTGTATAACAGGATTTCAGCCAGTTTTACACATGTGGATACAGACTGCCGGGCAATTATGAGGGAGGCTGTCCAGAAAATTTTGTCTAAAGGTTATAAGGATATTGTATATATGGATATTAAAGGCAGCAATGCTTTATCTGGCGGAAATATGAATTTTTTTTCACTTGGTGAAAGATGCGCAGGCTATAAGGAAAGCATGGGACAGGCGGGGCTGGAATGCCATATTTTAAACAGCTATGATGAAAGAGCCCTTCTGTCACTTCCAGATTCTTCTGCACATACAGCAATATTATGCCCTTATGATGTGCTTGCAATAAGGGTAGTTAATTTATACCGCAAAATGGGTATACATATACCTTCCCAGATAGGCATTATGGGATTTGATAATATAGATATGCTTGAAAATATTACGCCCAGAATTAATTCTGTAGACTGCAATACAGAAAAACTAGGGGAAACTGCTTTCTCAATTCTTCTTGACAAGATGGCTGGCAGGTATACAGGCAAAGATGTAACTATAGATTATAGATTTACGGAAGGAGAAACTTTATAATGGAAGCATTCAGATTTGGTTTAAGCTACTGGAAAAAATACCTTCCAGCAGCAATTTTTATACAGTTCCTAAGTTTTATTGCGCTAACATGTGATTTGCTTATCCCTATGATATCAGAAATGTTTATTGACTATATTATACAAAGCGGCACACCAGATAAATCAAATATTTTTTCATTTATGTTAAGCGGCAGGTACGGGGCTGTACATACAATGGAACTGTTTTTTTCACTTTCTGTACTGCTTTTATCACTGCTGTTTATAAGGCTGGTACTGGTTTACATAAAAAACGTTAATAACCAGAAGCTCGGGCTCGGGCTTGAAACAGACCTGCGCATGGCAACTTTCCAGAAACTGTCAGAGCTTGACAGCATGACAATATCTGATTATAACACAGGTGAATTATTAACTACAATTAACTCAGATACTATTATGTTTAAGGAAATGTTCTGCCGCATAGTCCCAAATATTATTGACAGTATTTGTGTACTTATTGTAAGTATTGTACTTCTTGCAAGAATACACCCCTGGCTGCTTTTAATACCTGTTATGCTTGCACCTGTATTTGCTACAGCACTTATACGTTTCCGCAGGCTTGCAAGGGAAAATTATAAAACTATAAGAGGGAATAACTCCAAAATGAACCTTACAGTGCAGGAGAATATTGAAGCTGTAAGGCTGGTACGCTCATTTACTAATGAAAAAATAGAAAAAGAAAAATTTGATGTGGTTAATGAAGAACTTAAAGATTCTTATATAAACCAGATTAAACTTTCTTCCAGATTTGAAGTAGTGTTCAGTGTTGTAAAACAGACAGCATATATAGGAAGCATTGCTGTAAGTGCAATGCTTGTTATAAATGGTGAAATAATGGTTGGTTTCCTTGTTGCATGTACTAATTATATACTTAAAATTATGGACCATATTACACAGATAAATAATTCCCTTTTCCAGATGCAGCAGCAGCTTGTTTCAGGCCAGAAAATGTGCAGTTTTATGGGGAAACCGTCCCGGATTGGAAATGGTACTAAACCAGTTAAAAATACTGAAAAAACTGATATTTCACTTAAACATGTTTATATTGAAGCAGATGGTGCAGCAATCCTTAAAGATATTAACCTTGAAATACCTTCAGGTAAAAAAGTTGGCATTGTTGGTGGTACAGGCTGTGGCAAAAGCGTGCTTTTAGAATCACTTGTAAGGATATATGATATAACAGGCGGCTCAATAAAACTAAATGGCACTGAAATAAACGAATATGAATTAAGTGCGCTCCGTGACAGGTTTGCATATGTGTTCCAGGATGTATTTCTTTTTTCAAATACGATTGACTCAAATATTGCATACAGTGAACCTGATATAGAGCGTGAACAGATTATTACTGCTGCAAGGCATGCACAGGCACACAGTTTTATACAGAACCTGCCAGACAGTTATGAAACCATTGTCGGTGAACGCGGGCTTGGAATTTCAGGCGGGCAGAAACAGAGGATTTCCATAGCAAGGGCATTACTTAAAGATGCGCCTGTCCTTGTGCTTGATGATTCAACAAGTGCGCTTGATGTACGTACAGAGAAAAAGCTTCTTGAAGATATTAAAGAAAATTATCCTGATAAAACAATTCTTATATCTGCACACAGGCTTTCTTCTGTAGTATCATGTGATGAAATACTTTATATGCAGGATGGCATGATAACTGAACGTGGCACATTTGATGAACTTATGGCATTAAACGGAAGGTTTGCCAAAGTATACAGGATACAGGAAGCACAGAGCAAGGGAATAATAAATTATGGGGAGGATAATAATGGCAAAGAGAAATACCTATTTCCAGGACGAAGTTATAAATAAAAAAGTTGATATAAAACAGCTTGGCAAGGTTCTGCGCTATGTGCTGCCTTATAAAAAGACTGTTATACTTGTAGTGGTACTGATGCTTGTATCTTCATTTATATCAATGGTTTCCCCGCTTCTTCTGAAAAAAATCATTAATGAAGTGGTTGTTAATGAAGATTACCGTGAACTTGCCTTTATAATAGCAGGAATGGCAGCCCTTGCAGTTATAGAAACTGGCATAACTTTTATACACCAGCGCCAGACAGGCATAATGGGGCATAAGGTAATTGCCAGTATACGGCAGGATATATTTTATAAACTGCAGGAACTGCCATTTGATTATTTTGATTCAAAACCTGATGGCAAAATTGTAATACGTGTTACAGATTATATAAATGACCTTGCAAATTTTTTTACAAACTTCCTTGTAATGCTTCTTGTTTATATTGTTAAAATTATAATTGTAACATTTTTTATGCTTTCAATAAGCCCTGTGCTTACAGGAATTGTATTTGCGGCAGTTGTGCCAATGATGATGTGTGTATTTGCACTGCGTTATTCCATAAGGAAAATTTTTCCAAACCACAGAGCAAAAATTTCAAACCGTACAGCATTTCTTGTTGAATCAATTATGGGGGAAAAAATTATTAAAACTTATAACAGGGAAGAACTAAACGAAGAAATTTACAAAGATTTACATTCCCAAAGCCTTAAAATATGGCTAAGCATTGTACACCGTATTGAATTAAACACACCAGCTGTAGAAATTTTCTGGAATTTTGGCATTATCTGCCTTTACGGGCTTTCGCTTTCAATGATATTAAACGGCAATTCTTCCATTGATGCAGGAACGGTTGTTGTATTTACAAGTTATATGAGCCTTTTTTCAGGGCCTCTTACGCAGATTGCATTTATAATACAGCAGCTTTCGCAGGTAAGCTCTAACCTTGAACAGGTATTTGATACTATTGATTACCCGGCAGGCATAAAAAATGCTTCTGGTGCTGTTTCTATTAAAAACATACAGGGAAAGGTTGATTTTAACCATGTAACATTTTCTTATGATGAAGATGAACCTGTACTAAAAGACTTTGACCTGCATGTAACACCAGGCAGTGTTGTAGCACTTGTCGGCCCTACTGGTGCAGGGAAAACTACTGTAATAAACCTGCTTACACGCTTTTATGATGTAGATAAGGGAAGTGTAACAATAGATGGGACAGATGTAAGGAATATAAGCCTCCATTCACTCCGTAAAGAAGTCGGCGTGCTTATGCAGGACCCGTTTTTATTTAAAGGGACAATACTTGAAAATATACGTTACGGCCGTCCTGGTGCTACAGATGAAGAATGTATGGAAGCTGCAAGGATTATACATGCTGAAGAACGTATACTGCAGTTTAGCGGCGGGTATAACCATGAACTTGAAGAACGTGGACAGGGGCTGTCGGCAGGTGAAAAACAGCTGGTAAGTTTTGCAAGGATTATACTTAAAAACCCTTCTATTATAATTCTTGATGAAGCCACAAGCTCTATAGATACAGAAACAGAACAGCTTATAAAACAGGCACTTGATGTAATATTAAAAGGCAAAACAGCATTTATGGTTGCACACAGGCTTTCAACAATACGTAATGCAGATAAAATACTGTATATTGCAGACCAGGGAATAGCAGAAGAAGGGACACATGAGGAACTTATGGCATTAAAGGGGCTTTACTACCAGCTTAATTAAAAATATTCCCACAGATTAATGTTCTGTGGGAAATTTATTGTTAATACACTATTCTTTTTATATCCAGCTGGTTATCCCGGCTGATTTTAACAGAAGTATTATAAGAAGCACTGGTGCAACTACTTTAATCATTGGGATATAAAGCCATTTCCTGCCAAATTTACACCCGCTTTTTTCTATCTCATCTATTATAACCTTTGGCTTTACAATCCAGCCTATAAGTATACATGTCCCTATTGCCACAACCGGCATTAGCAAGTTATTACTGATATAGTCCATAATATCAAGTATTTGTGCTACAGCCCCATTAGGAAGCGTAACTTCAAAATACAGCAGGTTATATCCCAGGCATACTACTATTCCTGCTATTAATGCTATAATACCTTCAATACATGCTGCCTTAGTCCTTGAAATATGGAACTGGTCCATAAAACTTGAAACTACGGCCTCCATAACTGACATTGCACTTGTTATTGCTGCAAAAAGTACCATTGCAAAGAACAGGCAGCCTACAATATTGCCTATCTCCCCCATTGCAGCAAATACTTTTGGAAGTGATACAAACATAAGGCTTGGCCCTGATGCCTGCATTCCTTCAATCCCCATAAATGTAAATACTGCTGGTATAATCATTACACCTGCAAGAAATGCAACTGCTGTATCAAATATCTCAATCTGGTTAATGGATTTTGTAAGGTTTGCTTCATCTTTTACATATGAACCATATGCAACCATAATACCCATTGCAACACTAAGGCTGAAGAAAAGCTGCCCCATTGCATCTACAAGCACGGAGAAAAAACTTTTTACTGTAATCCCGTCAAAATTTGGAATTACATATACCTTAAAGCCTTCAAGCCCTGTCCTTGTAACGCCGTCTTCACCTGTATGGCTGATAGTAAGTGAAAAAATGGCAATAATAACAACCAGAAGCAGAAGTATTGGCATAATTATCTGTGATGAAGCTTCAATTCCTTTATTAACACCACGGAATATAATAAATGCAACTGCAAATAAAAATATTAACATCATTATTAAAGGCTCTGTGTTACTTGTTATAAAACCAGTAAAATAACCATCTTCTGCAGCTGCCGCACCATTGCCGGTAAGATATGCAATAAAATATTTAAGCACCCACCCGCCTATTGCACAATAGTAAGGCATTATAATAACAGGGACAATACATGCTATAATCCCTAATGGTTTCCATCTTTTATGCACCATGCCATAAGCTGTAAGCGGGCTTTGCTTTGTTTTCCTTCCAATGGCAATTTCTGTACTAAGCAGCGTAAAACCAAATGTCAGTGCAAGAACCAGGTATATAACCAGGAACAGCCCTCCCCCGTCTTTCGCTGCAAGATACGGGAACCTCCATATATTTCCAAGGCCTACAGCGCTGCCAGCTGCTGCAAGCACAAAACCAATAGTGCCCGAAAATGAATTACGTTCTTTTTTCATCCTGACTCCCTTTCTCTCTTTTATAATAATAATAAAATTATTATAACCTATAGGAAGCCCTGTTGCAACTTTTAATTATTTTCCCTTCAATTAGTCTTTTGGACATGATATAAAAAATCTGTTATAATAGACAAGGGA
>CAJTOK010000079.1 GCA_910577825.1 uncultured Lachnospiraceae bacterium | reverse complement strand
AAAAACAGGTTATAAAAAGCCTTTATTGGTAATAACTTTTTATGCGGTTATCCTGAAGGCTGCAAAATTATACTTTTATATTTTGATATAATGTGGTAAAATACTAAATAGTGTTTTTTAGTTATATAAGAAAATCGAAGGAGGAACGATAGTGAGTAATCCGGTTGATGAAAAAGAAACTGTTTCACGTAATTTTATTGAGAATATTATTGACAAGGATATTAGTGAAGGGAACTGCAGGAAGGTAGTTACACGTTTCCCTCCTGAGCCGAATGGTTATCTCCATATAGGCCATGCAAAGTCAATAGTTCTTAATTCAGGGCTTGCCAAAGAATATGGCGGTGTTTTTCATCTGAGGTTTGACGACACTAACCCAATAAAAGAAGAACCAGAGTTTGTTGAGTCGATTATAGAAGATGTCCGGTGGATATGTGGTGATTTAGACACAGACCAGATATATTATGCGTCAGAATACTTTGATACAATGTATGAATGTGCATTAAAGCTCATTAAGAAAGGCAAAGCGTATGTATGCGATTTATCCGCAGAAGGGATAAGGGAGTACAGGGGAACATTAAAAGAACCAGGAAAACCAAGCCCGTACAGGGAACGTACCATTGAAGAAAACCTTGATTTATTTGGACGTATGCGCGCAGGGGAATTTAAAGACGGTTCAAAGGTACTGCGTGCCAAAATTGACATGGCATCACCAAATATGAATATGAGGGACCCTGTAATTTACAGGATTGCAAGGAACACACACCATAATACAGGCGACAAATGGTGTATTTACCCTATGTATGACTTTGCCCATCCTATTGAAGATGCAATAGAAGGTGTAAGCCATTCAATATGTACCCTTGAATTTGAAGACCACAGGCCGCTGTATGACTGGGTAGTGCGTGAACTTGGATTTGAAAACCCGCCAAAACAGATTGAATTTGCCAAACTGTACCTTACCAATGTTGTCACAGGAAAACGTTATATTAAAAAGCTTGTTGAAGACGGCATAGTAGACGGGTGGGATGACCCAAGGCTTGTATCAATAGCAGCATTAAGGCGCCGTGGTTTTACACCAGAATCAATACGCAATTTTATTAACCTTTCAGGCATTTCAAAAGCGCAGAGTTCATCTGACTATGCAATGCTTGAATACTGCATACGTGAAGATTTAAAGCTTAAACGCCCACGTATGATGGCAGTTTTAGACCCTGTTAAGCTTGTAATAACTAATTATCCTGAGAACGAGATAGAATATCTTGATGTTGCTAATAACCAGGAAAACGAAGCAATGGGAATACGCAAAGTACCATTTGGAAAAGAGCTTTATATTGACAGGGAAGATTTTATGGCTGACCCTCCAAAGAAGTATTTCAGGCTTTACCCAGGTAATGAAGTAAGGCTTATGAATGCCTATTTTGTAAAGTGTACAGATTATATAACAGACAGCAATGGCGATGTAACGGAAATACACTGCACTTATGACCCTGAAACAAAGTCCGGAAGCGGTTTTACTGGAAGAAAGGTAAAAGGGACAATACACTGGGTATGTGCCGAAACAGCAGAAAAAGCAGAAGTCCGCCTGTATGAAAATATTGTAGATGAAGAAAAAGGAGTATATAATGAAGATGGTACAATTAATGTAAACCCGGATTCATTAACCGTATTAAAAAACTGTTATATAGAGCCTGCACTTGCAGATGCCCCGCCTATGGCAAGTTTCCAGTTTGTAAGGCATGGCTATTTCTGCGTAGATTCAAAAGATTCAGGCAAAGATAATATAGTATTTAACAGGATAGTTTCACTAAAGAGTTCATATAAACCAAAATAAGGAGGTAATTTACATGGGTTTGTTTAATGGTCTTGAAAAATTCGGGCTTGGAAAGCTCCAGAAGATGGATGTATTCGAGAAAGAGGAGAAGAAGGAGGAAAAGGCAGCGCCAAAGCCAGAACCAAAACCTGCTCCGGCGCCAAAGCCGGAAGTGCATGAGGCAGACCTGCTTTTTGACAAGTCATATACATGCCCTGTATGTGACAAGGGCTTCCGCTCCAAAATGATAAAAACAGGCAAAGTAAAACTTATTAAGCAGGACACAGATTTAAGGCCTGTTTATAAGTATGTTGATTCTATAAAATATGATGTATTAGTATGCCCCCGGTGCGGTTATGGCGCACTTAGCAGGTTCTTTAAATTTATGATGCCGTCACAGGCAAAACTTATAAGTGAAAATATATCAAGGAACTTTAAAGGCCTGCCAGAAACAGGCGATATATACACATATGATGATGCCATTGCACGCTACCAGCTTGCCCTTGCCAATGCTATTGTAAAAAAAGCAAAAGCCAGTGAAAGGGCATATACATGCCTTAAAATGGCATGGCTCTACAGGGGCAAGGCAGAAACACTTCCAGAAGATACACCTGACAGGGACAAAGTTATAGCAGCACTGAAAAAAGAAGAAGCTTCACTGCTCGTCACCGCATATGAGGGGTTTTCAGACTCATTCTTAAAAGAAGACTTCCCAATGTGCGGAATGGATGAGCTCACTGTCACATACCTTGTAGCAGAGCTTGCAAGGCGTGCAGGACAGTATGACGAAGCCATCCGCTGGATATCAAGGGTACTTACATCAAGAAATGCAAGCGAACGCATTAAAGAAAAAGCAAGGGTAGTAAAAGACCTTGTAGAAGAGGACAGGAAAAAAGAAGAAGAGGCACAAGGACAATAAATAAAACAGTACATATTGGCAAAAAGCCAGCCATATAAGATAAATATGGCTGGCTTATTATAACTGCGTAAATGGCAGAAAGGAAGGGGCAGGATTATGGAGGGGACTGGTATTAAAGAAATTGTTATTGAAGAAATACAAAACATTGCAAAAAAGAATAATGTAAAAAAAGTAGTCCTGTTTGGTTCAAGGGCAAGAGGAAACTATAAACGTGCCAGTGATATAGACCTTGCTGTATCAGGAGGGGATATATTAAACTTTACATTTGATGTAGATGAAGAAACATCAACACCTTTAAAATATGATATTATAAACCTTGATGGAAATATACAAAAAGAATTGCAAAGTATTATCAATGCAGAAGGGAGGGTTTTATATGAAGAAATATGAAAATTATGTTTCTAACCTGCACATATTAAAACAGGCATATAATGAAAGTTTAGATAATGAGTTTATTATTAGTGGAATCATTAATAAATTTTCAATACAGTTTGAACTGGGCTGGAAAATGATAAAAGAATTATTGTCTTATGAAGGCAGCAGTGTGGCGTCAGCTGGTTCACCAAGAAGCATAATTAAAGAGGCTTACGCAGTTTATTCTTTTTTTGATGGGGATATCTGGCTGCAAATGCTTAAAGACAGAAATGATACAGCACATATTTATGATGGTGATGCAGCAAAGAAATTAACAAACAGGATTTTAGAAGAATATATACCACAGTTTGTAAAACTTGAGATGGAAATAAGAAAAAATTATGGTGATACATTAGAAACAATATAAAAAATATAGTACAGCCCAGAACCTGCCTGCAATATAAAACAGGTTCTGGCGGCAGCCTTACTCCTCAAAATAACTATTAGTTTTAATTATGCTCCTTGGGACAGCATCTTTAGAATTTTTCCATGGCTTGTCCTCATTACGGTAATCAAACTTATCAATAAACCATTCCAAATCATCAATTACACGCTGCATATTTTCAAAATAGACATTATCAAGGTCATTTAAAAACTCCTTCTGCTTAGCACCATTCAATGAATTGGCAGCAGCATCATACAACATGCCATAATGTGTATTGCAAAAACCCTTACAATGCAGGAATTTATTATGGAAAGCATCATCATTTACATAACAATGCAGTACAGTAGCTATGTAACGCCCAAACACATTTTTAATGCGGTTACATATATAGCATGAACTTTCAAGAGCCAGGGTATATCCATATACACCAGTCTGTTCCTTTTTAGCAAAAAGCCCCCTTTTAGATGGCTGCCCTGTTTTACTTAAAGCTTTAAGCTTCTCTGCAGAATACTTCATATGTGTATGCAGCATAAGCGCAACGCCAAGCCTGTTCTGGTTTTTATAAAGCTGCCTCATATGGTGTGTACAAAAACCTGTTTTATCAGTTTCAGCCCTTATATCGTCCTCCATATAGCTTGGCCCGAGGGTAAAATCCACAGCCTCCTGTTCAAGCTCCATATACATAAGACAGAGAGGGCACTCACAATCCTTGCCAAAAGCATCATTAACAGGGATAGTATATAATTGTTCCTTCATAACCAGTCCTCCTTATTGTAATTTAACCATACAGCTCTTCTTGCAGAAGCAAATCCCATACTTCTTAATAAACATATAGCCTTCATCAAGAAGCCCCTCATCATAATGGTTGTCATCTATCTGTTTAAGAGCCCTGTCACACATATCCCCCATCTCATTAAACTTTTGTACACATTTAAGCTCAAGTATTATAGCAGGCTGTTTTTCATCATAAGGCTTTAAAACAATATCATACCTGCCATTGCCACTTTCACGGTTTGAAAGTTTCTCATAATCCTCCATGCCACTAAGCAGCCCGAGAAGGAAACCGTGGTAGAAATTCTCTGCACTGTCCATATAACTGATACTTTCACGCAGGTGTTTTTTAAGAAAATCCTCAAACACAGATGTATTTCCATTAACCACTGCATTATAAAGCCCTGAAAAATCTGTTACTTTAATCCTTGCATTAAACCATTCAGTTATTGTATTGCTGTAAATATAGCGTATTTCCCTGTCCGGTATTTTTAAAGCCAGGTAAATAGTATCATTTTCAAACCTTCTGCCCGTTGCCTTAAGATACCCTGTAAAGAAAAGGAAATTCCATAAATTATCCTGTGTCCTGTAAATATCCCCATAAGTAATATCTTCATGCACAGGCTTTTCAAGCGTGCCGCCGGCAACAAGCCCTTCAATCTCACGTCTGGTATTATTATCCGCCATTTCAATTAAATCTTTAACAATGCTGTTAGAAGAAGTATTAGACCAGTATGGCTTAGGATAGTCCGTATTTTTATATATAATATCTTTTACGTAATTTATAATACTCCAAGGATTATAAACTTCTGTATTTCCAAATAAATAACCATTGTACCATTCCCTGGCTTCACCAAGTTTCTGGGACATACTATAATATTCAAACATCTGGTTGGTTTCTTCCTGTACAAACCCAAAATATTCTGCATAATTTTCATCTAAAATAGATATAACATCAAGATTATTAAGCCCTGTAAAAATACTTTCCCGGCTTATACGCAGACAGCCAGTAACCACCGCAAATTCAAGGCTTTGGCTGGTTTTAAGCGCAGATTCAAAAAGTGAACGGATAAAACTAACCATTTTGTCATAAAAACCGCTAAAATAGGCATTTTCAAGAGGAACATCATATTCATCAAGAAGTATAATAGTTTTTTTGTTATGGTATTTTTCAAGACACTCTGATAAATACGCAATAGATTTTGCATAAGTAATATTATCTGCATCTCTTTCTAATACAGAATTATAAATTTTTTTATCTGCTTCTGTAACAGTATTACTTTTTAAGACATACATGTGCCTTTTATATTCCTTTATAATTTCATCACAAAGGCTTTTATATGCCATTTCAAATGTTGGCTGTTTAGCAGATTTAAGTGACATAAAAATAACCGGGTACTGTCCCATATGTTCCAAGTATTGCCCGCCAGCGTCCATAATCTTTTTTCCTTGGAAATATGCAGAATTATCTGCTGCTGTCCCGTCAGGAAGTATTTCTTTCTCAAAAAAAGTACATAACATACTCTGGGCAAGGGTTTTGCCAAAACGTCTTGGGCGTGTAAAAAGGGTAACTTTGCTGCCATTTGATAATATATCACGTATTAATAATGTTTTATCTATATAGTAATATCCTTTATTTATCATTTCTTTATAAAATTCCACCCCTATTGGAATTGGTTTTATTGGTTTCATAAAATTATACCTCTCTGCATTTCTGGTTATAGGAAAGTTTTAGTTAATCTGGTTAATAGTTAATAGTTTGTGGTCTGGCAAGTCCAAAGTGGTTTTGCGGACAAGCTGTCCTTTAAAACCACATTTGGACTTTGCCAGGTAATTTACTCTTTGTATATTTCCAGAACATCAGGAACAGCTGGTAATATTGCATAAACCGGGAAAACTGGGGCTGTCTGGACTTTAACACTAAAAAATGAAGAATACAAAAAATAATTATACTTGAACTTACACAGCAGTTATGCTAAAATAAGAATTGGGAAATCAAAATAATAACAGGTGTACCACCTGGCATTGTTGGCGCAATACCAGGCAAGATATGGTAATCAGAGTACCACACATACAGGATTTCCTGCGATACACGCATTTTTATTATACATGATTTATTTTATTATTGCAATCATGT
>CAJTOK010000078.1 GCA_910577825.1 uncultured Lachnospiraceae bacterium | reverse complement strand
AAAATATACAAGGTACAAATGTACGGTATAAACCGTTATAGGGCAGGAACTGCCCGAATTTACGCTTGTGGAGCTAGTAGGTTACGAGGGCGTCGAAGCAAGAAGCCCATTGGCTTTAGACAATGGGTAGTTCACCAATATTCAAAAATATATTTTTAATCAATTTTTTAATAAGGATAATACAATGCTAATGCTATGAGTTACTTATTAAATTACAATTTGCAAATTAACCTATTTTTTTGACAGATTACTTTCTGACAATATGAACTCGTCAATGGCTGACATTGGTATTTTCCATACTTTCCCAATACGGAAAGCTTTGATTTTTTTGCTTTTTAATAATCTGTATGCGGTATTGCGCCCGATTAATAAAATACTGCACATATCTTCTATAGTTATTAAATCTGTAGTTTCATTATACATTGTTATAGCCTCCCTTTTTATATTAATGGTTTTTATAAAAATGTTTAAAGTAATTATTAAAAAAAGTTGTAACAATATAATAAAAAATATAAGATAACCATATATAATACAAATTAACCAGAAGAAGCCAGAAAGGGATGGTGTTAAAGCAGGATAACAAATTGTAACACATTATCATTACTTGTTAATATACCGCAAGGTATAGTCTTAAACTATACCTTGCGGTATATTATTTATTTAATACTTAATAGAAATACTTAAAATATTACTAAAGATTACTTAAATAATTATATTAGTTTAATATCTTATATTAATTTTATATTTATTAAAACTATATATAATATATTAAAAACTATAATAGTTTAACTATATAAAACAGATACTATATACAAGACTATATAAATATCTGGATTAGGTGGAAGGAGAGATAAAATATCAATGAATATGGTTACACCATCAAAAAGAAGGAATGAAACAATAACTATAAGATGTACAAACCAGGAGAAAAAAGCAATAAAGGAAAAAGCAGACAGGCAAGAAAAAACAATAAGTACTTATCTTATAGATGCTGGAATGGCTGGAAAGGAGAGGCACAGGGACAAAGACAGGAGGATGGCCAGGAAGCTTATAGAATTTACACAGTGTCTGGATGACTGTTATGGCTATATACATTCTGGAAATATTGAGAAAGAGGTTTTAGAAGGAATGTTTAACAGGATAATGGAAGGAGCAGAAGGATTATGGGAAAACTTATAAATATAAAAGGAAAATATAAAAATACTGATGCTGTCAGTAATGTAATAAAGTATGTTACAAGGACACGTGAAAATGAAAAACGGAGCAATGAACTGGTAACATACGGGGGAACTGGTGTCGGGAACTATGCCAGCCCAGAAATAATGGAACAGAGGTTTAATATTGTACAAAATCTTTATGGCATAAATTACAGGAAAGGAAGAAAGGTGCTGCATGAAGTTTTCTCAATTACAGATAGTGAGTTTAAAAAAATTGGTTCTGATATGGGGCTGGTAAAACAGATAGCTTTAGAAATGTGCAGGGAATATTTTAATGAGGGTTTCCAGGCGGTTTATGCAGTACACTGGGAAGAAGAGAAAAGGTTACATATACATTTTGCAGTAAATTCAGTAAGTTTTGTAACAGGGAAAAAAATTGACACTTCAATAAATAGTAACGATAGAAGAGGAGAGAAGTTTAATAAAATAATGGAGAGGTATTATAAAGCGGGTAAAGCTTCTTTTGACAGTACAGCAGATATGTAATAAAACAACAGGTTACAGATTATTTTTTTAATGCCAGCAGAAGAAATACATATGGTATAGTAAAAAATTGTAACCATAAAAATTTACGATTATATATTATATACATGATAATGAGCCAGCAGGTTAATCTGCTGGCTCTTATTGTTTTATGTATTTATTAACAATTTTAAAGGCAGGTTTAATATAAAGCCTGCAGAAAGGAAGGATAATTATGGCAGCAGATTTGGAAACTATGTTTTATACAAGGGAAAAACCATGGCACGGGCTTGGGGTATATGTACAGGAAGCTCCTGTATCAGAAGAAGCTTTAAGGCTTGCAGGGCTTGACTGGGAAGTACAGCAGAAACCAGTTTACACAGAAAGCGGTATCATACCAGGGTACAAGGCGAATGTAAGGAGCACAGACCAGAAGGTGCTGGGTGTTGTGACTGACAGGTATAAGGTTGTACAAAACACAGAGGCATTTGCATTTACAGACGCCCTGCTTGGGAACGGCGTGAGGTATGAAACCGCTGGTTCTTTACAGGGCGGCAGGAAAGTATGGCTTCTTGCAAGGCTTCCAAGGGAGTACATCATTTCAGGTGAACGCATCTCACCATACCTGGTATTCAGCAATACACATGACGGTTCTGGTGCTGTAAGGGTGGCAGTCACACCGGTAAGGGTTGTATGCAACAACACGCTTAACCTTGCACTGCAGACAGCAAGCCGCAGCTGGAGCATGGTTCATACGGGTGATATCAAAGGGAAAATAAGGGAAGCAGAGGATACACTTTTTAAGGCAGAGGATTATATGGACAAACTTGGCAATGAGTTTGAAGCATTGCGCAGGAAGAAGGTTACAGACAGGCAGCTTATGGAATATATAGAAACCCTGCTGCCGGTTGCTAAAGATACTACAAAGATACAGGGGAAAAATATAAACAGGCTGCGTAATGATTTAAAAATGCGCTATTATGATGCGCCTGATTTACAGGGCACAGGCATGAATGCTTACAGGTTTCTGAATGCTGTGAGTGATTTTGCCACACATGCAGCGCCTTTACGCCGCACAGCAAACTATAATGAAAACCTGTTTATGCGTACAATGGACGGGAATCCTGTGATTGACAGGGCATACCAGCTTGTATGTGTTGCATGATTTATGTATGGCAGCAGTATTATGCAGTATTTGTAAATTTATCTTATTTAAGGAAGGGGAATGTATTATGTACGAGAAAATACCAACAAAAGGAATGGACACAGTGGAATGGCTTAAACTCAGGAAATCAGGCATAGGCGGTTCAGATGCAGGTGCGGTGTGCGGGCTTGACCCATATAAAAGCCCTGTAAGTGTTTTCAGGAACAAGACATGCAGCAGCGTGGAAACAAAAGATAATGAAAGCATGAGGCAGGGCAGGGATTTGGAACAGTATGTGGCAGAACGTTTTTCGGAAGCCACAGGCCTTAAGACACGCCGTTCCAATTTTATGTATAAAAGCACCAGATACCCGTGGATGCTTGCAGATGCAGACCGCATGGTTTCAGGGGAAGATGCAGGGCTTGAGTGCAAGACTGCCAGTGCATACAGTGCAGATAAATGGAAAGACGGTGACATACCGCTGCATTACCTTATGCAGTGTTACCATTACATGGCAGTTACAGGGAAAAAGGCATGGTATATAGCGGTGGTGATACTTGGGAAAGGGTTTGTATACCACAGGCTTGAACAGGATGAAGGTTTAATTTCACAGTTGGCAGAAACAGAAAAAAATTTCTGGCAGGAAAACGTATTAAAGGGCAGGATGCCAGACCCTGATGGTTCAAAAGCATGTGACGAAGTGCTTGCACAGTATTTCCATGCTGCAAGGAAAGGCACTTTTACCAGGCTGTCCGGTTTTGACGGGAAACTTGACAGGAGGGCTGAAATAATTGCCCAGGTCGCAATGTTACAGAAGGAACAGGCAAAAATTGAACAGGAGCTTAAAATGTACATGGGTGAAAATGAAACTGCATCCAGCAGCAGGTACAAGGTTTCATGGGGTAATGTGGAAACTTCAAGGCTTGACACAAAACGCATACGCATGGAACAGCCAGACATATACAGGGACTATTCCAGGGTGTCAGTTTCACGAAGGCTGCTGGTAAAGACAGCATAAAGACAGGTGTTATATACAGGGGGTGTTGTTATGGGTTATTTAGTGCGCCTTTTAAATGCAGATGAAATAGAATGCAGGGTGTCATATATAAGTGAAAAGGGGCTAAGCCTCATACTTTACAAGGATGCAAGGGCAGACCAGAGAATACTTGACGAAACTTTTGGTTCTTTCGGGTGGAAAAGAAGCCACCAGTGCATTAACGGGAATTTATACTGTACTGTTGAGATATTCGACAGGGAAACAGGGGAATGGGTGTCAAAGCAGGATGTAGGCACATCAGGTTTTGCGGAAAAGGAAAAATCACAGGCTTCCGATTCATTCAAGCGTGCATGTTTTAACTGGGGCATAGGCAGGGAACTTTACAGTGCGCCGTTTATATGGATTCCTGCAGGAAAAGCAGCCATACAGGAACGTGAGGGGAAATACTGCTGTAGCAGCCGTTTTTCTGTAAAGTCAGTAGGTTACAGCAGCAGCAGGGAAATTGAATCCCTTTTGGTTGTAAATGAAAAAGGCCAGGAAGTTTACAGGTATTTGGCAGAAGGTGCTGGAAAAAGCAGCATGGGCAGCATGGCAATCTCGGAAAGCCAGATGGAATCACTGGAAACGGAACTTAAACGTACAGGCGTGACAATGGGTGAAGTGATGGACAGGTACAATATACAGGAACCGGCACAGATTTCACCAGGGCTTTATGCAAGGGCAATGAAGGCACTTGCAAGGACTAAGAGTGCAGAAAATGCAAGGACAGCATAAAAGGCAGAAAATGCCGGAAAGGAAGGAAAATATGGATTACATGGAGTTCAGGGAAAAGATATCAGAAGGGTTAAAGGATTTTTATGGCAGTGATGCTTCTGTAAGGATACATAAAATATATAAAAACAACGACGTGGCAAAATACGGGGTGGCAATACAGTTTACAGCAGATGGTGAGGACAGTGCCGTACCGCTTATTTACCTTGAAGGACTTTACAGCTGCTACAGCAGGGGTATCTTGGACATGGATGGCTGCATGGGCGAAATCATAAGCAGCAGGGAAAAGCCTTTAAAAGAATACGGGGGCATAGAAGAAATGTCTTTAAATATAAAAGGGTGGGGTTATGCAAAAAACAATGTATACCCTGCACTGCTTCCAGCAAGGGACAACAAAAAACTCCTTAAAGGACTTGTGTCAACAGGGATGCTTGACCTTGCAGTAATATACATCATACGTGGGAAATCCGAAGATGGCGGGTTTACAAGCATAAAAATTACCAGTACGCTTCTTGGCAGTTACGGGATAAGCAAAGAAGAACTGCACAGGCAGGCTCTGTACAATGCCAGGAATGACGGCTACAGGCTTTATGGCCTGGAAGAGGCTGTTGGTGCAATGGTAAAGGATGAGCCGTTTACAGAAGGGATAAAGGAAACAGGGTGCATTGCAGGCGGGATGATGTATGTAATGACCAACAGGGCAATGTTTTATGGGACAGCAGGCATACTTGACAGCCAGTGGATGTATGAAAAAACCAGGGGCACAAGCTGCTATATAATACCATCTTCTATACATGAACTGATTTTTGTGCCTGACAACGGGGAGATAGGACAGGAGGAACTGGATAAGATGGTGCTGGAAGCAAACAGTTCTGTAATTGAAGATGGTGAGAAACTTTCAGACCACTGTTATTACTATGATGCAGCAGCAGGGGAAACCAGGATAAGGAAATAAAGGAAGCAGTACAGTTTATGTATTGCACAGGAAAGGTGGTCTGTATGGAAAATATAATAAAAATAGTTATTGTGGCAGTGCTTACAGCAGTTGCTTCTGCACTGTCAAAGGATGACAAGTGATACCATATGTTATAAAAATTATACAGAAGGAACTATTTTACAGGGAATGCCCGTATGCAAACAGGCATACGGGGACTGCCTGTATACAGCAGATGGCATAAAGACTGGCCAGGAAGGGGAAATATTATGATGAAACGCAATGAAACCAGCGAAGCAGAAAAGGAAATGCTTGAAAAAACCAGGGCAGAGCATGAATTATTCATGTACAAAACGCTTTCAGGTACAGCACGTGAAATTTATGCTTCATGTAAACGCATATGTTTTTACGAAAGCCTTGCAGAATATTTCCAGTACAATGAATGGATAAGCAGGGACTTTATAGATGCTTCCAGGTAAAGCAGGGAAATCATCAATGAACTCTGGGAAATTTACTTAAAATACGGGCATCTGAGGGCAGACACATGGGAGGATATAGGAAACCTTCTTAAGGTATATGTGGAAGAACATAACATATGCAGGGAAAAACCAGTGCAGTGACATATGCTGCCACAGGACACCAGGATGTGTGCGGCTGCATGTATATACCCATAAAATAAAAAAAAGAAAATAAAAAACTGGCATTTTTCAGGGAATTTTGCCAGTTTTTTTTAATATGCTTACAAAAATATGGGCAGGACATTAAAAAATAAATAATTGTAAATATATGGAAAACGGGTATGGAAAAAAGTATTTCCATATGGATATGGTATGTGTTACAATATGTGCAAAAATATATTTAAACAGATTTATTAAAAGACCAACTATAAAAAGTCAAGCAAAAAAATAAAAAAATATTTTAATTTTTTG
>CAJTOK010000077.1 GCA_910577825.1 uncultured Lachnospiraceae bacterium | reverse complement strand
TATATGTTTTGGCAAAAATTATTTATTTTTATACCCTAAAGCCTGAATAGTAACAATTTTTTCCATCTGTATGGCGGCAGCCTTATAAAAGCTTATATTTTTAATATGCCAGTTACAAGTTCTGTATGCGGGTTTTCTGCATCTGCATTATATACAGCAATATGGTGTATATCACTGCTCCTGCCTGTAAATGCGGGGAATAAAAAACCACACTCTGGTTCTCCTGGTTCAAAGCTGCCTGAAAGCGGGCATATTACACATATAATATAATTATAAACTTCCTCTGATTCCCCAAGTCTTTCTTTATCTGCTGCCTTTACTGGCACATCATAGCAGTCATGGAATACAAAGACTGCATAATCTTTTTCTGTTTTATAGTGCCCTGCCACTAAATCATAAAAAACTTCCATAAGTGCATCATTTTTAAGCCCGCAGGCGTTCATTCCCATTAAAAGCTGCCATACACTGCCCTTTCCTCCGTTTTGTTTTGTAAAACCATAGCCTTTAAGGTTAATATTGGTTGCTGAAAAAGGGACTGTCCTGGCCAGCTTTAAATTATCCTCTTTTTCTTTTAATTCCAAATCAAGAAAATGTGTATTAAATGTCCCTTCATTTCCGCCATCTTTATTTATGTAACAGCCTGCAATCCTTGTAAATGAATTTCTTTTAACTGTCATACGCCTTGTAAGCTCAAGCATATCTTCCCTGTCAATTACCATTTGTTTACCTCCGTCCATATATGTCCAGCCATATTTTTCTTTCTGGTATAATATTATAGCCTGCCCAGAGTATTTTTTCAATGGAAACAGCATATTTATATATCCACAGACTGATTTTAAGGAAACATACATATGTATAATAACATTGCTTTTTATGCACGTATTTCAAGGCCAGACAAACGCAGCCAGTCTGTAAGCAACAGCATTAACAGCCAGCTTGGCATACTCCGTGATGCTGCTTCTGCTTTAATCCCTGGCATAAAAGATAATATGGTACAGGTCTTTATTGATGACGGGTACAGCGGCAGAAGCAGCAGACGCCCGGCTTTCCGGAAAATGCTTGCAAAGGCTGTACTTGGTAGGATTGGCATTATATTTGTTAAGGATTTTTCACGTTTTAGCAGGGAACACATTTTAATGTCTGAGTTTCTTGAACAGGTTTTTCCTGTATATGGCATAAGGTTTATTTCTGTAACAGACTGTTATGACAGTGCCAGCAATGGCCTGGACATTGCATCTTCTTTTAAGAGCCTTTTTAATGAATATTATTGTATGGATATCTCCCATAAGGTAAAAAGCGTACTGGCGGCGAAAAATGAGGCTGGCAGTTACTGTGCCGCCAATGTGCCTTTTGGGTATATTAAGGTTTCTGGCAAAGATAATGCGCCAGTTATTATAAATAAAGAGGAGGCAGCAATAGTATACAGGATTTTTACCCTTGCTTCAGAAGGGCTTAACTGCCGTGAAATTGCAGATATACTAAATAAAGGGGGGTATTTTGCCGGGAGGAAGTGCCTGGAATGGGATGCCTCCTATATATGGACTATAATTAATAACCCGTTTTATACAGGGCGGCATGTATGGCATAAATATGAATCTGGCAGAAGGCTTCCTAAAGAATGCTGGAAAATTGGAACCGGGAAACATGATGCAATTATATCTGGCGGATTATATGACAGTGTAAACCATAAAATGCCTAAAAGCTCCCGGAAGGGCAGGCGGCATATTTTCCATGGAATAACTAAATGCAAAACCTGCCATAAGGCATTATGTGCCGGCAGGAGGCAGAAAGATTTTCTGTGCTGCTGCCACTGCCGTCCTGGTGAACTTAAAAAAATCCAGACAGATACTCTTTTTGCAATCTGCCTGGAAAAAATAAATAATGAATTTTTAAAGCAAAGCTGCCCCGCCAAAGGACAGGATGCCATAATTAACCCCCTGTTATATAGCAGTTCCTGTAATCCATCCTATAAAGAACTCCTTCTGCATAATTTTATTAAAAAAATTGAAATAGGCAGCAGCAGTATTGATATTTACTGGAACTTCCACTGTTTATAGGACAAATTATTCTGCAGCCATTACCCTTATTATATTAGTTGTCCCCGATATGCCAAGCGGTACACCTGCCGTTATTACTGCAAGGCCGCCTTTTTCTATATAACCGTTCTCCTGTGCTGCTTTTATGGAGTTCTGGAATAATTCCTCTGTATCTGTTTCTTCTTTAATCATAACAGGCATTATGCCCCATGACAGGCTCATCTGGTAGTATGTCTTTTTTGAAGGTGTACAGCCTATTATTGGTGAATATGGACGGTATCTTGAAATCATCCTTGCCGTGCCGCCGGATTTTGTAATGGTAATTATTGCCGCAGCAGCAATATCTATTGCAGTCATACATGTTGCATGTGATATTGCATCTGTCACATCAGGTTTATCCATTTTGGCAAGTATTTTAAACCTTTTATTATAATCAATATCTTCTTCTGCACACTCTGCTATATCAACCATTGTTTTTAATGCTTCCACAGGATAGTTCCCTGCAGCAGTTTCACCTGAAAGCATTATGGAACTTGTACCATCATATATTGCATTGGCAACATCTGTTGCTTCTGCCCTTGTAGGCCTTGGGTTCTTCATCATGGATTCAAGCATCTGTGTAGCAGTAATTACTATTTTATCTGCATTATAAACTTTATGGATAATCTTTTTCTGTATTACAGGGACTTCCTGGAGCGGTATTTCCACACCCATATCACCCCTTGCAATCATTATCCCGTCAGAAACCTCAAGAATTTCATCTATATTGTCAACACCCTGCCTGTTTTCAATTTTAGAAATAATCTTAATATTAGTACAATTCTTTTCTTCAAAAATCTTCCTTATCTGGAGGATATCATCTGCACTTCTTACAAATGATGCCGCAATATAGTCAACATCATTTTCAATGCCAAATATTATATCAAGCCTGTCCTTTTCACTGATATACGGCATACTGATATTTACATTAGGCACATTTATGCCCTTGTGGTCTGATACAGTGCCTCCGTTAAGTATACGGCATGTAATATCTGTATCTGTAACTTCTTCAGCCTCCATCTTTATAAGCCCGTCATCAATAAGGATAATTGTACCTTTCCCTACATCACCTGGCAGCCCTTTGTATGTTATGGATGCCTCACTTCCTGTCCCTTCCACTTCCCTTGATGTAAGTGTAAAAAGCCCGCCTTCATGGAGCTCTGCCTTCCCTTCCTTAAAGTTTCCAAGCCTTATTTCCGGCCCGCTTGTATCAAGAAGTATTGCAACAGGAAGCCCCAGTTCTTCACGCATCTTTTTTACTTCGTTAATAGTTTCTAAATGCCCCTCCCTTGTCCCATGCGAAAAATTAATCCTTGCAGTATTCATTCCATTTAACATAAGTTCACGCAGAATACCATCCTTTTTAGTTGATGGGCCCAATGTACAAATAATTTTTGTCTTTCTCATAAAATAACCATACCTTTCCTATGCAGGCTTAAAGCCACAGCATAAATTGCCAGATTACTGTTCTTAATAATTTAAAAAAACTTTGTTTATGTAATATATTTTAACATTCCGTCAATAAAGTCAAGCCCTGATTTATAAAGCCAGTATACAAGGACTGCTGCAAGCAGCCATACAAGTGCCTTGTACATAATATAACCAATTATAAAGTTTTTCTTATGCACTGGTGTCCTTCTCCTTATTAAAAGTGCCAGCATATAGAAAAAACCAAATACCGGGATATTAAGCCAGCATATTGTCTGGAACCATGAACTTGCTTCCGCAAAACTTGCCTTTCTGCGCCTGGCCTGTTTTCTTTCCGGTCTTACGGGTGCTTCTGTATAAATCTGCCCATTCTGTGTTTGTTGTATAATCTCCTCCTCTGGTATAATAATATTATTATCCTCATTCTGGCTTTGAATATCCTGTCCATCATACAATTCCATTACTTCTTCAAGAGACATCCTGCCAGATTGCGTTTTTTGGTTTCCTGTAGCCATTCCCCAGCCTCAGCCTCCTCTCTCTTTCCAGTGCCTGCATTGCCTAAAATTCCGTTTCTTCCGGCTCTTTTGTTTCCTCTGGTTCTTCTGGTTGTACAGGTACTGGCGTATTAGTCTGGACAGGATGGCTATATTCCTCATATGAAGGCAGTGATTTTATTTCATCTTTGTACTGGTCATACAAAGCCTTTAATGAGCTATATTCACTATAGCCAGAACATGCGTCCAGTGCTTCCTTTGCCGCCTCAATCAGTTCTTCCATATCTGAAGGCTGGTACTGGTGGCCATGAAGGCGCTTTATCCTTGCCCTTGCAAGATTTACAGCAGTTTTATGCTTATAATCTTTCCTTGCTGCTTCTGCCTGGTGTTCTGCTTCTTCTGCAAGACGTGTATTTTCCTCTGCCTGCTGTTTTTCATACGCTTTTACAACTTTAGCCCATTCAGTAACTTCCTTTTTAAGGGAATTGTATTTATTCTTCAGGCGTTTTGTAAAGCTTTTCCTTGCATCATCATCAACAACACTGGCAACCATATCCCTGGTTTTAATATATCTGTCCTCAAACTCATAATAACCCGCAAGGTCTTTAATAGTAATCTTTTCAAATGCCTTTAGTTCTTTCTTTACTTCCTGCTGGTATTCTTTATCCTTTAATAACTTTGCGTCCTCTGCCTTTTCTTCAAGTATTACTGTTGAAAAATAATCCATTCCTGGTTCACGCCTGTCCTCTGGTGTTACTGCTGTACCTTCAATTATATCACCATTACTGTCATATTCTGCCATGCGTATTGTGGCAGGCATATCAAAATCAAGCGGTTCAAGCCCTGTATGTATCTTATTCATATAATTTTTCCAGATTACCCCCGGGATAGAAGCCCCTGAAGCCCCTGGCATAGCCCTTGGTGTATCATATCCTGCCCATACCACAGTTGTATAATACTTTGTATAACCACAGAACCATACATCTTTACTTGAATTAGTAGTGCCTGTCTTGCCCGCACATATCTGTTTGCCATCAAGTTTAAGTGACTTTCCTGTGGCATATGGTTCATTTAAGACCCCCTTTAAAACATCAGTCATCATCCATGCGGCATCCTTGGAGAATACCTGTGTTTTCTGGTTATTATTTTTATATATTGTACCATCTGATACACGTTCTATCTTCTTAATACATGTCCTGTCGCTGTAGCTGCCATTATTGGCAAGGGTGCAGTAACCTTTTGCCATGTCAACAACACGCACACCCTCTGTAAACCCGCCAAGTGAAAGTGCCATATTATCATTGTCTATATAACTTATATTGCGGAAATGCAGCTTTTCAAGGTAAGACAGCCCGTAATCAGGTGTAATTGTTTCAAGCACCTGCCATGCAACTGTATTAAGCGACCTTTCAACCGCTTCCCTGAGCCGTATATCACCATAATAGCTGCCACCCGCATTATCAGGGCCGTTCTCAAACTTATGGTCATTTACCACTGTAGATGGTGAATACACACCTGATTCAAAACCTGGCGTATAATCTATAAGCGGTTTTATTGAACTTCCTGACTGCCTTGCTGAAAGGTATGCCCTGTTGTATTCATCCTTTTTGCCACGCCCGCCTACTATTGCCACAACATAATTAGTATCATTATCAATACATACTGCTGCCCCCTGGAGTGCATATTTGCCTGTGTCAGAATCCTTCTCTGTATTGTATGCAAGCCCTTCATCTATAGCTTTCTGCAGGTTTTTCTGCTTCTTCATATTTATTGAAGTATAAATCTTATATCCCCCGGAACGTATATCTTCACATTTGCTTCCATAAACCTCTGAATACTTTTCCCTGTAACTCTGGTAGTCCTTTTTATCCTTAAAAAGATACTGGAATTTAAAGTCCTCTTTCTCCATAAGTGCATTGGCAGCACAGTGTATTGCATAACTTACTACATAATTTTCATTCTTGCCATCTGCTGTATACTGCTTCACACGTATTTTGGACTTAACAGCAGAATCATACTCCTTCTTGTTAATTACGCCCTCATCATACATTGTCTTTAATACCCTGTTCCTTTTTTTAAGGGAATCTTTAGGATTTATTACAGGGTCATATGCAGACGGGTTATTAGAAAGGCTTATAAGCAGCGCTGCCTCCTGTGGTTCAAGTTCTGATGCTTCCTTGCCAAAATAGTACCTGCTGGCAGCACCTACCCCGTAGCACCTGTAACCATAATAATTGCTGTTGCAGTAAAACTCCATTATCTCTGTTTTAGTAAACTTTGCCTCAACTGCTGGCGCAAGCAGGACTTCCGCTATCTTTCTTGTATAGCTTTTATCCTGTGTAAGAAGGTTGTTCTTAATTACCTGCTGTGTAATAGTGCTTCCGCCTTGTGTAATCTTCATATTATTCTTTAAAAGGGCAATGCCTGCACGCAGGGTTGCAACAACGTCTACTCCGCCATGTGTCTTAAAACGCCTGTCCTCAACTGCAATGTACCCATCATAAATATATGATGAAATATCATTGATTGGCACATATTTGTACTGGCCTGCATTAACAGAGCCCACAACCTTGCCTTTGGAATCATAGACTATTGTATCCTCTTTCATAATAAAGTCTTCTTCACTAAGGTTGGCCATCTTGTCAAATACAACTTCTCTTGCCTCAGTAAACATAGGAAGGACTTTGACGTACACACATATGCCTGCAATAATACAGACTGTAAGAACAGATGCAAGTATACCCATAACAGTGCCTGCTATATTGCATAAAACCCCCAAATAGCTGCAGGCAGTGCCTGTTATAACATGTACCAGATACCCTGCTCCCCTTACAGCCTTTTTAATTACATCCATAATTTTCCTCCATAAGTTTTAAAATTGCCGGGCTAAAATTTCTTTTTAATTATACAGCCTTTTGGGGATTATGTAAAGACTTGAAGAATTTAAAACGCCGGGACAATACTTCATAAAATATTATAAAAAGGCATATTTTCTTTATAAATTTTGTGCTGCTGGCATTATAATTTTTAAATATTAAATTATTAAATGCTGGTACTGGTAATTTTTATTTATATGCTTTTGTGGGGATGGACGGTTTTCCATGCCAGCGCCAGAAATTCCACACAGGGGTACGCTCCATATGCACTAACTTACTTGTAAAAAATAGAGAACTATGCCATAATAAAAGCCAGGGGGTAATTTATTATGGATATAAATGTAGAAGAATTAATA
>CAJTOK010000076.1 GCA_910577825.1 uncultured Lachnospiraceae bacterium | reverse complement strand
GTTCTTGCTAAAGTATAGCAGGTTTTTTATAATATTTTCAAAAGACTAATTGAAGGTGCTTTAAAACCTGGCATATACATGAAAACCAGAAAGGTTCTGCATATATTATTTTTTTATTTACATGAAAATAAAAATGTGCAATAATTAAATTAATCTTTTTGGGGAGATGGCAGATTAAAAGCAGCAGAGCCTTTTGGAAACTTTTTAAAACCAGAAATGAGAGTTTAAACAGACTGCAGGAAAGAAAAGAGGAACTATATGTTTGATTATAAAGAATTTGAAAACAGCATTGTAATACAGATGGAGAAAACGCTGGACAAATTATTAAAAGAATATGATGATATTTATATTTTTTCATTAAGCCTTTCAAATGATATGAACGGTATAGGTGTAATTGCCAATACTTTGCATTATTTAGAAGAACAGGCAGAACCAGATGATGAAAGTTACTATTATTATAAATACTGCGAAGAAGAATGGGATTTATGGGAAATGGATTATTTCAATGATATTTCAGACGCCATGGAAAAATATAATTACAGTGGTAATTTTCCAGATAATGAAGATTATACATACACAGATACTTTTGATGAACACCGTGACCAGTTAATAGAAAGCTGTAAAAATGCCCTTGTCCGTTTTAGCCAGACAAGAAACCAGAAAGCCCCTGGCCTTATTCTTTCTTTTTATATAAGGGAATATCTTGATGCAGAAGAATATGTAGAAATATTCCAGAGAATAAACAGCAAAGAAGCAACAGAGGAATATTCAGCACATACAGAAGATTTTATATAAATTTATAATAATAAAGTGCCCTTCTATTACATTAATATATAGATGGCACTTTATTAAAATATTCCTGCTGCTGTTTTTTAAAAATGGAACTCAACATTAGAAAACATCTTTCCTTTTGTATACATACCAACCTGCTGTTTCTGGGTTGTAAAATCTTTTGATGGCACATCTGCCTGTTTCACAGCTTCATTATTATTCTGGCCTGGCTTTGAATCTTTTTTGCCTGTTTCTTTTACAGCCTGTTTTATTTCACTTATAGCACTGTTTATAATATTCATCTTAGCACCAGAAATTTTAGATACTTTGTTCTCTAAAGCTTCTACTTCACCTTTTTTGGCTTCTACATATCCGCCACTAGCCTCTGCCTGCCTGATTTCACCTTCAAGCACCTGTACCCTGCTTTGCAGTTCATTAGCTATGTTATCTGTCAGCTCTGCCTTATCTATTGCAGCATCTGCTGAAATTACTGCTTTCATATGTCTTGAAGATATCCCCTGTGAAGATGTATTCTTCTCTATATGTACAGTTTCTGGTTTCTCCTGCTGTCCTGGCAATGTCTTTTCATCCTTGCTTTTCTCTTCTTCTGCTTTCTGCTGCTCCTCCCTTCTAAGTTCCGCCTTACGTTCCCTGAGCATATTGTTCAGTTCCATAATCTGTTTTTGTATCTCCTGGCGTTTCTTTGCCTTTTCTTCAGAACTCATCTTATTATCAGAAGACAGTTTCTGGAGCTTTGCCTGTGCATTTTCAATCTGGTTCTGGAAACTCTTTGTTTCAGAATCTGTTGCCATTGCTGTTGTCTGGTTCATTGTCCCTTTATACTGCTGTACTTCCATTGCTGCTGTTATACCAGCCCCGCTAATTTTCATATATTTGTCCTCCTTTCCATATATAAACAATTAAAATTACCAGTATATTTAATCAAGAACTAAGTATATTAATTCTATTATATACCAAAATATATAAATTGCAAATATCTGGAACAATTTTTCATTACATCCAGGCAGGCGCGCTATCTATGCCATATAATTATTTATATCGGAACCATTCCATATTTCATTTAGTATAACAGGCCATAAAATTTTGTTTTGCCTGTTCCATGTGTATTGCTTTTTATATTTTTATTGTATATAATATTCTAAAGTAATTTAATATTTATTAAAATAAGGAGGTTTTTGTTACAATGGCAAACAGGTTTATTTTAAATGAAACATCTTACCATGGCGCCGGGGCTGTTAAAGAAATCGCTACAGAGGTAAAAGCAAGAGGTTTTAAAAAGGCTTTTATATGTTCCGACCCTGACCTGGTAAAATTTGGTGTTACAAAGAAAGTTACTGATGTACTTTCAGAAAATGGCATGGAATATGAACTTTATTCTAATATTAAGCCAAACCCTACTATTGAGAATGTACAGACTGGTGTGGAAGCATTTAAAAAAGCTGGCACAGATTATCTTATTGCCATAGGCGGGGGCTCGTCTATGGATACTGCAAAGGCAATAGGGATAGTTATTAACAATCCGGAATTTGCAGATATAAGAAGCCTTGAGGGCGTAGCAGATACTAAGAATAAATCTGTCCCTATACTTGCCGTCCCTACTACAGCAGGTACGGCAGCAGAAGTTACTATTAATTATGTAATTACCGATGCAGAAAAAAACCGTAAAATGGTATGTGTTGACCCGCACGATATACCTGTTGCTGCATTTATTGACCCTGAAATGATGGCATCTATGCCAAAAGGGCTTACTGCTGCTACCGGGATGGACGCCCTTACACATGCTATTGAAGGCTATATAACAGCAGGAGCATGGGAGCTTTCAGATATGTTCCATCTCAAAGCTATCGAAATCATATCACGTTCTTTAAGGGGTGCAGTTAGCAACACACCTGAAGGGCGTGAGGGAATGGCACTTGGGCAATATGTGGCTGGCATGGGCTTTTCTAATGTGGGGCTTGGGATAGTACATTCAATGGCACATCCCCTTGGTGCTTTATATGACACACCACATGGAATTGCCAATGCCATTATACTTCCTACAGTTATGGAATACAATGCAGATGCAACAGGTGAAAAATACCGTGACATTGCAAAGGCAATGGGGGTAAAAGGCACAGAAGACATGACACAGGAAGAATACCGCAAAGCTGCTGTAGATGCCGTAAAACAACTTTCTTCTGATGTAGGCATACCAGCTAATTTAAAAGATATTGTAAAGAGAGAAGATATTCCTTTCCTTGCACAGTCTGCCTATGATGACGCATGCAGGCCAGGAAATCCAAAAGAAACAAGTGTAAAAGATATAACAAAACTTTATGAATCACTAATCTGAGCAAAAAGATATTTATATTGTTCCATTAATAAAACCTATAGCTTCCAGGCTACAGGTTTTATTGTTATATATTTTATTATTTTGGTATTAAAGTATAATAGTAACCAAACTGCTGTACATTATATAATTCTATATTAAAATATGCAAGTTCCTCTGCAGATACAACATATGCTGCATTCTCTGAAGGGTCTGCTGTTATATACTGCATATTGCTGATAATATATTTATCTTTAAATGGCAGCCCGCCTGTATCTTTTTTCCCCTGGAAATATTCTGCATCTATATTGTGATGGAACAGCAGCAGAATCTCTGTCACATCAACGGAATTATAAATTGTGATATAATATTTATCTGCATCTGCAGCCGCTGCTGATTCAAGCGCATTGCCAAAATCATAATGGAAATATCCTTTTATCTCTGCTGCATATGATGTAAAATATACATTGGCAAACAGGCCAAATGCCAGCATATAGCCTGCAAGCATGCACCATTTTGAAATGCCAAAACAGCATATTGCTTCATACAGCCCAATTCCAATGAAAATAATAATTGGATAATATATAATATTAATTCTGTTTACATTTACACCATTTGTAAGAAGCCCGCATAAAATTCCTGCCATCAGGAAGAAAAAAGCAAATACTGCCCCCGGTTTATTCCTGTACCGTTTAAAAAATGCAGCAATTCCTAGTAATGCAAAAGGCATTGAAAACAAATACATTGTACCAAAATCCTGGACATCATTCCATGGAAGGTCTTTGCTCTGCAAAAGAGTGACATTCATTAATGACTTGAAATTTTGTACTAACTGGCTGGCAATATTTTCTGAGAAAAACAGTATATCATTTGACCGGACGCTATCTGGAAAATAAGGCAGTGTAAATAGTGGGGTTTCAATGGTATCCCACTGGAAAAAGTTAATCATCATAACAAGAATAAACGGCCCTGCTACTAATAAATACACCAGTGCACATACCAGTGCATCCACAATTTTTATTTTCTTTGCCAGTATAAGATATATACATGCCATAAGCAAAAATACTGGCATTGTATATATTGAAACGCCATAACAGTACATGCAAAGCCCAAAGAAAACCATGGATAAAAACAGGTACAGCCGTTTGCCAAGCCCCTTGTATAGAAAATAAATTCCAATAATAAAAAAATGAGGGTATAAATTGCAATCCAGAATCCACCTGCTTTGCAAAATATGCCATGGATTTATTGCAGCAAACATCAGTACAACTAATGCCATATTTTTATTAAATGCGTCTGAAATAAAAAGATAAAGGCAGATTAAACCAGCAAGACTAACT
The DNA here is from genome assembly GCA_910577825.1 of uncultured Lachnospiraceae bacterium. Classification (GTDB taxonomy): domain Bacteria; phylum Bacillota; class Clostridia; order Lachnospirales; family Lachnospiraceae; genus Butyribacter. Next base: position 3,069 of record CAJTOK010000076.1, on the reverse strand, counting down.
AATAATTGTGGCAGCCGCAGTACAACAGGAGAAAACCCAGACAGTTTGATAAATGGAACAATTAAATAAGAGAGCATTGCGCTCATCTGCCCATAGCCCCATGCTTCCAGATGTACAGGCAAACGCATTCCATAACGGTCTGTCCCATAACTTGCAAGTGCTTTTGCATCCACAGCCGCCATAGCCCCGTCCTGGTTAAAACCCCCTGGAACAGAACCAAACTGCCAGGCACGCACAGCAAATGCAATAAGGGCAGATGCCACTAAAAAAAGCATATATGTGCGCCTGGATACAGACATTCCATTGCCCGCTGCCAGTTTATATATTTTTTTAACTTCTTCTCCTTCTTCTTCCCTTCTGGCAAAAAGGAAAAACACACATATTAAACAGAGAATAACTGCCAAAAGTAAAAAAAGGTTATTTATTATTTTCATTTTCATCCCCTCTTTTTCTTACTACCCGGCTTATAATATAACGTGGGCGGTTCTTAGTTTCCTCATATATTTTTTTGATATATATTCCAATAATCCCTATATTAATCATTGTAACTGTCCCAATAATTAATTGCAGGATAATTACTGTAGTAAAACCATTCTGTGCATGTCCATTTACTTTCATATAAATCGTCTGTATAAGCATAATTAAAAAAAACAATAAAAAAATTATGCCAAAACCAGAAGCAAAATATAAAGGAATAGAAGAATATGATGTAATTGCATTTATTGCAAGGGCAAAAAGGCTTTTAACAGACCATTTAGACTTTCCAGTTTCTCTCTCTGAAACATCAAAATATACCTGTGTACGGCGGAATCCAATCCATGAAGACATCCCCCGGAAAAAAGTTTCTTTTTCTGGCATAGAACGCCACGCTTCAAGCGCTTTTTTATCCAGTAAACGGTAATCAGAAGCATTCTGTAAGTCAATACCTGACATTTTTTTCAAAAAAGAATAAAAACTCTTTGCACAAATGCGGTACAATGGGTTTTCTTTAATCCTTGCATTCTTAACTCCCTCTACTACCTCATATCCCTCTGTCTTCCACAGGTTATACATTTCTGGTATTATTTCTGGCGGATGCTGCATATCGGAATCTATGCAGATACAGCAATCACCATTAGCCATATCAAGCCCGGCGCATAAAGCCCTTTCCTTGCCAAAATTACGGCTCAGGGCAACGGCAACTATAGTTTCATACCGGCTGGCAAGCTCCGTCATCTGGTTCCAGCTGTCATTCGTTGAACCATCATCCACTAGAATCAATTCATATGGTATCCCTGCACTTTCGATAACATTCATAGTACGTTCTACTCCTGCAGAAATTCTCATTTCATTGTATATTGGCATAACCACTGAAAGCATTCCATTCAAAATTTCCAACTCCTATAAAAATTCTATAATAATATAATATATAAAATAATTCCAGAAAGCATTTCTCTATACAAAACAATAATAAAAACGGGCTAAAATGTCAAGTATTAATAAATAATTTTAAAAATGCCGCTGGCATTACGCCAGCAGCATTTTTTGTACTACATATAAAACTGCTTTACTACCTTTAGCATAAATAATTAAAACTTAACTCTTTTTAACTTTAACCTTTTTACCTGCACCTTTGGCACGTACAATCTTTTTATATGATTTAACCTTGCCTTCAGGCACTTTAATAACCGCTTTGCTGTTTATTCCTTTAAATGCTTTGCTTCCAGTATTTTTAGATGTAAGTTTCTTTGACTTAATTACAATGCTCTTAAGCTTGCTACAGCCATAAAATGCCTTTTTGCCAATCTTTGCAATATTAGAGCCAATCGTAAGCTTCTGTATCTTCTTATTGCCCTTTAAAGCATTTTTAGCAATAGCTGTTACTTTATACTTTTTACCAGAAACTTTGACTGATGCAGGAATAACAACTTTCTTTGCCTTCTTCTGCACTCCTGTAAACTTAACCGTCCTTGTGCTGCCAGCAGCTGTCACAGTATACTTTAAGTTACTAATAACAACCTTAGTACCAGTTTTTACTGTTGTATTATTACCGCCAGGTTCTTCATTACCTGGAACATCTGTTGGTACCGGAGTATTATTTGCTGGCGGCTGCGGAGTGCCCTGTCCGTCACCAGGTGTATTTGCTGGTAATGGTGTTTGTGTTATAACAGGTGCTGGTGTCTGTGTTATAACAGGCGCTGATGGTGAAGGGCTGGCCGGCACTGGTGATGGTGTTACCGTTGCTGACGGTGATGGGCCTGGTATATAGTGGTTATTATTATTGTTGTTATTATTGTTATCCTGGTTCTTCTTTTCCGTTGTATCTACATAACAAAGTACATAGGTAGAAAACTTATTGCTCTTAAATGTAATATTATTAGAACGCTCATTATAAGTACAAGGAATTATTGTCTTCTGGTTATTATGGAAACGGATAATATAGTATAATCTCTTCACGCCATTTGATTCTTTTGTTATATGTGAAGGCACTACCATTTTAATTGTCATTTCCTTATTTCCAGTATCTTTTATGCTGACCTTCAAGTTATCTAATCCAGCTATCTTTGCATAGAATGAAATATCAAGAGGCATAGCAATTTTTGAGGCACTTACCTGCCTGTCAGAATCCTGTGCTGCCTGCTTTTCTATTTCAGCAAGTGTCTGTTTAGCAGTATCCTCTGTAGCAGTATCAAGGTCTGTCTTCTCATTTACTTCAAGTGAAACATTTACATTATTCCCCTCTTCTACTGCTTTTTTAATTCCAGTAATAGCACTTTCCAGTCCGCTGCCTGTAATCTCTTCACCAGTTGTTTCATCAATAATTGCATTAATGTTTTCTTTATTAGCAACAGCAGAAGTTATAGCATCTGCAACACCCTTATCTGAAAAATCTGTTCCGCCAAGATTTGCTGCACCAATATTTATAGCTGTATCCGTACCAGATTCAGTAACCTGTGCTTCTGCTGTTTCAAGAACAATATTATTTACAACTGTATCACCTGTAAACTTTGAAAGTTCAAAAATCCAGCTGCCATTATCTCCTTGTATAATGTATTTAGGTTATTCAAAGGGAACTCCTATAAACCCTTA
>CAJTOK010000075.1 GCA_910577825.1 uncultured Lachnospiraceae bacterium | reverse complement strand
GGGGGGGGGAAACAACCCTGTTTCATCATACCACATAAGGGTTTTTTTATTTATGCCGTGAAGCCTGGCAAATTCCCCTATAGTAAGCAGCTTGCTTCTTTTATCCATTTTATTCCTCCTGTTTTATACAGAAAATATTCCTTGACTGTACTGTTACTGTATGGTTTATGATACTATACATAACAAAAAAATGCAATACAGGAGGGAAAAATTATGGAGAAACAGAATGTATACCAGAAGCCTGTAACATTAGGCAATATTTTAAAATTTGCAATACCAACAATCGCAATGACGGTATTTATGTCATTTTATACAATGGCTGACGGCCTGTTTGTATCAAATCTTGTAGGCATAGATGCCCTGTCAGCAATTAACCTTACAGCACCAGTTATACAGCTTGTCACAGCAATTTCAACAATGCTTGCCACAGGCGGCAGTGCAGTTATTATGAAAAAAATGGGAGAGAAGAAAGAGGAAGAAGCAAAAGGGGATTTTACTTTTTTAATCCTTGTAAATGTAGCAGCCGGAATTATTATGTGTGGTGCCGGTTATATGGCAATGGACAAAATTTTTAACGGAATGGGTCTGTCAGAAGCAGTTGCAGGCTATTGCAAAGAATATTTAAGCCGTTATCTGTTGTTTACTGTGCCAATACTGTTAATGAATAATTTTACACTTTATATGATTGCAAGCGGAAAGGCAGCACTTTCATTAATATGTTCTGTAACAGGCGGATGTTTAAATATGGTGCTTGATTATATATTTATCGCCATATTTAATATGGGAATTGGCGGTGCAGCAGTTGCAACAGGGCTTGGATATTCAGTAACAGCAGTTGCAGGCCTGGCTGTTTTTAGCAGCAAAAAAAAACTTTTGCACTTTAAAAAACCAGTATTTTCCATGAAAGTGCTTGCCAGTGCAGCATCAAACGGATGTTCTGAAATGGCAACAGCCCTTGTTACAAGTATTATTACAATGATGTTTAACTGGACAATGTTACATTATGTAGGAGAAAACGGAATTGCTGCTGTAACCATTATTACATATGTACTGATGTTTGCAAGTTCCCTGTATACAGGCTATTCTTACGGTGTAGCACCTATGGTTAGTTTTTATTATGGAGGGCAGGACAATAAAAAATTAAAGAAATTAGTGGAAACAAGCATTAGTGTAATTGCATTTATTTCTGTGCTTACAGCAGTTTTATCATTTACATTTACAAAACCGCTGGTATCCATATTTGCCCGCCCGGATAACCCGGTATACAGCCTTGCAGTAACAGGAAACAGGATATGTACAATAGCCCTTTTATTTATTGGCTTTAATATTTTTGCAAGCGGCATGTTTACAGCATTATCTAATGGCATAGTTTCAGCAGTCCTTGCATTTTCCAGGTCTTTTGTATTTATGCTAATTACAATGATTATACTGCCAGTCCTCTTCGGGGTTAATGGAATATGGTTTGCAACACCTGTAGCAGAACTTATGGCACTTGCATTATCAGCAGGGATTTTTATAAAATATAAGAAAAAATACAAGTATTAAGGAGAATTAAGTGGTAAAATGAATTATACATTTTATGAAACAGCCATGCTCTTTTTTGCATATTCATTTCTTGCATGGCTGGCAGAAACATCAGTAGCTACAATAAAAGAAAAAGATTTCAGGAACCGTGGTTTTGCATCCGGCCCGTTTTGTTTTATCTATGGTTTTACAGGCATAATCTTATCTGTCTTTATGCAGGAATTAAAAGAAGATACATTTTTTTTGTTTCTTGGCAGCATGTCAGTAGCCACAGCTATAGAATGGTTTGCTGGCAAGGCACTAGAAAGAATGAAACAGAACAAATGGTGGGATTATTCAGGCAAGAAATGGAATTTTGACGGTTATATCTGCCTGCAGTATTCACTTTTGTGGGGGCTTTGCGGGGTACTGGCAGTACGTTATACTAACAGCTTTATCATTGGTTTATACAATATTTTGCCAGGGTTTGCAGGGAAAGCTGTTGTATGGGGGCTTATAGCTATAGCTTTTGTGGACTTGTCAGGTTCAGTTATGGCAATATGCCATACAGGACAGAAATTTACACATCTGCCCGCATTAAACTATAAACTTAGGAAGTGGACATTACAGTTTGCTTCCAGAGTTTCATTACATATTGAAAACCGTATTGGCAGGGCATATCCTTCTGTTGTACCAGCAAATCCAGATATGCCAGGTGTAAATGGCAAACCCGCAGAAAAATGCAGTTTTACAGAACTGTTCTGGCTGCTTATAACAGGTGCTTTTTTAGGTGATATAACCGAAACAATATTTTGCAGGGTTACGGCCGGCGTCTGGATGCGCAGGAGCAGCCTTGTATGGGGACATTTCAGCCTTGTATGGGGTTTTGCCATTGCACTCTTAACAGCACTGCTGTATAAAGACAGGGACAAACAGGAACACTATATATTCTGGGCAGGGGTTTTCCTGGGTGGTGCATATGAATATATATGCAGTGTTTTTACAGAAATAATATTTGGAAAAGTCTTCTGGGATTACAGCCATATGCAGTTTAACCTTGGCGGAAGGATTAACCTTCTTTACTGTTTCTTCTGGGGAATAGCAGCAGTTGTATGGATAAAGGGGCTGTATCCTTTAATGTCACGTTTTATAAATATTATATTGGAAAAAACAGGCCGCCTGCTTACAATATTTTTAATAATATTTATATCATTTGATATCTGTGTTTCTGTAATGGCTTTAATCCGTTATGACACAAGGGCAGATGGAAAAGAAGCAGGATATAAATGGGAACAAACTATGGACAGGCATTTTGGCGATGCAAGGATGAAGAAAATTTATCCTAATGCAATACAAAAATAACCAGCGTTTTATTATGGAGGGGGATTTATGGACAAAATTAAAAAAGCAGCAGAGTTAATCCGTATAAACTGGCAGGTTCTGGCAGGATTTGAAATTTTATATAAAATATTATCTTTTGCTATATTTACACCATTTTTCTGGGGTGTTTTTAACCTGCTTATGAAAATAACAGGGTATGAATACCTTACAATAGAAAATATAATCCCATTTTTATTAATCCTGTTACAATAGCAGTATTACTGGTGCTTTTTGTATGTATGGCAGTTTATACCATGGCTGATATTAGTGCAGTTATATTTATATTAGACCAGTCATGCCAGGGAAACAGGACCAGTATAATACAGGCGGCAGGATATACAGTAAAGAATGCAGTGAAAGTATTCCATAGAAAAAATATATTAGTAGTATTTACTGTTTTATTCCTGGTACCATTCCTGAATCTGGGAGTTGCATCAAGCTACGCCAGCAGCATAACAGTACCAGAATTTATCTTAGACTTTATAAAAGGCAATAAGTACCTTCTGGTTCTTTTTATAGCTCTTATAACTGGATTAAGCATTTTGCTATTAAGGTGGATTTATGCTTTCCATTATTTTACACTTGAAGGGTGTAATTTTAAAGAAGCAAGGAAGAAAAGTGCTGTTTTAAGCAGGAAAAATAAAATAACAGATTTGGCAGTTTTAATAGGAATACAATTTTTCTTCTATATATTGTACTTTATTTTCATTATAGCAGGTATCTTACTTGCAGTATTCTTAGGCGGGCTGTTTTCAAAGTATAAACTGGCTGGAATTGTCCCAGCATCAGTTGTATGGATATTTCTGGCAGTTTCACTTTTAATTGCATCCGCACTTGGCACACCTGTAAGTTACGCCTGCATTAGTATTCTTTATTATGGCCATAAAGAGCATATACATGAGGAAATCATACATGCAAAGGCAGGCCAGAGGAGGGAAAACAGCAAAGCGGGAAAAATTATCCGCCTGGCAGGTATTTTATTATTTACTGTTTCATCAGCCCTTTGCAGCTTTTACTTATATAGTGTGTATAACAATAAAATAAGCATACAGATTGAATATGTCCGTACAATGGAGGTAACAGCGCACAGGGGCGCATCAAGGGATTATCCAGAAAATACAATGGCAGCATTTAAAGGGGCAAAAAAGTCCGGGGCAGGCTGGATAGAGCTGGATATACAGCAATGCAGGGACGGGCAGGCCATTGTAATACATGATACAAATTTTAAACGTACAGCAGGCATTAATAAAAATACGTGGGAAATGGATTATAAAGACATAAAAAAACTTGACGCGGGAAGTTTTTTCAATAAAAAATTTGCAGGCGAAAAAGTGCCGCTGCTTTCTGAAGTAATTGCATTTGCCAAAAAAAATAAAATAAAACTTAATATAGAAATAAAACCATCAGGGCATGAAAAAGAATTTGAAAAAGAAGTAGCAGATATTATAGAAGCAGAAGATTTTTATAATAACTGCGTGGTTACTTCACAGGTATACGGGGTTCTGGAAAATATAAAGGCATATAACAGCCGTATACAGACAGTATATGTAATGAGCCTTGCATATGGTGACATTAACAGGCTTAATGCAGCAGGCCATTTCAGCATAGAAGCGTCAAGCATAACAGAAAAAATAGTTTCAGATGTACATAATGCAGGAAAAGAATTGTATGCCTGGACAGTAAATACAGAAGAAAGCATAAACCGTATGATAGATTTAAATGTTGATAATATAATTACAGATGATACAGCACTTGCAAAGGAATGTATATTTCTAAGCAAAACAAGCAACGTGGCAGCAGAATACATTAAATGGCTGTCTAAGGTTTTGAACTTATAAAAGACTGCAAATTTAAGACTTGCGTATTACCCCTGTTTGCAATAAAATATAAAATAATAAATTATAGATAATGCAGGTTTGTATACGGAGGAAAAGCATATGGCTAAAGAAACTGTAATAGTTGGAATGTCAGGCGGGGTTGATTCTTCTGCCGTGGCATATATACTGAAAGAACAGGGGTATAATGTAATTGGCGTAACAATGGATATATGGCAGTGCGGGCTTTCTGAAGCAGAAGATGCAAGGCAGGCTGCAGCACAGCTTGGCATTCCTTATTATATAGTGGATTTTAAAAAAGATTTTAAAGAAAAGGTAATTAATTACTTTATAGATGAATATCAGAAAGGCAATACACCAAATCCATGTATTGCATGCAACAGATACATTAAATGGGAAGCACTTCTAAAGTATGCAGAGGAAACAGGGGCAGATTATATTGCAACAGGGCATTATGCACGTATAATAAAGCTTGCCAACGGGCGTTATACAGCCAGCCAGCCAGCAGCATGCAGAAAAGACCAGACATATGTACTTTACAGCCTGGAGCAGAAACATCTCAGACATACACTTATGCCAGCAGGAGATTACACCAAAGAAGAAATACGTGCTATTGCAAAAAAAGCCGGTTTAAACGTAGCAGATAAAAGTGAGAGCCAGGATATATGCTTTGTGCCTGATGGGGATTATGCCAGTTTTATTGAACATGAAACAGGCAGAAAATGCACTGCAGGCAATTTTATTGACGAAGACGGGAATATACTTGGAGTGCATAAAGGAATTGAAAACTATACAATAGGGCAGAGAAAAGGATTAAACCTTCCAGCAAAACAGCCATACTATATAAAAAGGATTATTCCCAGTACACGGGAAATAGTATTAGGGGATGCAGAAAGTGTATTTACAGATACAGTATTTGCAGACAATATAAATTATATGGCAGTAGACAGCCTTAAAGAACCAATAAAACTTACAGCCAAAATAAGATATGCACATGCAGGTGCAGAATGTGAAGTAATTCCTTTACCAGACGGACGGCTGGAATGCCATTTTAAAGAGGAGCAGAGGGCAGTAACACCAGGGCAGGCCATAGTATTCTATGAAAACGGCTACATCTTTGGCGGGGGAAGGATAATACAGCCCTGCTAAATAAATAGCAGGGCCATTATATATTTATTAATTATAATTAATTTTTATCCGAATATAAAATACGCTGTATGCTTTTTGGTGAGAGAAAATACTTTTCTGCAAGCTGTTTTATTGTAAAGCCGCCGGCATAATCATTTTTTATCTGTAAATTGCGTTTTTTAAGTTCTTCGCGCGTTTCAGTCTGTTCACCCCAGTGGCGGCGCTCATTCTTGCGTCTTGGTATGTAAATACTTTCTCCAGCCACGTATTCCTGTATCTGCTCAAGAAGTTCTGCTGGAAGGACTTCTTCTGCTCTTTTATAGCCCATATCTGCCTCCTGAACCATGTTGCAATATGGCAGGTACCGGCTATATGGTATTTATAGTAACCATTATTATATATTTTTTAAATCCGGTGCCATGCCAGGGATAATATGTCTCTTTGCAATATCATAATCATAATGTAGTCTTATAAACATTAAAAAACCCCCTTTCATTTAAAAAATTATAGAATAAAAGTTTAAAGTACAATTAATATGGAACATAAATCCTGCCTTTCCAATTTTAAGCTGCATCGTTGTATCAGACAACCATTCTAGTTATAACATTTATAAAAAGAAAAGCCAATTCCTAAAAACTTTTAGAAAAAAGCTTGCGGAACATACAGTTTTTTACTGATGGGCTTCTAACATCACAAGACACACTTTTTTATAAAAGCAGATACCATACTTTGTTATGTCCGTATACCCCTTATTTATTATATCATAGAGAATTTTTATTGACAATGCGTATAATACATATTACAATATATTAATAAAAAGAGAGAAGTAATGCCATGAGTGAATAAGGAGAAACTTGATGAAGTTTAGAGAAGCCGAGAGTATAATATTAAAAGACGGGTGGTACCAGGTAAAACAGAAAGGTTCACACCATCAATATAAACACCCAGATAAACCTGGAAAGGTTACAATACCAGAGCATAAAGGGGATTTAAACCTAGATACCATAAAATCAATTATGACACAAGCGGGGCTGTAAGCCTCATTTGTTCAATTTTTATAACGGAGGTGATAATTATTGAAACTAATTTATCCAGCTGTATTTAAACCTTTTTCAGACCAGAGCGGTGGGTATGTTGTGGAATTTCCCGATTTACCTGGCTGCGTAACAGAGGGCAAAAATTTGGAACAGGCGATTGAAATGGGCATTGACGCTGCTAGTGGCTGGATACTGGGAGAACTTGAAGATGGGGAAAAAATACCATCTGCTTCCAGCTATTCAGAAATAACTGCACAAAATAAGCATATGGTAAATATGTTATTGTTAGATATAGATGCTTATGAAGAAAAATATGGTGAAAAGGCAGTAAGAAAGAATCTTACTATCCCTGCATGGTTAAACACCTTTGCTGAAAAAAATAATATCAATTTCTCTAAACTTTTACAAGACACATTATTCTCAATGGCACAAACAAAATAGATATAAAAAGGGCTGCTTTTAATAGCAGCTTTTTTACTTTTTCGCTCTGGGCTGTTTTACTATTAAGAAGGGACTCCATACCACCCTTTTCATAACTTAAAATATGATAGCTGGCAGCCCGGAGAGGAATATGAAGGATTTCATTCCTAAAAACTTTTAGAAAAAAGCTTGCGGAACATACAGTTTTTTTACTGATGGGCTTCTAACATCACAAGACACTCTTTTTTATAAAAGCAGATACCATACTTTGTTATGTCCGTATATCCCTCATTTATTATATCATGGTCATAATGCAGCCTCTCTATCTG
>CAJTOK010000074.1 GCA_910577825.1 uncultured Lachnospiraceae bacterium | reverse complement strand
AAAATAATTATAAAAATTATTTAATTTTCTATTGACATTTATTAGCTGGACTTTACGTACTTTATTTTTAAAGTATATTATATATAATCAATACAGATTACTTTTAAATTGCATTAATAAGTTGTAATAAAAAATATTATATCATATATATATGTTTAATACCAGTATTTTTTAACCAAAAAATATAATTATAGCAAGCTTATTGTTATAATTATACTGCTCACAAGAACATGGTTTTCTTTAAAACTATTCAGTTTAAGTATAACCTATGTATAAATATATATATAAGGTTTATAAAAAAACTGAAAGAGAAAAATGAATAGCGTTCCTGGCTTTACACATGGATAGTGTTCTGGTATAATACAGAAAAATGGAACATGAAAAGGGGGATAATTATGAAAATAAACGGGGCAGATATTAATGCAGCTATAAAAGAACCTATGCCACGTACAGTAAGGCAGGCTGAAGACGCAGGCTATGACAAGGCTTCTATAAAACAGATGGCACGTTCAGGAAGGATAGAGTGTGAAACCTGTGCTAACAGGAAATACAAAGACGGCTCTGATGAAATGGTTTCTTTTAAGTCACCGGCACATATTTCACCACAGTCTGCTGCTTCTGCTGTAAGGTCACATGAACAGGAACATGTAAGCAATGCCTATAAAAAAGCAGCAAATAATAATGGCAAAGTTATGCAGGCAAGCGTGCGCATCAAAACTTCCATATGCCCTGAATGTGGCAGAAGTTATGTTTCTGGCGGTGAGACAACAACGCAGATTAAATACAATGAAGAAAACCCTTATGGAAAAAGTTTTAAAGGTGCAGATGCAGCAGGTGTTATCGGAAGCAATTTTGACTTAAAGAACGCCTGATACATAATAGCATTATTACAACAGGAGGCGGGTTTTAATGGGACAGGTGCTGTGTTCAACCATTGTATAAAGAAGAGTACAGCTGGCTGTGGAAAGAAGGCCACATAAAACATTACCATATAAATGACTATGCCGGCGGGTATATGGAATGGGAAAAACTGCGTTCGCTCCTTATAGGCGGAGGGAATATTGGTTTTGGTGAGTTTTTCTCATTTATACGCAAAATAAAATATGATGATACATTTACAGTGGAGGCAACAGCATTTAACCAGCAGGGTGAAGTAGATACAGATATGCTGGAACAGTGTTTTGGATATATACGCCAGAAGCTGCAGGAATAATCCAGAAAACATAAAAATATATAAAAGCAATGAGGTAACTATGGATAAATATAATGCTGTAATTTTTGATTTGGATGGAACTCTTTTAAATACACTTGAAGATATTACTGATGCTGTAAACCACACTATGGTGGAATTTGGCTATCCCATACATTCTTCCAGTGAAGTGTGCTCTTTTGTAGGCAATGGCATAAGGAAGCTAATTGAACGTTCACTGCCAGACGGTACGGCCACACACGGGTTTGAGGGGATATTTAATGAATTTAAACAGTTTTATACTGCAAACTGCCGTATTAAAACATGCCCTTATCCTGGAATTATGGAACTGTTAGAAAAACTTTATTCAGAAGGGTATAAGCTTGCAATTAATTCTAATAAAAACCATGCTGCAGTTACGGAATTAAACAATATTTACTTTTCAAAATATATTTCTGTTGCTATAGGGGAAAGCAGGAATATACAGCCAAAACCGTCACCTGCATCTGTATATATGGCAATGGAACAGATGGGCGGCTGTACCAGAAAACACACACTGTATGTAGGCGATTCTGATGTTGATATTGAAACAGCAAAGAATGCAGGCATAAAGTGCATAAGTGCAGGCTGGGGTTTCAGGGACAAAGCATTTCTTGAAAAGCTTAACCCTGGTGCTGTAATAGATGCGCCAATGGGGCTTTATAAATATTTATAAAGCCCCATTGGCGCAATTCTATTCCGCAGATTCGAGAAAGTCCAGAAATTCTTCTTCCCTCAGCGGTTTGGAGAAATAATATCCCTGCAGGTAGTCTACCCCTTTTTCTGAGAGCGCGTCCACCATTTCTTTTGTTTCAACACCCTCTGCAACTATTTTAAGTTTAAGGTCATTAATAAGTTCAATTATCTTAGTAAGGACTGCAACCGACTTTGTTATTGAAGCGTCCCTTTTTTCTTCTGTTTCTGTTTTCATAAGTATTTTCTTGCGCTGTTCAGGATAACAGCACCATATAAGGCTTTTATCTATCTTTATAAGTTCATACTGTATATCAACCATCTGGGCAAGGTTTGAGTAACCCGTGCCAAAGTCATCCATTGAAAATGATGCGCCCATATCCCTTAATGCCTCTACATTCCTGTTAAGCATATTTCCTGATGAAGTGGCGGCCGTCTCGGTTATCTCAAGGTTAAGGAAATTGTATGGAAGCCCGTATTTGTACACAGTATCCTTAATCTGCCTTGTAAGCCCCTGGTCAATGCACTGTACTGCAGAAAGGTTTATTTCAATATACTCAATTCCACGGCCGATAAGGTTGGCTCTCTGTGAAAATTCACACACTTTTGAAAGTGCAATTTCACCGATTTTCATTATAAGCCCTTCCTTTTCTGCTATCGGTATAAACTCCTCTGGTGATATAAAACCTATTGTCCTGCTGTCCTTAAGCCTTATAAGCGCCTCGGCAGAATGGAAATCGCCTTTCTTAACAGAGTATATTGGCTGGTATACCATATAAAAGCCGTCATTATTAATTGCATTGTCAAGGATGCGCAGTATATCAGAGTAACGTTCTTTTTCCTTGTACATGTTTTTATCATACCTGTACACGCCCTGCTGCCGGTCACGGTATCTCTGCATAAAGCTGAATATATCTTCAAGTTCTGCCACGCTTTCTGCTTCATCAGGGCAGTAAACTATATCTATTGTGCCTGTTACATGTATAACACTGGCATTAAATGTAAAACCATAGTCTATTTTATTTACAAGGTTTTTTATTGCTTCTTCATTATAATTATTCTTGTCAATTATAATGCCGATAACTTCCTCTTCCACCGAATAGACTTTAAGGTTTAATGTATCTTCTACAATGCTGCCGATATCACTAAGTATCTTCTGGCAGATGTCATGGCCGTATTTGCCATGTACAATATGAAATTCATGGAAGCTTATCTGTGCAACATAGAACTTTTTATTCTCATTAAAATATGATTTAAGCATCTTCCTGTATGCCATGCTGTTAAAACAGCCATTTTCATAATTTATATAGACTTTGGAGTCCTCGAAATTTAAAAAGTTCATAAGCTCAAGTATAATAATGCCTGTGCCAGAAAGCAGGAGGCTCGGGTTTAGTACCTGTATAACCCCGAAACATGACCAGACACCAAGTCCCATGGCCATATTGGCAATTTTCCTCCTGCTAAGCTTTCTGTAGTTTACCAGGAGGCATGTTGCTGACAGCAGGAAATATATCCCCATTGTAACATACTCAAGGTTTACAACTGTGCAATAAGAATATACGCCCTCTTCACCGGCACTTATCTCTATTGGTGCAAAAAACCCGCCTGCCACCGCCAGGACAACTGGCAGCGATACCAGGATATTGTTTCTTTTGTGGCTTTTATCATACTGGTTGCACAATGTTACAATGTGCATATGTACAAAATACATTGACATACATATTGTTACCATAAAAAACCTGTACAAAACTTCCCTTAGTAACCCTGCTGATGTCCCATAGGTATACAGATTATATGTAATGGCGAAATCACATACTACATTTACTGTACTGGATATAAGAATTGCTGTAAAAAAATTACCTCTTTCAAAAGGCAGCCTTTTATTTTTAAGGTATAAAAACCATATTATACCAAGAAGTAACGCATTAATTATCCTTATCTGTAAATATAATGCGTATATTGTGCTTAATGGTCCGCCCATAAATAACCTTTCCTTTCCCATTTACAGTTTATTAACCACTTAATAAGCATTGCAAATCCTGTATATAAGATATTCACATTCCTTTAAAGACATTATCTTTGGAACAGGATAGTGTGGGTTCGATTCTATTATAGCACATTTTGCCATATTTTTAATATCTTTTTTGTCTATATTTTTGTTTTTTAATATTTTGTAAAAATTCCTGTAAATTCCAAACTGGTTTCCTAATATTTTTATATAATTTATATATGCTTCTGCTTTCTTTTTGTCTGGAAGGTCTTTTCCTGCAATGCCGCAGATATCTGAAAGCCTTGCAAGTTTTTTATTAATGCAGTTCCCATACCATGCCAGTACATATGGCAGTACCACTGCTACCGCCATGCCATGTGCAATATTATAACTGCCGCCTATTGCATGTGCTATTGCATGTACATACCCTACGGCATTCCTTACAAATGCACGCCCTGCAAGGTATGAGGCTTCAAGCATCTTTTTTCTGGGAATGCTTCCGCCTGTGCCATAATATACTTTTGTAATATTGGCTGTAATAAGCCTTGCTGCTGTTTCCGCATCTTTTTTGGCACTTTTTGAAGAATATTTATTAATATAAGCCTCTGTTGCATGTGTGAGTGCATCCATGCCTGAATATGCCGCCATATATGATGGAAGGCTTCCTGTCATAACCGGGTCAAGCACTGCGAACCCCGGCACTATGCTGGTATCTGCAATTATTTTCTTATTATTTGTAACTGTATCTTTAATCACTGCACATGCTGTCACTTCAGCACCTGTGCCTGCTGTTGTAGGTACTGCCACAATTACAGGTATTTTCCTCCTGACCTTCTGGTATCCGGCAAGCCTTGTTATCCTTTTTCCCGGCCTTGCAACCCCTGCTGCCGCTGCTTTGGCACAGTCTATTACAGAACCGCCGCCTATTGCAATTATTGCATTGCATTTCTTTGCAATATAAAGCTTTCTTGCCTTTTCAATGCCGCCAGTTTCTGTTTCTGCGCCTGTGCCGCTGAATATTACACAGCTTATGCCTTTTTCTTTAAATACACTGGTTATCCTCTGGAACAAGGCAGTCTTTACAATATGTGGCCCTGTAATAACCAGTACATTGCCTGTAATGCCCTGTTTCCTTAAAAGCGCTGGTATATAATATACAGCGCCTTTTTTTGATACAGCTTTATTATTGTACTTTACCATGTGCATAATATTAAGCAGTACACACTGGTAAATACGGTAACAGCAGTTCTTAAAAATCATTTTCTATAATCTCCTTAATACGCTCTGAAATTCTTTCCACTTCTTCCAAAAACTCCCTTGCAGACATTCTTTTTGCACCTTCACCCGCCACTATCATCTGTTCAAGTGCATCTGACGTGGCAACCGTGACATTATGCTTCCTGCCTATCTCATGTGTAACTTTCTCAATATACATGTCCGCCGTTTCTGCTTCTTTTGTATATACAACATTGATATTGTGGTACTTTATGACTTCACCGGGATTCCCTTTTACTTTATAGGCATCAAATACAAGTATCAGTATACATTGTTTATATCCCTGGTAATTACAAAGTATATCCATAAGCCTGTTCCTTGCAGCATCAAGGCTTACTTTTGAAAGCTCATTTAATTCTTCCCATGAAAAAATAATGTTATACCCGTCAACAAGAAGATATTGTTTTACATCTTTGTATTTATTCTTCTTATACCGTGCAAAATTGCCAGGGTATTCTTTTAAATCTTTATCTGGTTCTTTCTTTTTCCTTTTCTTTCTGGCTTCATATCCAAAATTCCCTTCTGTGTCACTTTTAAGCTTCCTGTTAACAGCGCCAAATGTCCTTTCAAAAATAGCCTCAAGTTCCTTGTCTTCTTCTATTGTCCCGTTATAAGTTATTGCAGATGTCCTGTTTTTAATATATTCCTCCTCCGTCCCCTCCGCCCTGCCTTCTTCTATATTTCCAGTACCCTTATATACTGCTTCAAGGTGCATATAATTCTTTACTTCCTGCCATGGCACATAAAAACCTGCACCATGTGCACAGAATATTGAACCTGCCGGG
The DNA here is from genome assembly GCA_910577825.1 of uncultured Lachnospiraceae bacterium. Classification (GTDB taxonomy): domain Bacteria; phylum Bacillota; class Clostridia; order Lachnospirales; family Lachnospiraceae; genus Butyribacter. Next base: position 2,046 of record CAJTOK010000074.1, on the reverse strand, counting down.
TTCTCTGTGTCTTCACCAGGGTTATACCCGGTGCGTTCCACTACTTCCTGCCCGTTATGGCATGGCATATAGCCCCCGGGGCTGCACGAAAGCCTGCCCTGTCCTCCTGTATATACATTTACCTCTGCCATATAGCCTGCCATAAGCGATACAGGTGCAGTACCTGAAAGCACCTGCATGTCCCCCTCTGCCACAGGCCCTTCAAAAGTGCCTTCCATCCTTTGTATATCATTTATTGCCCTTCCAGTACAGCCTGCCGGGACTTCAAGCCTGAAATTGTAGTACGGCTCTAACAAAAGGCTGTGTGCCTGCATAAGCCCCTGTCTTACTGCACGGTATGTTGCCTGCCTGAAATCCCCGCCTTCTGTATGTTTAAGGTGTGCCCTGCCGGCAACAAGCGTAATCTTTATATCTGTAACTGCTGCTCCTGCCAGCACCCCCGAGTGCTCCCTTTCTTCAAGGTGTGAAAGTATCAGGCGCTGCCAGTTCCTGTCAAGGTAATCTTCTTTACATGCAGATGAAACAGCAATGCCGCTTCCCCTCTCCCCTGGTTCCATAAGAAGGTGTACTTCTGCATAATGCCTTAACGGTTCAAAATGCCCCACGCCTTCAACCGTATTTGTAATTGTTTCTTTATATACTATATTGCCCTGCCCGAAAGAAATCTTTATGCCAAAGCGTTCAAACATAATCCTCTGCAGTATTTCAAGCTGGACTTCACCCATAAGCTGTACATTAATTTCTTTAAGCTTTTCATTCCATACTATATTTAGCTGTGGTTCTTCTTCCTCAAGCATCTTTAGCTTTGAAAGCAGCGTATGGCTGTCTGTGCCATCCTCTGGTATTACAGTAAAAAACATTACAGGCTCTAATAACGGCAGCCCTGCTTCCTCCTCTGCCCCCAGGCACTCACCGGGATAAGTGTTTTTAGGGCCCGTAACAGCACATACCATCCCTGCCTCTGCTATATCCGCTGTTTTATACTTTTCACCCGAATAAACCCTTATCTGCTCAATTTTCTCTTCACCAATCTTATCCTTTGCCTTTATGCTGCCACCTGTAACCTTCAGATAAGTAAGCCTCTGTCCCTGCGCATCCCTTGAAATCTTAAATACCTTTGCCTTAAATATGCTGCCATACTTTACAGGGGCGGCATATGTGGCAAAGCCATCCATAAACTCCCTGACACCCTGTATTTTAAGTGCTGAACCAAAGAAACATGGGAAAACTTTTCTTTCTGATACAAGCCTTCTTATGCCATTATCATCCACCGTCCCGTTTTCCATATAATAATCAAGCACTTCTTCATCGGACATGGCAATATTTTCATAAAACTCCCCGTCCCTGCCATCTGAAAAACTTATGCAGCCATCATCAAGCTTGTTTTTAAGTTCATTAACAAGGTCTTTATTATCCCTGCCTGCAATATCCATCTTATTAACAAATATAAACACAGGGATATTGTAGCGTTTAAGAAGCTTCCATAAAGTTGACGTATGTGGCTGTACGCCGTCTGTGCCGCTTATTACAAGCACTGCATAATCAAGTACATTAAGCGTCCTTTCCATCTCTGCTGAAAAATCCACATGGCCAGGGGTGTCAAGAAGCGTGATAACTGTGTCATTCCAGCTAATAACAGCCTGTTTGGAAAATATCGTTATGCCCCTTTCCCGTTCAAGCCCGTAAGTATCAAGAAAAGCGTCCTTATGGTCTACACGTCCCGGTTTCTTAATATTCCCTGCAAGAAATAAAATCCCCTCAGATAAAGTAGTCTTTCCGGCATCTACATGTGCTAAAATACCTGCCACAAGCCTGTCCACTTATTCCACCTCCTTCCATTTTAAATATTTTTTCTATAATTTACAATTTAATTATTATAACACAGAAAATTGCATAAGTCGATAAATATAATTTTTGAGTTTCCCCTTTTTTAATTGCAGTATTTTGCCAAAAATATTTGTTTTTATGCTATAATAAATAATTAATGGAAAAAAGTCCAGCTAATAAATGTCAATAGAAAATTAAATAATTTTTATAATTATTTTT
>CAJTOK010000073.1 GCA_910577825.1 uncultured Lachnospiraceae bacterium | reverse complement strand
TCTTCTTTGGATGACGCTATTTACTCCTTTTTTCAAGTTGAATGACTATATTTTTACGGAATCCTGTTGTTTCATCAAGTTCAAATATATATATACCACCTGACCATGAGCCATATGAAAACCAGAGTTTTCCAGTTTCATCATAAAAAACACACGCATCAATAGCATGTGCACCATATCCCTTATTCCATGTAGTTGGTACACATGTAGTCCCATTATCTTTTTCAGAATATGAAGCCCTGATAAACTTTTCGTCTAATGTATTACGTCCTGTTACTTCTCCATAATCTGTTTTTTCAAAAGAACGTATACCGTTCTGAATATCTTTTTCTGTAAATCCAGAATATACAACAGATCCCACATAAGTCCAGTTACCATCAAGTCTGTCTGCTGTAAGAAGGCATATACATGAATTCCATGAACAGCCATTAATACTCATATACATACACCATTTTTGCATTGATTCATTCCATATAACATCTGGTGCCCATAGGTTTCCTGCTGGATTATAAACACTATCTCCTGAACTTGCCCATTCAAATTCCTTGGTAAATAGTGTTTCATAATCTGTACTGATATTATTAGTAAACGTTGTCCAGTTCTCTAAATCTTTGGACTTTGCCCACGCAAGATGGCTTCCAAATATATAATATGTACCATCAGTATCTTTTATAATGGCAGGGTCATGTACAGATACTCTCGACTTATTGCTTTTTTCATATACATCGTCTATATCTGTAATTTCTATTATTTCCCGTTTAAGTTCTTCAGCATCTGCATACCCCCCCCCGGTCATTCCAAAGCCATTGCTTGTAACTACAAGTGATAAAGAAGCTACAAAAGCAATGGCTCTTTTTACGCCATTTCTTATAATGCGTTTCCTCATACTTAAATCCCCTTTCTTTTCTAAAAATCAAAATTAAATCAAGATTTTACTGTTATACACCATCCCCTTTTTATAATATAGAAGTTATAAACCAGAACAGGTATGGCTTTCTGCTTTTTATTAACTGCTATATTATTTTATATTTTTCTAAAGTAATTTAATATTATTATATTTGGCAATTTTATGCAATATGTTTTTTTAATCTGCCAGATTTTTTATACAAAATTAATAATATATATTTAATTTTTTGTGTATTTTTAATAAAAAAATTCACCTATATTAAATATATAGATGAATTTTTACTATCAAAACAAACAAATTAATATACATCCTTTTATAGTTGAAGTAAGTCTTTTACAACTTCACCTGCTATAATAAGCCCTGCTACAGATGGTACAAATGCAACGCTTCCAGGCACTGGCCGTCCTGTATTCTTTTTTTTCTGGTTTTCTTCTTCTGTTGTATAAACCGGGGTTAGAGGCGGTTCTTCTGAATATACTACTTTAAGTTCTTTAACACCACGTTTTTTAAGTTCCCGCCTCATAACTTTTGCAAGTGGGCAGGTTTTTGTATCATAAATATCTGCTGCTTTAAATTGTGAAGCTTCAAGTTTGTTACCTGCCCCCATGCTGCTTATAACTGGCCTGCCTTCTTCTTTTGATTTTATTATAATTCCAATTTTAGCCGTTACTGTATCTACTGCATCTACTATGTATGAATATTCTTTAAATGGAAACAGTTCTTCATTGCCAGGCAGGAAAAAGCATTTATATGTTTTTACTGTTGCATCAGGATTGATGTCAAGTATCCGTTCTTTCATAACGTCAACTTTATATTTGCCGGTAGTTTTTACTGTTGCGATAATCTGCCTGTTAATGTTACTGGCGCTTATTGTATCATTGTCTATAAGGTCAAAACTGCCTATGCCGCTTCTTGCAAGTGCTTCTGTAACATAGCCTCCTACACCGCCTATGCCAAAGACTGCTACCCTTGCACTGGCGAGTTTTTCCATTGCACTTTTTCCTAATAATAATTCTGTCCTTGAAAATTGTCCAAACATAATACCTATCCGTACCCTTCTGTTTTAAAAGTCCATGCAAACAAATATTGTTTTTACGTTTTCTTTTTTGGTATTATAGCATATCTTATAATATACTACAATATTACTTTTGCTATGGTACGGATAAATAATTTTTGCAGGAATTATTTTACTGTAATTTTTTTCTTTACTGTTTTTACTTTGCCGCCTGCAAGTTTTATTCTGGCTGTTATTACGGCTTTTCCTTTGCCTGATGCCTTTACTATGCCATTTTTTGATACTTTTGCCACTTTGGTGTTTGAAGATTTGTATGTAACTACTGCTGCCTGCTTTGCATAAGGCACTTCATTTTTAAGGCTTGTTTCTGATTTAAGTTCCTCTGGAAGGGTTGTGTTTATTTTTATTTTGCCGCCTTTTTTAACAGATGTCTTGTTAAATTTTATTTTAGACTGTCCAAGGAGTGTTACAACGTTATTGCCGTTTAATTCTTTGTTTGTGGCTACATAGTCATTGCCGCTGTAGCCTTCAATACCTGTCATTCCGTTTTTAAGAACTGTCCTTGCACTGTTTGCAATTTCTTCAAGTTTGCCTGTGTTGCTGTTATAACGGTAAACATAGGCTTTGCCGCCAGCTTTTATTGATGAATTTGCAACAGGTGCTGATGCTTTGATACCGCCTTCTGTATTGTTTGAAGCTATGGATATAATGGCGGCATTTTCTGCTTTTATGCCATTGGCTGATAGAATGTTTTCTATTTTTTTCTGTTTATCCCCGCCGGTTTCTGAAACATTCCCTGCCTTTATGCTTATGTCAATATCACCCTGCATTTTTTCAAGCTCGCTTGGCGGTATTGTAACAGTATATGAACTTGCCGGGTCTTCATTAACCATTTTAATAACAAGTTTCCTGTTCTCTTCCACAGCGCTTTTTACTGCTTCTCCTGCAAGAAGGACTTTCCCTACAGATACGCCGTCTGCCTGCGGTACTTCAATTTTAATTACCATCCTGTGGTTTTTATTTGACTTAACATCATTTACTATATTTTCACCAATGCAGAATGTTACGTTGTCTATACCTGCTTCCTTAGCTTCATTAAGGAATGTTTCTGGTATTGTGTTTTTGGCGGAATAATCACTGCCAATTTCGGATTTGCCTGTATGGATAACTGCGTCCATACTTATTATATCCCCGTCTGTATATTTTGTTATGTTTTTGACAAGTACAACATTGGCTTTGCTGCTGCTTGATGTTTCTTTTACTTTTATTATGCCATCTGAATCTTCTGTTACGGTTTCTTTTATGTTCTCTGTGCCGTCAGCCAGTGTGGTTTTCTCAACAACTGTTGTAATATTATTGTCTTTCGTTGTTGTAATCTCTGTAACTGTGCCTGTAACATCATCTTTCTTAATCTCTGTTGTTGTGCCTGGTGTCTGTGATGCTGCTGGCGCCTGGCTTGCCGCTGGTGTCTGTGATGCTGCTGGCGTCTGGCTTGCTGCTGGTGCCTGGCTTGCTGCTGGTGCCTGTGTATTGCCCGGTGCCTGGCTTGCTGCCGGTGCCTGTGTACTGCCTGGCGTCTGGCTTGCCCCGCCTTGTGTTGGTGACGGGATATATGGGTAAGATGTCTGCGGCTGTTTTGTTGGCACAGGTGTATCTGATGGTTTTTCTGTTGGTACTGATGGCTTTTCTGGTTCTTGCGGCTTAGTTCCTGCCGGTTCAAAAACTGGTACATTTGTATCTGCGGATACAGCTTTTATATCATCATAGTAAAGTGTACCGCTTACAGTTGTTTCACCATTGGCAAAGGCATCTGAATTGTCAATGGCATTGACCCATAACCCGAATCTGCCTATATTCTTTAAAGCCTCACCGCTTAAAGGCGTCCCGCCTGCTTTAAATTCACTGAATGGAATTGTGGCCAGTAAAGGCGTGCTGGAATCTGCATAACCACTGTATTCCTGTAAATATGCTTCATAATCAGTGCCGCCTGCTGTAATCTGTACAACTGTTTTCTGGTTTTTCCCGTCAGGCTGTACCCAGAATTTTAGTGCATTATAGCTGCTCCAGTCTGCTTCTTTAGCAATAGTTGCGCCTGCCCATCCGCCTTTTGTTTCAGTATAATCAAATTTTAAAGCATAGCTGCCTTCATAACGTGGTTCTTCTGCAAGTGAAACATTTACTGTACAGCCTGAAGCCTTGTTTGTATTCCATTTGCTGGATAAAAGCCCATTATCACCTGCATATGTTTCAAAGTCGTCTATCTGGTGGTTTTCAAGTACAGGTTTCTTTTTGCCAAAACTGATATTTGGCAGTGTAACAATGTTTTCCCCATCTGCATTAATGCTTATAGTGCCTGTGTCTGTTTTGCCAAGTGAGTCCAGAACCTCTTTTGAAAGTTCTGCTTCATAATATCCAGTCTGGGCATTTAATGAAACTGCCAGTTCTTTTTCTATATCTCCTGGATTTAATACAAATTTCACACTGGAAGCATTCTTAACTGATGCTTTTAATGTAACAGCGTCTGTAATTTCTGCCATTGGGAACATATTTATAAAATAACCGCTTTTAATCTTCTGTTCTGTGTTTGTAACCTGTTTCTGGTCTGCTTTGCCATAGAAATTAGTTCCGTTTGCAAATATGCTTGATTCATTATTATAGAAATCTATAAATTCATTTACCAGTTCCTGCCCTTTGGTATCATTATATTTATAAGGGATATAAAAATTAGTGTCAGAGAAATTGGCCCATAAAAGGAAATATGGCATTCCTGTTTCTTTTGCAATCTGGTTTACATTGCCATACCAGTTTTTGCCCTTGATTGGGTTGTTTTTAACCATAATGCCTTCTGATGAACCATCCCTTGTAACACGCACGCCTGTTTCTGCAATGGCAGCAAGCTTTCCTTTTTTATCTGCAAGGCCTTTGACTACTTCACATGTTGACTTTAAACTGTTAAAAAATGAACTGCCATATTCAGTTTTATCATTTATATCATCATAATAGTCAAATGCAAGGATATCAACATAATCATCTCCTGGATATCTTTCGTTATATTCTTCTTCTGACTCTATTGGCCCGTTTGGTGAATATATATATATAAGATTATGTACACCCTTTTCCCTTAAATAATCTGCCATATAACGGAACATTGCTTTATATGTTTCCCCGCTTGTAGCAGAAGAACCCCACCAGAACCAGCCGCCGTTATTTTCATGGAACGGGCGGAAAAGCACTGGGATATCCCCTAGCCCTTTTGCATAGTCAGCAATAATATCCAGATATGTTGTAAACTGCCCGTTATACCTGCCGCCTGGCATTACTTCCTGTGCGCAGTTATTGGACAAGTCCTGTGCTTCCTGGAAATTACATTGTGAAAAATCATATTTCCTGCTGGCGTCTGGTGTTGCTGTTATTTTATCATTGCCCATATTTGGCATATGTAAAGATAATGTAAGGATTGAACCCTCTGCAGCCGCTTTCTTTCCAATATTTACACATTCCTTTATTGCTTCTTCTATGTCTTCAATACCAGACTCAACGCCAGTAAGCGCAAGGCTGTCAAGGCCGGTAATGCCGCTTATGCTGCCTGTTACATCCTTTGTATCAGAATACACACCCTCCCTTGAAGCTACGCATTTATGTGTATCATTCTGATGCCCGAATAATACCTGTCCCGCCTGTTTAATTGAAGAAAGATAAGAATATAATGCTTTAGCCTGGGCAGAAGCATCTTTATCTGAAAGAGTAATTTCCTCTGGCATTTTACTTATATCTGCCTGGCTCCTGCTTCATTTGGTTTTGATGTAATATCAACAAAATCTTCTGATTCATCACGCTGTGATAATGTAATATTGTCAATATAGATATCTCCTTTAAAAGATGTTTTAACGCCGATAATTCCTAAGGTAATATCTTCAATTTTTGTTGCATTTGGTGAAAATGGAATTGTTACTACAGCCTTTTTCATGCCATTACCAGAATCCGTGCCTTCAGAAGCCACATCTTTTTCAATAACAGTTTTTCCAGACCCCTGTGCAAATACCTTTATTTTAAACTTTCCATCAAATTCTTCTGGATAGATTATATCAAATGTAAGAAGGTTATATGCTGATACATCAATTCCTTCAGTAAAATTTTTCTTAATCTTTGCCTCGCTCCAGTCAATCCCTTCACATCCCGTATAATCAAGGCCGGCTTTTAACATTTGGCTTCCAAATGCTTCTACAATTTCTGTTTTAACATCATTATTATACTGGTATCCATCTTCCTTAGCCCAGCCATTTGTTCCAGATTCAGTTCCCTCAAAGTCATCTGCCACCAGTGGTTCTTTTTTCTCTGTAATCTGCTGTTCTGGTTCTCCTGTTAATGTTACATTAGCAAATGTAATTGTTCCTGTAAAGCCTTGTCCTACGGCTACAAAATCAATTTCTTTTAGAATACCTGCTATCTTATTTGTAAACTCTATAGTAATTGATGTTTTATAACCCTGTTCTGTTTTTTTAAAATTTCTCTGTTCAAGATAAGGAATTTTCTGGCTGTCATTCCAGTCTTTTTCAACCAGTTTTGTAACTCCTTGGATTTTAAGGTAATCTCCTTCTTCTGCAAGAGAATTATATCCATCTTCATCAATATAAACATCTGCTGTCATTGTAAAATTTTGTGTTATATTTATATCTTGTATATTACCATCATATGTAATAATTGGTTTATTATTTCCCCAGTCTTCTGTTGGAAGTTCTAATTTTTCTGATGTAACTTTTGTGTCACTTTGATAAAATACTTTTCCGTTTTCTGTTACATCCCCGTTTTCTGCTGCCTGTACAAAAACACTTTGGTTTACAGGCATGTTTACTGATGAAACAGCCATTGAAGATGCCATTGCAACAGCAATCCATTGTTTTTTCCAAAATCTTTTCCTCATAATAATCCTCCAATATTTTTTTATATTTTTACAGCACAATAATTATTAGTAATATTATACTAATACAAAACTTAATTAAAGTCAATTATTTACTTAAAATTTATTCTAATTTAGATTAAAATAAGGCAGTTTGGACAAAAATAAGATTAAAAAACAGATTTAGAAAGATTTTAATTGTAAAATGTTAAAAGAGGTAAAACAAAGTTTTACCTCTTTTATATGTAAAAGTATAATGAGTAAACCAGATGGCAGCAGTTAAATATTTACTTCTATTGTATATTCTCTTAGGAATACTTCCCCTCCTTCAAGTACATTGCCATATTCACGTTCTTTAAGGCTGCCTGTAAAGCCTTCCCTGTCACATCTGCCATACCATGGCTCTATACAGATAAATGGCGCTTTTTTGCCAGCTGGTGACCATATGCCAAGGAGAGGGGTATCAAATGAAACTGAAAGGTATTCTTTACCCTGTGCATCTTCCAGTGAAACTTTTTTAATATTAGAAGCATCTAAAACAAGTGCATCTTTGTCAAATATGCTTTCTTCTGCTTCAAGACGGCCGTCTTTAAGCTGGAATACCCTTTTTTCGCCACCCAGTACCCTGTCTGATGTAAGTGTCCCGCTTTCTATAGAGCTTTCATTTGTATGCAGGTTAATCCTGCATCCTTCTTTAGTATTTCCAGGGCACATAAAAGCCGGGTGTGCGCCAAGTGAGAAATACATTTTTTCATCTGAATCATTGCATACTTTCCAAATTACCCTGATTTTGTTGCCTGAAAGCTTATAGCCAGACCAGAATGTAAACTTAAACGGATATATCTGGCGTGTTTCTTCTGTATCTGAAATCCTTAACCATACTGTATCATCTGACTTTTCTATAAGCCTGAAAAGTTTATCCCTTGCAAAGGCATGTTGTGCTATATTCTCATACCATATACCTTTATGCTGGTATCTCTGCCCGTCCAGCTTTCCGACAAACGGGAACAGCACGGGTGAAACCCTGTTCCAGTATGTGGCATCACCACTCCACATATACTGCCTTCCGTCCCTTCTGCGTATAAGGCTTACAAGTTCTGCCCCTTTGATATTAACACCTGCTTCAATTAAATCATTTTTAAGGATATAATCTATCATATTTTTCCCTCCATCTGTTTTTTTAATTATAACAATAAATATATATTTTGTCACCGTGTTTTTCCTGAAAGCGTGTAAATCCAGAAGTTCCAGCCATACGGAAAGGCAGAAAAAGTATAAGGCATATCATTGTAAAGCATTAATTTATATGTTATAATACCAGAATTGCTGATAGCATAATATTAGGATTTATGTATATGTCTGGCTGCTATTCTGGATAAATGAAATATAGATATAGCCTCTCGGATTTATAAGAGCTAGTTTAGATTTGTGTATTGCTACGAAAA
>CAJTOK010000072.1 GCA_910577825.1 uncultured Lachnospiraceae bacterium | reverse complement strand
ATTTTATCACATATATGCACTTTTATCTATATTTTTATTAACTTAAAACACCTCCATTCTTATTATTTAGCCCTTTTTTACTGTTATTCTTATTCTTCTGTTTCTTCCAGGAAAAGTTCCTTAAAATATGGCAGGCTGGTTATCCAGTTACAGAATGTATGCCATTCTTCAAGTTTATGGTCTTTTCTTGCATTATACATTGAAAATGCGTTTTCATAAGAAAATGTACATGTACGCATCTGGTTATAGCTTTCTGGCAGCAGCTGTATAATGCTGTACCATAAAGCCTTATCCTTTGTGGCAATATATTCTTTCCTGGTATTTTCAAGTGCAAGTACCATGTTCTCCATATGTAAAAGGGCAGAAGGAACCATATGGTCTGTACTGAAATCTGCCATTTCAAATGGTTTGCTATGGATTTTGTGCATTGTGCTTGTAGAATTGGCTACTGTGCCGACCTTATAGGTATCATACTCTTTCCACCAGTAAATTGGTGCTGTTATATCCACCGAAATAAAAACCTGCCTTATAAACTTACGGTGGTCACTTCCTGCATGGCAAAGCCTTTTTGCAAGCTTTAAATCATTAGCCCCAAATATAAAATTCCCCCCGCTGTCTGTACTGCTGTCATACCTGTCCCAGCTGTTAAGGGGGTTTCTTGCACCACGCATGGCATTTTCAAAATTCATTACACTTGTTCTTTCAAGCTTAATCATATTAAATCCTTTCCATGCTTGTGTTGTTATTCATCAAACTCCACAATTACATAATACCCTCTTTCATTATGCTCAACATTCTTTACAATGCCATTATCTGTTTTAATCCTTTCATTAACTTTATAACAGCCAGACATTGCTACTGCTGGTTCAATTATATAACTGTAATTAAGGGCTGTTTTCTTTTCACTGACATGTACTTTGTCACCTGCTTTTACAAGCCCTGGACGTTCCATTTTAAATGTAATTTCACGCATCCTGCATACTGCCTTTCTGTAAAAATGCTTAATACTATTTTAATATGGCGGGTAATAATACCCCATATTGCAGCACATGCTGCTTCCCATGCACACATTGCATGCCATGTAAACCATACATAATTTAGCACATGTAGCACTCCCTGAGCCTGCCGGCGTGCCATAGGGGCTCTGCATGCCCTGGTACCACATCCCCCCTGATTCAAGCTGTGCTATAAGCTGTGCAAACTGCGGGTTATGCGGCTCTAAAGCTGCCGCCTGCTTTGCATGTTCCAGTGCAAGTATATTATTGCCAAGGCCTGCATTGGCTATTGCACTAAGGTAATACCACTGCCCGTTCTTCTCCTGCATCTGCCCGAGTACATTAAGTGCTTCCTTATAGTACCTGTTATTTATATAATTGGCAGCAGCCTTTAAGTGCATGGAATTTACATCCCCGTAGGAGTCCTGTCCGCCTTGCCCTGTATAAGAATATCCAGTGCCAAAGCCGCTGCCAAAATTCCCGCTGTTATAATACCCGTTTTCTTTTTCATTCATTATCTGTTTATATGCCTGCTGTATTTCCTTAAAACGTTCTTCGGCCTGGGTTTTATTAGGGTTATTGATATTGGCATCAGGATGGTACTTCCTGCTTAAATTCCTGTATGCCTTTTTTATCTCATCAGAAGAAGCAGACCGGCTTATTCCAAGCACCTGGTATGGGTCATTCATATTTTTCTCCAATCTTATAAGGAACGGCTTTCTTGTTCTTTACACATTCATAGCGGCACCATACGCCAGAATAGATAATGTTCCTTAAAATTCCTGCATTCTGTATGACTGGCAGCCGCTCAAAAGCTTTCCCTGCTTCTGACATCATCATAAGAAGCATCTGGTATGCCCCTTCCTGCGTAACCTCCTCTTTTCCTGAAGCAAGGAACGGGTTATAACAATGTTTTTTCTTGTCTTCTTCCATATCTTCATACGCATCCAGAAGATATATAAACTTGCCAAGAAAATATCCCATTCTGTTTAAGTCTTCTGCCCATTCATCATTATGGCAGGCAAATATCCCGGCACATATACTGCCAAAACAGCCTGCTGTATAATCCAGGTTACTGCAGTTGCTTTTTTCCGCAGCATCAAGCTTTTCAAGGTTCTTCCTGATGTTTTCCGCCTTGTCCGGGTACTTCCTTATGGCCTTTTTTCCTTTAAACCATAGCATCCTGCCATACAGTGCCTTTAAAAGCCTGCGTTCGTCATTCCAGTCGTCCATGCACTTATAATATGACAGCAGGACATTCATATCCGCAGCGTACTCCAGATAGAAACTTTTTTTTACCATATGCTTATGTGCAGGATGTACCATGCACCTTATATCCTGTACTGTAATATCTGGTTCATACAGTGCAGTAAGCAAGATACCAAGAAAAGCCATATCATAAGTTAAAGAAAGCTGCCCCGCCAGTCCATAACTTTCTTTAAGGCATCTGCAGAGCCCGCAGTAATAAGCCCTGTATTCCCTTAATTCCCGTACTTTCAGTTCATCCTGGCAGGGAAGCACATAACCAAACAACCCTTTAACTCCTTTTTATAAATTCTGTATGGCATTTAGGGCAGGTAATTGCAATACGCCCTTTGCCTTTCGGCACCCTTATGCTCTGCCGGCACTGGGGGCATTTATAAATATGGTGCGTTTTTCTCTGCTGCATATGGCTTTTCTGGCGTGCAATAAAGAATTTCACGCCATTATAAAATTTCATATATCTTTCATTTTCTGAATATCTTTTACTATGGTTTCTTGACAACATACGGAAATAAGCATAAATAATTGCTGCAACTGATAATGTGTTAAGCAGGAAATGTATAAAAGGAACTTTTATAAACATTTCCAGTATAAGCATTACAAGTGCACTAAAAACCAGAAAGTTTGTAAACTGGTCAGCACCATACCTTCCCTGCATAAACCTTGCCAATCTTTCCCTCATAAAAACCCCTCATTTCTTGTTACTATCCACGGCTGCGCCACTTATTGTAAATTATATTAAATTATTTTAAATCATTTTCCAGAAAATACAATGCTGTAATTTATGAATAATTATAAAATATCTCTAAAATTCTTACAAATTTATTACAATTATTTTATTCTGCCAGAGGCGTATCTGTACCGCTGTTACCTGCAGGCACAAATTCATATGAGGAAAGATAATTTATGCCATCTTCTGATGGTTCATAGGATATTTTTATTGTATCCCCTGCGGTAATCCTTACCAGCTGTTCGTTATCTTCAAATTTCTGCTTATAGACATTATGTTTCTCATCTTTAATATACACCATATTGCCGTCTTCTGTATTAATAAACTGGATATCTGCCACATTTATTACCTCTGTCCTGCTCTCTGTGGAAATATCCGCCTGTATGTTTCCGCCCTTTGTTTTAAGAAGTTTTTTATAATTAGCAAATACTTCATTCTGCGTAGAAGCTGTTGCAACTATATTATACTGCTCAACATTTACCATTGCATACATCTTGACAAGCCCGCCATCATCTTTAAGCACCATTATATAAGTCGGTACGCCTCCAACATTTATAAGGCTCGGGAATGCCGCATCATAGCCTTTTTCCTGTACTTCGCCTTCAGCAGCTGCCATTGCGGAATGCTCTTCCGCACCTGATACTTTATAATATTTTGCCTCTGATGTACGCTGGTTCATCATTACAAAACCTATATTGGACTGGTCGCCGTTTACAGATGTTACGCCTGTGTAAATCCACACATCATCCCCGATAATCTTATATCCAAAATCGTCTGTAACCTGCTTGCAGTCCTTCTGTCCAAAGACACTGTTAATAAAGCCGCCTGAAAGCGTGCCAAACCAGTTGTACTTGTCACATAAAAGATGCCCGTCATAAGCATTGTCAACCCATGAAGGAATACTGTCTATATTATAATAACTGCATGAGCCGTCCACAGGGTTGCATATAATAATGCCATTTACATCCATGCCGCCAAACAGCCCTATACGTGCAGATACTGTAGGACATATATAATAAGGGTTTCCTTCGTCGTCAATTTCAAAATTATAACCAGATATAATTTTTGTTGAATATTTAAGCTGTACATGCCTCATAAGGTTATAATTGAAATATGCAGATGGCACGTACTTCATGCCCTGTGCAAGTTCCACATATTCAGCATTTGAATTAACAGGGTTTACCTTTACATAGCCAGGGATGCCCTTGTCCCTGTTATTCCACCATTTAAAAAAGCTTGCATATTTAAGTGCAGAAACCTTGTATGGTGACTGCTGTATGCTTATCTGTGTATAATCCCTTTCCACCTCATACTGGCTTACTACCTCTGAAAGAGAACCTATTTTCCTGTTGCCAAAAATCCTTGCACTTTCTGTATCCATAAGCGCCAGGTCAGTTATATGTTCTGTTTCTTCAAGGTCAGTGGCAAAATCCTTGTTCTCTACAACAAGCAGTGAAGCGTACTTCTTTGCCCTTAAAAGCGGTGAGCCAATGATATTCCCAATAAATGCCACAAGGAAAAGGACTATGGCAAGCACACTGAATATTTTGCTGGCAAAAGGCAGATAGCCAAAATTTTTTATCTTCTTGTTTCTGTCGAACTTGTACCTTATACTGTTAATCCCAAATATAGCCCCAAGCACCAGGCACACTACAACCATCCCTGTCCAGAATGAAGGCTTGTGTATATTTATTGCAGGATAATACATATAATAGTATCCACCTGTAACCAGCACAAATAACAGTAAAAGCAAAGCGTATATTTTCTTCTTCATAAAAATCCCCCATGCCGCCACAGCAGCAATAAAAATTAAAGTTACAGCCTATTCTTTTACAGAAGCTAACAGCCCCCGTTTCATGTCATAATAGGCAGGTGTCATATCAAGGTAGTGTATATGCGGGTTTTCAAAACGCTGTTCTTCCACCCATATTTCATTATCAAGCTGTTTCTTAACATAAACTGCAATCTCCTGTACACTCCGTTTAGTACCAGTAAATTTCCCGTCTTTAAATATTTGTTTGTGCAGGTTTACAAAACGGCAGTTTTTAAAACTTCTTTTTTTCCACGGTTTTAAAGGGTCAATACAGTCTGTACTGCTTAAACCTTCCAGTTCTTCATCATATTTTGCAATAATGTCTGCGGCAGCCTTATTATTTTCATCATAGACCCTGTAAAGTTTTTTAAGCCCTGGATTAGTAATTTTCTCTATATTCTCAGAAATTTTTATCCTTGGCACAAATACACCGTTATCTTCTACCGCGGCCAGTTTATAAACTGCACCAAATACAGGCTCTGACTTTGATGTTATAAGCCTTTCACCAACACCGAAACTGTCAATACATGCCCCCTGTGCTATAAGTGACTGTATTGTAAATTCATCAAGGCTGTTTGAAGCTACTATTATGCAGTCATAAAGCCCTGCATCATCAAGCATTTTCCTTGCCTTCTTAGAAAGGTATGCAAGGTCGCCGCTGTCAAGCCGTATGCCTTTAAGCCGCCTGCCCATTGGTTCTAATACTTCTTTAGCTGTCCTTATTGCATTAGGTATGCCGCTTTTTAATACATCGTATGTGTCAACAAGAAGCACTGTCATATCAGGATATGTTTCTGCATATTTCTTAAATGCCATAAATTCATCCTGGTAAAACATGACCCAGCTGTGTGCCATAGTCCCGCTGGCTGGTATATTAAACATCTGCCCTGCAAGTACAGTTGCCGTAGAGGAAGCGCCTCCAATAAATGCAGCCCTTGCACCATATACAGCAGCATCCATATTGTGTGCCCTGCGTGCGCCAAAATCAGAAACAAGCCTTCCACCTGCCGCATAGCATATCCGCCTTGTCTTGGTTGCTATAAGCGACTGGTGGTTTATTTCAAGAAGAACTGCTGTTTCTATAAGCTGTGCATCAATAAGGGGTGCAATAACAGTAATTACAGGCTCACCTGGATACATAACAGTACCCTCCTCAAGTGCATATATATCACCCCTGAATTTGAAATTTTTAAGAAAACTGAGGAATCTTTCATCAAATATTCCAAGGCTGCGTAAATATGCAATATCTTCATTATCAAAATGAAGGCCTTCTATATATTCTATAATCTGTCCAAGGCCTGTAAATATGGAAAAACCTCCTTTATCCGGGTTATTGCGGTAAAATACATCAAAAACTACTCTTGTGCCTGTATCACCGCCTGTAAAATAACCATTACTCATTGTAAGCTCATATAAATCCATAACCATGCTTAAATTTCTTGCTTCATTCTGTTTATTCATTTAATTTCTCCTGTCCGTTTAATCTGCTAAAGCAGCATTTAACTTTCTAATAGCAGTATCAAGGTCTATACCATGTACATTGCACGCCTGTTCCAAAGTTTCCCTTGCAGACGACGGGCATCTGGCACAGCCAAGGCCCATTTCATTAAATGCCACCGCGGTTTCAGGGTGGTATTGTAAAATAGCGCCAATTAATGAATATTTTGAAATAACCATGCTCTCCTCCATATCAGATATATATTATAATATTATTTATTCTGGTTTCTTAGATAAATATTATACCAGATATTGCAGGTTTTTCAATATATAGTGCCAGCAATTACAATACACCCATTAATTCAGTTATTATGTACTTTTTCCAATGCCCTTTCGTGCATTGCCACCATAAGCCCAAGTATTATTACCAGATAAAACGGGAAAAGTGCCGTGCTAAACCTGTTTACTGCAAGCCCCGATAAGAACGGCATTAAACAGGTGCCTGTATATGCTGATGCCATCTGTACCCCTATCATGGACTGTGATTTGTCTGCACCGAAATAGCAGGGCGTGGAATGTATAATACATGGATAGACAGGCGCACACCCAAAGCCTGTTACTGCAAGCCCGATAAGCGGGGTTATATTGCTATATGGTATAAACAGCATTAAAATGCCTGCAAATGCTATTACCTGCCCCAGCCGTATCATTTCTATATCACTTAACTTTGCTGACAGAAACCCGCTTAATGCCCTTCCTGCTGTAATCCCCATAAAAAACAGCCCTGCAAACCCTGCCGCATTTTCTGCAGATACACCCCTGTCCAGTACAAGGTAACTGCCGGCCCATAATCCAGTTGTCTGTTCTAATGCACAATAACAAAAAAATGTAACCATTATTTCCTTTGCCCCCGGTATCTTAATAACCTGCCACAATGAAAGAGGCTCTGATGCCGTAGTATTATTATCCTGTACCAGCCCGCTGTTATGTGTATTATTCCATAAAGGAAGGCTGGATATTAAAATTATAGAAAGAACTGCCTGCAGTATGCCAATATACCGGTATCCCATGCCCCATCCATTCCCATTTGCCAGTACATACCCCATTATATATGGCCCTGCTGAAGCCCCAAGCCCCCACATGCAGTGAAGCCAGTTCATATGCCTGCCTGCATAATGCAGTGCAACATAATTGTTCAGTGAAGCATCCACGCTTCCCGCCCCAAGCCCGTAAGGGACTGCCCATAAACACAGGCTGGAAAAAGAATGGCTGCATGAAAACCCTGCCAGTGCAACAGCTGTTACCGTTACACTTATTGCCGTAACCTTTCCTGTCCCAAGCCATCTCTCCAGCCTTCCGCTCTGCAGGCTGGAAAAAATTGTCCCTGCTGCAATTATCATGGAAATAATCCCTGCATATGAAACAGGCGCACCAAATTCCTTGTACATGGCCGGCCATGCTGAACCAAGCAGTGAATCAGGCAGCCCCATGCTTATAAATGCAAGATATATTATTACCAGAAGAAAATGTACCATATTTATTTTATTCCTTTCAATTTTTTAAAAACCGGTGTATAATACATAAAAACGCATTTCCATCTGATATATAATATTAAAATTTATAAAATTGGTTATTGTTTTTTATGGATTTATATAAATCCAGTGTGCAAAAAGGAGAAAATTATGTTCTATGAAATGAGAAGGAAACGCCAGTTATTAACATCTGGAGAATGTGAAGATATTTTAAATAAAGGTACTTCGGGTGTACTTGCTTTATATGGCAGCAATGGCTACCCCTATGCTGTGCCATTAAGTTATGTATACAGTGATGGATGGATTTATTTCCACAGTGCCATTACTGGCCATAAAATAGATGCAATAAAATTCTGCCCTAAAGCTTCTTTTTGTGTGACAGGCAGCGATAATGTAGTGCCTGGTGAATATACTACATATTTCAGCAGTGTAATTGTATTTGGCGGGATACATATATTAGATAACAAAGAAGAAAAAATGGAAGCAATAAAAAAACTTGCTGTTAAATATGCAGCTTCAACAAGTGAAAAAGACATGCTTTCTGTTATTAATAAAGAATGGGAACATTTCTGTATAACCGGGCTTTTAATAGAACACATGAGTGGCAAAAAAGCTAAAGAACTAATTAAATAAGATAATTAAAAGACAAAAAAATAAGCACGAGACGGGATTCGAACCCGCGGCCCCCGCCTTGGCAAGGCGGTACTCCACCACTGAGCCACTCGTGCAGCTATATATGCTTTTACTGCTTGTTTCCCACAAGTACGATATATATACTACAACATAAATCTGGTTCTGTCAATAACTTTTTCAAATATTTTTAAATTTTTTGTTACTATTCAGTCATAAAGGCACATTTATAAGGCACACAGTTAAAAA
>CAJTOK010000071.1 GCA_910577825.1 uncultured Lachnospiraceae bacterium | reverse complement strand
GGCTTTTATTATGACATAGTTTTCTATTTTTTACAAGTAAGTTAGTGCATATGGGGCTTTGCCCTCCTCAAATGCTTTTTTGTTTATCTCTTCCACTTGCTCTATGTATGTACGGATATCCCTTAATAACTTGTGATGTTCCTTACCTACCATTGCAGCAACTTCCCTGCTGTCCAGTGTAAATTCTAACTTGTCCATTTCCTTATCCCCTTTCTGCCTGCATATGCAGGACTTGGATTTTTTCTTTTTTATTTGCTTCAAATGTCCTGTTTGTCAATTTTTCCAGATGTCCATAATGCTCATCTGCCAGATTACAGATGTGGTTAAAAGCTGTTTCAAAATAATCAAACCCATAGCTGCCATCATAAGCAGCATTAGTTACTGCCCTAAGCAGACCATTTAAAATGTCTGCTTCAAGCATAGTTTCCTCAATCTCAAACATAAGTTCCATATTGCAGCCTCCTTTGTTTTGTTAGCAGTATGCTAACATACGTTAGTAGAATTGTCAATAAAATTTTGATATAATGTGCTAACAAATTGATAGGAGGTGTTACCTATGGCAGCCAATAAAATTCAAACAGGACTTCGGATAAACGAAACAACTTATGCAAAATTAAAAACTATTTCAATAAAAGAAAACCGCTCAATAAACAATCTTGTAGAGTATGTAATACAAAAATATCTAAATGATTATGAAGAAAATAATGGCTCTATTCCTCTTGCTGAAATTCAATCTGATTAAGACCTATATCTATTAACATAAGAATAAGTGCATTTACTGAAACTCCCATTCTTTTGGCAATGGCAGATAAACGTTCATATTGTGGTTCTGGTATCCTTAATCCTGTCTGTATTTTGTTTTCTTTCATTTTGTTTTCTCCTTATTATGCCCGCCTTCTCGCGGGCTTCTTTTAAAGTTGTACATTTTTAATTTTTAAATGGAAGTCCATCCTCCCCTGTTACATCAGGGGCTTCCATAAAACCACTGCTGTCTGCTGCCATCCCCCCTGCCATGTCACCAGCATCATCTTCAAAACCAATCTGGCGGTACTGCTGCCTTATACAGTCCTTCATTGCCTCTGTTTTACACAGCTGTTTCTGGTTTAACCTGCCAGCCAGCGCAAAAACTGCATGGCTGTATGTAATCCCTGCTGCACTTTTTTCTTTCTTTAATGTTATCCTTGTTACTACCTGCCACGAACGAAAGCCTTTAAACAGTATCCTCTTTGCTATATAATCCCTCATATATTTTAAACTGGTAGGAGGAAGTGAAAGCATAAGCGGAACAGGATTACTTTCCCTCAAAATAAACAAGCGGTGTAAGTTTTTACATGCCTTTCCTTTGCCGTCACTGCCAAACTGGTTATAAGGACATGTGGCACAGTCCTTAATTTCCCCTGTTTCCCTGTTTACACCCTGTTTCCCATTAATGCTTGAACAGTCTGGTGGCTGGTTTCCACCAGCGAATTTATCCAGCCAGTAAGCATTTAACGGGTGGTGGTCCAGTATAACGCCTGTAATTTCTGTAACACTTTCCGGGCTGCTTTCGTCTTCCCCTGGCATTTCAAAAGCCAGCCCGCCGCCGGATGGGATTTTGACACGGTCAAATGGCAATGTGCCAAGACCGTCCATTTCCTCCATCATTGCTTTAGCAAGATTTACTGTTTGTAAATCAAAATTATCTGCAACTGCAAGCCCATTATTATTTTCCATTATATTTAGTCCTCCTGTCTTTTAAAAGTTAAAGGGATTTTTTGGTATCCCTGTTTCTGTTTTTGATTTTACTTCACAAGTATATTTAAGTTCTACAGATTTTACATTGCCGCCCTCATCTGTGTGGACTTTCATTTCTGACAGTTCCATAGCTTCAGTAATTTCTTTAAGCGGCCTGTTATAAACTTCGCTTAACTTCATCCTGTAACGCCTCCATTTTCCTAAAAATACTGTTTCCAGTTATCAACTACTGTTTCTGCAAGGTTCTCTTTTTTCCTCAAAGCAATATTAATTTTTTCATCCACACTGTCCCCCACAACCAGGTCTATGTATGTGCATCTGTTTTTCTGCCCTATCCTGTGTATCCTGGAAAGGCTCTGCTCATATGTGGCATAATTAAAATTTTTGCTGTAGTACACACATGTATCTGCTGCCGTTAATGTAATGCCTGTGCCTGCGGTGTCTATCTGGCCAACAAACAAAACTGTATCCGGGTCTGCCTGGAACTGTTCCACTATGCTTCCCCGTTCGCTTTTTTTAATGCTTCCATACATTGCTACAGTTTTTTTGCTTTTGGGAATGATTTTCTCTGCCAGTTTTATAATTGCTTTAACTTCAGCAATAAAACGTGCAAATATTACAAGCTTTCTGCCTCCTTCCACAACATAATCAAAAATTATGTCTTTAAGTGCATCAAGCTTTGCAGTACCAGCCTGTTCTGTCCTGCTGCCATTATCATTATTGCTGTCATCATCATCATTATCTTTAACAATAAACCCGCCGGCAAGCTGCTGTAGCCTTAAAAGCTTTGTAAGCACTGTTGCTGCTGTTACCTTGCCGCCGTTTTCAAGCTCTGTTATGGAATCTTTGCGGATTTTTTCATATAAATTTCTTTCCTTTGCAGACATTTCAACGTACCTTACCTTAAATGTCTGTTCTGGCAAGTCGACAGCTTCCGCTTTCGTGATACGGAAGGCAATACTGTGTTCCTTTTTGATTAACCCATCAAGGTCTTTGTAACCAACAACCTGTTTGTTATTAAAGCCGCCCATCACAGCATAACGCCCGCGGAAAGCATAGTAGCTGTCACCAAATACTGTCCTGTCCAAAAACCTGTACTGGCTCCATATATCAATGGCATTATTTTGTACTGGCGTGCCAGAAAGTATAAGTTTATACCTTGCCATATCCCCAAGCTGGTGCATGGCTTTTGACTGTTTGGCATCATGCGTTTTGATACGCTGGCTCTCATCACAGACTATCAAATCCGCGTCATAATCCTGCAATGCTTCAAATATGCCATCACGCCATACCGATTCATAGTTCACTGCTGCCACACATAACTTCTTATTACGGCATCCTTTAAGCCCTGAAATATTTTCAAGCCGTTGTTTTTTACTCCCCAGAAGTGTTTTACACATTACCGGGAAATCTGCATACTCATCAAATTCTTTTGGCCATACTGGTACCACAGATGCAGGTGCAATAACCAGTACCCTTCTAACCGCCCCCATCTGGTAAGCTGCCCCCATTACAGCTATTGCTGTAAGCGTTTTTCCACAGCCCATTTCAAACAGAAAAGCAAAACCTTTACCACTTTTCATCCGTGCCACCCCATCTTCTTCCCACACCAGTGGCAGTACGTGTGGTGCATTGCCACGCGCCTGTGGCAGCCTGGGCAGAGCCATACACCGTTTTTCTTCACAGGCTTGTCCCCATAGCTAAACCTTGAAAGCATATCGCTGTACTGCTTTGCAAGGTCATGGTAATCCTGCAATGTACTTTCCAGTTCCTCTGCAGCATTCTCCTGCAGCGCTTCCTTTGTTACCCCGAATTTAAGGAGTACCTTATCCAGCGATTTTTCCCATGTCCCGGTCATACCTTATCACCATCCTCATTTACAAGACCAAATGTTAAAAGACACATGTTCGCCGCCCTTACCTGGTGCGTATACAGTTTTTTCCTGACAGGGTACTTTACAAAAGGCTTTACCTTTTCTGCTGCCTTTACCCTTTCTTTATCTACCGCCTTTTGTACTGCTTCCATATGCTGGTACCCTGCCTTAATTGCTTCTGGCAAAGAAACCAGCCCTGAAAGCCTGCCAAGGAGTTCAAGACTGGCTGCCCCTTTCCACCATTTATTCCTTTTGTCCCATTTAATCATATACTTCCATGATTTAAGGATTTCTGACTGCGTGGCATCTGCTTCAATGATGTATATGTACCCGTTTTCCATTTTCATCTTCATCTTCCAGCCATCCCGGTTGCTGCGTGTTTATTCTTTTTTGAAAAACACCTGCATCCCTGGAACGGGGCAGGGTTTGCATTAAATCCATCTGATTCCCTGTTTTTACAGATGTACCTGCCATTTTTCTCATGCTTGTAATACCTGCAGTAACCACAAAATTTATTGTCCATATATCTTTATCCCCTTTCCTGTTAATAATCCCTGTATTTCAGTACAACCGCTGCTTCGCCTGAATCTGGCCTGCTTATGCTTCCCAGCTCCACTTCACCATCAAACCTTACGTCTATGGTATCTTCGTCTTCAGCATTGCCATCTGCTTCAGCTTCAAACTCTGCATCCAGGTAAAACTTTACTTCACTGTCTGGATTATGCCTGGATAATTCCTGTATTAATTTTTTTACTGTTATTTTCACTGTATCATATCTCCTTTACTTTTATCCCCTGGCAAAATTAACCACCAGGGGCTTTGTGTGCATTTGGCATATACAAAAAAATGGGGTCTTGAGAAAGCAAATGAAAGCCAAACAACTGGCATGGCATGCACACAGACCATGCCCAATGCCCTTAATGCCTCTGACAACGTTAAGGACAATTAACTCTTTTTTGTCATTTATCTTGTTATCTTTGTATAAAAAATATTTATTCTTTATCAACAATTATTGTGGATAACTCTGTTGATAACCTGTTGATAACTTTAAGGTTTATGGTTTTTAGTCTATCCCTAGGCTTCTTGGGTCTCGGTGTTTCTGGACATGGTTTCCCTGTTTTTAAAAAAAAGGAAAACCTGTCCAGAAACTATCCGTGTTATCCCTGAGTATCCTTTGGGGTAGCCCGTTTATGCCCTGCTCTGCCTGGTGCTGCCTGAGGCAGCCATCTGGAACTGATACGCACCTGCCAGTCCAGTGCTTCCAGATGTCCCTCTCCTGGCTGAATCCCCCGTGCAGAGTTTGTTTTACGGGGATTTGCGCACTCCACTCCCCTGACGGCATGGCAACGGACAGAGGCGTGCCACACCGGGCAGATTTTATAGCGTCGGCCCTGCCAGACCTAGCGGTTTTTTATAGGGACGCTGCCTGCCCTCACAATATGTAATTTTTCTGTTGTTGCCATATCATTTTCGTTGCCTTATAATTTACATACAGGCTGTTGCCGCAGCCAAGTATATAAGAAATGCAGGATTGCTATGGATATCATTTTTTGCCAGCCTGTTACAAATGAAACTGTTTCCATCATCCGCAAACGTTATTTTTCTCTTGGTTGGGGAGAAGTTTATCTTGTCGGTTCTGGAAACAATATAACAGGATTGCACTTCAAATGGTGCGGGAATGGTCAGCCTGAGTTTCCTGAATACGCTGACCTGGGGCTAACCAGCCCCCATAGGTTATAAAAACTTCTATCGGAAGCCAGTCCTCTTTTTTATTACCAAAACCATAAAGAGGCTTAGCCCCAAACTGTTTTATCTGGATGTCTGCAATTTCACGCTCAAATGAAATGCAGACATTCGGACAATTTTCTGGCAGATTAACTGATATCCAGTTTTTAAGCCTTGCGTCTGTCTTCATCTTCAGATGCCCCTTTCTTGTTTTTTACAAGGACGCTGCCTGCCCTTGTACAGTATTTAATTTTTGTCTTTGTTTGGTACTTTAGGAATACCATCCCATATAATCTGCTCTATACGCTTTAGCTGTTTCTTTATTTCCTCTTCATCCTTAAGTACATAATCATCACAAAATGTAACATGACAGTTGCCTATGTATGTTTCCATTACTACATGCCCTTCTTTTTTACCTGTAGATACCATGCCAAACCGCCTTTCTGGTTATTATGTTTATAATATGGTGGAAATTTATTTTGTTTCCTGTTACTGCCTGTCCTTTGGTAGTTATCCCCAGGTATTCTGCAACTTCCTTCTGTGTCATGCCCGCTTTCAGGCGGGCTTCTTTCAGGTTATTCCTTGCCATATGTACAGCCTTTCTTTACTCTCTTTCTGCCTGCATGTGCAGCACTTTTTCAGCATTTCTTAATCCAAATGCCTCATCAGTCAGCTCACTCAGATGCTTAAAATGGTCACAGGCTAACATGCAGACATAATTAAACGCTGCCTCATAAGTATCAAATGTGTAACCGCCATCATAAGCAGCAACAGTTACCGATATTAATATGCTTCTTAAAGCATCTGCTTCCATCATTACATCTTCAATGTCGAATTTAAGTTCCATGTTGCAACCTCCTTTATGCTCATATTGAACGCGCGCATATTGCGCGTTGTTTATATCCATATAATAACGTACAATTTGAGCATAGTCAAGTGTTTTTTCTAGGAGGTTTAATATGTTCGGAAAACGTCTCCGTTCTATGCGGATGAAACATAATTTTACACAACCACAAATTGCAGACATGCTTGATATTGCCCTCCGAACTTACCAGGGATATGAAGGAGAAACCCGTTCGCCTTCATTAGATACCCTTGTCAAAATAGCTGATATACTGAATGTCCCTACTGATTATCTTCTTGGACGGGATGATTTTCTTGGTTCTCTCGGAGTATCCGTTGATGAATACCAAACAAATCCTCCAGACAGTCCCAAAGGTTAAAACTACCAGTCCTGTCCCCTGCTTCAATATTTTGGTAATATCTAGGGCTTATCTTTAACTTATCTGCAACTTCTTGTTGTGTCATGCCCGCCTTCTGGCGGGCTTCTTTTAAGTTATTCCTTGCCATCCCTGTTGTCCTCTTTGTTCATATATGTATCTATAAATTTAATTTTATATATTTCTCACAAATTTTAACTATTGGTTTCTGTAAATAGTTGCATATCATTTTATCCATGTATATGTTATATTCTATGTACAGGCTGCTGCCACAGCCGAGTACATAGGAAGGAGGAAAAACCAATAGATAAACAAACTAGTGCATTGCTTCATTTAATACATAACACTGAACCCGTAACTACGAAAAAGCATGGGCTTATGATTCCTTATGGACAGATTTACCAGAATGCCGAATGCTGTTCCCTTTTCGCTAATACAAATATCATTGATATTTTATTAGCTAAACTGGAAGAAGAAGGCATTCTGGAAATAATACATGACCCAGACTGTGATGACATGATTTCAGGCATCTGCCTTAAATAAATCATACTGAAGCAAAGGACAGAGGGCACGGTTGTATTCAAAAAGAAGTTCATCTTCCTGTGCCCTTTCACTTACCATCAGCCTGATAAAGCCCATAAGGCTGCCTGACAAATGCAGAGGTACTTCCAGTTCCCCGTCATTAACCCAGCCATCTATGGTTTCACCAATAAACATAACTGCATCTTCCCTTTTAATGGAATTTGTACGCAATTTGCTCTGCTTAAACTTTTTTTCAACAGCTCCAATTAAATCAAATAACTCAAATGCCTCTTTTTTTGTCAATCCAGCAATAATCTTTACTGCTGCTTTTGTTCTGTACTCCATCTTCTTCACTCCTTATTTGCATTTACGTTTTTTATTTCTTTTGTTTGCTGGTACTTCTGCATCCATGCTTCTCTGAAATTCCATGCCATTCATAAATGCAACAGCAAAAGCCTGTTTATCCGGCGGAAAGCTCCGGAACATAAGGAAAGCCCTTACCGCCTCTTCCTCATTAATTTTATAATCTTCTTTTTTTCTTTAAGCATTTTCAACACCTCAATTCTTGTATATTTCCAATCCCCACATTATAATCTGTGTACAGGCTGCTGCCACAGCCGAGTACATATGGAAAGAAGGAACAAAATGTTTTATGACGATTACTGCAAAACAGATAATCAAAAAAAGATTTTTAAAGCTATCGCAAAGCTTTCAAAAAATGGTTACATAGCCATACAGGAGCTTGATTATCTGAACATTCCCAGCAAAGAAATTGAAGAAACCCTGATTTATTTTGAAAAATACGGCCTGCTCAAAGAGGTTCAGCACCTCGGTGAAAATCATCCCGTAATTTTCCGCATTTAATAATTTCTTCCACATAGGCTTTGTTTTTCTGGTACTGGGCTTTCAACTCTTCCAGCGGCGTTTCCTCCAGATAATGCTCTGAAAGGTTGAAAGCCCCTTTATATCCTGGAAATGTGTAAATATATTTGACTGGTTCCGGAAATTCTCCTGCGCCTATGCTTTTCAGCCATGCCTTCTTTTCCCCGTCCATCTCTCTCCACCTCCTTTCAGTTCCACATAGTGACATTATAATTCCGTATAGTGATATTGTCAATACATTTTTGTCACCCTACGAAACTTTTTTCTTGACTTCCCTTTTTTATAGTGTTACTGTAAATACAAGAAAGGAGGTAAAACGTGAAAGACCGAGTAAAAAAACTAAGAAAAGTATTAGGTTTTACATTAGAGAAATTTGGTGACAAACTTGGCGTTACAAAACAAACCATTAGCAGGATTGAAAATGGTGTAAACAATCTTACTGACCAAATGTTTACAGCCATCTGCAATGTAAACTGGGATGGGAAATATGTCAATGCGGACTGGCTTCGGACTGGTGAAGGAGAAATGTTCAAGGAAGATGCTGGTGATGAACTGCAGCTCCTTGCAGAAAAATATAAAATGTCTGATATGGAATATGCTTTTCTGAAAGAATATTTCAAGCTTCCGCAAAGCCGCCGTGAAAGCTTTTTTAAAACACTTGATATAATATTTTCTGGCATACATGGCAATCCTGCATTTCCAGATATAAGTGCAGCATCAGAACAGCCTGGAAAAAGCCTGGAAGAACTTTCAGATGATGAAAAAGTATTAAACAAAGAGCCAGAAGCACAAATTCAAAATTCTCCAGAAAGCCAGAAAAATGACAATGACTTATTGGAAACTTGTACTATAGAACAAGCGGAAGCAGCTTATATAAAAAGTCGCTCAAAGACTGCGAAAAAAATGGTACAATATGCCTCGAATACTACCGTAAACACCGTAAATTCTGATAACAACACTGAAAAAGCAGCTAACCAGTAAAAAGCCTGGCAAAATTTAGACATTGCCAGGCTTTGTGAAAAGAATAGTAAATTTAGGAGAAAAAAATACGTCAACTACCCATCCCCTAAAGGGAATGGGCTTGTAAAGTAAGTCCATGGTTGACTAGCCTAAGCTTTAAAAGGCTACG
>CAJTOK010000070.1 GCA_910577825.1 uncultured Lachnospiraceae bacterium | reverse complement strand
CTCATATTTACATTTTAACATATTTTCTTCCTGATTTAAAGTGGAATTAGTATATTATCCACAAGCTCGCAGAACATGCAGGAAAACACCCAGGGCTTATAATGTGGCATATTTCCAATGAATTTGGCGGTGAATGTTACTGCCCGCTCTGCATAAAACGTTTCCAGGACTACCTTGCAGATAAATTTGATAACGATATTTCCAAATTAAACAAAGCATGGTGGAACACATTCTGGAGCCATAATTACAATAGCTTCAGCCAGATAGAACCTCCATTTGCCAATGGTGAAATTACAAGCCTTGGACTTGACCTTGAATGGAAGCGTTTCACAACATGGAATATGACAGATTACATGAAATCCGAAATAAAACTTTTAAAGGAACTTACACCAGAAATTCCTGTTACCACCAACTTTATGGGACTTTACGGAGGGCTCGACTACCGTGTAATGGCAAAAGAGCTTGACGTTATCTCATGGGACTGTTACCCCGCACTCCATAACCAGTGGGAATCATTTACAGAATCAATGGAAAATAATTCATTTGACCATGCTACAATGCGTTCCATGAAAAAAGACAAACCATTTATGCTTATGGAAAGTGCGCCAGGCCTTGTAAACTGGCAGCAGTACAATAAAGTAAAACGCCTTGGTGTGCACAAGCTGTTTTCAATGCAGGCAGTTGCATGCGGGTCTGACACAGTACAATATTTCCAGTGGAGAAAAGGAAGGGGCTCATTCGAGCAGTACCACGGGGCAGTAGTAGACCACATTGGCACAGATGACACAAGAATATTTAAAGAAGTTGAAGAACTTGGCACTGTACTGGAAAAAATTTCCAAAGCAGCAGGAACAGCCATAAAAGCAAAAGCAGCACTTTTATACGACTGGGACAACAGGTGGGCTATTGAAGACATTAAAGGTTTAAGCAATGAAACCAAAAAATATAATGAAACATGCAGGGATATTTACAGGGAATTTCTAAGGCTTGGAATTGAAATGGATATAATTGCCTCTGACAGCGGCTTTATGGAATATGATATAGTAATAGCACCAATGCTTTATATGTTAAGGCCAGGCGTTGCAGATGAAATGAAAGCATTTGTAAAAAAAGGCGGCCAGCTTCTTGCAACATACCTTACAGGATATGTAGACAAAGACCAGCTCTGCCACCTTGGAGGATTTCCAGGAGACGGGCTTACAGAACTTTTTGGTATTGCAAGCGAAGAAATAGACACACTTTACCCATGTGACCATAATGCAGCATTATTTAAAGACGGAAGCATTGCAGAAATAAAAGACTATGCAGAAACACTCCGTGTAAATGGTGCAAGGGTCATTGCCACATATATGGAAGACTTCTACAAAGGCACACCGGCAGTTACAGCAAAAGACTATGGAAAAGGCACAGCATACTATGTTGGCGCAAGAATTGCAGGCAGTAAAATGCAGGAAATCTTCCTTGAAATGGCAGAAAAAGCAGGAGCAGAACACAAAGAACTGCCACTTGGAGTGGAATACCATAAAAGAACAGCAGAAGGTGAAAGCTACGGATTTTATCTTAACAACTCAGAAGAAACCAAAATGGTTAAAAATGTAACAGGAATTAACCTCTTAAACGGTGAAAAAGTAAACGGCATACTGGAACTTGATAAATACGGGGTAGCAGTAATAGAGAAAAAAGCATGTATATAGTAGGCATTCCAGCCTATTTACAAGTGGTATGTTATGGTATTTCTTTTTACAAAAAGCGTTGCATAGTAAAATTAAAAAATAAATAAACTAATATATAATATTTTTCCTATGGCATTATATAACTGGAAAATTATAGTTATATAGTGCCATTAATCATTTGGCAGGGATATATTATAAATTAATAGTTAAAGAAAAAGAAAATTATGCCGATATAAATATATAGTTTGTTGTTGCCAGTTATACCACATAATTATAATTATGCAGTATAACTGGCAGACAGTGCATCATATAACTGTATACTGGGGAATAACTTTACAAGAAACAAATATTAAAAAATACCCAGTAATACTACATAATAATAATTATGAAGTATTATAAAATATCATATTACCACTTAATACTATAGATTTTACAATTTTTTATAATATTTATTTTATAACCTTGGATTTAATTTAATTATTATTTTAAATTATATAAAGTCTTTAAATATTTTTTCTGGTATTTAATACTACATAATAATAATTATGATGTATAGACTAAAAGAATTATTAAATAAAAATACAAAAAATTAAACAAAAAGGAATTTAAACATATTTATGTTACTGCTTTTAGAAACAAAAATTAATATTTTGAAGGGATAGAAAAGGTACTATATATGTATATCAAAATTGAAGGGGCAGAAGTAACAAGTTTTTCAGGCAGGGAAATTATATTATTTGGTGCATCCTCCACAGGCATTAAAGCCTTAGAAGAATTTAAACGTGTAGAAGCCATTATTGCCGGTTTTTGTGATAACAGCAAAGCAAAACATGGAAAAGAATTTTGTGGGTATAAAATATATTCCCCTGAAGAAATAAAACAAATGACAATAAAAAAACCAGAACTTTCAATAATGGTTACAAGTACCTATGAAAAAGAGATTTCAAAACAATTAAAAGAAATGGGCATACATAATGTATTTATTGTAAAAATGGGGGTATTACATGACACAATGCCCTTTAAAGAATTTTCTAATACCATACTAAGCAAAGATGCTGCCAGCCAGAAAATAGCAGACCTGATACATAGCGGCAGGCCATTTTTTGTAGGGCGTATTGGTTCTACAGAATTAGAAACAATATGCAATTATAAATATTTCACTGGAAGAATAAATGGTTCTGGCACACCATACACAAATAACATTACAAACATGCTTTGCCTATGGTGTGGCTTCTTCCCGGCAGAGTACAAATTAATGGACCGCTTTTGTGAAATGTACATTGAAAAAATAAAGGAAGCAGATTTACTTTGGTGCATGTGGCAGTCAAAATTTGAGGATAAATTTTATAAAGACTGCTGCCCGGATACAGAACTGTCACTTTATGATGACACAGGATTTCCAATACACGAGCCAGCACCATGGACAAGTGCTTTAAAAGGCAAAAAAGTATTAGTAATCCATCCATTTGAAGATTCAATCAGGAAAAATTACAAACAAAAAGATAAATTATTTTCAAATAAAAACTTTATGCCTGATTTTGAACTTATTACTTTAAAAGCAGTCCAGACCCTTGCAGATAACAAGGCAGTCCCATATAAAGACTGGTTTGAAGCATTAGAAAGCATGAAAGAACATATGCGGCAGACTGACTTTGATATAGCACTTGTTGGTGCAGGAGCATACGGCTTCCCACTTGGGGCATATGCAAAAGAACTTGGCAAACAGGCATTACATATAGGAGGAATGTTAAAGCTTTACTTTGGAATACGTGGCAGGCATTACGACCAGTTTAATTACCATAATGAATACTGGACAAGACCTCTGGAAGAGGAAAGACCAAAAGGGTTTGAAAAAGTAGAGGCGGGGAGGTACTGGTAAATGATATATTTATTTTATATAATATATTTTTCCATCCGACAACTTATATTTAATTTTCATGTAAATTTGAATTCAAAACCATTTCGATGGAAAGTTCATAAAAAAACAACACAGGCTTTGGTATCAGAAATGATGATTGTTATTGGAATATCTTGTTTGGCAGACCGAAGTGGGATATCATTAATATTATTTGGTATATTATTTGATGTTATTATGTTTTCAGATTTGCTTTATATGAGGTATTATAAAAATCTATTAACTTGTTCAGTAATTTTACATAATATAACTGTATTAAAAGATATTAAAAAAAGTGTTAATTCAGTTTTCATAAAAAAAGATTTGTTTTATTTTATAGATATCCCCTTTTTATTATTACTTACAATATGGTTTTATAAACTTCCACAGAATAGAATAATAAATTTACGTTTTGGAATTATTTTTGTTGTTAGTGGAGTTGTATGGCTATTTGTAATTTATTATTTAAGTAATAGAGAACCTTATAAATGGAATAAAAAAAGAATTGCAAGAGATTTAGGGATTTTATTTTTTCATTTAAATGATATATGTAGAACATGTATTAAAATTTTACATAAAAAAAAGATTAGTAAGGACGAAATACAATTAATAAAAAAGCAATTTAATAGAGTGAAAAAAATCAATTTTCGGATATTTGTAAAGAAAAAAATGTTATTGTTGTGCAAATGGAATCTATGCAAAATTATTTAATTGATATGGATATTGGAGGAGTAGCGGTAACACCTAATTTAAGAAAATTAATGAATGAAAATATACGTTTTGAAAATATGTACTATCAAACAAGTGTGGCTAATACGTCAGATGCAGAACTTTTATGTAACAATTCTTTATATCCATCAGAGGATAAGGTTTCATGTTATGAATATGAAAAAAACAGGTTTTATGCTTTAGGAGAAAGAATGGCAGAAGCAGGATATATTACAAAGGCATATCATGGAAACCAGGCAAGTTTTTGGAATAGAAGCCAAGTTTATAATCAGTATGGTTATCATAAATTTATAGATGATTCAGATATGGATAGAAGTAGTATATGTGGTATGGGAATTAGTGATAGTTCTCTTTTTAAGCAATTTATAGAAATGGAAATTAGAAAAATGAAAAACCAAAAAAGCTTTTATTTTATAATTACCTTATCACAACATCACCCATTTGATGAATTTGAAAAATATAATTTTTCGGTAGGACAATACGAAGGAACAATATTTGGAAATTATTTAAAAGCAGCACACTATGCTGATTGTGCTATAGGGGAATTTATAAATGGATTAAAGGAAGAAGGAATATATAATAATTGTCTTTTATTTATGTATGGAGACCATGCTGGTTTACCAGACGAATATTATTTTCAAAATGAGCACAAATTTAAGAAAGCATATGACATAAACTGGGTAAGAGAGCAAAAAGTAGCAGCTGTATTACATTTGCCTGATGATGTAAAAAATAATCTAGGCAAGCTATATCCAAGAAAGGTAGATAAAATAACGGGGCAAATTGATATTTTACCAACATTATGTAATTTGTTAGGATTAAATGATGATTTTTTATTAGGAGAAGATATGTTTGACTTTTCAAATGATGGAATTGCTATTTTGCGTGATGGAACAGTTATAGGTAAAAATATGATTTATTTTGAAGGAGATTCAAAAGTATATTCAAAAGAAGGTGTAAAAAGGAAAATGAGCCAAAGTGAAGAAAAGCAGATTGAAAAGGCAAAAGAGAGATTAAAATCGTCGGATTTTATTTTAGAGAACAATGTTATTAAAATCGAGAAATCATATATAAATATTAATAATATATACACTTAATATAGAAAGAGGTTTTAAATGGAAAATTTTAAAATAGAATTTAATTTTTGTAATATGTTTTCTACACTTGAAAAATTTATTGAACAAGGATTATTAGAAGGAAAAAAAATTGTTTTATTTGGTGCAACGGATCCTAGTATTGCTATAAAAGAGTTTTTAGAAAACAGGGGGTATTTTATACATGCAGTTGTTGATAACGGAAAAGAGAAACAAGAAATTTTATTTGAAGGAATGAAAGTAGTTGCTTCAGGAGAAGTATTTAAGAAATTTGATGATAATTTAGTAGTTTTAATTGCATCTTCACATGTTTCAGAAATGATAAAAGAACTGAGAAAATTTGGATATCAATGTGGAAAACATATTCTTGCTTTAATTGATTATGATAAAATTTTTAAACAAATAGATAGCTCAATTCCATATGCTGAGAAATTAACACCTGATGAAGTAAAATTAGAAGAATTTTATATTTTACAATATATAAGAGATTTATGCGAAAGAGAGGGACTGACCTATTTTTTATGCGGTGGAACTTTATTAGGAGCTATACGTCATAAGGGATTTATTCCATGGGATGATGATATTGATATTTCTATGCCATGTATAGATTATCAAAAATTTCTGTTATTGGTAGAAAAAGAAAATATTTTTAGTATAGAAAATTATAAAACAAATAGATTGTTTAGATATGGTTATTCAAGAATTTGTAATAAAAAAATTTTTAGGCGGCATTATGGTTTTCCAGTTATTTCAGATACTAATTTGTGTGTTGATGTTTTTCCAATATATAGTTTGCCAGATGATACAAATGAAGCTGAAAAATTAATTTTAAAAAACAGGGAAATTAAAAAGATTTTAAAAAATGCTAATTTGTTTAATCCATCAAAAGAATTTTTTGAAGCAAGGAATTATTTAATTGAAATGTGGGAAAATATGTCTTATAAAAAATCTAAAAAAGTAATTCGCACTTGTGTGGGCAATTCGGGATATTTTGAAGAAGAAATTGTATCATATAAGGCTTATGAAAAAACTTTGAAGAAAAAATTTTGTGGAAGTTTATTTTCTATTCCAATAGGTTATGATGAAATTTTAAGTACATTATACAAAGATTATATGAAATTACCACCAAAAGAGAAACAATTAACACATCATAACTATTTTTTTTATACGAATAAAAAGCATAGCTAATTAAATGGAAATAATAATATTTAAAGGGGATTAGTAATAAATGAGAGTATTAGATTGGGATATAATGAAAAATGGGGCAGTTGAATTGATAAAAAAAAGAATTGTAATATATGGAATATCATCATCTGGTGAAAGAATAATAGAATATTTAAAATTTTTAAATATTAGAGAAAATATAATTTATGCTTGTGATACAGATGAAAGAAAATTAGACAATTTAGGAGAAGAAGGAAAATGGAAAGGATTAAATGTTATTTCGCCTATGAAAATATGCAGGACTTCTCTTAAAAATATTATAATAATAATTGCCTCTTCGTATGTTACAGATATATATAATTATTTATTAGAAATAGAATGTCCATATGATGTTGTTGGTTCTAAATCATATATGCATTCCATTCATTATGATATAATGAATGGACGTGCACAATATTTTCCAAAAGAAATAATAGAACGTTATAAAAATATATATGAAATCTGGGCACAATCAAATAAACAATATTTTAATACTTTAAAAGAAAATGCAAGATATAAGGTTATGCAATTTTTATTAACGAAAGAAACTTGTATATTAGTTCATAGTATACAAAAAACAGGAAATAAGACTTTGGAAAAATCGTTAAATAATTATTCTAATGCTGTTTGGAGCAGACATTTATTAGGAATAGGAGAAGAAGAGAAAAAATTATTATCAAAGATTATTAAAAATACATATTCAAATATAAAAATACTTTCAGGTATAAGATATCCTATAGAGCGTATTATTGCTACAAAATGGCAATATATGGATAAAACATGGGTTTATGGTGATAAGTGTATATCAAATAAGATAAATAAAATTATTACAAGTATGCCAGATATTAGAGAATATCTTAACCATGATAAATGGTTTAAAGAACAAATTGAAGAATCTTTTGGGATTGATGTATTTAAATATAAGTTTAATATCAATAAAGGATATACGATAATAAACAAGGATAATATTAGTATATTTTTATATAGACTTGATTATTTAAATAAACTTGAAAATGAAATTAGTAACTTTATTGGTTATAAAGACTTTAAAATTATAAGCAATAATCAGGCTAAGAAAAAAGCATATGCTCTAGCATACAGAGAATTTTTAAAAAAAGTGGAAATTGATTTGGAATTTTTTGAAGAAATAATCTCATCTAAAGAAATGCAACATTTTTTTAGTAAATCTGAACGTGAAAATTATTATAAGAAATGGAAACCATATCTCAAGTAATATACTATTTTGGAGGAAAATAAATGAAAAAACAAATAATAGGTTATACAACAGGAGTTTATGATATGTTTCATATTGGGCATTTAAATATAATAAAAAATGCTAAAGACCAATGTGATTATTTAATTGTTGGTGTAAGTACTGATGAACTAGTTATAAATGAAAAAATAAAGACACCAGTTATTCCATACAATGAAAGAATAGCTATTATAGAAGCTCTTAAATATACAGATGAAGTTGTTCCACAATATGATAAAGATAAAGTTAAGGCATGGGAAAAATATCATTTTAATAAAATGTTTGTTGGTTCAGATTGGAAAGGAACACAACAATGGAAAAAATATGAGATGGAATTAAAACCATTAGGAGTTGAAATTGTATATTTACCATATACATCTGGAGTATCAAGTACTAAATTAACATCAGTAATTAAGGGTATTTTAAATGAATATACAAAATTTGAGTGAAATAAGTTGTTCTATATTATTAAATATAAATTATTATGTAAAATTATTAGCAACAGTCATAATTATTTATATGTTTTTTCTAAATTTAAATAATTTATATATAGTTTATAATTATTAAATTAATAGATATGTTTAAATTTAAAGGTATATTATAGAATCATACAGAAATTGATGTAATAGAAATTGTCTGTTTGGAAAGTTACCATAGTTATTTGAAGAAAATTATAAATAAATATAACTTTTCAGCTGTTGGAATGGGAATCCTGGAAGATGTTGAACCTCATACAACAAGCCTTATGTATTATATGGGAGAAACTATTTATTTTTCTAAAGAAAACCAGACAAATATTAAAATTACTACAAAAGAGGATTTAGAATTATTTGAAGGATATGTATTAATGAAACAAAGAAAGTATAATACAGATAATAACTAAATTAATTTTTATACATATTGTTTATAATGGAAAATATTTACCGGTGGACACCATATCTGTTTACCGGTTATTTTAATTATGCCTGTATATAAGAATCAGGTAATAGTATTTCCTTTTTATAGAATTGTGCTTGATACGTTTTATTAATAATGCTACAATTAAACCATAAGAACATACAGTATGGTAGAAGGATATGTATAAGGGAAGGAATATTTAACATAATGAATCCAGAAAATAAAATCCATATAACTATTCCAGAAGATGAACACTGGGAGAATTTAAAAATCTCCAATGATTTTATATTTGCGAAGGTAATGCGTAATCCAGAATTATGCAAAGGGCTGCTGGAAAGGCTGCTTGATATAAAAATTGACCATATTGAATACCCGGAAGAACAGAAAGCCATAGATATTGCAAAAGACAGCAAGAGTGTACGTCTGGATGTATACCTTAAGGATGGCAATGGGACAGTCTATAATGTGGAAATACAGACTACAAGCAATAAGAACCTGCCAAAAAGGACAAGGTATTATGCA
>CAJTOK010000069.1 GCA_910577825.1 uncultured Lachnospiraceae bacterium | reverse complement strand
TCTTGCTAAAGTATAGCAGGTTTTTTATAATATTTTCAAAAGACTAATTGAAGTAAGAATTTTATTTTTCCATTTCTATTCTCCCTGCTTCCATGCCAATTAACAGAATAAATTAATTTTAATTCTTTTTGCAATCTTTAAGCTGGTGGCATTACCCACATAGGGATGTGTGCATGGTTTATAGCTGCCTGCAATGGTATTATTAAGTACAAATTTAAGAAATAGGAGATATATAAATAACTAAAAAATTATTTATATATCTCCTAAAACTTTTTTAATATATTCTATCCCAAATCTATCCCCTTCACTACGGCAAGGATTTTATTTATGCTTTTTTCCTGCATATAAACTGGGTTTAGTTGTTTTTTGGAATACTTAAGATAAGTATCCTGTGTGTACTGGATTAATAATGCTGTAAAATAACGTTCCCAGCTAAAATATTCACTACTCTCAATCTGTTCCCAGGGATGTTCCAGAAACTTGCTGGTATTTCCATCTGGCAACAGCCCGGATTTCAAAACCAGCCATTCAAAAGACTCTGGCAAATATAGTTTTATATTAGGGTAACTTTTTACAACCTGCATAAGCTTGTCCATTTCAGAACCGAAAGCAGCACCATCTGCTATTACCAGTGTATCTTCCCCAGAACTATTAATAACAGCATTAAATATATTAGACTTGCCATGTGCACTAATACAGGCAATACTTCCTGTTTTTTTACAGACACTTTGGAAAAACTGGAAACCAGAATTTGAATCTTCTGTAACCAGTTTCACAGGTCTTGTGGCCTGTCTGTAATCTGCTAACTGGTATAAATTATAAAATTCATTATAGGTACGTTTTAAAGTCCCATATTTACCTGAATTACGTATGCCATATATTTCATCAATGCTATAAGGAAGTGCCGGAAGCCCTTCCCTTGTCACAATAACATAATAATTATCTGTTTTCTGTATAGCAGAAGCAAATTCCCTGCTAGTAACAAAATCATTGCCCTCATCAATGAATACAATGCTGTCATACATCATAGAAAGTTGTGCCTTCCATGTCCTGCCAGCCAGGACTGTACATTGTTTATCGCAATCCAGTATAATTGCACTAGAACTTCCATTCTCAAAATATTCACGGACCATATCAACCAATGTTGTTTTACCAGTTGCACTGTCCCCACGTATAATAGTTATATTTCTTTTAATTTCAAAATCATACCGTATCCGCTTATTTTGCACTATAACCCTGTGCTTACCTCTCATATACAATTTCCTTCCTATACATACATTCCAGCCACTGGTACAAGCTCCTTCATACTGTGCACAATCTGGTTTGTATTTAAAATACAGATATCAAAAGTTCCATCCCCAAAATCCATAAGATGACGCAGATTAACCGTAAGGTCATTTATTTCTGCTAATTTTAAAATCCACTTTGCACAATTATCACCACATGCAGACGCATTAAATACCCTTGACCGTTCATTATTCATAAGAATAAGTGTTTTTACCCCTCCTGAAAGGGAAACCGGCGCAATTTTTCCCATAACAGGGCTGTCAATTACTGCACTATCTAAAACCACAGATTTATCTACATCAAAAATCATTTCTTTTGCCAGAGGGTCTGTAATCCATATATCCTCATACGCATTTTTAAAATACACCTCTGTATTAAAAACAGCTTCTGGCATATTTCCATAATATATATTAAGCATTTTATATATCTCCGTTTCTGTAATTTAACTTCTGGCATGCTACTATTTATTTATAATACCACTGCTATGCTGGTATTTCCAATAGGGAAATTTAAAAATTATAAATTATTGACAATAATTTAAAAAAGTGTATACTTGTATAAAACCGAATACATTTAAGGTGCCGGCAGCGGCATGTCTGGGATGGCATGGAACTGCTGGTGAAAAGGGAAACAGGTGAGAGGCCTGTGCGGACCCGCCACTGTGAGATTGAGTTTATATACAGTTTTGCCACTGGTATTCCGGGAAGGTATGTATATAAACGTTTTGCAATATAATTACTGCAATGGATATCCAGCCAGGAGACCTGCCTTAGATGAAGAAGCATAAGCCACGGGCAACTGGTCTTATAATATGGTACAGGCAGGATTTTTAAAATTTGCCGCCTTGTATCTTTATTAAGTGCACCCTTAAAAACTTCTGGCTTATTACAGCCGGAAGTTTTTTTATATCAGGAGAATTTATGAACACACATAACCACTTCCCAATAGATTACTATGCTTACAATTCCGCTATAAGAAACTGGAATACTGGATATAAACTGTTATTTGCAACAGGCGCAATAATAACTGTTATTGCAGCAGACAGTATTTTAATTTCAATATATACATTTATTTTTATGGGATTTATAAATACTTGTATTGCCAGGCTCTCCCCAGGGGAATATTTAAAAGCTGTAAAAATACCAGCTATGTTTATCCTGCTTGGAAGCCTTGCTATTGGGACTGGATTTTCCCAGACGGCAAAAGGAATTTTAAGCCTTGATATTGGTGTTACATATTTATATTTTACAAAAGAGGGCATTATGCAGATGTTTAATATTATATTAAAGGCACTTGGGGCAGTTAGTGCAATGTACCTTGTTACGTTATCAGCCCCTGCGGGAGAACTGGTTATGGTACTTAAAAAACTCCATCTTCCTGGTATTTTTATTGAACTTATGCACCTTATATACAGATATATATTTATCCTTCTTGATGCCGCCCATAAAATGCGTAATGCAGGTGAAGCAAGGCTTGGCTATTCCAGTTTCAGGACTTCATGTAAAAGTTTTTCCATGATGCTTGGCAACCTTTTAATTGTATCAATAAAAAATTCCCGCAGTTATTATGATGCAATGGAAGCACGGTGTTATAATGGTTCACTGGAATTTTACACAGAGAAAAAAAAACCTGCCAGGTTACAATTATTATTAATGGCATTATATTTTATACTGGCTGCCATATTAGCAATTATATTACAACTGGAGGAAACTATATGACAGAAGAATCTGGCTATATACTTGAAATAAAGAATTTAAACTATTCTTATGATAACAGGGCTAATGTTTTAAATAATATAAACCTTGGAATTAAAAAAGGTGAAAAAATTGCTGTCCTTGGTGCTAATGGTGCTGGAAAGTCTACTTTATTCCTGAATATGAATGGTGTATATAGCAGTAACAGCGGGGATATTTATCTCCACCAGACAAAAATAACAAGAAAAAATATAAATATGCTTAGAAAAAGTGCAGGCTATGTTTTCCAGGAACCAGACAGCCAGATTGTAGGTCCTGCTGTTTTCAGTGAAGTATCATTCGGGCTTTGTAACCTGGGACTTCCGGCGGATGAAATAAAAGAAAAAACTATTAAAGTTTTAAAGGAAATGGAACTTTATAATTATAAGGACAGACCCCCGCATTATCTTAGTGGCGGTGAGAAAAAAAGGGTTGCCATTGCGGGTGTTATAGCAATGGAACCTGAGATTATTTTATTTGATGAACCTATGGCGTCACTAGACCCTGGCAATTCACTAATGTTTGAACACCTTCTTGAAAAACTTGCAAATGAGGGCAAAACTATTATTATCTCAACACATAATACAGACTTTGCATACAGATGGGCTGGAAGGATTATTGTTATGGACAAAGGAAATATTATAGCTGATGATGTGCCAGTAAAAATATTTACATCAGAGGAAATATTAAAAACAGCAAATATTGGAAAGCCATTGCTTTTACAAGTATATGAAATTATAAAAGAAAAATATGGCAGAAACATTATGGATTATAATAATGCCCCAAGGTGTATTAATGAATTTGCAGAATGGTTCTGCCAAAGGAGGAAATTATGACTAAAAAAGAAAAAAGAAGTATTTTTGCCGCAGTCCTTTTTGCGGCAGTATTTGGAACAGGGGTTTCTGCCTCTGCAATGCACATTATGGAGGGATACCTTCCGCTTGGATACTGTATTGCATGGGGTGTTATATGTATTCCTTTTCTCGTTGCAGGCTTTATTAAGATTAAAAAATGCCTTGCGGACAACCGCCGTAATATAACACTGGTTGCTATGTCGGGCGCATTTATATTTGTTATTTCTTCATTAAAGATACCTTCTATTACAGGAAGCTGTTCACATATGACGGGAACAGGCCTTGGTGCAATTTTATTTGGTCCTCTGGCTGTAAGCATTCTTGGGATTATAGTCCTTATATTCCAGGCAATACTTCTTGCACATGGCGGGATAACAACACTTGGCGCTAATACATTTTCAATGGCAATAGCAGGGCCATTTATAAGTTTTGGTATCTATAAATTATGCCAGAAATTTAAAGTAAACAGGCATATATGTGTATTTCTTGCAGCAAGCCTTGGCGATTTATTTACATATTGTATTACAAGTATACAGCTTGCACTTGCACATAACCAGCAAGGAGGAATTGCTGCCGCAACAGTTAAATTCCTGGGTGTATTTGCACCTACACAGTTACCCCTTGCAATACTTGAGGGAATACTTACTGTACTTATAATTATAGCACTGGAAACTTATGGTACACAGGAACTTATGGAAATTGGTTTTATCAAAAAGGAGGCAGTAAAATAATGGGCAAAAACAAAAAAACTACAATATTACTTATTATAGCGGCAGTACTTATAATATTTATCCCTCTTTTTGCATTAAAGGGGGCAGAATTTGGCGGTTCAGATGATGCAGGGAGTGTAATGGCTGAGGAAATAACAGGAAAATACGAACCCTGGTTTACACCTGTACTTGAGCAGGCTCTTAATGGTGAACTTCCGGGTGAGATAGAAAGCCTTCTTTTCTGTATACAGACAGGAATTGGCGTTGGAATTATTTCATTCTGCATGGGAAGGCTTGTTGAAAGAAAGCATCAGGAATCACTGCATAAGAAAGAATAAGCAGAACATTTTTCCACAAATTCCCTTGCAAAATCTGGATTTGAATAAAAATACAGATGCGGGAATCCTGCAAACCCCTGGCCCTGCTGGTGTATACAGTTCCATTCTGTGCTGCGGAACGGTTTTCTGGCAATAAAACTTTTTCCATTATCGGTGCTGCCATAATAATGAAATTCATGTGCTTTAAGCCCTTCTGCCATTTTATAACCGCTCCTCCCATTAAGATGTCCTGCAGGTGACAGGGTTATATATCCAAAATGCTGCAGTTTTCCTTTGTATGATGCAGAAGCAGGAATTACACCTGCAAGTTTATAACTGTGATGCTTTTTAATATCCTCCATGCTTTCATGGAGATATAAAAAACCGCCACATTCTGCTATATATGGCATTTTCTTGTCTGTTAGTGCTTTCTTTACTGAATTTAACATTGTAGTGTTGCTGCTTAAAATATCAAGGTAAAGTTCAGGATATCCGCCGCCAAATATACAGCCATGTATACCTTCTGGCAGTTCTTTGTCATACAATGGTGAAAAATACACTAACCTGGCACCAAGTTTTTCCAGAAGTTGCAGATTATCTTCATAATAAAAACAAAAAGCTTCATCCATTGCAACACCTATACACACACTGCCAGAATTACAGGCAGGCATTATTTCTAAAGGCGGCACTTCCATACAAGGTGCACTTTTAGCAATGGAGAGTATTTTATCTATATCTATGTATTCCTCTGCCCTGAGTGCAAGGCCATTTATCTTATCCTTTATATCCAGAACCCCGCCAGGCATTACAAGCCCCAGATGCCTGCTTTCAAACTGGTATTCTGGCATATCTGGCAGATACCCGGCAGCAGTAACCCCTAGTTCTTCTATTAATGGTTTAAGTTCTTTATATACCATTCCAGAAACGCCATTTAATATAACAGCTTTAATTCCAGAACCGGATTTATATTCCAGAAAGCCCTTTATATATGGAATAACCGAAAGCCCCATTCCATGTGCATTTACAATAAATACAACAGGCGTATCTGTAATATCTGCAAGTTCATATGAAGATGCTGCATATGTTTTAATTCCTGCGCCATCATAATA
This sequence comes from uncultured Lachnospiraceae bacterium, assembly GCA_910577825.1. Classification (GTDB taxonomy): domain Bacteria; phylum Bacillota; class Clostridia; order Lachnospirales; family Lachnospiraceae; genus Butyribacter. The sequence continues at coordinate 4,186 of CAJTOK010000069.1, read as the reverse complement.
CCCCATTACACCTTCTATAACTGCAATATCTGCATATACAGCTGTTTCTGCCATAAGGTAACGCACAGTGCCAGGGTCTGTAAAAAATGTATCAAGGTTTTTAGACGGGGTTTTAAATATGGTTTTATGGAATAACGGGTCTATATAATCAGGCCCGCACTTAAAAGAAGCTGCATTTAAACCACGGTTTTTTAATGCCTGCAAAAGCCCGCATGTAATAGTTGTTTTGCCGCTTCCGCTTGAACCTGCGGCTATCATAATTCTTGGAATTTCCATAACCTGCCCCCTTTTAATATTTAAATGCGTTCCAGCACTATTATCCATACAGGATTTAACGCTGCCATTACATGGTAATTCCCTGCTTTCTTTGCTTTACTGGCTGTTATACATGTAATATCTGTTCCTTCCAGCCCTTTTTCTTTTATAATGCTTTGTACTTCTGTAACAGTTTCAAGCGTAACCGCATTAATTACAATTCTTGCATTATTATTTTTACTAAATATAGTATCAATAACCTGGTTTAATTTTCCAGAACTTCCACCTATAAATACATGTGTTGGCACTTCAAGCCCCTCTAAAACAGCCGGGGCTTCACCTGTTATTATTTCAAGGTTATCTGTTCCATGAAGGATTTTATTCTGTTTTATAAGTTTAACAGCTTCTTCATTCTTCTCAACCGCATAAACCTTTCCATTATACGCCATTCTTGCACATTCCACTGATACAGAGCCGGTTCCTGCACCTATATCATAAACTATGGCGTCTTTAACCAGATGGAGTTTAGAAACAGATATTTCCCGTATTTCTTCTTTGGTCATAGGGACATTTCCACGTATAAACTGGCTGTCTGGTATGCCATGTGTTATAATATTTTCTTTTGCATAAGGATTCTCTATAATTGCACAATAAAGGAAACCTTTATTAATAAACCCGGTAAAATCCTCCGGGCTTCCAGAAATAATTTCTTCATTGCTATACCCGAAATTGCAGCCAATATGGAATACAAGCCCTTTAAGCCCATATTTTATACAAATATCCGCAAGTCCTGACACGCTGTCCTTCATTCCGAGAAGTATAAATGTTTTCTCATTACTTTTAATTGCTGCAATTACATTCTGTGTCCTGCCATGAAGGCTGGAAAGTTTTATATCCTGCCAGTTAATTTTTAACCTGGCGGCAAAATATACTACTGAAGATATCCCTGGTATAATCTGTATATTATATCCCTGTAATTTTTGTAACTTTTCTCTTAACCTGCCTGCCCCGCTGTAAAAACCCGTATCACCAGAAAGTAATATTGCAATATTTTTATATTGTGGATTCCTCTTAATATAATTATATATTATATCTGCATCATAAGCATTAAACATTTCCTTATCCAGAGCATTAGTAACAGCCCTTGCAGTTTCCAGAAGCCTTCCAGAACCAATTATAAGCCCTGCATTTTCCAGTGCTTCTTTTCCGCCGGCAGATAAAGTCCCTGTATTTCCCATGCCTGTTCCAATTAATGATATTTCTTTTTGGATAACACCGCTTTCTATATTAGTAACGCCAGTTATCCTAAGAATTTCATCTAATGAATAACCTTCTTCTTCCACAGGCCTTTTTATAAGAATTACTTCTGCCCCAGTTTCCGCCGCAGCTGCAATTTTCTCTGGAAAGCCGCCAGCATTGCCGCTTTCCTTTGTAACAATAAAATCTGCTTCTGCCTGTTTTATTATTGCAGTATTTACCTCTTTGGAAAAAGGCCCGTGCATTGCAATTATCTGCCTGCCATAAAGCCCTGCATTATTACATGCTTCTATTGCTGCAGCAGAAGGAAGCACCCTTGCCACAATACGGCTTTTATCTTTTATCTCACTGCAGAATACAGGCAGTTCCTTGCTTCCCGTAGTTAATAATATACGCCCCGTGGTTTTATCCAGATACTTTGCCGCCTGCAGGACACCAGTAAATATTTTTATGCCATCATTATATATATTGCTATCTGTTTCACTGCGCAAAAGACGCAGATAAGCAGTATTTGTCTTAATACAGGCACTTCTGGCATTTCCAGATATTACAGAAGCATAAGGATGTGTTGCATCTATTACATAAGAATATTTATTACCTGTTCCAAGAAGCTGGCAGATTTCATTACAATCCATGCGCCCACATATAATACTAATATTTTCTGATTCAGGAAGAAGCTTTTCACCATACTCTGTTGCAACACATACCGTACATTTCCTGTTATCCGCATCAAATATTTCTGCAAGCCGCCTGCCTTCGCTTGTCCCGCCAAATACAAGGACTGGTTTATCCAATATATTATCTTCCAATTTTATATCCCCTTGGTGTAACCATCATTCCATCAATAACTTTTGTCTGTGAATTTCCAATAAATACAGTTGTAAACATATTTACAGGAATTTCTGCAAGTTCTTTTAATGTATAAACCGCCCATTTTTCCCCTTCCCTGCCAATATTTTCCGTAATTCCGCATATAGTTTCTGGCAGGGCATATTTTAATATAAGCTGGCACGCTTTTTTAAGATAACCTGCCCGTTTTTTACTAGAAGGGTTATAAAGGCATATAACCATATCAGCATATGCCGTGGCAATTATGCGCTTCTCTATTTTCTCCCAGGGCGTAAGCAGGTCGCTTAAACTTATAACTGCAAAATCCTGTATTAAAGGCGCTCCAAGTAATGCCGCACCTGAACTTGCAGCAGTAACTCCTGGTACAATTTCAAACGGAATATCTGGATAAGCAGTCCCTGTCTGGTACATTAATTCCGCCATACCATATATTCCTGCATCACCACTGCACACCAGTGCAACATTTTTTCCTTCAGCTGCCTTTTTAAAACATAATTCACATCTTTGTACTTCTTCTGCCATTCCAGTTGAAAGAAACTCTTTATCTTTAAAATAATGCCTGGCAAGCTCTATATAAACTTTATATCCAATAATTGTATCACAGAATGAAAGCACTTCCAATGCCTTTAATGTCATATTTTCCAAATTCCCCGGTCCAATCCCTGTAATATATATTTTACCCAAAATCCACACTCCATTTTTTAATTGCAGCAGCAACAGTAATTCCATTGCCCGCCTGTTTCTTTAATATAAGTTCCTTTTCCCCCTGCGGAAAAAGCGCCGCCCGTTCACATACATTACCAGTTCCCGCCACTTCCTTGACAAAACCAGAAAAACTTACAGCACCCGTTACAGTTTCAAGCTGTGCTGCACTGTAAAATGAAAGCTGCCATTTATTTCTTTCTGCTAATTCCAGAATACCAGTTTCATTTTTCTTAATATCTATAGTTGCTATATCCGACACTGCATATATAGATATGCCAGCAGATTCTAAAGTTCCAGCAATAAAAGAATTAATCTCATTATAAGTTTTAAACTTACGGCAGCCAGTACCAAGTGTAACTGCCTTTGGTATGAGATGGAGCACTGCATTACCTTTATTATTAAATATACTGGATTCCCTAAAACTGGTAAACGGCGAAATTACAATAGCATATATATTATTATCCGTATTATTGCAAACAGAATTAGCAGGAACTTTATTAATATAAAAATTCTCTGGTATATTCCCCTTTATTTCTGCATCACAATAAACCATAACTTTTTTTCCTTCAATAACTGCTGCCTGTATTTTTTTAGCAATTTCCATATTATCTATATATAAATTATTCTGTGCTGCAAACAAATCTATTGCAATTTTTTTATGTATATCAGAAGACGTAGTAATAACCGGGTTTGCATTAATTCCTGCTGCAAGAATCCTTGTCCATTCATTTGCCCTGCCAAGATGCCCCGACAACAAAGAAATTACATTAAGCCCCATATCATCAACAACTATAACTGCCGGGTCACTGCACTTGCTTTCAATAAAAGGTGCAATGCTGCGCACAGCTATTCCACATGCACCTGTAAATATTATAATATCATCCTCTTTAAAATGGATGCCAGTCCATTCCTTTAAAGTACAAGTTATATTTGCAATACCATCACAGGAAATGCCATTTTTTGCAGTATATACTTTTACAATACAGCTGTTTGCAACACATATATCTTTAAGCCTTAGCGACAGCCCTGCACCATATCTTGTAAAACTTATTATTGAAACCTTTAAATCTTTATAAGACTTTTCCATCCAGGATTCCCTTCCATATAGTCCCCGCTCCCA
>CAJTOK010000068.1:8718-10281 GCA_910577825.1 uncultured Lachnospiraceae bacterium | reverse complement strand
AATTCTACAATAACCATAAATTGTACTCATAAAAATAGTTCCTTTCTTGATGATAATCGTGAATTTAATGCTCGTCTGTTTTTATACTGTCATGGTAGCATGAAAAAGATACTCTGTCAAATTTTTAATACTTTTTATAAATAGATTAAATTTAATACTAATATGCATATTAAATTTCTAGTATGTCAGAAATAACTTCAAATCAACAAAAAAAGAACCATTCAACAACAGGAATGGTTTTCTTATTTTTATAGTATTCTTTTATTTGGCTTTTTTATTAAAATATGATATACTCTTTCTTGTTACCGCCCCTAGACTGGTACAGGAAGGGGGTGTCAGCATGGAAGTATTCATAACATTTTTAACCGCTGTTACGGCAAATGTAATCGCCTATTATATTTGCAAATGGCTAGATGGTAGGAAATAGTCGGTAACTAGCCTATGGTTTTAAGTCCTGCCATTACCAAAATTGGGAATAGAAAAGCCCTAGTGCTGTCACACTGGGGCTTTTTGTCGTCCAGCATGGACTATTCATAACATTTGCCTACGTGCATTATAGCATATGCAATTTTTCTTTGCAAGATACATCTAATCTCTTTTTTTATAAAAATTTACCATTTATCTGTGTATGGCTCAATTCTATCATTTTTTTTAGTAATATTTTCCGAATTACGAAGCAAAGCACGCTCAAGTAATTCCATATCTTCTTTGGAATAGTGGTGCTGTTCAAAATTACAAAATTTATTGGTACTTTTCTTTTTCTCTTGTGGTTTTGATGTCTTTTTTGTCACAGGTTTTTTCTGTTGTTGAACTACTGGTTGTGGAGCTGGTTGTACCCTTTCTTCTGGCTGGAAAGTAAATAGATATCCCGTAACAGGTTTTCCTCTTTTATTTGCATATTGTACTGTACAGTCTAAATTTGTAAAATAATCCTGCAATTCTTTCAGAGATGGATTTATAACCTTACTCATTACATCTTTATTTGTATATGATGCCAATATATCCATTCTTCTTCTAAAATCTTCTAAACTAATCTGAAGTTTACCTGTACTTTTAAACTGTTTTAATAAACGATATAACGATTTAGAATATTTACTATCTAACTTAACAAACTCATTTAAGTCAAAACGAGTGAAATTTTTAATAAGTTCGTTTAATATAAATTTAAACTTTTCATTTACACACACTGTTAGAGTTTGATTTTCTAAATTTATATCAAACGTAGGAAATAATACAAACATAATGATTCTTGTTTCTGTCTTTAATTTGCAAGTAATTTTCATTAATTTATCATTCATTCTTTCAAGGTCTGATACAAATTGCTTTATTGGATGTTGAGTGTATCCTGTTTTTAATCGTAATTCTTCAAAAGAAATAGTCATTTCTGTAGTATCTTTATCACGCATTTTACTACATAATAACATTAGAAAATTAAAATCTGTAGCAGTAAATCCAGTAAATTTTAAATTATTCATATAATTATCGTATTTTACAATTTCATTCATCTTCTATCCTCCTATAAATTTATTGTACTACTATTTAATAGAAAAATCAATAATCTTT
>CAJTOK010000068.1:0-8619 GCA_910577825.1 uncultured Lachnospiraceae bacterium | reverse complement strand
TCTACCAAATATGAATAATCTTTCTACCAAATATGAATAATCTTTCTACCAAATATGAATAATCTTTCTACCAAATAACTCCACACCCCTTATTCTATAAGGCTTTCCAGCCCCCTAAAAGGTTTTAAAAAAGATTTTAAAAAGGTTTTATAAAAGGAAACTTCGTTTCTTTTCACAACCAACAACTTCTTATATTTATGCCTTTTCTTACTATTCAAATTCTAAAACAAAACCCATATAGCTATCTATTAAGAACCTATTCCTTATATGCCTTTCTCACGCACACAGATAGGTCTATTTTAGCTTTAAAATTATTACATGATATTTTTACCATAAATGACAAAAATCGCCTTATAATTGGAAATTCTTTTTACAATATACTTTAAAATTATATAATGGACCCATAAATTAAGACAAAAAAATGCTTGTTTCTAAGTTGGATTTTCCTTACTATAGTTTTTATCGAAAGGAGACAACTCTATGAAACGAAAACCACATACACCACAAGAAAAAGCAGCCTTGGTTCTTGAAACATTCCGAGGAGAAAAAACTATCAACGAAATTGCATCTGTTAATGAAATCCATCCGAATATGCTTTCCAGATGGAAACGTGAGGCAGAAACAAACCTATTTCTTCTTTTTGAAAATGATTCTGCAAAAAAACGAAAGGAGCAAAAAGAACAGGAAGCTATACTGCAAGAACTTTATGCAAAAATAGGAAAGCTTACTACTCAGGTTGAGTGGTTGAAAAAAAAATCTGGTCTGTGAATTTCTTGTGTCACAACGTCAGGCTATGATAGATAAGAACCATCCTAAACTGTCTATTTCAGAACAGGCAGGATTACTTAATATCAACAGGACTTCACTCTATTACAAACCAGTACCACTTAACAAAAGGGATTTGGAAATCAAATGCCATATTGATAAGATTTATACTGCACATCCAGAATTTGGCTCAAGACGTATTTGTAAATGGCTAAAACGGTATAATGGGATTCATTTAAACCGTAAAACCATACAACGTCATATGCGTGAGATGGGGATAGAAGCTATTTATCCACACCAAAATACAAGCAAGCCATCAAAAGACAATCCTATATATCCTTATTTATTGAAGGAACTTGTCATTAATCATCCAAATCAGGTCTGGAGTATCGATATCACATACATTCCAGTGCATACTTCATGGCTTTATCTGGTAGCTATCATTGACTGGTATTCTCGTTATGTAATCGATTGGATGATAGATGATACGCTAGAAATAGGATTTGTACTGGAAACCAGTAAAAGAGCTTTAAAGAAAGCAGTTCCTGAGATTATGAACAGTGACCAGGGAAGCCATTTCACCAGTCCTAAATACACACAGATATTTCTGGATGCTGGTTGTAAAATCAGTATGGATCATAGAGGAAGAGCTTATGACAATATTTTTATAGAAAGGTTATGGCGTAGTTTAAAATATGAGAATGTTTATCCACAAGAATACAATAGTCCTAAAGATGCTCGCATTGGAATTAATCAGTATCTTAACTACTATAACAAAGAAAGACTGCATCAAAGTTTAAAGTATCATACACCAGAAGAAGTTTATTATGTAAAGTAATACTTTTTTCCCTTTTAAAAGAATAAGTGCGGATGTGCAGTTTATCAAGGGTTCCTACGGAACTGCTTCGCAGCAAGCCCTTGACAAGCTTTTCATCCACACTTGATAATCCATTAAGGGAAAATAAATATAGGATTTGGATATTCCTTTACAAGAACCCTATATTTGAAATCCAACTTAAAATTTTAAAAAATTTGTCTTGACAAAGTGGTCCACCTTATTATATATATTAATTAAATTTTTAAAATAAACCCTTAATGAGAAAACATAAAATATCAAGAAATACTTTCAAGGAGTGTATAGAAAATGTAAAAATATCTATAAAAAGTTTCTAATATAGAAATCCTATGTATAACAAAGAAAAAAAACAAAGGCAATTTGATAAGATGGCAGAAAGCTCTAAGAAGATAGTCCCCTTATTCTTACAGGTGTGTCTATTTTGCAACTACTGTAAATAAGGTAATTATTTTTACAGATTTTTATAAGTAAAATAATCTTTGCTTTTTTCTTCTTCCTCTCTAGAATATTTCTTTAATGTCATTTTTTCATATCCATATCGAACTAAAGTATCATTTACAATATATAGTATTTCATTTTTAAATTCTTTAAACTCTGCTAGACTTTTATGCCACTTTTTTCCATTTCTATAACTAACTGCATTAAATGCAAAATGAATATGTATATTATCTGTTGATGTATGGATACCATAAAATACTTGATAATCCCTAAAAAGTACATTAGCTATGGAATATGCTACCAAATCTATAAATCTACCATCTTTATCTTCTTTAAAATTTTCTGGAAAAGAAACTACCATATGATAAACTCTCCTACCAGCAGTTTTTTCTAGTATCTCTTGCATAATAATCAATTGAAGTGCTGCTTCTTTATAATTAAAACTAAGTCCTTTTGCACTAGAAAATCTAAGACGTTCTTTCCCTTTATTCTTTCCTTCCCCTGCAATATATCGAAAAAGATTTTTAATAGCTGTATTATCAATATAATAATTTGTCACTATATTTATAATAAGTTGTCCCATAATTTTTTTACAGCTCCCTCTATAAATTTATCTCCATTATAATTTATTTTTATATAATTAGACACTTCTTGTAAAATCGTTGTTACAGATACTAATTGAAGTCGTATATTTCTTTTTACTTTTGAATCTAAGCAAGCTTTACGTACATACTCAGATATTTTCATATCAAGATTTTTAGCTTCTTTTTCTATTTTAGCTTTATCTTTTTGTGAAATTCTAATAGATAAATAAGTATTCTTATTTTTTGTACTCATAGTAATTATCTCCTCAATATATAAAGTAATATTTAGATATAATTAATAATATATACTTAATTTAATTATTAATTATATATTAAATTATCTATTTAATATAATTATTTAATAAATATATTTTATTAACAGGTTACGCAAAACATATTTTTTAATTTCTTATTTTTTAACTAATGTAACCTAATTACCCCTAGATTTAGCTACTTATATTGTAAATTTTTTGTCACACATTTTTTCTTTGTTAAATGAAAGTCTTTTATCCAATATCAGTAAAAATACTTCCTGAAAAAAGTAATCAAAATAATCAATAAAAATATCCTAATATAGTAATGCAAAAAATCATACCTTTCTAAGTGAGAACCCAAATACCGAATTTTTTAAGAAACTCCCACTTCTTTAGATAAAATTATTTCATGGATTTACATATATGTAATTGTAGAAATAAAAAAATATATCCTACTTTACATATGAATAATGAATATAGTTTTCCTATATTCAAAATCTTCTCTGTGAAAAACTTCAAAAATGGTACACTTAACAAGAATAATTTTAGATGTAAAAACGGATTTGCAATCCTGTTGATTTTAGACAATGGATTAAGCAGCTTAAAATAGATTTCTTGTATATTTGTATGAGAACATGAAAATCAAAAATAGGTACATATTATTTTTGTACGTAAGTTACGAAAACCGATAAAAACCATTTTTAAAAAATATAGTTTCTGGATAGATGGATAGTTTACTTACAGCATAGGAAACGTTTTTGAAAAAATGATATATAGTATATAGAAAATCAAAAATAGAAAAATGACAATAGTGGATGTTAAGAATATATAAGTACAAATCAGAAAATGCAAATTGCAAAAACAAAATATTTATCCATAAAAAATAGTGGAATAAGATATAATTAAGAACGATAGATGTGCTATTAGGATATATATAGATAAGCTATTATATACTTGCAAAATAAAGAATTGAAAATAAAAATACGAAATATGAAATATGAAATTCTAAAAACTAAGAGTATTTTATAAACTAATATTATAGTTTTAATAAATTAAGATGAAATTAAATGAAATAATTATAAAAAGTAATACATAAAAATTCCTCATAAGATTTACTATGATAAAAGAATATCTTATGAGGATACGAAATAATGAAAAATTAGTTTTATATTATTATTTAGAAAAAAGATCTAATTCTTTTTTTATAAAAACATAAGTGGATACCTTATTACGCTTATAAGTATTTGCTTTTCCATTCGGTATTTTTAATACGTTATTATCTTTTACTAATTTATCAAATTTTTCTTTTCCAAGTGTATCATAAGAATTTTTGGAAAGAAATTGATTAAACTTTTCTAATCCCACTTTATAGTGTAAATAATAACAATATTCTTTTTCGCCTCGTTCTTCTTGTCCTTCCCAAATCCATGTACTATTTTTAGAATCATTTAAGTTTTTTTGAATAAATAAATATAATAATTTTAAGTAATTTAATTGTGGTTTTGATGATTCACAGATTTTTTCTTGTATTTGAGGAAGAAAACATTTTTCTGCATATTTTTTTAAATCATCAATAAGTATTCTGAAAGGTGTATCTTCCAAATAATTAAAAAATATATTCATAGCTTGATACAATCGAAACTCTGGAAAATGTGTATGTAACCATTCCATTAAAAGCTCTTTACGTAAACGATTAAATTTAATTTGCTCAGACTGCCATTTTTCTAAAGTAGAACAATATAACTTTCTTAAATCTGGATCTTGTAACCTTTCTTCAGAAATATCAGGTTTATTGGCACATTCTACGGAATAAAATTCTTCCATAATTTCTTCTAAAATCATTTCACGTAAGTCTTGTAACGCATTTAATTGTATAGAGAAGTTTTCTAAAAAATATTGATCCAACCATTTCTTTAAAAGAGGCTTTTTTAAATCATCATTCTGATCTAAAGAATATTTATTTAACCATTCTTTTACAAGAATATAAATGATGGATTGGTCTGAAAAAAAAGTATTTAAATTATTCTCTAAAAGTGGGATATCCATTTTTTTAGAAATAATATTTTCAATAACATTTTCATCATTATATAGTTCAATAAAAGAACTATATTTAACTTTACTAATATTACTTAAATAATTAACATAGTTATATAATAATGATGTTGGGGTCAAAACCATAAATAAATTTGCCCCTATTCCTATAGTACCTTGAAAAATTCATATTTTGTAGTATATCGCCGAACTTTTGAGCATATATGCCGGGTATTCGCTGCCTTGTTTTATGCAAGTACTAAGCCCTTCACATAATTGAAGAGTTTTCGGAAATTCAACGCTGCTATTTTGGATCCAAAAAAGAACTTGCCACGCTGTTTCCCACGGGGCATCTTTTCCAAATGGTAATTCTTACGGATATTTGACGGAACAGTTTCCACTCCATTTCGGAGTCTTGCGTAATTTTTGAATTCTTCGCTGTCCATGTTCCGCTGGATTTTCGCACGTTCATGTGCTGCTTTGGATGTTACTATTTTTGCAACCTTCTTAAATATTTTTGGCTTGCATTGCTCCTGATACGGACAGCCGGCACACTGTTCATGCAGAAAGGAAACGGCACACTGATTGCTTTGTTTCATATAAGAACAGCTTTTGGGTGCATGACCGGCTGGACATCGGAGGACTTTTGTTCCTTCTTCGTTGAATGCAAAATCAGCAAGGATATCCAGAGCCGGTTTCCCTGTCAGGCTTGTGGTAATCAGTTCTACGTTTTTATCATCTGCAAGCTGCGTGTTTCCTGTTCCGCTGTATGCTCCATCCGCAACGATAACAGTCCGTTCTTCTTGTTTATCCATCTGCTCAAGATGCTCCTGGATAAACTGGCTGTCACCATGGTTGTTTTGCTCATACTGGTATTCTGTTACAACCGAACCATTGGCTCCAACGGATTCTTCAAGATTGGCAGCATATCCCCGGTGCTCTTTTCCTGCTTTGCTCCGAAAAGTCGCTTCGGGATCGGAGGGATTCTGCATCATGGATGATTTCATGCCGCCGTCTTCTTTTGTGCGGAGTCTGCGGTTTCCATTTTCAACAATGGTCTGCTCTGACAGGCATCTGGCAAACAGATCATACTCTGTTGAATCATTGTAACCAGACTCACACAAGGTAACAAGTTTATCTGCATCCGTTAAGAGTTGCTTCATGCGCTCATCTGCATCGGTACTGCGCTGATGATAAATCATTCTGTTAAAATCGTTAGGATCGATATAGTGTTTTAAATCGTCAGACAGAGCAGAATCATTGATTTTATCCACATACACCGCCAGCTTTGCGATGCAGGTGTATATCAGTTCCATCCGGCTGAGTTTGCGGATGTTGGATTCGATCATCATGGAATCCATACGTCTGACTTTACCGCTGATCCCCATCAGTTTTGCAATGGAAGCGCTTAAATCTTTCACACAATCGTGGTAGAGATCCTTGTTGTGTAGTGTTTCATAATCATAACACCGCTTACGGAAACGGCTTAAGGTCTTGTCACTCAAAGGCTGTTCTTCAAAACTTGTTGTATGCAGTGCGTACTGAATCCGAAAATCCAGCATAAGATTTTCAACCATTTCATCATCAGAATAATCAAAAAGTTCTTTGATAATGAGTGCACCAACAATCACATTGACCGGAGAATTCGGTCTGGATGCCTTATCACTGTATAAGACAGAAAAACGCTTTTCATCAATGGCAGGAAATATTTCATCGGCAAATACTTTTGCCCATGATTTTTCCAGTACTTCTTGTTCTCTGGTGGTTAATCCAGAAAAGCTATCTGTAAATGACATTTGCTGGTAAGCGTTTTCTTTGAATGACATAGAGATTACCTTCTTTCCCAAGCTACACTGTAGCTTTGATACCTCCATTAACGAAAGAAGGGAATCCTGCCTTCATCTTCATATACTCGTAGCGTTTGCGTTGTAATACCCAGAATGTTTGCCATTTCTATATATTTTTGCTTAAAAATGTAGTAAAATTATTTTTTTCTATAAAGTCTTATGTAAATTTGTAAAGAAGCCGATATATATAGGTAGATAATAATAAACTAGATTTTAAGATTTTGTTTATTATCAGTTTTATGGATTTTAAAGTGTTTTTTAATACATATTTTTGTTTTTGCTGTAAAAATGTATAAAGGATAGTATAATTGGAGTATTTTTAAGTCTCCAAATGGTTATCATTTGGAGACCTAAATAACAGTAACTAATATAATAGGAGAATTTAATGAAAAAATACATATTATTTGGTGCATCGAAAATGGCAGAATCTATACTTGAAAATCATTTAATTAAACAAAATGAAATTGACTATTTTTTTGACAATAATCCTAAAAAATGGGGTACTTTTTACTTACAAAAAGAAATTAAAAAACCAATTTATATAGAACAAGCAGAAATCCTTGTTACTAGTATGTATAATATAGAAATTGTATCTCAAATGCTTCAAATGGGATATCGAAAATTTCATGTTGCCTTAGAATATGAAGGTGTATTTTTTATAAAAGATTATGACTATTCCTCATATAAGGATTTTAATATTATACCAAATAAAGTAGTGCTAATATCAGAAAATTTTTCGGGCTGTAATGCATATGCATTACAGCATATGCATCAAAATTATCTACAAGATATAAATTTACTACTATTAAATATCAATATTAGAAAGGATGAAACTTATTTTTATGATATATTGACTAGTAAAGTTATTATCTATACTCATATTGGAAAAGAAGTTAATTTACCAGACAAAATTAACATACAGCTTTGGCATGGATTTCCATTAAAAGGACTGAATTATACTAGTAACTATAGTCTTATGGATTATAACCTTATAGAAGAACAACATAAACGATGGTTAATTATGAATAAAGTTATTTCTTTAGGTCATTTTTATAATCTACTTATGGGTGCTTCCTATGGGATTCCTCAAAATCTATTTGAAATTACGGGTTATCCAAGAAATGATCTTCTTCTTTTAAGTAATGGGAAAAAAAATTTAGAAGAAATATTTCCAGAAAGCAAAGGAAAAAAAATAATACTTTATATGCCAACTTTCAAAAAAACAGTATATGGTGAAAAAGAAGGAGATAAAAAAGGATATCTTTTTAATTTTGATGATTTTAATTTTAAGGATTTTAGCTTGTATTGTAAAGAAAATAAAATTCTATTTTTATTAAAAATTCATGCTTATGATTATCAGTGCATACCAGAAGAATTAAAAGAAAACGATACTATAAAAATTTTAAAAGATGAAAATTTTGCAGAAAAAGATTTATATGAATATTTAAACTCCGCTGATATTTTAATTACAGATTATTCATCTGTTTATTTTGATTATCTTCTTTTAGATAGACCAATTATATTTTTAAATGCAGATGCAGATATTTATGCATCTGAACGTGGTTTTTTATTAGAACCATTAGAACAGTGGACTCCAGGAGTTGCAGTTTGTCATACTAAAGAACTTCAGTTAGAAATAAGTAGCATTCTTTCTGGAAAAGATGATTTTAAAGAAAAACGTAAGTGGGTATGTGATCAAGTACATCAATATCAAGATGCATTTTCTTCTAAACGTATATTAGAAATCGTGCAGAATATGATTAATAGTTTAAATTACACAAAATAAAAAATATAAATTTAATAGAAAATTACGTTCATGAAAATATAAGAGTTATGATTGTTTT
>CAJTOK010000067.1 GCA_910577825.1 uncultured Lachnospiraceae bacterium | reverse complement strand
CTGGCTTTTATTATGACATAGTTTTCTATTTTTTACAAGTAAGTTAGTGCATATGCGGGGCTGCCCCCATAAACAGTGCGGCACTTAAAATAATTACAGTAGCTTTTTTCAATAATTTCTTCATACTTTCCCCTCCATTGTTATTTTGTTTTACTTCTTTCTCCTTGTTACACTAAATGTAATTCCAATAACTGATATTACTGATACTGCTATTATTGAAATAATTACAGCAGGCCTTATTTCCTCATCTACAACAGGTTTTTGTGAGGATATTTCTGTTTCTGGTGAAGGTGTTGCTTCAGGGGCTTTGGTTTCTGCATCTTTGGCTGGTTCTGGTGTTGCTACAGGCTTTGGTGAGGGTATTGATGGCGGTTCTGGTTTCTCTCCTTTTTTATAATTAAAACCACTCACCTTAAATGTAACTGAAATTCTGTTTTCTGTCCCTTGTGGCACACAGTTACTGTCAAGCTTGCTGTTAAAATCCTCCCTTTCTTTATTTATTATAAGCAGGCAGCAGTTACCATCTGCATCTTTATGTTTATCAATCTTTGGTTTTTTATAACTTGCCACCCTTGTGCCATTTATTTTAACAACCATGTCTGAGAATTTAATCTTTCCTGTATCTGGTATATCAGTTGAAACCTGCATTTTGCTAAAACTTGTTTCACCCTGGAAATCAGCATTTACAAGGGAAACAGTATATTTTCCGTTGCCCTTTATTACTACATCTTTAAATGTACTCTGTACCTGTTCATACTGCCCGGGAGTGCTTCCGTTTATGGCAAGGTGTTTCCATTTCTGTGTACCTGCAGATTCTTTATGGTAATATCCCATACGGTAGATATTTTTACTTGTATCTGTCTTTACTCCAAGTGCTGCATGGTACTGCCCGTTAAGGTCTACAGAAGGTTTTGCTTCTGCATTTGTCCCTCCCTGTGCCATTATCCCTGTAAATATAGCTGCTGCTATTACAATTCCTGGCACTTTCTTTAATTTTTCTGCTGTTTTTTTATTCATTATAACAATCCTCATTTCTGTTTTTCTTTTTATTATTATATTATAATCAGTTTATGCCTGTACTTCCAAATCCTCCCCTGTCAGCTTCTCCCAGGCAGCCTGTTTCTTCAAAAGTAATCTTTGGCTGGTTTTTAAATATCCTGAACTGGCAAATCCTGTCATTTACATGTATTTTAGTGTCACGCATGGCGATAACCGGCATCATCCACATATCATTATCACCACAATATGAACTGTCTATAATGCCACAGCTGTTTGCCTGTATTATGCCAAAATTCTTATATGTACTGCTTCTTGGTACAATATGTGCCTCATACCCTTCTGGAAGCTTTACTGCAATGCCCAGTGGTATAAGTTTAAATCCACCTTTCTTAATTTCCACATCTTCTGATGCCCGGAGGTCTATCCAGTCAGATTTTCCTTCTATATATTCAAGATGGGCAATCTGGTCTGTAAAATACTTAATTTTAAGTTTTTCCATAAATATATAATTCCGCCTTTCTTTATTAATTCTGGCAGGTTTGCCAGATAATATTTCCTTTTAATATATTTTAACATATATATGGATAATTTTCCACACCACATTCCATATGAATCATGCACATTCCATAAATCCATAATTATGGATTTATTTACTGTCCGCTCTACAGCCAGAAGCAGGTTTTATGTTTTTCTGGCTTTTAAGCTGCATAATTTCCAGTTAAACAGCAAAGACTACTATATAAAGGAACAGTATTTGTCCTTAAAAAACTAAAAGTGAGGTATTATAATGATATTAAAGGAAAAAGAAAAGACAGCTATTAAAGATTTGCAGACACAGGAACAGTCATGTATTAAAAAATATGGCAAATACAGCGGTGAAGCAAAAGACCCTGTTTTAAAGAAATTGTTCCAGACATTGCAGAAGAAAGAACAGCAGCATTTTGACTCATTACAGCAAGTGTTAGATGGCACAGTCCCTTCATGTGACTGTAATGACAGTGATGGCAAGAATTATGAACCATCAGCAACATATAGTACAATCGAAAATAGTGATGATAAAAAATCAGACAATTTTCTTGTAACTGACTGCATTGCTACTGAAAAACTTGTTTCAACTGAATATAATATGGATGTTTTTCTTTTTGCGGATGCTGCTTTAAGAAAACTGCTTGCAGATATACAGATTGAAGAACAGAACCATGCCCATATGCTTTATAAATATAAAACAGCAAACGGAATGGCATAGTTCCAGCAATAGTAAAATAACAGGCAGGAACGGCATTTTGTAATACCACTCTTTACAAAATGCCGGTTTTGCTTTTTTAGTTAAAATAATATTGGAATTTATTCAATAGCAATATGTATATCCATATGCCATTTTCCATTAATATAATATTCTCTTTCAAAGCATGATAAAACTTTTCTGTCATTTTTCTGTTTAATCCCGTTTATTTTCATATTTGTCATAAGTATTTTATAGGCATTTGGAATAACATAAAATGGTGAAAGCCCTGATTCATTTACTGTAATTACAATATATTTTTGTTTTTCCTGCCTTGTAACCTCAAACTCTTCACTGGCTGCATTATTTTTTAATATTTCTTCATCTAAAATTAACGCTGCTGCATAACCGTGCATATTATATACATTTATCTGTTCCTGTGATACTACTGGGAAATCCCAGCCAATTATTACAGGCTGGCTTATGCCAAGTTTTTCTGCCCATTGTCCTGCATGTCTTATAGCGTCCTCTTCCGGCTCTCTGCTAATAACAGCATAACTAGCATAACTAAACGCTTCTATATCCTTAAAACAGATATCAGAATATGCTTCATCTGGTATATTCATATCTTCCCGCACAAGTCCGTCCATAGTACATGAAAATAAATTGCATAATTCTATTATCTTGTCCATTTCAGGATAAACTGCATCTAACTCCCACTTTGAAACAGTCTGCCTTGACACGCCAAGCTTTTCTGCCAGTTCTTCCTGTGTCATTTTGTTTCCCATTTTTCTTAAAAATTGTAAATTCTGTCCAAAACTCATTTAACCTGCTCTCCTTTTTATTGGTGTGTTGTGTTTAAGTGACAGGATTATTATAAGTTTTGTGCAGGAATTTTTCTACCAATCAGAAAGTTCTGTTTTTGGGGAAAATGCAACTTTAAGTTGCAGTGGTAATTAGTATTAATACTATAATCCTAACTCTTTAAACAGTCCAGGTGGATTAACTGCCAGAACCCTGCTTTTAGTGAAATCTTTCAGATTTCTTGTAACAATATAATCTGCTTTAATACGTAGGGCACAGGCACTTTGTATGGCATCTTCATAGTCTTTAAAATCCATGCTTGCTGCTTTAATCAAATCACTGCTTTTCAAATCAGAGATTGAAAAAATTAAGGACAAATAACCAAGAACTTTTTTAATTTTTTCTGCGTCTAACTCTTTTCTCATAATATAGACAATATTTGGAATTGATAATGCAGAAACTGCTCCTGAAATTCTCCCGGTTTCACAAAGTTTAAAAAGTTTTGCAGAATCTTCATATAGCCCGGACGTTTACATAGTACGTCTAAAATAATATTTGTATCAGTCAATATCTTCATGTTTTGTTACTCTCTCCAGCTCTGATGCTTTATCATCGTAATCCCCTTTCAATATTCCAACAAGGGAATCTGTAAGGAATGAAACACTTTTATTATGTGAAACCAGCCTGGCAACTTCCTTACCATTTTCTAAAACAATAACTTCCCCGCCAGCCTGTACCATTTGCAAATATTTTCTAAAATTATTCTGGATGTCTTTTGCTGTTGCTGTTGTCATAGTACCACCTCCGTTAATAAAATTATTATATGTTGTTTTAATTATTTTATCAAGAATTTAAGTATACTTTTTATAATAAAAAGACAGCCTGGATAAACCTGGTCCTGGCTGCCTTGAATTATACTGATAATTTTCTGCTATTTTACTATACGTGCTTTTAACACACCATCAATACTGTTTAATTTATCTGCCATTTCCTGTGTGCTTTCTGAATCTATATCAAATACACAGTATGAATAAATCCCTTTACTCTTATTTGTCATATGTGCTATATTTACACCTTCAAATACATTTGTAAGGCGGTTTAACATGCCAGGCACATTTTTATGTGCAACTGTAATCCTTCCTTTGGCACTGCATTCACCAGCATCACATGCAGGGAAGTTTACTGAATTGGTTATATTGCCATTTTCAAGGAAGTCACGTATCTGGTTAGCTGCCATAATTGCACAGTTATCTTCTGATTCTTCTGTTGATGCACCAAGGTGTGGTGTTGCAATTACATTTGGCATATTTGCTACAGCAGGGTTAGGGAAGTCTGTTACATATTTTGCAACTTTTCCTGATTCAAGTGCTGCTTTCATATCCTCATCATTTACAAGTGTATCTCTTGCCATATTAATGATAACTACGCCGTCTTTCATTTTGTCAAATGCTTCTTTGTTTAACATCCCTTTTGTATCTTCAAGAAGAGGCACATGGACTGTTATATAATCACATTCGCTGTAAATTTCATCATATGTCTTTACAATATTAATATCCCTTGAAAGTGAGAGGGCATTTTTTACTGAAAGGAACGGGTCTACACCGTATACTTCCATTTTCATGCGGTTAGCTACATTGGCAACAAGCACGCCTATTGCACCAAGGCCTATTACACCGATTTTCTTGCCCATAAGCTCTGTGCCTGCAAACTGTTTCTTTGCCTTTTCCATATCTTTGCTGATATTCTGGTTGTCTTTATTTGCTTTTACCCATTCAATGCCGCCATTAATATCACGTGCTGCCATTAACATTCCTGCAACAAAAAGTTCTTTTACACCGTTTGCATTTGCCCCTGGTGTATTAAATACTACAATCCCTTTGTCTGCACATTTGTCAACAGGGATATTGTTATATCCTGCGCCTGCCCTTGCAACTGCAAGAAGGCTGTCTGGAAGTTCCATTTCGTGCATTGATGCACTTCTTACAAGGACTGCCTGTGCATCTTCTATGCTCCCAGTTTTTTCATACTCATCTGTAAAATTACCAAGGCCTACAGCGGCTATTGGATTTAAACATGTATATTTAAACATTATGAATTTTCCTCCTCAAACTTCTTCATAAAGCTTACAAGCTTTTCAACACCCTCTTTTGGCATAGCGTTATAAATGCTTGCCCTCATGCCGCCTACGCTGCGGTGTCCTTTAAGGTTTACAAGGCCTTCTTTTTCTGCCTCTTTAACAAACTTTGCATCAAGCTCATCACTGCCTGTTACAAATGGTACATTCATAAGTGAACGGTCTTCTTTAACAACTGTTCCTTTAAAAAGCCTGCTCTGGTCAAGGAAATCATAAAGTATTTTTGCTTTTTCTTCATTTCTCTGCTTCATAACTTCAAGCCCGCCCATTTTTTTAAGCCATTTAAATACTTTTCCGCAGATATAAATCCCGTAAGCAGGAGGTGTGTTATATAAAGAACCGTTGTCTGCATGTGTTTTGTACTGTAACATTGTTGGTGTTCCTGGAAGTACATCTTCTGTTATAAGGTCTTCACGCATAATTACAATTACAACACCTGCAGGCCCGATATTTTTCTGCACACCGCCATAAATTATGCCATATCTTGATACATCAACTGGCTCTGATAAAAAGCATGAAGAAACATCTGCAACAAGTGTTTTGCCCTTTGTATCTGGAAGTTTCTTATACTTTGTGCCATATATTGTATTATTTTCACAAATATATACATAATCCGCATCTTCAGAAACTGGCAAATCTGAACAGTCAGGAATGTATGAGAATGTTTTATCCTCGGAAGATGCAATTTTATTTGCCTTTCCATATTTGGAAGCTTCCTGCCATGCCTTTTTTGCCCACTGTCCTGTAACAATGTAGTCAGCAACTTTGTTTTTCATAAGGTTCATAGGTATCATTGCAAACTGCTGTGAAGCGCCCCCCTGCAAAAACATTACCTTGTAATTATCTGGTATGCCCATAAGTTCCCTTAAATCTTTTTCTGCAGTTTTAATAATATTATCATATGCTTTGGAACGGTGGCTCATCTCCATAACAGACATGCCTGTTCCCTCATAATCTAACATTTCTGCTGCTGCTTCTTTTAATACCTCTTCCGGTAATACCGCCGGACCGGCTGAAAAATTATAAACTCTGCCCACTTTAATGTGCCTCCTTTTGTATATATTAGTTTCTGCCTCTTTTAAGGTCATTCTCATCAAATGCCTCGTCAATGTTTTTGCCTGGTGCTACCATTGGAAATACTTTGTCATCACTTTGTATTATACATTCAATAACAACAGGCACATCACTTTCTAATGCTTCTTTAAGCACTGGTACAACATCTTCTTTTTTCTCCACCCTGAATGCCTTGGCACCCATTGCTTCTGAAAGTTTTACATAATCAAGGCCGTCATTTAATACTGTATGTGAATATCTCTTTCCATAGAACAATGTCTGCCACTGGCGCACCATTCCAAGCACATGGTTATTAAATACAATTTCAATAACTGGCAGCCCGCTTCTTGAAGCTGTGATAATCTCATTCATATTCATGCGGAAACAGCCGTCGCCTGCTATATTTACAACAGTTTTATCTGGAAATGCCGCCTTTGCGCCTATTGCTGCGCCAAGCCCGTATCCCATTGTGCCAAGCCCGCCTGATGAAATTAATGTACGTGGCTTTATATATTTATAATACTGTGCTGCCCACATCTGGTGCTGCCCTACTTCGGTTGCAATAATTGCATCACCTTTTGTAAGTCCATAAAGCTGTTCAATAATATAAGGGCCTGTAAGTACCTCTTTATTGTATGTAAGAGGCATTGCATCCTTACGCGCCATTACTTTATCCATCCATTCTTTATGGTAGAGCTGTTCAAGCCTTGAATTAAATATTTCAAGTACTGATTTTACATCACCTGTTATGCTTAAGTCAACAAAAATATTTTTATTAACTTCAGCTTCATCCACATCTACCTGTATTATCTTTGCATTTCTGGCAAATGTTGCTGTATTTCCTGTTACCCTGTCTGAAAAACGTGAGCCAAGGACTATAAGCACATCACACTCTGATACGCTTAAATTGGCTGTCTTGGTGCCGTGCATTCCAAGCATTCCTATATAGTGTTCATTGTCGCCTGGAAATGCCCCTTTGCCCATAAGTGTATCTGTAACAGGTGCATCCACACGTTTTGCAAATTCTTCAAGCTCTTTGGAGGCATCCGCTATAACAGCACCGCCTCCGGCAAATATTACTGGTTTCTTTGCAGAACGTATAATTTTAATTGCTTCTTCTACGGCATGCCCGTCAATTTTATCTGTGCTTCTCTGTACCAGCTCTGGCACTTTCCTTGTATAGTCTGCTTCGTCGCTTGTAGCATTCTTTACAATATCTACAAGTACAGGCCCTGGCCTTCCTGAACGTGCTATCTTAAATGCCCGCCTTATAGTTTGTGCAAGTTCCTTTACGTCCTTGACAATAAAACTGTATTTGGTAATTGGCATTGCTATTCCTGCAATATCTATTTCCTGGAAAGAGTCCTTGCCCAGCAGTGAAAGCCCTACATTACATGTAATTGCCACAACCGGGACAGAATCCATATACGCTGTTGCAATACCTGTTACAAGGTTTGTTGCCCCAGGCCCGCTTGTTGCCATGCACACACCAACCTTCCCTGTTGCACGTGCATAACCGTCAGCAGCATGTGCAGCGCCCTGTTCATGCGAAACAAGCACATGCCTTATCTCGTCCTGGTGACGGTATAATTCATCATAAATATTCAAAATTGCCCCGCCAGGATAGCCAAAAATAGTGTCAACTCCCTGTTCCTTTAAACATTCAATAACAATCTGGGAACCTGTCATTTGCATTTTAGTAACCAGCCCTTTCTTTTTATATATAATTGTATATAAAATTTAATTAATTTTAAGGATTGCCCCTTTATCTGCGGATGTTACCATCTGTGCATATCTTGCAAGATAGCCTGTCTTTACCTTTGGTTCTCTTGGCGTCCATGCAGCCCTGCGTTTTGCAAGTTCATCATCGGGTACTTTTACATTAATTGTATTGGAAGGAATGTCTATTGCAATAATATCTCCTTCTTCTATAAGCGCTACCGGCCCGCCTGTTGCTGCTTCTGGTGAAACATGGCCTATGGATGCACCTCTTGACGCGCCTGAAAAACGTCCGTCTGTAATTAAGGCAACACTTGAGCCAAGCCCCATGCCGGCAATGGCTGATGTAGGGTTTAACATTTCCCTCATGCCAGGGCCTCCTTTTGGCCCTTCATAACGTATAACCACAACATCACCTGGGACAATCTTTCCGCCCTTAATTGCGCTGATAGCATCTTCTTCACAGTCAAACACCCTTGCAGGCCCTTCATGCACCATCATTTCAGGCACAACTGCTGAACGCTTTACAACACAGCTGTCAGGCGCTATATTGCCACGCAGTACTGCAATCCCGCCTGTTTCACTGTATGGTTCACTAACCGGGCGTATAATTTCTGTATTTTTATTAACACAGCCCTCAATATTCTCACCAACAGTTTTACCTGTTGCTGTAATTAAATCTGTATAAAGCAGTCCTTTTTTATTTAACTCATTCATAACTGCATAAACGCCGCCTGCCTCGTTTAATTCTTCCATATAGTGGTGTCCTGCTGGTGCAAGGTGGCACAGGTTAGGCGTTTTAGCACTAATCTGGTTAGCAATGTCAAGGTTAATCTCCACACCTGCCTCATGTGCAATGGCTGGAAGATGCAGCATTGTATTTGTAGAACATCCAAGTGCCATATCAACAGTTAAAGCATTCATAAAAGCTTTCTCTGTCATTATATCCCTTGGACAGATGTTCTTCTCATAAAGCTCCATAACCTTCATTCCTGCATGTTTAGCAAGCCTTATCCTCTCCGAATAAACAGCAGGGATTGTGCCATTGCCCTTAAGCCCCATTCCTATTGCCTCTGTAAGGCAGTTCATGCTGTTAGCTGTATACATTCCTGAACATGAACCACATGTAGGGCAGGCATTGCATACATAATTATCCACTTCTTCACCAGACATCTTTCCTGCTGCATGTGCGCCCACTGCTTCAAACATAGATGAAAGGCTTGTCTTCTGCCCGTTTACATGGCCTGCAAGCATAGGGCCGCCACTTACAAATATTGTTGGCACATTAACCCTTGCAGCTGCCATTAAAAGCCCTGGCACATTCTTATCACAGTTTGGAACCATAACAAGTGCATCAAACTGGTGCGCAAGTGCCATGCACTCTGTTGAATCCGCTATCAAATCCCTTGTAACAAGGGAATATTTCATGCCTATATGCCCCATTGCAATGCCATCACACACTGCAATGGCAGGAAATACTATTGGTGTGCCTCCTGCCATTGAAACACCTGTCTTAACTGCCTCAACAATCTTATCAATGTTCATGTGCCCTGGCACAATCTCATTATATGAACTTACAATACCTACAAGCGGCCTTTCAAGCTCCTCCTCTGTAATGCCAAGTGCATTAAATAAAGACCTGTTAGGCGCTGTCTGCATTCCTTTTTTAACTGAATCACTTTTCATTATCCTTATTACCTCTTTTCCATGCCATTTTTACATCCTATATATGCGCTGCAATTAAACTGCCCATCTGTTTTGTACCAACAAGCGTTTTGCCATTATCCATTATATCAACTGTCCTGTAACCTTCTTTAAGCACCTGTTTTACAGCTTCTTCTATTGCATCTGCTTCTTTTTCAAGGTCAAATGAATAACGTAACATCATAGCTGCAGAAAGTATTGTTGCTACCGGGTTTGCCTTGTCCTGCCCTGCAATATCAGGTGCTGAACCATGGCTTGGCTCATACAGCCCAAGCTTTGTAGCACCAAGGCTTGCTGATGACAGCATACCAATAGAGCCTGTAACCATACTTGCCTCATCCGAAAGAATATCACCAAACATATTTTCTGTAAGTATTACATCAAACTGCTTAGGGTCACGTACAATCTGCATTGCACAATTATCCACAAGCATATCTGTTAATTCCACTTCAGGGTATTCACCTGATACCTCTTTTACAACTTTACGCCACAGCCTTGAAGAATCAAGTACATTTGCCTTGTCAACACTGCATACCTTTTTATTACGCTTCATGGCAACATCAAATCCCCATCTTGCAATACGCCTGATTTCATTCTCATCGTATGTAAGAGTATCTATTGCCTTTAGTACACCATTCTCTTCTATAGTCTTGCGTTCACCAAAGTAAAGGCCGCCCGTAAGCTCCCTCATAACCACAAAATCAAAACCACCATCTGTAATCTCTTCTTTAAGCGGACATGCCCCTCTTAATTCCTCAAAAAGGACAGCCGGGCGGATATTAGCATAAAGCCCGAGACCCTTGCGGATTTTAAGCAGCCCTGCTTCTGGCCTTTTATCAGGCGGCAGCTTATACCAGCCTGACTTGCCAACATCACCACCAACAGCCCCAAGCAATACAGAATCTGCTGCCCTTGCTTTTTCTAATGTTTCATCAGTAAGCGGCTCACCATACACATCTATCGAACAGCCGCCCATTAAAAGTTCCTGGTATTCAAAAGTATGTCCATACTTTTCACCAGTCTTATCTAAAACCTTTCTGGCCTCTGCTATAATTTCAGGCCCGATGCCATCACCTGGAATAACTGCAACCTTATAATCCATAACCCACGCTTCCTTTCTGTATATAACTATATATAAGTATTCTTTATAAAAAGCACTATTTTATAGTGTATACAGAAATTATTGTGATGTCAAGCTGTAGAAAGTTTAAGCCAGCCATTTTTTGTTACTATTCAGGCTTTAGGGTATAAAAATAAATAATTTTTGCCAAAACATA
>CAJTOK010000066.1 GCA_910577825.1 uncultured Lachnospiraceae bacterium | reverse complement strand
TATCCGTTTGTTTTTCCGTTAATAAATATTTTTTCCATATTCTTTTCTTTCTCCCATTATCCCTGGGGGCTGGGTATTTACTTTTTTTTACCATTTTCTATGGTTATATAATACATTACTGTGTATTAAAATTCAATATAAAAAATACATAAAAATGTACATAATATTTTGTAAAAGTACACAATAATGTACAAGACGAAACAGATTGACAACAAATACATAATAATGTATTATATAGGTAAATAATATTGTAAAGGAAGTGACAGAATGGGAAGTAGAAGAAAAAATATATATAGTGGTTCTATATCTTATAATAGACTGTGGGAAACCATGAAAAGAAGGGGGATAACAAAGCAAGACTTAAAGAAGGAAAATTTTAATCTTTCGCCTACACTGGTAAACAGACTTGTAAAAAATGAAAATGTAGCAGTAGATACAATAATGTATTTGTGTGACAAATTAAATTGTCAACCATGCGACATTTTAGAATACAAAAAAATAAATACATAAAAATGTATTTTTATTGTTGACAATTAGTACATATTGTTGTACACATTATCCTTCTGGTAATTTTAGCGGTTTTGGTGTATATATATTTTTATATATTACAAGGAACCTATAAATTGGTCTTACATAGTATGTATTAAAGAAATGGTCCCCAATTATTATTTTTTGAGATAAATATCTGTTTTTTCTAAATAAATTATGTTATAATGACTAAATGCTATAAATATTTGATTACAATCATATGCGGATAAATAAATATGGCTACATAAAGAAGGGAAAAATAGAAGAGAACATGTTTTCTTATAACGATAATGTGAAAGACAAAAAGTTATTTGTTACAATTTCGGAAGAAATAAAATATAATTTTAATTTTTTGAATGCAATTACTGGCTTAATGAAGACAGTAGAAAACTCAAACTGTGAACAAGTTTATGTTTCTGCCAGTGTAAAGTATACAAATTTTAATAAAATGGGAATGGCGTATCTCTATAATACATTATCATTTCTAGCTAAAAAGAAAACTGTATTTGTTGAAAGCAATCTGTCGAAACTGATACATGAACGAGTTACACACTCAGATGGGGAAAAATTTAAAAAGATTGACTTGCACGAAGATATCAATGAAAAAAGTGTGCAACAGTGTTATTGTTTTGAGGGTGATAGGTCTATAAATAAGACAGTACAAATTTTGGTGGATTTTATTGCAAATAAAAATTTGGTTTTAGAAAATGCAAAAGAATTTTTGGTTACGACTATTGGGGAGGTATTTTCTAATGCATTTATTCATAGCGATGAGAATAAAGTATTTTTTATGTATGATATAGAGTTTCATAATGAAGCTTTTTTCTTAGTTATAAATATTACGGATTATGGAAAGACTATTATAGGGAATGTTCAAGAATTTCACAATAAGGTATATGGAAAAAAGTTAAGTGACAAGGAGAGCGTAACATGGGCGATGGGAAATGGACATACTACTCGTTCGGGTTCCGGCGGATATGGATTGCCAACACTAGTAGATTATGTCAGTAAAGCAGATGGAGAATTGCTTATTTTTTCAGGAACATGCATGTATGCATTAAAAGGCACTAATAAGAGTGTTTTAGAAGCAAAGGGAAATTTTATAGGAACAAGTGCATCTATGAAGATTCCTTTATTTGATACATCAAAAGCAATT
Source organism: uncultured Lachnospiraceae bacterium (assembly GCA_910577825.1). Classification (GTDB taxonomy): domain Bacteria; phylum Bacillota; class Clostridia; order Lachnospirales; family Lachnospiraceae; genus Butyribacter. The sequence continues at coordinate 9,578 of CAJTOK010000066.1, read as the reverse complement.
ATGTATGATGAAAAAACAAAGCAACTTATTAGTGTAGATTTAGACGAAATATAGGAGGGAAGGCAAATGAAGGAAATCATGGTACGGGAGTACATTGATGGGAATATGGCTGTATCATATGATGATGGAAAGAAATGCCAAGGGGATGTTACAAAATACTTGAATCAAGAAGAAAAGGTCGTTTTGAATTTTTCGGATATCAGCTATGTAATAACTGCGTTTCTCAATCCAATTATTGGAGATTTAATTCTTGAGCGTGGTAATGGTGTTATGAAGTGTATTGCAATAAAAAACGCAAATGAAACAATTATATCTAAGATTAAGCAGGTAAGAGATGGGGCTTTGATGAAACGAGAGGATATGGAAGAATGATTTTTTTAGATACATGTGTGTGGATTGAATTATTCGGAGTACAAGTTCCACAAAAACCGCATGAAATTAGGCAGGCACAAGCAGCATCGGCACTTTTGCAAAAAGTGTTAGAAGAGAAAGAAGTTATAGTAACTTGTAAAGAACAAATGCTAGAATTAATCAGTGCGATTGAAAAAGTTACTATGCGGACAGTAAATAGAAACAGAAAGGCAAATCGACAGCCAGGCGTTAGTAATTTAAAGGAATTTCGGATGCTTCAAGAATTTCAGCAAACAAAAGAATTATGCAAATCAGTTATAGATGATGTGAAACATTTCGCAGAAATCAATGATATTGGAGAATATGATGTTAATTCTCTTTTGCAAAGATTGGAATTGGCTGATATTAACGATTGTTTGTATTATGATTATTGTATTGAAAAAAATATAAAATTTTATACTTTCGATTCTGATATGGCAAGACTTGGTGATGATGAGGTGTTACATAGATTTGATGCGCAAGCTAATGCGTGGAATTAAATAAAAAGGAAATGGAATAAAGGATTAAATAAAAAGACCTAGGAGTATATTCTAGGTCTTTTATATGTGCGCCCAGTATGGGCGCAATCTAATCAATGAGGGAACCAAACGAAGAGAGGAAGATTTTTCCCTTTTTCATTCTGATTAATGACAGACTATGAATGTCTGCTGCAGCTCCAAAAAATATTATTTTTCAACATTTTGAAAATCTTCTATTGTATTTTTGTTTTTTACCTATATAATGCGTAGTGGTATAAATACAGTGAGCCTATGGCAGTTGCACCTGTTAATATGGTAAGAAGGGTAGTGGAGTATGCAGTAACACAGATACCACGCAATAAAATAGACCTTGGCATACCAAATTATGGTTATGACTGGCCTTTGCCATATGTACAGGGTGAAACTGCAGCAACTACTATTGGAAATATACAGGCTGTACAGATTGCTGCTGCCAATGGTGCCAGGATACAGTTTGATGAAACTGCACAGACACCATATTTTAACTATACTGCAGAAGATGGCATAAGACATGAAGTATGGTTTGAAGATGTAAGAAGCATGAATGCGAAGTTCTCACTGTTTGAAGAATTTGGGCTGCGTGGCATGGGTTACTGGCAGGTAATGAGGCTGTTCCTTGCAAACTGGGTACTTCTTGAAAGCCGTTTTAATATAATAAAACAGGGATAGCAGCTATTTACTTAGGTTATACTATAGAACAGGTTATAAGATTTACAGTGAAAGGAGTACAAAAGTGTATTATATTATCACTGGAAGCGGGATACAGAAGATTGAAGAAAAAAATTTCTGGAACAGCAAGAACGGGATATGTGTCCTGGGATTTCCTGAGTGGAATGAAAACCATGATATACGCAGCAAGGCAGGTATATGGCATAAAGCTGAGAAAATACATTCCTGTAAAATTGAATCCCATATGGATTATATATCCGGGACATTTAAAATACCCTCTAAGGCAAAGGGCGGCAGGGATATAACATTTGCAATATATATAACAAATGGAAGGTTAATTATACTTGACGATGACGGAGAAGCAAAGGCGGCTGTACAGAAACTGGCAGCAGGCTATACGTGCAGAAATGGCAGTACAGGGCGTTTTTTATATGATTTTCTATTATTATTTATTGAAGAAGACCTTTTATTTTTAGAGAAAATAGAAAGGGATATTGCAGTAATTGAAGAAGATGTGCTTAATGGAAGGTCAGAGAAATTTGGCTGCCGTATGCTTTATTTAAAGAAACTTATATCCCGTTTCTATCATTATTATATACAGCTTAAAGTGGTAATGGAAGAATTATCTGCAAATGAAAACAGTTTTTTTAATGAAGATGGGATAAAAGCTTTTGATATGTATAAAAACAAAACAGAACAGCTTGCAGATGAAACACAGATGCTAAGGGAATATGCCATGCAGGTACAGGATGTATACCAGTCTGAAATTGAAATAAAACAGAATGATGTTATGAAAATGCTTACTATTGTTACCACAATATTCCTTCCGCTTACATTAATAGCAGGCTGGTATGGCATGAATTTTGAACATATGCCAGAGATAGAATACAAATATTCATACCCCGTTGTAATAGGGGCAGGTATATTAATAGTAGCCGCCAGCCTTTATTACTTTAAAAAGAAAAAATTCTGGTAAGCTAAGAAGCCCCAGAACGGGTTATATATTATGGCATGGGAATTAATATGAATAATGCACCAAGGTCTGTCATAGCATAAAGTAAAGCTTTATTATAAGGTTTTAAATGTTCTTATGAGAAGAAAGTTTTTTATTGCCGTTTTAGCTTTGCTTGTGCTGCTTTTTGTAATATTTCCTGATATTACAGGCAAAGGGGCAGAAAACGGGCTTTTACTCTGGTTTAATATTATAATCCCGTCATTATGCCCTTTTATGATTATTTCTACAATGCTTATAAAGTTAAATGTTACAAGCTTTATAAGCAATATGTTTTACCCTGTGTTCCACAAAGTTTTCGGCCTGTCAAAGAACGGCTGTTACCCTGCTGTAGTAGGAATGCTTTCCGGTTACCCGCTTGGCGCAAAAACAGTTGCAGACATGTATAAGACAGGCGCTTTTTCACAAAGTGAAGCACAATATATAATAAGCTTCTGCAATAATGCAAGCCCTATGTTTATGCTTGAATATATAGGTGTGAAATGCTTAGGGCTTGACAGGCCGGCATTTATGCTTTTAATAATATACCTGTCTGCATTTATTAATGCGTTTTTAGAACCCGGACGCCATGCAGGGGAGGCATGTAAAAGCAGTAGCAGCAATGTTAAAAAGAATTATCCGTTAATGGAAGCCCTTGATGAAAGTATACTAAGTTCAGCAGTTACCCTTGTAAAAGTAGGAGGGTATATAATATTGTTTTCAATTCTTACAGAACTTCTGCAAAATATAGTTACAACAAATAAAATAGTCCAGCTTGCAGGTGCAGGGATTATTGAAATAACAACAGGCGGTGAAATACTTGCAGGTGCAGATACTACTTTATATGTTAAATGTATACTTGCAAGTGCATTCTGTGCATTTGGCGGGATGTCAAGCGTGGCGCAGACTTTAGGTGTTATTATAGGCACGGGGATTTCAGGCAGGAAATATATATTTGCTAAATTAAGGCAGGCATTTATAGCAGCTGCGCTTGCTGCGGTTATATTTTATCTTGTATAATATTTATCCTTGCCTGGATTATAATTTCCTGTCTGCAATAATTTTATCTGCAATCTCCCTAATGGAAGCGTCCCTGCCAAGCCCTGCAAGGTCTGGGTAGAAAATATAGTCAGAAAGGTTTTCAAGCCCTGTATTTACTGTTAAATATTTTATCCAGTAATCCATTTCCGCTTCACTGGTTATTGCCTTGCTACTGGTTTCATCCCCGTTATTATCTGGCAGGATATTTAAAATAATTTCCAGTATCTGGCTGTCATCAAGTTTTTTTCTGGGCGGCGGTGGCATTAAAGCACTGTATGCTATTTCCTCTAAACTTGTATAGCCCCAGTATTCCCGGAAGTCCGTAATATTAATTTCTTTATTTCCAGTAATATCCCCTAAACGTTTCTGGAATACAGATAACTCCTTTTTGGCTTTATCATCATTATTACAGTCTTTTTCTTCCATAAGGGAAGCAGCTTGTCCAATAATATCCATAACTTCCGGGAGTTTTGTCTTGTCAATAAATGGTTTTTCCATGTCCCCCTCCTGTATATTATAATTAATTCTTGTTATTTAAGCATAGCATTTTTTTATTATAAATCCAAGCCCCATATATTTGTGATATGTTACTGGATTTTTTAAATTGCAGGGTTCTGGCCTGGAAAAATGGGCAGACTTAAAATATAATAATATAATATTATAACCATGTTTTAGAAACATTACAGGCAGCAATAAGGAAGGAAGTGGAAATTAATATTAGACATTGCCAGCTGGCTGGTGTATAATCGGGATAAATGATTTTATAAAATGGAGGATAAGAGATATTATGGAAAGAAAAATTGCATGGAAAGATTATAATGAAACAGATTTAAAAGAACTTGAAACACTTTGCAGTGCTTACAAAGATTTTTTATCAGACTGCAAAACTGAAAGGGAATGTACCAGTAAAATAACAGAGCTTGCAAAAGAGAAAGGTTATATTTCCATTGAAGAAGCAGTAGCAGCAGGAAAACCCCTTAAAACAGGTGATAAAATATATGCTTCATGTATGTGCAAGTCCGTAATTTTATTTAATATAGGCAAAAAACCTTTAGAAGATGGCCTGAATATACTGGGTGCACATATTGATTCCCCACGTATAGATATAAAGCAGAACCCGTTATATGAGGAGGGCGGGCTTGCATATTTTGACACACATTATTATGGCGGCATTAAGAAATACCAGTGGGTAACTATCCCGCTTGCAATCCATGGCGTAGTGGTTAAAAAGGATGGAAGCAAAACAGAAATATGTATAGGCGAAGATGAAAATGACCCTGTATTCTGTATTACAGACCTTCTTATACACCTTGCAGGTGAACAGATGGACAAGAAAGCTTCCAAGGTTATAGAAGGCGAAAAACTTGACCTGCTTATCGGGAGCATCCCGTTAAATAATGAGGAAAAGGACGCAGTAAAAGAAAATGTAATTAAAATCCTTAAAGATTCTTATGGCATGGATGAAGAAGATTTCATGTCCGCTGAACTTGAAATTGTGCCAGCAGGCAGGGCACGTGAACTCGGGCTTGACAGAAGCATGGTTATGTCTTACGGGCAGGATGACAGGGTATGTGCTTATACTTCACTTGTGGCAATGCTTGAAATGGAAAATGTGGACAAGACTTCCTGCTGCCTGCTTGTAGATAAAGAAGAGATAGGAAGTGTCGGGGCAACCGGGATGCAGTCACATTTCTTTGAAAATACCGTATCTGAACTTATAAACCTTGAAGGTGCTTATTCGGAATTAAAATTAAAGCGCTGCCTTAAAAACAGCAGGATGCTTTCTTCAGATGTAAATGCTGCATACGACCCATTATTTGCAGATGCGTTTGAAAAGAAAAACTCTTCATACTGTGGAAAGGGCGTGGTATTTTGTAAGTTTACAGGAAGCCGTGGAAAATCAGGCTCTAATGATGCCAATGCTGAATATCTTGCCACACTCCGTAAAATTATGGATGATAATAATGTAAATTACCAGATGGCGGAGCTTGGAAAAGTTGATATTGGCGGTGGCGGCACTATTGCATATATACTTTCGCTTTATGGCATGGAAGTAATTGACTGTGGCGTTGCAGTTTTAAATATGCACGCACCTTGGGAAATTACAAGCAAGGCAGACATTTATGAAACAAAGAAATGTTATGTTGCATTTCTTAAAGACGCCTGAGAAACAGTAAAGGCAAATGGAGAGAAAAACAAATGGAAAAATGGGATTTATATACAAAATACAGGGAAAAAACTGGCAGGGAACATATACGTGGAGAAGAAATGCCAGATGGTTTTTACCATCTGGTAGTACATGTATGGATAAAAAACGATAAAGGACAGTTCCTGGTATCAAAAAGGGCAGCAGACCGTCCCATGCACCCGCTTATGTGGGAAAGCACAGGCGGTTCTGTTATAAAGGGCGAGGGCAGCCTTGAAGGTGCAATAAGGGAAGCTAAAGAAGAAACTGGAATTGATTTGCAGAAAGAAAATGGAAAGCTGCTGTTTAGTAAAATACGTGGGAAGAACCATAATGACATAATGGACGTATGGCTTTTTAAATATAATGGCGGGCCCTGCCTTGAAAATGCAACTACTGCTGAAGTAGCAGAATGTAAATGGGCATCACCAGAAGAAATCCGCCAGATGTATGACAAAGGGAAATTTGTAGATACACTGGATTATTTTTTCTGCGCATTTAATGAATGTTTTGCAGATAACATACATAAGCCGGATTACAGTGGCATTACAGGCATGACAGTTACAGGGAAAATTGACAGGCAGGCGGGTTCTTGCCACCCGGCGCATCCAGGAATGGTTTATCCTGTTAATTACGGGCATGTGGAAGGAATTATGGCTGGTGACGGGGAAGAACAGGACGTTTATGTTTTTGGCACAGACAGGCCATTAGACAAGTTTGAAGGCAAAGTAATTGCGGTATTCCACCGGTTTAATGATGTGGAAGACAAGTGGATTGTATCACTTGGCGGGAGTGGCATTCCTGATGAAAAAATCTTAGGGGACATTTCATTCCAGGAACAGTTTTTTTATGGGAAACTATACAGATAAATTAATTATGGAAATGGTGGTAAAATGGTTGTTGATTTAAAAGAAAGCAGAGAGAAAATTGACAAAATAGACAGGCAGATTGCAGGATTATTTGAAGAAAGAATGAAAGTTGCCACAGATGTTGCAGCTTATAAAAGAAGTACAGGCAAAAAAGTATTTGACCCTGCACGTGAAGAAGAAAAGTTAAAAACACTAAGGGAACTTGCAGATAATGAATTTAATAAAGCAGGAATAGAAGACTTGTTCAGGCAGATTATGTCTATAAGCCGTAAATACCAGTACGGGGTACTTGGGACTGAAAATGAACTGAAACAGATTTTCTGCCAGAAAGATTCATTTGATGTTGATTCTGACACAAGGATTGTTTGTTTTGGCGAACACGGTGCATATACAGAACAGGCAATGGAAGAAGTATTTGGAAAAGATATAACAGCAATAAATAAAAATACATTTAAAGAAGTAATGGAAACCGTTGCAAACGGTGAAGCAAAATTTGGCGTACTGCCTATTGAAAATACATCAACAGGCGGCATTACGGATATTTATGACCTGCTTCTTGATTATGATGTAACGATAGTTGCAGAACATGTTGTAAAAGTTGAACAGGCACTTATGGGAGTTAAAGGTGCAAAACTGGATGACATCAAAACAGTATATTCACATCCACAGGGGCTTATGCAGTGCTCAAAGTTTTTTGAAGAACATACAGGGATTTCAACTAAAACATATGCAAGCACATCAGCAGCAGCAAAAAAAGTTTCTGAAGATGCAGACAAAACCCAGGCAGCAATAGCAAGCACACGTGCAGCAGGCATTTTCGGGCTTGATATAATAAAAGAACATGTAAACCATGAAAGCATGAATTATACACGTTTTATAATAATTTCAAACCAGAAGATATTTTTATCAAATGCTAATAAAATAAGCCTTTCCTTTGAAATAAAACACCAGGCAGGTGCACTTTATAACATGCTTTCAAATTTCTATTATAATGGTTTAAACCTTACAAAAATCGAATCAAGGCCAATAGAAAACAGAAACTGGGAATACAGGTTTTTTGTAGATGTAGAAGGCAATTTAAACCAGCCAGAAGTAGGAAATGCACTTGCAGGCATAAGTGAATTTGCAAACAAACTGGCTGTACTTGGAAATGTTGTAACTATTAATTAATAAAATATATATGGAGCATATATGGCAAAATGCCACTGTGTGGATAAAGAGTGGAAAAAAATAAAAAAGTAAGGAAAAACAAGAAAGTAAGTAAAGGCAAGAAATAAATAAAAGCAAAAAATAAGGAAAAGCAAGAAGTAAGTAAAAGCAGAAAAAAGTAAAAAATAAGAAAGGAAAAATAAAATACAGGCATTTCCATTTTAAGCCTGGCAAAAGTTATGAAAACATGAAAAAAGGACAGATATATGAAGGAACTGCAATAGAAGTGGATTTTCCAGACAAGGCAGCAGTTTTAACAAAAGAAACAGATAAAGACGGCAATGAAAATGAATATAAAGTTATGGTTAAAGGTGCACTGCAGGGACAGAAAGTAAAATATGTCTTACAAAAAGCACGTACTGGCAAATATAAAGGGCGTTTGCTTGAAGTGCTTAAAAGTTCACCAGAAGAAACACAGAAACCTGTATGCCGCCATTTTGGGATATGCGGCGGCTGTACTTACCAGACACTTCCATACCAGGCCCAGCTTGAATTAAAGAAAAAACAAGTGTTAAAACTGCTAGGTACTGTACTTGAAGAAGGCTCTTATACATTTGACGGCATATTGCCAAGCCCATGTGAATGGGGATACAGGAATAAAATGGAATTTTCATTTGGTGATGAATACAAGGGAGGGCCGCTTTCGCTCGGGCTTCATAAAAAGGGAAGCATACATGATATAATAAATGTTTCAGGATGTAAAATAATAAATAATGATTATACAAAAGTCCTGGACTGTATACGTGGACATTTTTCCAGCAGGAATATTCCGCATTATAATAAAAATACACATACAGGAATACTCCGCCACCTGCTTGTGCGCCGTGCTGCTTCAACAGGGGAAATGTTAATTGCACTTGTAACAGCATCAGGCATGGAAGACAGCCTCTGTTTAGGCCAGCTTGGCAAAGAACTTGAAAACCTGGAACTTGAAGGCACTATTACAGGCTTTCTACATATTATTAACGATGGCTTAGGCGATGTAGTAAAAAGTGACAAAACACGTATTATATCTGGAAGGGACTGGATTACAGAAGAAATACTTGGATTAAAATTCAGGATTTCAGTATTCTCCTTCTTCCAGACAAATACAAAAGGCTCAGAAGTGCTCTATAACTGCATAAGAAATTATATAACCGGAAAACCGGCAGGAGTAGTCTTTGACCTGTACAGCGGCACAGGTACAATAGCACAGATAATAGCACCAGTAGCAGGAAAAGTAACAGGTGTTGAAATTGTAGAAGAGGCAGTTATGGCAGCAAAACAGAATGCAGCAGACAACAGGCTTTCTAACTGTAACTTTATAGCGGGTGATGTATTAAAAGTGCTTGATGGGATTAATGAAAAACCTGATTTTATAATACTTGACCCGCCACGGGAAGGGATAAACCCTAAAGCATTAAAAAAAATAGGCAGGGATATGAAAGCGCCAGGAATGGTTTATATATCCTGTAAACCAACAAGCCTTGTAAAAGACCTTGCAGAACTGCAGGAATATGGGTATAAAGCAGACAGGGTGTGCTGTGTAGATATGTTCCCGCAGACAGGGCACGTTGAGACGGTATGTTTATTGTCCAAACTTCATTCAGACCAACATATCGAGGTTGAGCTTCAGATGGACGAGCTTGATTTGACGGCTGCGGAGAGTAAAGCAACTTATGAGGAAATCAAGGATTATGTGTTGGAGCATACTGGATTGAAAATTA
>CAJTOK010000065.1 GCA_910577825.1 uncultured Lachnospiraceae bacterium | reverse complement strand
AAAAATAATTATAAAAATTATTTAATTTTCTATTGACATTTATTAGCTGGACTTTATAATTTATATGCCGCCACAGAAAAATAACTGGTATAATGTGCCAAGCCCTTTGCCCAGCGCAAGCATTACAACAATTACCGGCAGCCCTGTTTTTAAATCAATCCTTCTAAAAAGAATTGGTATAACTTTAAGGCTTTCTGCAAGTGACATTGCAAGCGAACCAACAAAAATTCCTGCAAAAACCCCCGCTATTACCATGCCTGCTATTCCAATATGCACATTGAATTTATATACAGTTATAAGGCTTCCAACTGTACCGCCAAGTGCAATGGCTGTTTCCATTTTATATATTTCACAGCCAATTTTTAAAGCGCCCATAAGCCTTGGCACTATGCCAAGTATTGTAATAAGCGCAAATGTCCCGGCAGCTACTGAAACACCACCAGAAAATCCTATAACAGCAAGAATAATATTCTGTAAAACTTCCATTCCAGCACCGCCTTTCCATATTTATTTAATCATTTTACCTTCCCTTGATGAATCTGCAAGTATGGTTTTATTTATATCCTCCTCAAATACACGCATCTCTGTATGGATTGGTGTCGGGTCATCATGGACTTTTGCACTTTTAAAATGGTTATAAAATCCAAGTATGCCAACTGGTATCCCTATGCTATATGCAATCTCAAGAATTGAACCATCTGATTTGTGTACACCTGTTACAAGATAATAAAAATCATTAAATACATCCCCTACACTTACATCTGTATTGAACGTCATAATTGTAAATGCTGAACCAAAGAAAACTATAAGTGATACAAATACCAGCTTAATATATTCAAGCCACTTTTTATCTGGCTCTGGCATCCTGTATTCCACAATAAATTCCGCTTCACCAATATTTTGTACTGTAATGCCTGGATATGCTTTCTGTATTATCCCGATAACCTTCATAACTGAAAATGTAAGTATTTCATTTTTATTTCCTTTTACAGTATATAAAACTGTACTTCCAATTTCCTTAATTATATTACTGTCATCTGAATATATCTCTGCTATATCCTGTAATAATATTTTTTTATTTACTACCTGTACATTCTGGTCAACTTTCAGATATACCACACTAGCTTTCATTAATTATTTCCATCCTTTATATAAAATACCTTCACCTTTAAACAATTATAATTGCCATATTGTATTATTCAGGCATGTTTAATTTACCGTGGGTAAAACTAAAAGCAGCAATGCCAATATCTGGTTCTTCTTCATATGTTCTTTCCACCAGCCTGCCATTGGCATATTCTGTCCTGGTATTGCGCAGGGTTGCCAGATAGCATACTGTTGTAATAATCATCACTCCAAAAACAACTGCAATAAGCCATACTTTATTTTTCTTCATAATATATTCCCCCATTTCTGGATGGCAGACAAATATCCGCCTTGCGAAAAATTTATTTTACAAATCCAAGATGATTCTGTTTTTTAATCTGTAAATAGTATGGCTTATATATTTTTTTATATACATTATTTAAAATAAAAATCAGCATCTTGCTTTTTCACGCAGGTTTTTTAGAATCTTTTTCTCAAGCCTGCTTACCTGCACCTGGCTTATTCCAAGCTCTTTAGCAACCTCTGTCTGTGTCATGTCTTTATAATACCTGTATTCTATTAATTTTCTTTCTTTTTCATCCAGCCCTGCCAGAAGTTCTTTTAAAAGGATATGGTTTAAAAGCTTCTCCTTCTCCTCATCCTGCACTGAGCCGTCAAACCCTGTGGCAGCACCGCCGCCCTTTGAAGAAGCGGGTATATAGCTTGCACTTCCCTGGCAGTTTTTAACAATCTGGTCTACCATATAGATATCCTTCCCCTCTGACTGGTACACTGTCCTGTAAATTGAATCAACTTCACTGTTGGCTTCAAGCGCCAGCACTATATCTTCTGGCGTAAGTTCTGTAACGGCCGCTATTTCATTAATTGTAGCAGTCCTTCCAAGCTTCTGCCCAAGTGTATCGGCGGCTTTTTTTATTTTCCAGCCGTTTTCCTTAATTGTCCTGCTTACTTTAATCATTCCGTCGTCCCTTAAAAAGCGTTTCACCTCTCCGGTTATCATAGGTACGGCATAAGTTGAAAATTTTACACCAAACTGCATGTCAAAATTGTCTATTGCCTTAATAAGCCCTATACATCCTATCTGGAAAATATCGTCAACATCATATCCCCTGCCTGTAAACCTTTTCACAATATTCCATACAAGGCCAACATTTTCCTCAACAATTTTGTTCCTTGCTTCCTTATCTCCTGCACGTGCTTTTTTTAATAATTCCATAATGTCCATATGCACATACCATCCTTAACAGACCAATTTTATTCCACGCCTTCACAAAGCCCTATAGTTTTTTCCATAAATACTTTTGTTCCTTTTCCTGGAACGGATTCTACTTCCAGCTTGTCCATAAATGCTTCCATAAACGCAAATCCCATTCCTGAACGCTCCCATTCAGGCCTTGTTGTATAAAGTGGTTCCATTGCTTTTTCTATATCATTTATACCTTTGCCATAATCTTCTATCATAATACTTATATTATTATTATGTATAATACATTCCATTACAATGCTGCCTTCTTTATTTTCATATCCATGTATAATGCAGTTGGTTACGGCTTCGGAAACTGCTGTTTTCACATCTGACATCTCTTCCAATGTAGGATTAAGCCTTGTTATATATGCTGCCACAACCGTCCTTGCAAATGCTTCATTTTCTGAACAACTTTCAAATATAATTTTCATACTTAACCTCCAAAGCCTTTATTGCATCTTCAGGCGTATCATACTTCTCAATTATCTTATATAAACCTGATATCTTAAATATCCTGTCCACTGCACTTCCTACACTTGTTACACAAGCCCTTCCGCCAAGAAACATAACTTTCTTATATCTTCCCATCAGAAGCCCTATTCCCGAACTGTCCATAAAACCTACATCTTTAAAATCAAATATAATATGTTTTACATCCCCTGCTTCTATAAGCCTGTCCGAGCGTTCCCTTAAAGACAGGACAGCATGGTGGTCTAAATCCTGTGTTATATATACAACCAGGCAGTTTTTATATAGTTCATAATGAAACCCTGCCAGATTTTCTTTTAGCATAATAACCCTCCTTTAAATTTAATATAGAATTTTAGCACAAAGCAAAAAAGCACCCTGCCAGAATAACAAATAATGTAATTCTGGCAGGGTGCTGCCTTTATCTGGTATTGTACCATGGATTTTACCCGCCGAGTTCACGCAGCCTGCTGTTTGCATCTGCCACCCTTGGGGAACCTGGATAATCATTAATTATTTTTTCATAGTATTCTCTTGCCTTTTCAGGCTTTGATGTCTGCTGGTATGTCCTTCCTAAGAAATACATTGCATCTGTATTATCAGGATTATATCCAAGTGCTTCTTTTAATAATTTCTTTGCTTTGGCATAGTCCTTTGCACCTGCATATTCATTTTCGCCATTGTAGGCATCCCTTCCTTGTATATAAAGGCTTTCACTTGCCTTTTCAAATGATGCTTCTGCAACTTTATTGTATATCTTCTTTGCAGAATCATTCTCAATGCCCTGGCTGTCAATCTCCTTCAGGCTCCGTGCTGCTTTCTCCATATCTTCATTAAGGAACAGGTTTGCTGCTTTAAGGAGCTTTTCATATGTTTCCAGAAGATTGCCTCCTTTGGCATCCTCCCCGCCCTGAAGCTCTTCTATTTCATCCTGGAGGTTTTTAATCCTTGCCTGCAATGTTTCATTCTGGCTTTTCAATGCTGTTAAATCACTGTCTGCTGCTGCCTGGTTCTCACTGTATTTCTTAAAATCATTATTGGCATTGCCTGCCTCAGAAGATTTCATATGTGGCATTATAAGAAAATACATTACAGCAAGCCCGGTAATTATACCTATAATGACATTTAAGAAAGGCAGCACTGAAGGTTTCTCCTCTTTATAAGGGGTTATTGTCTTATACTGGTCACTTTCCTCAAGACGTGGCAGCGTTTTTCTTGTGCTGGTTTTAGGTTCTTCAGCTTTAACAGAAAAATGTTCTGTCTTTGGACGGATATCTGAAAGCTCCTGTAAATATGCCAAAGTAGTTGTATTAGTCACATCAATTTTAATAATATTATTTAGTATCTTTAAAGCCTTAGTACGGTTATCCTTCTTGTCTGACATCATATAAAGCAAAGCAAGCAGCTGGTTTGCACGTATAAACTTCGGGTTCTGGCTTGTAACCTTTTTAAGCTGTATAATTGCCATATCCTCATCACCATGCTTTGCAGCATCCAGCGCTGAATTATATTTCCTTATAATCTGGCTGTGCATCTCCAGTTTATTCGGGTTAGACTGTATTTCATTTATATATATATCTGCATCATTATTCTCATCCTGGTAATGCTTGCTTATAACCCACTCACTCAAAGCGGAAACTATCTCACCTGTTTCAAAATATATAAGCCCGAGCAGGTTTCTTGCATTTGTATTTAATTTGTTAAACTGCAGGCTTTGCTTAAGTGAAGCTATTGCCCCCGTCAAATCCCTGATTTTTGCCTGTCCAAGTGCTTTATTATAATATATATTTGATAAACTTATAATCTTCCAGTAATCCCTCAAATCCTGGCCGCAGTTACTGCACCATGTTCTCCTGAATGGCACAGAAGCGTTACATCTTGGACAGTTCATGATTCCTCCACCCACTCTATAGACTTGTTTTTGGCATTTTCACTGCCCGTTACAGTATTGTTAATAATAGACTGGACTAAATCCGTAACATCAGTTGTCTTATTGCCATAAATAGCATCCTCTGCCTGCTCAATATCAAGGCTTGGCTGGAACTTCGCCAACTCTGCTTCAAAATCCATATTACACTACCTCCTGTTAATCATCAACAAATATCCTCCGCAATTACCGGCATAAAAGTATATTATTCCCCAATATTATATACTATAATTCCTGCACCACGCCTTGCATATTCTACATGATGGTTCTCTTCTGTAACTAATACCTTTACTCCGTTTACCGTTATAGCAGTTCCCGGGTTTACAACTTTATTAATAGTAATCCTGGCAGCATTTGCCTTGCTCATCTGGTCTAATATCTCCTGCTCTTTTTTAGCAAGTTCATTAACCCTTGTATCACATTCTATCTTGCTGCGCATAAGCTGGATACGCTTTTTGGAAAGTTCAGGGTTATCCGTCTTTGCAAGTGCCTGCTGTACTTTTTCAAGGGCATCAACAACCGTCTTTAATGATTTTTCGCTGTCTTCTTTATTCTGCTTGCACTGTGCAAGAAGTGCAAATAAGTCACCGGCCACGCCTGCTTTTATCTCTGTCCTTACCTCTGACATATTGCCTATGATATTGGCACTTATACACCTCATTGCTGATACAGAGCCGCCTACTATGACACCATACTTTCCAGAAACAATTATATCCTGCCCTGCTTCAATCCTTGTATTCATAATAGCATTCGCCTGTACATCACCCTTGCATGTAATACATGTCTGTTCAAAGAATTTCCCCTTTACAGTGCCGCCTGCCTCTATTGAGCCTTTTCCATTTCCCTGCATCCCGTTTTTAAGCACGACATCATTCTTTGCAGTGAGTGAAGCCTGTTCAACATACCCGTCAACAATTATAGAGCCCTTCTGTGATGTTACACTGACTCCTGAAAATACATTGCCGCGGATATGTATATCATTCTGGAATTCTATATCCCCTGTGGTATATGATACATCTCCCTCTACAACAAGTTCCTTGTCTACAACAAGCCTTTCTGCAATATAAGTTACCTTTCCATCATATTTTGCTGTATATACTGTACCTGTCTGGTCAATAGCAAACCCTTTGCCTTTTAATTTGGCTAAGTCCTTGCCCTTTTTGGCAAGAATAGAGCCGCCATATACATTTATGCCATCTTTGCTTGCCGTTGCCGGGTGGTATACAACTATACGTTCTCCCCCTACTACAGATGGAACACTGCCATATTCCGAATAATCAACCGAACCATCCTTTAAAATCTTTGGCCTTGTGTCAATCTTAGTATCAAACAGAAATTCATACCATCCGTCTTCGCCATCTGTTGCTGGTGTTGCCTGTGCAAATTTAACTACCTGGCCATAAGCCTTTTTCTCCAGCAGGCTTTTAAGTACTCCTGTGCTTACGCCATGGACTATTCCCAAATCATTTACAAGGCCCATAATTGACTCTAATGTATTTTCTGTGCCTGCTTCCGGTCTGGTCATACATATATATGCCGCATTCTCATCATCAGATACTGTTATCTGGACATTACAAATACCCTTTTCCATGACATTCTCTTCCATAACATTATCTTCCATAAAATCCCTCCTCTGTTAAGTTTTCCAACCAGCATTTTTGTTAAGAGCAGAGTTACTTATCTTGATTATATATGAGTTTGCAATATATTGCAATAACCCAGCCAATACTTAACTAAAAGTTAACACTATTTATATTTAATTTTCCAGCTTGGCAAGTTCTTCTAAAACTTTATCCATCATTGCCTGGTACTTTGCAAGCTTTTTCCTTTCTTCTTCTATTTTCGCTGCCGGGGCTTTATTTATAAATTTTTCATTGCCAAGCATTCCATTTACACGTTTTAATTCCCCTTCAAGACGCTTCTTTTCTTTAAGAAGCCTTTCTTTTTCCTTTGCAAAGTCCACAAGGTCTGAAAGCGGCATATAAATTGCTGCACCGCTGGTAACTGCTGATACTGCATTTTCCTCTATGCCTGTTTTATCTGTCTGTACTGCCACTTCTGAAGCATACAGCATATGGGCAAATGAGCCTGAAAGCCTTTTTAATGTTTCTGCTGCTTCCTTATTATCTGCTACTATATAAACTTTTGCCTTGCGTGACGGTGCAACGTCCATAGATGTACGTGTATTGCGCACTGCCCTTATAACCGCTTTCATAATTTCTGCTTCCTGTTCTGCTTCCTTATTATTCCATTCTTCTTTATATACCGGCCATGCAGATACCATTATTGACTCTTCTTCTGATTGAATTGTACAGAATATTTCTTCTGTAATAAATGGCATAAATGGATGGAGAAGTTTAAGTGAAGCCACCAGGACTGTTTTAAGTGTCCAGAATGCAGCACCTGCAGATTCCTTGTTATTTTCTTTATTAAACAGCCTTGGTTTTACAAATTCAATATACCAGTCACAAAATTCTGTCCATATAAAGTCGTTTATCTTCTGTACAGCTATGCCAAGCTCATACTTCTCCATATTCTCTGTAACTTCCCTGGCAAGTGTATTAACTGCTGAAAGTATCCATTTATCAACAGCACATAAATCATTATATGCAGGCTCTGTAATTTTATTATCCCCAAGGTGCATCATTATAAAACGTGAAGCATTCCATACTTTATTAGCAAAGTTACGGCTTGCCTCAACACGTTCCCAGTAAAAACGCATATCATTTCCTGGCGCATTGCCTGTAACAAGTGTAAAACGCAGCGCATCTGCACCATATTTGCCAATTACTTCAAGCGGGTCAATTCCATTGCCAAGCGACTTGCTCATCTTGCGCCCCTGTGAATCACGTACAAGCCCGTGTATAAACACTGTATCAAATGGCACACTGCCTGTCTGCTCTATTCCTGAGAACATCATACGCATAACCCAGAAAGGAATTATGTCATATCCTGTAACAAGTGTGCTTGTTGGGTAAAAATACTCCATTTCTTCTGTTTTTTCCGGCCATCCAAGAGTTGAGAAAGGCCATAGTGCTGATGAAAACCATGTATCAAGCGTATCAGGGTCCTGGCGCATTGGCCTGCCGCATTTTGGGCAGACAGCACTGTTTTCTTTAGTAACCGCCATTTCGCCACACCCATCACAGTAAAATGCTGGTATCTGGTGTCCCCACCAGAGCTGCCTGGATATGCACCAGTCACGTATATTTTCAAGCCAGTGGAAATAAGTTTTCTCGAAATGTGGCGGCACAAACTTTGTATCACTATTCTTTACTGCGTCTATTGCAGGTTTTGCAAGCGCTTTCATGGATACAAACCACTGTTTTGAAACCCTTGGTTCTACTGTAGTGCCACAGCGGTAGCATGTACCTACATTATGAGGGTGGTCTTCTGTTTTAAGAAGCGCCCCTTCTGCCTCAAGGTCTTCTACTATTTTCTTCCTTGCCTCATACCTGTCCATTCCTGCATATGCAGGATAATCTTCTGTAATTTTTGCATCCTCTGTAAGCACATTTATAATTTCAAGGTTATGGCGCAGCCCTACTTCAAAATCGTTAGGGTCATGTGCAGGTGTAATTTTAACAACACCTGTACCAAACTCCATATCTACATATTCATCTTCTATAACTGGTATCTGCCTGTGTACCAGCGGCAGGTCAAGCATCTTCCCAGCCATATGCTTATAACGTGCATCATTTGGGTTTACTGCTACTGCTGTATCGCCAAGAAGTGTTTCAGGACGTGTAGTTGCAAGGTCAATATACCCTGTCCCGTCTGTAGTCTTATATCTTAAATGCCAGAAATGCCCTGCCTGGTCCTCATAATTAACTTCTGCATCAGAAATGGATGTAAGGCATTTAGGACACCAGTTAATAATACGTTCACCCCTGTATATAAGTTCTTTATTATAAAGCTTTACAAATACTTCCTTAACTGCCCTGCTGCAGCCCTCATCCATTGTAAACCTTTCCCTGTCCCAGTCACATGAAGAACCAATCTTTTTAAGCTGTTCCACAATACGCCCGCCATACTGCTTCTTCCAGTCCCATACCCTTTCAAGGAACTTTTCCCTTCCAAGTTCTTCCTTTGTTGTACCTTCTTTTTTAAGCGTTTCTACAACCTTTGCTTCTGTAGCAATAGAAGCATGGTCAGTACCAGGAAGCCATAAAGCCTCATATCCCTGCATTCTTTTAAAACGTATAAGGATATCCTGCAAAGTATTGTCAAGTGCATGTCCCATATGGAGCTGTCCTGTAATATTTGGAGGAGGCATAACAATAGTAAAAGGTTTTTTATCTTTGTTTACCTCTGCATGGAAATATTTTTTATCCAGCCATTTTTCATAAGTCCTCTGTTCAATATCAGAGGGATTATAATTTTTCTCTAATTCCTTAGCCATAAAATTCCCCTTTCAAAAACAAAAAAACCCTTTGCTTACAGCAAAGGGCGGATGTACCGCGGTACCACCTTTAAACACAGTAACCAGTGCTTACACATAATTACTGCCTCTTATACCTGTAACGGGATATCCCGCCGCTTCCTACTAAATACCATCTGTTCAGAAACGGTGCTCAAAAGCTACCTTCCATAACACACATACCTGTGGAGCCTTGCAGCCCGCGGGCTTCCACTCTCTGGAGGGGTATGCCATGTACTCCTCTTTATCACTGCATTTAATAATATTGTTAATAAGATTTACTATCTGTGCAGAAATTATGCAGTTTTTGACTTTGCAATTTCAACAAGTGCTGTAAAACCTTCAGGGTCACTGATTGCCATTTCTGAAAGCATCTTTCTGTTAAGGTCTATACCTGCAAGTTTAAGCCCATACATAAACTTGCTGTATGAAAGGCCATTAAGCCTTGCTGCTGCATTAATACGTGCAATCCAGAGCCTTCTGAACTCCCTTTTTCTCTCTTTCCTGCCTGAGAAGGAAGAATTAAGAGCCCTCATAACAGACTGTTTTGCAACTCTGTACTGTTTAGACCTTGCTCCCCTGTAACCTTTTGCAAGCTTTAATATCCTGTTATGCTTTTTCTTTGCATTTAAAC
Source organism: uncultured Lachnospiraceae bacterium (assembly GCA_910577825.1). GTDB lineage: Bacteria > Bacillota > Clostridia > Lachnospirales > Lachnospiraceae > Butyribacter. The sequence continues at coordinate 2,007 of CAJTOK010000065.1, read as the reverse complement.
CGCCTTTAACTCGTGCCATCTTAATTTTCCTCCTTAATTATTTTGAATATGGTAACATACGCTTCATCATCTTAGCGTTTGTAGCGTCAACTTCTACTGCTTTTCTAAGCCTTCTTTTTCTTTTAGGTGATTTTTTTGTTAAAATATGGTTTTTATTTGCATTCATCTTCATAAGCTTTCCCGTTCCTGTAATTTTGAAACGTTTAGCTGCTGACCTCTTAGTCTTCATTTTTGGCATAATTATATTTCCTCCTTAACTTGTGATTATCTATTATAAAACCATTTCCTGGCTTTTCTAAAGACTGCCTGGTTTACAGGCAAACTTTACTAGCGCTTTTGTGATAAAAACATAACCATGGAACGCCCTTCCATTTTTGGCGCTTTGTCTATTACAGAAATATCTTCAAGCAGTCCATAAAAGCTGTCAAGAATCTGCTTGCTATAGCTTATATGTGCCATCTCACGCCCACGGAAACGTAATGCAACTTTGACCTTATCACCTTTGGCAAGGAACTTCCTGGCCTGGTTGGCTTTAGTATTAAGGTCGTTCTTATCTATATTAGGTGACAGCCTTACCTCTTTTACTTCCATGGTTTTCTGTTTCTTTTTAGCTTCTTTCTCTTTGCGCGCAAGTTCATAACGGTATTTGCCATAATCAATAATCTTGCATACAGGCGGCTTTGCCCCCGGTGCAATCTTAACAAGGTCAAGTTCTGCTTCACGTGCCAGTTTCATAGCCTCCTTAGCTGGCATAATACCTAACTGCTCCCCAGTTTCACTAATCAGCCGGACTTCCTTATCCCTGATTCTTTCATTAATCATTAACTCGCTAATTGTAGTACACCTCCAAAAATAAAATAATATGAAAAAAACGTGGAAAGCAAAGACAATCCACGTTTATCTATTAATATATATGCGTAAAATACAGAAATTATATCCTCTGCATGTAATATACCTGATATACCAATAATAAAACCCGGGTCACTTATATATGCCAAGGTGAGAGTGGATTACTCTACTTCGCTGCTGTTTCTATAATACTGAACAGCATTTAAGATGATATCACATAAGGAAATACTTGTCAAGAATTATTTTTTACTGTACGCAGCACTTCCATAACACCGCCATTATCATTTGAAGGGGCTGTATATTTTGCTATTTTTTTTATTGAACTATGCGCATTTTCCATTGCATAGCTTTCCCCGCACTGCAATAACATATCCCTGTCATTAAGATAGTCGCCAAATGCCATACACTCATATGGTTTTATTCCATATTTGTCCTGCAACCCCTTAATGGCAGCCCCTTTATTGACAGACTTGTCCGCTATATCAATCCAGCAGTCACCTGAAAGCACTGCCTGCAGCCTGCTATGGAAATCCCCCAGCTTTTTATATCTCTCCTCTGCTTTATGTTCTTCTATAAACATAGCAATTTTAATAATCCTGTCTTTTTTTATACATTCCCTTAAATCAGGAACAATTTCCATTTTTTCATAATACATACGTGCATTTCTTTCTGCTTCTCCAGATGAATGTTCCATATAGGCAGACTTTTCACCACTAAGAATAATGGACAGCTTTTCTTTTCTGCTGAACCGTTCTATACAATAAACAACATCTTCTTCCCTCATCTGGTTAATATAAACAAGTTCCCTGCCTGCAAAAACCAGCCCTCCATTATCAGCCATAATAAAAAGCCTGTCCCAGATTCCAGGAAACAGTTTACAGATATTATAATATTGCCTTCCGCTTGCAATAACCATTTTTATTCCACTATGTTCCAGAACCCATTCATTAAAACCTGCAGGAACTTTTTTATCGCTGCCAAGTAACGTACCATCCAAATCTGTAGCAATTAATTTTATAAGGGTTTTATTACCAGTATTTTTATTTAACATTCTGCCTCCAGCTTTTATCCATTATCAAATAATTAATTTATGCTTAACTACGCTTCAATTAGTCTTTTGAAAATATTATAAAAAACCTGCTATACTTTAGCAAGAAC
>CAJTOK010000064.1 GCA_910577825.1 uncultured Lachnospiraceae bacterium | reverse complement strand
TCCATTTTCCAAAAAATACTGTATACTGTTATTCATAGGGACACCTTCTTTCTTTTGTTTTTTTTTTCGTTGATTATATTATACTACAAAGAGGTGTCTCTTTTCCATTTTTTTCTAAATATTCCCCAAGTAAAATTACACTATCAGTATAACAACAATTGGACCTGATGCCTGCTATGGAATGCCGTTTGATGAGATTGTTATACCAGATTCAGTAGTGTCTGTTGGTGACAAGGCATTTGAAAACTGTGCAAATGCAAAAACAGCATATGTCCCATCATCCGTGACAACATTTGGGAACAATGTCTTTTCTGGATGCACCTCCCTTAAAACAGTAAAAATAGATGCACCAGTTAAAAGTTTTAGTGGCTTTAGTGGTTGTGATTTACTTACAGAAATTATACTGCCAGAAACAATTACATCTGTATCAGACAGTGTATTTTTTGGCAAATCTTTACATTCTGTTTACCTAAATCCACATAAAGCCCCATCTATTTCATACAGCATCTATATACAGGGAGAAAATGCAGAAACAGAGCTGGTTAAAAGAAGCAGCAATGTGCGTATTTTTGTTCCTGAAGATGCACAAGGTTATGATGTAACACCGTGGAACAGGATGCATGTTGTGTATGGTGATACAGTTGCTGCAAAGCAGATGGTACTAAATCCATCTTCATTATTCCTGGATGTGGGAGAAACAGTATCAATCCAGACTTTAGTTTCACCAGAAGATGCCATAATACAAGATACTGTATGGGAAACATCAAATGGAGAAATTGTTTCTGTGGATAAAGACGGCCAGGTTAAAGCTTTGTCATCTGGTACAGCCATAATTAAGGTGACGGCAGGAGAACTTTCAGCGGAATGTATAGTAACAGTAAAAGGGAACCATACAACGCAAAATTTCTGCATAGAAACATCTGGAGGAACAGCAAGCAGCAATTACAACGCACAAAATTACACTAAATGGTCAAGCCCTGTAAAGTCCTATATACTAATGGATAAAGAAGGATACATGACACGTGTGGAATTTATTAATGGCAGACTGGTTTATGAAACATACAGCATGGATGGGATATTAAAAGAAAATGGCAGTATTACGGACGAACTTCCCCTAGCTGGCGGGTTCTACGTGTCAGGAGCATACAAGTTCATTGTTTATGGGCAGTCAAACAGCCAGAAAAGTGACAGCGCAGAAATTATGCGCATTGTTAAATATGACCAGGACTGGAACAGGGTATCCTCCTGTTCTTTATATGGAGAAAATACCAGAGTGCCGTTTGATGCTGGCTGCCTCAGATTTGCAGAATATAAAGATACACTTTATATCCGTACAAGCCATTTAATGTACGACGGACACCAGGCAAACCTGCAAGTTGCTGTAGATATGTCTTCCATGAAAGTTACAGATACTTTATCTGGTGTTGCAAATATTGGCTATGGTGGTTATGTATCACATTCATTTAACCAGTTTAGCCAGATGGATGGGGAGGATTTAGTTACACTCGACCACGGCGACAGTTATCCAAGGGCTGCCGTATTAATCAAATATCCAGACATCGGAAAAACAACTTTTACCAGGACATCTATAGAACACTTTAACGCACTGGTATTCCCAGGCATGGCAGGAAATAATAATACGAATGCAAGCCTTGGCGGATTAGAAATATCAGAACACTATTATATTTTTGCTGGTAATTATGCAAACAATAACAGTTCCTCTGTACGTAATATTTTTATAAGCATCACAGGCAAGGATTTTTTGGGAAATCCAGATACACGCATGGTATATTTAACTGATTTTAGTGCAGACAGCAGTGTAACAGTTTCAACACCGCATTTGGTAAAAGTCAACGAAAAGACTTTTCTTGTACTTTGGAATGAAACAAATTCATCTGGAACAACAGTACACAGCCAGATGATTGATGAAAATGGAAACAAAACCATTGGTGAACAATCTTTCCACGGCATGCTTTCTGACTGCCACCCGGTTGTACAAAACGGACAGGTAATATGGTATTATACTGGAACAGAAAAAGGAGATACAACACCAATATTTTGCAGAATTCCAGTAGATGGAAGTGGCATTATAGATAATCTTGTGAATGGTGAAGGCAGCCAGGAAGATAACTCCAGTAAAAAGAGTAAAAAAATTTCTGATAGTAATGTAACTTTAAGCCAGACTTCTTATACCTATGATGGAAAGCAAAAGATGCCATCTGTCATAGTCAAAGATGGAAATACAATCCTTGTAAAAGACATAGATTATACAGTCACCTATAAAAATAACATTAATGTGGGGACAGCAACAGCCACTGTTAATGGAAAAGGGAATTATACTGGAACAGTTACAAAGAAGTTTACTATTACAGAAGCAGCCACACCAGAAACAACAAAAAAACCAGAAAGCACAAAAAGTCCAGAAAGAAAAAATTTATCTGGATGTATAATAACAATAAGCCAGATTTCCTATACTTATGATGGGAAGCCCAAGATACCACTTGTCACAGTCAAAGATGGAAATACAACTCTTGTAAAAGATATAGATTATACAATCATCTATAGCAATAACATTAATGCAGGGACAGCAATAGCCACTATTACAGGAAAAGGGAATTATATCGGAACAGCTACAAAAGAGTTTACTATTACAGAAACAGCCACACCAGCACCAGTACAGGAAAAAAAGAAACTGCAAGAATGTGTAGTAACTGTAGGCCAGACTTCCTATACTTATGACGGAAAAGCTAAAAAACCAGCAATTACAGCTGAAGATGGGAATATTATTTTAGAAGCAGGAACAGATTATACCATTACTTATAGCAACAATATTAATGCAGGAACAGCAAAGGTAACTGTTACAGGAAAAGGAAATTATGAGGGAACAGTTACAAAAGAGTTTAAAATTACTATAAATAAAGGAATGGTCTATGCAATTAATTCTTACCAATATAAAGTAACAGGATCATCTGCTGTGTCAATGACAGGGGTAACAAACGATAAAATTACAAAAGTAAAAGTTCCCAAAACTGTAGAAATTGGCGGAAAGACCTTTAATGTAACCTCTATTGGCAGTAATGCTTTCAAAAACAATAAAAATATAACAAATATTGAAACAGGGGATAATCTGGTATCAATCGGAAGGTCAGCTTTTGAAAATTGTACACATCTTTTAAAAGTAACAACTGGAAACAGTATTACAAAGATTGGTGCTAATGCATTTAAAAACTGCAAGAAGCTAGGCAGTATTAAAATTAAATCTGTTAAACTGCAATCAGTAGGAAAAAATGCGCTAAAAGGAATAAAGCCTTCGGCAAAGATAAAAGTCCCAGCCAAAAAAGTAAAATTATACAAGAAGAAACTAAAGGGCAAAGGGCAAAGCAGTAAAGTGAAAATTATTAAATAAAACTGGTATAAAAACTTCAATGAAAAATTCTTCTTATTAACTAAAAACAAAGGATTTACAGAATCTGAAAGAGGTGGAAATTTCCTCCTCTTTTTTTGTCCTTTTTCCCAAATTTTTGCAAGATAATGCTATTTTGGCCAAAATAAGCAGATGGCAGATACAAAATTATCTAATATATCCTTATCTAAAATTAATTATATCGTTTTGTTTACAAAATTCAATAATATGATATAATTGACTGTGGTAAAATTCAACAAATCTGGAAGAATACAAAATAAAAATATATAACAGAAAGAATTTAAAACAATGAATACAACAGGAAAACATAACAGGTTAAGGCTCTTTTTCATGGCAGCAGCCATTGTCCTGGTGCTGGTCTGTGTGCTGCCAGTATGTTTTATAGTTTCACAAACCATGCAGAAAAAAGTTCCAGAGAGTATAAATAAAGCAGGCAGCAGCCTGGAACCATCTGTAAGTCCCACAAAAAAACCAGCCAGCCTGGAAGCAGTACAGCAGGGGAATTTTTATGAGAAAATTTAAAATATTTACAATTATCTGTTTTTTATTTATCCTTTTATTTTTCCCTGTTATGTCAGGTGTAATGCCTGGCAGGGAATTTTCAGATATGGAAAACAGGAAACTGGCACAAAAACCTGTATTTTCGGTAAAGTCTTTTTTAGATGGCAAATACCAGGATAGTTATGGGAAATGGCTAAATGACCAGTTCCCATGGCGTGACGGGTGGTCTTTAATTGCAGCAAATTTACAGGCATTATATGGAAAAAAAGATATTAATGGTGTTTATATTGGCAAAGACGGATATCTTTTAGAGAAATACAATGAAAAAGAATTTGACCCAGAACAAATAGAAGAAAATATAAAATATCTTTCAGATTTTCTGGATTATTCAGTAAAAAATTATGGGAAAGATAATGTGTATTGCATAATGCTTCCATCAAAAACAGAAATACTGGATAAAAAAATGCCGGCATTTGCAGAAACCACAGGCATAAAAGAAACATTAAAAACTATAAAAACATTAAAAAATAAACTGGAAGAACCAAACATTTTAACTGATGCCAGGGATATATTAAAAGACCATAAGGAAGAATACATTTATTACCGTACTGACCACCACTGGACTACCCTTGGTGCATACTATGTATGGGCAGAATTTGCCAGAAAAGCCAGGTTTGCTGTAAAAGAACCAGGATATTATAAGCGTGAAATAGTATTTGACAAATTTTATGGCACTACATATAACAAAGCACATATAAATGTAAATCCTGACAATGTAGAACTTTTCCATAGTCCTGGTGAAGAAAGGGTACAAATAAATATGGACAATGGGAAAAACCTGGCAGCTTCAATGTATTTTCCAGAAGAAGCCAAAAAGGGCTTTAACAAATATGAAATATTTTCTTCTGGAAATACATTTAAAATTGAAATATCAACAAGCGCAGATACAGGTAAAACCCTTTTGCTAATTAAAGATTCATTTGCCAACTGCTTTGTAACATTTTTAACAGAAGATTACAGCAAAATTATAATGATTGATTACCGGTATGGCAAAACTCCTGTAAAAGATATTATAACACAATATAAAAATATAACAGATATAATGGTAATGTTTAATACAGAAAAATTTATGCAGAATACAAAATTAAGAAGCCTGGCCAGTACAGGAAATAGTGGAACAAGTATGAAAAAGTTTAATTTGGAAGATTTTTTGGAATAATAGAAAATTTTGCCTGTCATGAAACTTTTTATAAAGTTGTATGAGTGAAAGGGGGATGGTAACAGAAGAAAATATCCATACATATGTAACATGCATATGGAATGATTTTGTAAATACACTATAATAGCCTCTCGGATTTATAAGAGCTAGTTTAGATTTGTGTATTGACAACTGAATACTGTGGGATTTTGGAAAGATATCAAATAAACATTGAAAAAAGGGCGCACTTATCCCTTGAAAATTAATGAGATTTTTTTGAAATTGTGGTATGATTACTTTGTATTGGCAATTCGTGAGAATGTAAAAATGGTGTCTACACGGGTTGGCATTTTCCATGTATCAAGATGTTGGAGCATCATGATTGCATAGAGGCGGCAGTACCACATCTTAGAGGAACGGTGTCTGCCGTCTTCTAATTTATAATCTATTTTTTCCCGTTTATTTGACCTCTCCACAGATGTCCGTCTGTTGTACTCCAGTTTCCATTCCTTACTGTCTCTTGGTGGTATGTTAAAAATCCTTGGATTGTCTTTTTGCTGGATATGTACGGTCCTTCCGTATTTTGAATCTGAGCAGGGGTGTCCACAGAAACAACCCTTCTTCCGGTTTGCAAGAGGACAGCGGTATTTTTCGCGGTGTTTTGCTTTTTCCACACCATCGTGGTGCATGCGTAAGCCCAATTTACAGACAGGGACACCATCTTCATCTATGGTAAAGTCATCTTTATATTTGAAGTGCCCTGTATGGCCGGGATTGAGGTCAATAAAAGGGGTGATGCCGTTTGTTTTGCAGTATTCATAAAGTGGGTAAGCATCATGGGCGGAATCCAGCAGTAGTTTTTCAATATGAAATCCAGGAAGATAGGATTTCATAGCGAAAAAAGTATGCAGGAAGGAGAGCAGGTCATGCCTGGAAGCACGTTCAAGCATTGGAAAAACAGGAAGGCCGTTTTCAGAATCAGAAGCAACAAACATGTAAAGATGGTATCCAAAAAAATATTTATTTCTGGAAGAATCCCATCCCCAGTTGCAGTCTGGTTGTGAAAACTTCCGTTTGCAGCCACAGTCAGAGCCTTTTGGACAGCTGCAAATCCTTTTGGAGCGTTCAAGCCTTGCGGTTTCCAGAGGGGTTCCGTCACCGGCAAGTGAAAGGTGGCTTGGATGAACCAGCCCTCTGCGGACGGATTCATCAAAGAACTGGACTTTATACAGCCGGAAGATAAGATAAAACGGGTTATTGTTTGGAAGGTGGATGCGCTGCATAAGTGGAAGGAGTTTTGCAGCGGCACTGTCCGTGTCGCAGGGAGTTTTATCACCACGTTTTTTACCTTTTTCAGGTTTTGGTTTTTTATGCTTAATCTGGTTGATGTAGTTGTCTTTGCCAGACTGCCATAACCGGTTAAAAAAGTCATAAAAAGTCCCAACGCCTGGAGTGTCATCAACAGAAAAACCGCTGAGGATGGCGTACAAAGGGGTTATTTTAAGCAGCCTGCACCATTGGGTAATGGAAGTTACCCCAAGTACGATTGACAGAAGATAGGAACGGAGCAGGCAGGAAGGGAAACGTGTGGCAGGTTTACCAAGCAGGGAATAAAACTCCTGCATGATGGTATCCGTTTCAGAGAGATCAAGATACCAGAATTTCACAATGATATCCCATGTTTGTTTAGGAACAACAAAGGGGTCAGGGAATAAAGAGAGGAATTCAGACACAAAGGTGTCCTGGTAGGCGGTATGGCCGCCATAATTAACAGGTAACATAAAAATCATCTCCAATCAAAAAATGCTTGCCGGCTACGCCGGGGTGAAAAGTGCTTTTTTAATTAAGAGGCGCGAAGCGCCGCATTTTTTGACTGGTTTGTCAAGTGTTTTTGGCAAAAAAGTGGGGGAATTTTTATAAAACTGGGTTTGAAAGCCGCAGAAAATAAGGGTTGGAGAATCCGAGAGGCTTTTATAGAAGACAGGAGGTTTTAAAGAATGAAATTTACAAAAAGAAAAACAATTATCCTGATGGCAGCAGTGCTGCTTCTGTTAGGAAATAATGGTGTAGCTGCTGTAGCTAAAACGCCAACAGCAACAAAAACATTAACCATGGCAGAGGGGCAGAAAAAAACAGTTGTGGTAAAAGGAACAAACATTAAATCAAAAACATTTAAAAGCAGCAATACCAAAGTCGCAACGGTCAACAAAAAGGGCATTGTGACAGCGCAGCAGGAAGGAAACTGCAGGATAACAGTAACCATAAAATATTTGAAAAATAGGATATATGCCAATACAGTATAAATTTGAGGATGGCAAAGTAAGTAAAATGAGATTTTTCTGCTCATAATACATATTTTATTACTAATTTTACAATAAGGCAAGCCAAGCGGATATCCGCAATCCGCTTCATTACTTGATGAGGTTAAAAAATACAGAAAAGTGTTCTTACTTGTGCATTAAATGGATGGATAAGACACAGTAAAGGGGATTTTTATGAAAACAAAAAAATTATTATCAACGTTGCTGCTGGCAGTATGTATGCAGTGTGTTATATTCCTGCTCCCACAAAAGGCATATGCGGCTGATATAACACCAGTAACGCCAAACGAAACTTTTTATGGTACATTGGAAACAAGTGATACACAACATTATTATTCATTTAAAGTTGATAAAACAGGATATTTTAATGTTGAATTTTCACCTGTAGATTTTGCAGCAGATGTAAAACATGGATGGACAATAGAATTATGTTATGCAGATACAGGAAATAGTTTTTATGAAGAAGATACTATAACAAGCAGTACTACATTGCCAGTATTTAACTTTAAACAAGGGACAGAGATATATATTGCTGTTTCAGCAAAAAACAGATGGTCTGATACATATGTACCAATCGGACATATGTATGCTATTAATGTAAAAACTGTTGAAGATGAAAGCTGGGAACAGGAAGGCAATAATACTTCCAAAGATGCCACATTAATTAATTCAGATGAAACATGGCATGGCAATCTGTATTGCAAGGAAGATATAGACTATTATGAATATACAATAAAACATAATGGGTATTTTAATGTTAACTTTTCATTAAAAGATATTACGGCAGATGTAAAACATGGATGGGAAATAGATTTATGCTATGGAGATACCGCAGAAAGTTTTTATTCAACAGAAGTTAAAACAAATACTATGCTGCCAGTATTTAACTTTAAAAAAGGGACAAAATTATATATCGCCATATCAGCAGAAAATAACGATTCAAGTATATATGTTCCATTGTGGCAAGAATATATACTTGATATAGAAGCATCAGAGGATAAAAGCTGGGAGCAGGAAAGTAACAACGTTTCTGCAGATGCTACATTAATTTCTACAGGCAAACAATATTCAGGTAATTTATATTACAAGAAAGATGTAGATTATTATAAATATACAGTGGAAAATAATGGGTATTTTAATATTAAGTTTTCACCAGAAGACATTACAGCAGATGTAAAATATGGCTGGAGAATAGATTTGTATAATGGGGATACAGGAAGTGTTATTTATTCAGCAAATATTAAAACAAATACAACACTTCCTGATTTTAACCTAAAAAAAGGAATGAATTTATATATTGCTATATCAGCGGAAGGAAACGAGACCGATATATATGTTCCATTATGGCAGAAATATTCTATTAATATAAAAGCCACAGATGCGCCAGACTGGGAGCAGGAAACACTAATAAATGGGGATGGGGCATGGAGTGTTAGAAATAAAAATTCAACTTCAATAGCATTAGGAGAGAAGTATTATGGCAATATGTGCACAGAGGATGATAATGACCTTTTTAAATTCAGTTTAAATAAAACAGGATATGCAATTATAAAATTTGACCCAGATGATGTTGAGGATAATCTTGGTAGTGGTTACAGGGTAAACATTCTCACAAAATCAGGAAAGATTGCATCAGAAAATGATGTTAAATCTGTTACAGATATAAAAACTTATCTGAAAAAAGGTACATATTATATTGAAGTAACCAGAAATTATAATTGCCCATTATTAAAGAAATATATTGTATCTGTTACAAACAGGGCAGAAATGCCTTCTAAGGTTTCAGCTTTAAAGAAAAAAGGGACAGATTTATCATGGAAAAAAGCCAAAAGAGCAGATGGTTATGAAATAGTTTACTCAAAAAAAAGTAATTTAAAAAAAGCACAGAAAGTAACAACAGATACAAATTCATACAGGCTTTATGGGCTGGAACAGAAAAAAAACATATTATGTAAAAGTGCGTTCATATAAAAATACAGGTGATGGTTTAAAAGTATATAGCGCATGGAGTAATATAATTAAGGTAAGGATATAATTAAACAAATGTTTGTCCAGGTAAATATGTCCTGGCATAGTAACTAGAAATAGTTTATATTTATTTTGCATAAGGAGAATTAAAATGAACAAAATTAATACTACTAAAAAATATATCAAAATAATGTTTTCTGTTATAATATCATTTATCCTGGCATTAACAGCTATAATGCCAGAATACCAGATACTGGCAAAAGAAAAGATAGAATTGGAGAAAGAGTATTTTTTTTATGTATACCCTAAACTTCCATCTTCAGAAGATGACCGCAACAGAACTATAGAATTTAATAATGCAGGGGATAAGTCTGTTACTGCAGCAGAATCTTCTGATGAAGAAGTATTTACTGCGGATGAAGAACAGACAATAGGCAGCACTTATCATATAAGCATTAAAATTGCCAAGGTAAAAAAAGAAACAGAAGCAGAGTTATTTTTTACAATAGGCGGCAAAGAATATACAACCAGAATTATAGTGAAACCATATGTAAATCCATGTAAAACATTTAAGGTAGGAAGCAGGGATTTTAAAAGTAAGTTTGACAAAACCTGCCAGTACAATTTAACAAGACAGAAGAAAGTTATAAGTGGAAAAGCATTTATAAAGGCAAAGAAAGGCTGGAAACTAAAAAGAATAGAATTAAATGAGGGATTTAGTTCTGGTAAAATTGTAAAAATTAAAAATGGAGAAAATGTAGTTTTAAATCCGGCAGCATTTGATAATGTTGGAGAAAGTTTCAGGGCAATTTTTAAAAATAAAAAATCAACAGAAGAGATAATGGTAGATTTATGGTATAACAATTCAAAGGAAAAAGGAGGAAACCAGAGGTATGATTTTTAAGACGAGGTATGATTTTTAAGACTAGGTTATAAAAAAGAGAAACAATAGATTGCAGACTCCGCCAGCAAACCTATGGTAGTGTAAAAAAGTTTGTGTCTATGGTAGAAAATAACTCCTTTTTGGTAAGAATTGGAATATGACAAATCTTATCGAAAAGGAGTATTATTATGCCAGCAGCAAAAGAACAAATACGACAGATTATTACAGAAAACAACATCAATAATGTTGCCGATGTCTACACCCTGCTGAAAGACAGCTTTAAAGATATCCTGCAGGAACTCATGGAGGCGGAACTGGATTCTGCTTTAGGCTACCAGAAAAACCAGAAAGGGGATATCCATACAGATAATAAAAGAAATGGACATTCACCCAAAAAACTGAAGAGCCAGTATGGGGAATTCCAGATTGACGTACCAAGAGACCGTAATGGAGAATTTGAGCCCAAATTAATTCCAAAATACCAGAGGGATATATCTGGAATAGAAGAAAAAGTAATCTCCCTTTATGCTAGAGGGATGAGCACAAGGGATATCCATGACCAGCTTCTTGAACTCTATGGAATCGAACTGTCAGCCGAAATGGTCAGCAAAATCACAGATAAAATCCTGCCCCAGGTCAGGGAATGGCAGTCCCGTCCATTGAATCTGGTTTATCCTTTTGTGTTTATGGACTGCATACACTATAAAGTACGGGAAGATGGAAGGATTTTAAGTCGTGCTGCTTATATAGTGCTTGGCGTCACGGCTGATGGATATAAAGAAATTCTAAGCATCACTGTAGGTGCTAATGAAAGCAGTAAATTCTGGCTTGGTATGCTTAATGATTTGAAAAACCGTGGTGTAAAGGATGTACTGTTTTTCTGTGTAGACGGACTGCCCGGTTTCAAGGAAGCCATACAGGCAGTTTATCCACAGGCCCAAATACAACGGTGTGTTATCCACATGTTACGCAATTCCTTCCAATATGTGAATTATAAAGACCTTAAGAAATTCTCATCAGATTTTAAAGCAGTATACAATGCCCCAACGGAAGAGGCTGCCCTTGCTGGACTGGAAGGAGTCAAAGAAACATGGGGGAAGAAATATCCTTATGCCATCAGTAACTGGGAAAACAACTGGGAGGATGTGAGTTCTTTCTTCCAGTTTTCGGATGAAATCCGCAGGATCATGTATACGACAAACATTATAGAAGGATTGAACCGCCAGTACCGGAAAGTTACCAAAGCAAAAAGTGTATTTCCAAGTGACGTTGCTTTAGAAAAGATGCTTTATCTTGCAAGTGAGAATATTGTAAAAAAATGGACACAGAGATACCGTAACTGGGACCAGGTGCTGAACCAGCTGATTGTTCTGTTTGGCGAAAGGCTTACCTGCTATCTGTAAAAGAAAAGCCAGGACAGTGGTAAAAAAGAATTCCTCTGCCCTGGCCTTATTCCATCGGCATCTGCATTATTCCCTAAAACTGCCAGTCTTATTCCAGAGGCCGGGTGTGGGCAGAGCCC
>CAJTOK010000063.1 GCA_910577825.1 uncultured Lachnospiraceae bacterium | reverse complement strand
AAAAATTATTTTTATTTTTTTGTTTTTCTGCTTGACTTTTTATAGTTGGTCTTTCTGATTTTTTGTATCGCTCTCGTAATTTGTAATTGTATTATAACATATTTTGATGGTGATCGTAAGTGTAAAAATAAAGTTTACCTGTATCTTTATTGATACAGGTAAATTTCATCACACTTGGACACCAGCTTTTACAGTTGGCGTTTTTTTTGCTACAGACATTTTTTCTCTCGTTGCGTAAGCAGGTTTTGATTTATTGATTTGTGATTATGTATCTGCAATACAAAAAAAGCGGTTCATCCGAACCTACGCATTCAGATGAACCTCATTCATCAGAGCACCATTTTTCATACTGGTGTTCTTTTCAATTATTCTCCCGATTGTGCATGTATTTGTATTATTTTGTAATTCTTTTTTGTAGAGTGATGTCAATATTGGTTCGATATAGTGTATGTAAGAAGATTAAAGATGAAAGAAAAAGAACCGTTCCCACGGCTGTATTTGCCATAGGGAACGGTTCTTTGTTGTTGTGAGTGTGCGTTGCTGCAGCTTATTTTTCTTTGTTGCAGTATTTGCACACTTTGAGTGTCTTTGTTACTTCGTGTTCACCATAAGCCCATTCAGAGTCTGTATAAGCAGCGTGATTGTTAGGATTTTGGTCTGGTCTTAAACCATTCACACCATGGTCTGCAGTTTCAAAAACTGCTTCTTGAATAGCATCATTCCATGTTCTGTAGTCAAGTCCGGCTCCGCCGTGATCTTCTACATATACTACTTTATCATAGTGGTATGGGTAGTCAATGACGTCGCCACGTTCTTTTGTAGTTACAACAACGGTGAAATCGCAGGATGTTGGACAGATGCCACCTGGAATCGAACCGGGACATTCAAACGGCGGGCAATCGCAGCCTGAACACATGACGATATATTCATATCCGTCATACTCGGTTGTTTTGATTGTCGTATTCACGTACTTATGGTCTGTACGCTTGATGCTTTTCTGCAGCTTGCATTTCTTGCAGGTCTTTACGCCTGCACGTTCGCAAGTGGCTTTCTTTGTTACAACGAACTTATGCTTGCATTTCTTCTGCTTTGCTGTAGGACCTGCCATTTTTACGGTAACGGTAAGCTGGATTGTAGTAATGTCTTCCAGAACGCTTACTGCTTTTCCTGTAAGAGTTACTGTGCCAGAGCCTGCTGCAATAAGTTCCAGACATTCGGTAAGGTCTGACTGGCTGACAAAGTCCATGTTGACCTTTACAATGTTCTTGTCAGATGAAGTCCATTTGTACTTAGTGGTAATGTCATTGCCATCGAAGTCTGTCACAATGACTTTCTTTGTGTCACCCGGCTTCATGGTGACTGTTCCCCACTTCTGGACATAAGATGCTGTAGTTGCAGCATTTGCCGTTGTTACTGATTCAAGGCTGATACCAGTGATTGCAATAGCAGCAATGAGCATGCATGTAATGAATTTCTTCAATGTGTTTTTAGATTTCATAATTTTACGCTCCTTTCAAAAGCTTTTTTATGTTTTAAGATTATTTGATTTCTGCTTTTTTTGTAAAGCATTTTCAAAATTAAACCCGTTCGCATAAAAAGTAAAAGAGAATGATAACGTGCATGTACTTGTTTTGTGTTTTGGTTGTGTATTGTTGCTGTCAACTGTGTGTCGGATGCTATGATTGTTGTGGTTGTGTTGTTATCGTTTGTTGATTTTCCTGGCCTGAAGTATTGAAACTTTTAAAAATTTCATGATTTCAGGCTTAGGTGTGGTTTCTGCAAAACAGCATATTTATGAGCTGTTTTGCAGAATGATTTGTGTCCAGCTTCTGCCCGTTTTGAGCTGCGGGCAAGAAGTGAACTTAGGATTATTTTGCATCATGTTAAGGTCTCTGCCTCCTCTCAAAGTTGATAAATATAATATATTGTTGCAATAAAACTACCCTTTTTCATGTGTGCTGCCTAAGAATCCCGTCAGTCTTTTATGAAATCCACGGAACAACTGCCCATTTCCCTTCTATTTTCAAAGCAATCATAAGTGTTTCGTCATTGCTCTGGACAGAATCACCAGATGCCGTTGTCTGTTCAACCGCAACCTCCAGGATACATGCTTTCGTTGCCTGTCTGGCATATTCCTCGTATTCTTCACCTATCAGGTCATCTTTCATAAGAGTCTGTTCTATTTCATCACCTTCCAGTATTACATCATCCAAAATTCCAATCAGTTCAAATTCCAGTATGTAATTGCCTGATACGGTCAGAAATGCCCCTGATATATTTCCTCCTACAAATGATTCCTTCATTTTTACAACGTCTCCTTCATTCAAGCCTGTTTCCAGATTTTGAAGAAGCGTCTCGAATGTCTCATAGCTGTCGTCATCCGTTTCATATTCTTCCTCTTTTGGTACTGTCTCCTCTGGCCGTTCTTTTTTACTATTGCACCCGGACAGTGCTATTGCCACCATAAGAGTACATAATACAAACGCTGATAGTTTTTTCTTCCTCATTGCTTTGTTCCTGATCCCCCCATCTTCAGCTTCTTTATATCCGATCCTTTCATAAGCCTTATATTGCTCTTTTTTAAGTCATCCCCTCTTTCTGCCTTGTCTGATTGGCTTCATCCCGTCCAGACCGACACTAATGTTAAGATAGATTATAATACCGTTTTAAACTTATGTCAATTAGAAGTATCATATTAGAACATTGTATATCCTATATGTTCGTTTAGTTTGCTTTATGGTAATGAAATATCCAGCTAACTGTTTTACTCTGAAATTAAAAAAGGAGTTAAAAATTATGATAGCTGATAAGATTAAGGAACTACGGGAATCAAACAGCATGACACAGAACGAGGTTGCAAAAAGGCTTGGCATCACACGCAGCAGTGTGAATGCCTGGGAAATGGGCATTTCTGTCCCATCTACAATGTATATTGTGGAGCTGGCACAGCTTTTTTCTGTGTCCGCTGACTATATTCTTGGGCTGGAGTCCAGGGCAGTGCTTGACATTTCCGAACTGGATGATGAAAGTGTGAAGATATTAAACGATATGGTGCGTTATATGCGTGACAGGCAAAGGTAGATGGCTCTGCCAGCTATTTTTAGAATTCTTTTAGAATTATCACTATTGATATCAGACTGTCTGTATGATACTCTGTTACCAGACACTTTTAACTTTAACCACAAAAGGACTGGTAACAGATGATAGCACACAGGATCAGAGAATTAAGAGAACGCAACCATCCATATCCAGGCCGTCCACCTGCGGCATATGGTAGAGCCTGCTGTCGTTGATAATGGCTGCGGCAGCGTTCTCTACTGTCTTTTTTTCGTCTAAGTACGCCCTGTACCATCTGTCCAGGCAGAAACCCGTTATGATATCCGTCCACGGGCGTATGACCAGCAGTACCGTCCTGGAGCCGCCATCCCACAGGTCTACACTGGCAGAACGTATCTTTACCCCTGCAAGCTCCTCTGGTAATGCCTCCCTGACATATTGGAGTACCTTCTCCGCAAACTGCTCTTTGCTTATTGTTTCATTCATGCTTCATTTCCTCCTGTAGATTGTATATTTACAGGAACGAACCCGCGCCCGCAGGGCGTATTCAAGTGGAAACAGTCAGAATATCACATGTGGGGTACAAGACCTCACTTTTTACAGTTTATAAATACTTCGTAGTGGCTTCTTGTTGGCTCATATACCGTTTAGTTTTTTGATATATAGATTTGGCTTGTACACTGCCAGAAGGGGGGAAGTTATACAGAGGATCGCAAGGTTATCGCATAATGCAAATCAGGAGATTGGTTCTTTCAGAGAACTTTTGTTTAAAAGATTCTATGGATTTAGAAAATTGAATGATGATGTGTATGCAATGCAGACTACTTTATGTGAGCGTAGAAATAATATAGAAAAGACTGTGGATGAAACGAATAATCTGATATAAATTTAGTGGTCATGAGGGGATGTCTGATTATGATAACTGTATCGAATTAGTCTTTTTGCCAAAAGTAGTAAATTAGTAGTAAAATAGCTGAAATTGCCTTAAATAACGTTGACAAACCCTTGTAAATCAAGGGTTTGTCGATTTTTGTTTCAAGTTTCCAGTAAAAAATAATTATATACCGAAATATTTTAATGCGAAAAATAAAAGAGAAATTACAGACTATGCCCTGGCATTGACAACAAACAGTGGCTCTTATACAGGGCTGGGTTCCATTATTGTTTTTGATGCATGGAAGGAAATGGAGAGAATTGATAAAAAACTGCTCCAGGGTGGCATTACATGGGAAGAGGCAGAGAGGACAATATGCAAAATATGGCAGGTTGCAAAGCCAGAGGAACAGGAAAAAATAAAGAAAAATTACAGGCAGGGTGTGGGCTAGGACAGGAAGATTATACTTGTAATAGTATTTCTGGTTGACACAAGAAGGGTTTTGGAATATTATAAAAGTATCAGTTGATACTACAACAAAGGAGACTGGATTGGCAGAAGAAACAAGAGAGCGGATTGAAAGCAGGTTAGAAGTAAAATCCTATATACAAAATTTGAAGTATGCACTTAGTAATGGTGCAAAGATAAATTTCCAGGTACACAGGCTGGTTGACAGGCAGAGGGATGAAAAATTTACCAACCAGTATACAATGGATAAATTATTCCCAGATGAAAATCCGGTGGATGCCTTAAAAAGGGAACTAATGACCCTCACTGAAGAAGAATATATAAGGACAGTTACAGACACCAGGTTTCCAAAAAGAAGTGAGATGAGGGAATTTGGGAAAGTTTACAATGGCAGGGATGATGTATATATCAAAATCAGGGTGGAACTGCTTGGCATGTATGGGTATCCGGTAACTTTTGTGATGTCTTTCCATTTTGCAGAAAGGGCATTTACACCAGGGATGTTCCCATACAGGAAGGACTGAAAGGGGGTGTTTTCATGGATATGGAAGTGGTTTATAGCAGGAAATGTCTGTGTACCTGCTGCATGGAAGAACATGAGGTGAAAACAGTCCGTGTAATAGAACGGGCCAGTTTTAAGGATGTACCAGTGGAGTATGAAGCGGTGTATTTTTATTGCGATGAAGCAGAAGAATTATATATGGATGAAGAACAGGCAGGCCGGAATACTGTTGCTGTCAGGGATGCTTACAGGAAATCACAGGGGCTTCTTACTTCTGGGGAAATTGTTGCTATCCGCAGGAAATATGGTATCAGCCAGAAAGACCTCTGTACCCTTCTGGGATGGGGAGGCAAGACTATAACCAGGTATGAGGGGTACCAGGTACAGGATAAGGCACATGACACTATATTGAAAAAAATCGGACATGACCCTGGATGGTTTCTGGACCTGCTAAAAGGTGCAGAAGACAGCCTTTTGGTGGAATCTTACCATAAATATTTTGAAACAGCTGCAGCCCTTTATGAAGATAACCAGGACAGTTACCTGAGAAGGGCAATTGAAGCAAGGTATGCAAAAATCCAGGGTAACAGCATGCTCCAGGGGAATACTGTACTTTCTTTAGATAAAGTTGTGGATGTAATACGGTATTTTGCTGCTGCAGACAAAGTGACCAGCCTGTATAAGGTAAAACTGATGAAACTGATGTGGTATTCAGACCAGCTTTCTTATAAAAGGAGGGGCAGTGCAATAACAGGTCTTGCATACCAGGCCCTGCCTATGGGGGCAGTCCCGGTAGGGCATGGTTCAATTATAAACCTGAAAGGGGTTCCTTGCGAAGAAGTAGATATGGGGGAAACATATGCATACCACTTCAGCCTGCAGGAAGCATCTGCTTATCCTGCACTTAATTATGTGGATAAAGAAATACTGGATATGGTTATCAGGAAGCTTGGGAAAATGACAAAAAGGGAGATTGTGGAATTTATGCACAAGGAAAAGGCATATACAGAAACTGCACAAGGGGATATTATCAGGTATAAGTATGCAGACAGCCTGCAGATATGAATATATGCTGGCAGGATTACAGGTTTTCAAAGAACATCAGGAAAAGGTATTTACAGCTTTTTCTGATGTTCTTTAATCTGGAAGGGTTTTCTTATATTGGGTGCATGAAAAAAATAACTGGTATTTCTTCAGCGTTTTTCCTTTATTTTCCTGCCTTATTTAGATGGAAGGTATTTGTTTTTAAAAAAATTCTGGTATGTAATACAACTGCTATAAATTAATAAAAAACATAAAAAGAATAGGATTTTAATGAATAGAATATAAAATGGCTTAAAAAAGTTTATAAACATCTGCCTGAAAGCTCTGCTGTGACATTTGTGAGGATTAGCAGGAATATGGTTTTAACATAGAACTTGTTCTATAAATCTGATAATGGTATCTGGTTATATTATATGAGGATATGAAAACTAAATTTTTGTGTTTTACCAGTAAATATGGAATTTTCTATATGCAGTCTGCTGCCCTGCAGACTTTACATATATAGTTAAGCTTGTATTTGTTGCAAGCAGGAAAATCTTCCTCTTTTTTTCTGTTTATATATTTCATCTTTAAATTTATATCAAGAATTTCCAACAGTCCCCAAAAGGCAAAAATGTATTAAAAAGTAAAGGAAGATGTTTTTTTGGATGGACTATAAAGAGGATTACAGAGTGTTACCAGAATGTGTATTGAAGTATTATGAGGATAATTTTATGGATTAGATGGATAGTAATGGTTTCTATATAAAAATTGCTCTGTGAGGCTTGGAATGTCCATGATATAACAGTTAATAGAAAAAAATGATATAAATAATCTGATACTTTAAAATGTTTAAAAATAGGAAAAGAAGGGCAGCAGGCAGTCAACAGGCAGTCAACAGGCAGTCAACAGGGTGATCAATTATATGTATCTACAGGTCAGACAGCAAGGGATGCTGACAGGAAATATATTAAGGGTGCGACAACATTTACACCTGATACTGCAGATGGCACAACAGAGGTTGTATTTACCTTTAATGCAGAGGGGATGGCGGAAACTGCTTTAGTAGTGTTCGGGAAATCTTCTACCAGGGAGATTTATACGAAAGAAAAAGTGTTGCAGAACATAGCGATTTAATGGATGAGGAGCAGTCAGTTTCCATTCCTAAGATTAAAACAGACATGCTTGATGCAAAAACTGGGTTAAAACTGGCAAATGCAGAAGAGGATAAAGATCCGTTCTATAAACCTTATATTCCAATACATGGATTATCTTTCATATGCAATCTGCTGCCCTGTAAATTTTACTGGTATATTGGAATATGTATTTGCAACAGCTGCTAAGAAACTCTTCCTCTTTTTTCATCCGTTTTTTCTTATATCTATCTGAGGGTATAGATTATCCTCTTCTTTTTTTTAATTTTATCCTTATCTTAATAAAAAACTCTATTTATACAAAACAGGCATAGGTTCAATAGAGGAGGATGTTAATAATTGAATATAAAATGCTTCAAAAATCCTGTCAGAATATGTTCGGAAGCCATACAGGGATATTTTTATAGATTAGGCATAGAAATGTCCTGCATAAATGTTCTGTAGACTTCAGGGTGTTTCGTGAAAATGTTACATGGGATTCTTATATTTTTTCTAATACAAAGAGTATCTTCCATAAATCTGCTGCCTTGTGCATTTTATTTACATCATGAAGCCTGTGTTTTCTGCACCCCCTTCTCCTCTTTTTTCGTATTTTTTTCTTCCCTTATTTATCTGATGATACAGATTATCATTATCTTTCTTCTGCTGAGATTTTCCAGGTGTGCATGTGCATCAAAAACTTTTGGTGTACAGAAAAAGGTAAAAATGTGTTAAAAATTGAAGAAGGAAGAGGAGGGTCTGGGTGGACTAAAAAGTGGAGTTTAAAGTGCTATCAGAATGTGCACACAAGCCTTATGAAGCCCCATTTTGTGGATTAGATGATTCCTCTATGGTTTTTACATATAAACTGTTCTGGAAGCCTTACAGAAACTTTTATGGGGCAGCAGAAAAGATAAGGAAAAATATAGAAGAGGAGTTTTGGGGTATGGGGACATTTGCAAGGAAAAACCTGCACAATATTTTGTACAGGTCCTATAAAAATGTAACCACCTCTATTTTTGATGTGATTATTGATAAATTATTACTTTAGTGCAATTTTTACAACCTGCTCTGCTGTCTGGATGCTGTCAATATTTAACAAAATATCCATCATATCTACACAGCCAAATGATGGCAGCACCGGTTCACCTGATGACATGGTAATATTGTTTACCAGTCCATTATCTTTGTTTACCCTTATGGCAAAATAACCATATTCATCACTATTGGTTTCATTGCAGCTGAATGTCTGGCCAATAATGCTGTATTTATGCTGGCACTTGCTTAATACAGGTGTCTTTTGGACTACAATATAGCATCCTTCACAGTTGCATTTATTGCCAGACTGCTGGTGGTCAATTATAGCATAGTAAATATCAGCATTGCTGGTGTAGTTATCAAGACTGATACAGGTTTCAGAATGCAGAAACATTTCTGCAAGTTTCATGGCTCTGCTGTGGCTTAATGGTTTTCTGCTGGCAACAAAACCTGTGTATGCAATATTATTTTGTTCCAGGTATATCTGGATGCAGCCTGCTGCTTTTTCATACAAACAGTTCTGTATTGATTCCAGAATTTTCTTTGTTTCTTCCTGTGTTAATCCTGCATTAAATGAAATGGAATAAATGTTTCCGTCATCCATGATTTCAAATCTGTAAGACAAGCCTCTGTTGTAAAGCATGGCTTTTTCTGGTGCATATGTTGCTTGTGTACTTGAGATGTTTTTGTTAAAAGTTTTCTGGTTCATAATGAATAATCCTCCTCTATATTTTTAGTACAAAATAAGCATATCATCTGCACTATTGGTTTCATTTTTGCAAAAATGCACTATACAGGGTGGAATAGTCCATCCATTTATCTGTGGGATTCAGGATTTATAATTATCACCGTAACAGATGTTTTCAATCAATTATAACACTTTGTTGAATTAAATCAACAAAACAAGGTTAAAATACAGAATTTATGTTGATATAATTCAACAACACAGAAAGGATGGTAATTTATATGATGGATGTTAAGTTATGTCTGGAGGAAACAGGTAAAAGGATTATGGAGAGAAGGAAAAAACTGGGACTTACACAGGAGCAGCTTGCAGAGAGGAGTGAAGTGACAACACAGTTTGTGTCATATGCAGAAGCAGGAAAAAGGGGGATGAGACCTGAAAATTTGATGAAGATTGCAGCAGCTTTAGGTGTAAGTACTGACTATTTACTGACAGGGGATATTATTGATAAAGATAAACTGCTGTTATCAGAGAAGCTGGATAAGCTTACTCCTGCTGAGGTCAGGCTGGTAGAGGGAATCATTGATGAATGTATAGCTTTGTATCACAGGGAGGTGTAAGTTATAAGAGGTATATGATACTATAAGAAACATGTATGTGAATTAATGCCAGCCTGTTGTTATAAAATGAACAGTTGTAGCATGGCATGCATAAAGCCAGCTGGCAGGGTTTGGTGTCAGCTGGCTTTGTAAATACACGAAAAGCATACCTCCTCTTATTCTTTTTCTTTTCTCTTTTGTTTCTATTCTTATAATCTGCTATACATGAAAAAACTTTGAACCTGCATTTTTGCAGGATTTTTTCTGTTTTTATTTTGGTATTATTAATATGCAGGGAGTATAAGCCAGTAAAATGAAATTTTTGAAGGGAGATAAATGTTTATGGCAGATATGGATATGGTAATGGAAACAGGAGATATCAAAAGTGGATATATTGTTGATGGGATTATTACACCAGGACTAAATCTTCTGGTTCTTCCAAAATAACAAAGAGAACGGTGTTTTGGTATGAGTTTCCTATTATTTACCGCAAAATCCAAGGGAATTTGGAAAGAAGCAACAGCTGGCAGTGTTGTTTGGTTTTCGTTAGAAGAAAACAAAGAAAAATTGAAGCAGATGTTTGATGGTTATACTATGGCATCTCACCAGATTTTTGATATCTATGCTTATAAGAATGGATATTTCGGAAACAAAATCAAGGACACCATGGAAATTTTCTTCAAAGATAATCCACATATAAAGCTGGTGGTAATTGATTCCATTGAGGAAATTGTTAAAGGAGAAATTGGGCATATGGAGTGCGGACATGCCTGTGAAATCCTGCATAACATGAGGCAGGCTGCTATCCAGCAGGAAGTACCAGTCCTGGTAACGGTGTATGAAGAGGATTTTGGTGATGGGAGCAAGTGGGATGGGGTATCAGATGTAGTCCTGAAGATTGAAGAAGGAAAAACCCCAAACAGACATAAATATACACTCCATATGAAAGAAAAGGATAAAACTGGATCAAAACTGGAAATAGTTTTTGATTCCAAAAGTGGTAACTGGATAACAACTAAATAACACTTACATCCTTATATTGGGCTGCAGCATTAAAAGAAACACTTAATGTTACAGTCTTTTTTATATTTAGGGAATGTTACTGTTACAGACTGTATTTCTGCCAGTTCTAGGGTGCAATGGCATGTGGTATCCTGATATAAGAATTGTAGACAGGAAGACATTTTTACATGATGGTATATGGACATGAAGTTAAAATCACATGTTGGAATGTCTATATGGTTGCATGCCTATATATAGCAATAGTTACAAGCATTCATGCAGACTGTTTTACTTATTTATATTCAGACATAATTGCAGTTTTTCATGCAAACATGCTGTTAAAATGGCATATATGTATGTTTGTAGATTTATATGCAAACATGCTGTCTGGAAAACAGGCTGGCATGTGTTCAGGGCTGTTTGTCTGCATGTAGTTATGAAAACAACTTTTCATGTAAACCTGTAGACATTGCTACATAATTTCTTTTCAAAGAAGGGAGGAAAGTATATAAAAATTATATCTATATCAAACATTAAGGGTGGTGTGGGAAAGACAACAACAGCATCTGTACTGGCTGTTGGGCTGGCTGAAAAAGGTTATAGGGTACTGTTAATTGACAGTGACCCACAAACAAACCTGACTATGTGCTTTATACAAGAACAAGCAGACTGTAAACCAAGCTTATACCATGTTTATAGCAATGGTGAAGCTGTTGATGATGTTAAAGTGGCAGTGAAAGAGAACTTGGATTTAATCATTGGGGATTTTGAATTGTGCAATGCAGACATGCAGTTTACGAAGGCAGGAAGGTTAAAAATGTTGAAGAAAGCTATCCAAAATATTGATGGGGAATATGATTTTGTAGTCATTGACACACCACCTAATCTTGGGATATTGTCACTTAATGCCTTCATAGCCAGTAATTATGTGCTTGTACCCATGACTGTAGATTCTTTTTCTTTAAAAGGTGTGCGGCTTTTAAAACAGACTTTAGAAGATGTTGCAGATGAGACAGAGAAAGAACTGCCTGTTGCTGGTATTCTGTTGACACGGTACAATAGCAGGACTAATGTTTCGAGGCTATTGGAAAAATCGTTAAGTGCTGCTGCTGGATTATTGGGCACAAAAGTTTTTGAAAACAGAATCAGACAGGCAGTAGTTTTACAAGAATGTCAAATCGCAAAAGAGGATTTATTTTCATATGCTGCAAATGCAAAAGTAACTGAAGATTACAGAGGATTTATTGACGAATTTCTGGAAAGGACAGGTGCATAACCATGAGTGGGGTGAATATGAAATTAATGAAAGGTATAGAGGAAGCAGAAAACCAAATGCAAAAGGAAAAGACAACACAAAAACCAGAAGAAAAGAAAAAGGTGGAAAATGAACTCCAAAATACCCAGAAAGCAGTTAGAAAGCCTCAGACAGCAAAGGGACAACAAAAGGTGAAAAATACAGCAATGAGAAAAAAAGCTGGAAATGAGCCAGATAAGATACAAAAGAAGCAGGTGTTTTCATTCAGGGCACTTATTAAAGATATAAGTATGTGGAGGGCATATGCAGTTGCATCGGGAAAGACTATGGAAGATATATGTAATGCTGCAATGAATGAATATCTCAGGAAGCATAAGCTGGCAGGTGTAGAACAGGCAGTTTTTGATGCTATAAAAATAAGAGATTCCAATGGTGGTGAATAAAAAAGGAAGAGGGGGCAGTTAATGTTGCTTTAAAAGTAAAGAAAAGCAATGGAAAATCTTTGGGTTCTATACTAATTCCACTTTAAATCAGGAAGAAAATATGTTAAAATGTAAATATGAGT
>CAJTOK010000062.1 GCA_910577825.1 uncultured Lachnospiraceae bacterium | reverse complement strand
TCCCTTGTCTATTATAACAGATTTTTTATATCATGTCCAAAAGACTAATTGAAGTAAAGCACACATTAGTTTGCATTGGTGGTAATTTTATGTTATTATACTTAAAATATGCTGTTTAGGCATTGTGATTCAGGAAACCATTTGTGCCATATATAGGGCATGGGGGATTTATTATGGAAATTATATTACCTGGAGATGTTTCATATATTATTAATAAACTGGAAGAAGCGGGGTATGAAGCATATGCAGTTGGCGGCTGTGTAAGGGATACAATACTTGGCAGGAAGCCTCTTGACTGGGATATAACAACATCGGCAAAGCCTTCTTCTGTAAAATCATGTTTTAAAAGAACAGTTGATACAGGGATTAAACATGGTACTGTTACGGTAATAATTGGGGATACAGGGTATGAAGTGACCACTTACAGGATTGATGGTGAATACAAGGATGGAAGGCATCCGGAGAATGTTGAATATACAGGCAGCCTGCGGCTTGACCTTGCACGCAGGGACTTTACAGTTAATGCAATGGCTTATAATAAAAAGCAGGGGCTTATAGATGAGTTTGGCGGGCTTAAAGATTTAGAAGCTGGAATAATACGCTGTGTAGGCAGCCCTGGCAGCAGGTTTGATGAAGATGCTTTAAGGATGTTAAGGGCTGTACGTTTTTCAGGGCAGCTTGGATTCCGTATTGAGGAAAACACAAGGGCAGCCATTACAGAAAGGGCACAAAACCTTAGAAAAATCAGTGCTGAGAGGATAAGGGCAGAGCTTTCCAAACTGCTTGTTTCAAAGAACCCAGGCATGATACGTGAGGCATATGGCACAGGCATGACAAAAGTATTCCTGCCAGAGCTTGATAAAATGATGGTTACAGACCAGCATAACCACCACCATTTATATACTGTTGGTGAGCACAGTATACTAAGTACAGAGATTATGGGATGTTTTTTAAGAGAGGATTTTTGCATTAAAAAGGATAACAGTTTTTTTATTCCTGTGGAGGTGATGGAACAGGCAAAAAGGCTTAAAAAAGGCATTGATAAAAAGCACCAGCTTATGCTTTGCCTTGTAATGCTTCTGCATGATATTGCAAAGCCAGAAACCATGGTTATTGATGAAAATGGCACAGGGCATTTTTATGGCCATCCGCAGAAGGGGGAGGAAATGGCAGGGAAAGTTTTAAAAAGGCTTTCATTTGACAATAATACCATTTCAGTTGTAAAAAGGCTTATAAAATACCATGATTACAGGATTGTCCCGTCAAAACGTGCTGTAAGGAGGGCTGTTTCAAAGATTGGGAAAGATATTATGGAGATGCTGTTCCTTGTACAA
Source organism: uncultured Lachnospiraceae bacterium (assembly GCA_910577825.1). GTDB lineage: Bacteria > Bacillota > Clostridia > Lachnospirales > Lachnospiraceae > Butyribacter. The sequence goes on along the minus strand of CAJTOK010000062.1, from coordinate 11,571 downwards.
TATGCTGATATTTTAGCCCAGAATCCTGAAACATTTGATGAAAAGCTTAAAAGCCTTGGCAGCGTAATTGTAAAATACAGGGAAATAATAGAAGAGGATGCGCCTCTTTGTATAAAAGATTTAGATATAAATGGCAATGATTTAATAAAAGCAGGCATAAAACCAGGGCCAGAGATTGGAAAGATATTAGAAAGGCTGCTTGATATAGTTCTTGAAGAACCTGGAAAGAATAAAAAAGATATACTGTCAGTGTATATAGAAGAAATAACAAAGGCCAGATAACAGAATTTATAAGTAAATTATACTTGTAAGTGTCTGCATTATAAGATAAAATTAAGAGAACTGAAAATTACTGTAATAAACCAGCCAGCCATAATACCAGATGGAAGGAGATGGAAAAATGGATTTTAATGTTAGGTTTGATAAAATGACTAAAGCTATGAAAACACAGCTTTTTATAGATAATCTGACTATGATTTTTAACCCACAGGCATTATTTAGTGACGGGACACCTTTTTACAGGATACCGCCAGAACCGGGGGAGAATGAACTGGTAAGGATACGTTTAAGGAGTGCAAGGGAAAATGTAGATGAGGTTTACCTTGTATGTGGCAATGACAGGCAGCTTATGAAAAAGATTTCCAATGACAGGCTGTTTGATTATTATGAAGGGCAGATACAGCTTGGGACAGAAAAGGTAGAATACTATTTTGAAGTACACAGCGGGCAGATTGTATGTTATTATAACAGTGTTGGCGTATGCAGCGGTGTTGAGCCATATTATAATTTTTTTATTACACCTGCTTATAATACACCTGACTGGGCTAAGGGCGCAATATTTTACCAGATTTATGTTGACAGGTTTTATAATGGCGACCGTTCCAATGATGTAGAAACTGATGAGTATCTGTATATAGGTGAGGGGACACAGAAGGTTACAGACTGGTTTAAATATCCGGCAGCAATGGGTGTAAGGGAATTTTATGGCGGTGATATTGCAGGTATTATCCAGAAGCTTGATTATCTCCAGAAACTCGGTGTTGATGCTATTTATTTAAACCCTGTTTTTGTTTCACCTTCTAACCATAAATATGATATACAGGATTATGATTATATAGACCCACATTTTGGCAGGATTGTAAAAGATGAAGGGGAACTTTTAAAGCGTGATGAAAATGGCGGTATTATCTGTAATCCTGTACACCCTAATAAAGATGCAACGCGTTATATATGCCGTGTAACGGATAAGGCAAACCTTGAAGCAAGTAATGAAATGTTTGTGCATTTTGTGGAAGAAGTCCATAAAAGAGGAATGAAGGTTATACTTGATGGTGTTTTTAACCATTGTGGTTCTTTTAATAAATGGCTTGACAGGGAATGTATATACGAAGATGCAGAAGGGTATGAGAAGGGCGGCTTTGTTTCAGGTGACAGCCCGTACCGTTCATTTTTTAAATTTTATGAGGACAGATGGCCATATAATACACATTACGATGGATGGTGGGGGCATGATACGCTTCCTAAGCTTAATTATGAGGAATCACCAGAGCTTTTTAACTATATTATGAGGATTGCACGCAAGTGGGTTTCACCTCCTTACAATGTTGACGGCTGGAGGCTTGATGTGGCAGCAGACCTTGGAAATTCACCGGAATATAACCATTATTTCTGGCAGGAGTTCAGGAAAAATGTTAAAGAAGCAAATCCTGATGCAATAATACTGGCAGAGCATTATGGTGACCCTACAGACTGGATGCGTGGCGGGCAGTGGGATACTGTTATGAACTATGACGCTTTTATGGAACCTGTAACATGGTTTCTTACAGGTGTAGAAAAGCATAGTGATGAGTACCGTGGCGACCTGCTGGGCAATGCAGATGCGTTTTTTGGCTCAATGCGTAACTTTATGACAAGGTTCAGTACACAGTCATTACAGGTTGCAATGAATGAGCTTTCCAACCATGACCATTCAAGGTTTCTGACACGTACTAACAGAAAAGTCGGGAGGACTGCAACCCTGGGGCCTGAAGCTGCTAATGAAGGGATTGACAAGGCTGTATTCCGGATTGCGGTAATGATGCAGATGACATGGCCTGGTGCGCCGACAATATATTATGGTGATGAGGCAGGGCTGTGCGGCTGGACTGACCCTGACAACAGGCGTGCTTACCCATGGGGGCGTGAGGACCATGAACTTATAGAATACCACAGGGAGCTTATACGCATACACAAGGATTACCGTGTGCTTAAAACAGGTTCAATACTTTTCCTTAATGGTGATTACCAGCTTATAAGCTATGGCAGGTTTGATGAGAATGACAGGATAGTTGTTATTGTAAACAGCAGTGAGGAGGAAAAAAACATCCGTGTGCCTGTATGGCGTCTTGGGATGGTTGATAATACACATATGGCAAGGCTTATGATAACAAACAGGGACGGCTATTCAGACGAGGCTAAACTGTATACACTGGAGGGCGGCATACTGGATGTGGACTGCCCGCCAATGTCAGGTGTTATTATAAAAGATATTAAAAACCAGGTATAAAACACAGTGTATTTTTACATAGGTATTTTATGCTTTTGGAATATTATTTAATGCCAGGCTTGTGCCTGGCAGGACGGAGGAGAAATGTTTGATTTAATACAAGTATTTTGTGCACGTGATATTACAGCCTTAATACGTGCACTTCCAGGTTCAGCAGCACAGGGGCTTATCTGGGGCATTATGGCAATAGGTGTTTTTATTACTTATAAAATCCTGGATTTTGCAGACCTTACAGTTGACGGTACACTTGGAACGGGCGGGGCAGTTACAGTTATGCTTGTGCTTGCAGGGTTCCCGCCAGTTGTGGCAACGGGCATTGCATGTATTGCAGGAATGCTTGCAGGTATAGTAACCGGTTTATTACATACGGTTTTTGGCATTCCAGCGATTCTTTCGGGCATACTTACACAGATTGCACTTTACTCTGTAAACCTTAATATTGCACAGGGCAGGGCAAACCAGGCGGTAAGTGTGGATATGTATAACCTTATAGTATCTGGAAGGAATAACCCGCTTGCAATAGTAAAGGTAGCTGGCATACTGGCTGTAATAATTGCACTGCTTTACTGGTTCTTTGGTACAGAGATTGGATTTACATTAAGGGCGACAGGCTGCAATGAAAACATGTCACGTGCGCAGGGGATAAATACATCAGTTGCCAAAGTTATAGCACTTGCATTTTCAAACGGGCTTGTGGGGCTTTCCGGAGGTGTGCTTGCACAGTACCAGGGCAATTTTGATGTAAATATGGGGCGTGGTGCTATTGTTATCGGGCTTGCATCAGTTATTATCGGTGAAGTCATTGGCGAAGCATTATTTGGCAAAAAGCTTAACTTTTCGGCAAAGCTTGCATTTGTTGCTGTAGGAAGCATTATTTATTATGCCGTAATCCAGTTTGTATTATGGCTCGGGCTTCCGACTATTGATATGAAGCTGTTCTCTGCAATAGTGGTTGCAATATTCCTTGCAGTGCCATATATGCGTGCAAAGTCTAAAAATTCATACAAGAAAGCAGCTAAAAGCTGATACGGCGGGAATGGAGAAAATATGTTAGAGATTAATAATATTCATAAAACTTTCAATATTGGTACAATTAATGAGAAGAAAGCATTAAACGGGGTAACACTTTATCTTGATGAGGGCGATTTTGTAACAGTTATTGGCGGGAATGGCGCCGGGAAGTCTACAATGCTTAATGCTGTTGCAGGCGTATGGCCTATAGACAGCGGAAGCATTATTATTGATGGCAATGATGTGACAGGGCTGCCTGAACATAAAAGAGCGCCTTATCTTGGAAGGGTATTCCAGGATCCGGTGAATGGCACGACAGCTACAATGGAGATACAGGAAAACCTTGCGCTTGCTGCAAGGCGCGGGCAGAGGAGGACACTTAAATGGGGCATAACAAAGCCTGAAAAGGCCAGGTACCGTGAACTGTTAAAAAGCCTTGACTTAGGGCTTGAAGACAGGATGTCATCAAAAGTGGGGCTTTTGTCAGGCGGGCAGCGCCAGGCAGTCACTCTTCTTATGGCAACCCTTAAGAAACCAAAACTTCTCCTGCTTGATGAACATACAGCAGCACTTGACCCGAAAACTGCTGCAAAAGTCTTAGAACTGTCAGACAAGATTATTGCAGAAAACAACCTTACAGCAATGATGGTAACACATAACATGCGTGACGCAATAGTACATGGCAACCGCTTAATTATGATGAATGAAGGGCAGATTATACTTGATATAAAGGGGGAAGAGAAAAAGAAACTTTCTGTTGAAGATTTACTGCAGAAATTTGAAGAAGTAAGTGGGGAAGAATTTGCAAATGACAAAGCACTGCTTGGCTAATGTTTATAAGTTTATATAAATTCATAATAAAAAACAGCAATAAGGGAAATTTTTTATTGCTGTTTTTTTATTTGGAAAAGCGAACATATGTACTTGAAATAAGCTATAATACGTGGTATGCTATTTATACAAATATATGAAAGGATGTTACAGAAAAATGGCAGTGCATAAAGAAGTTATGAAATATATTAAGATAAGAAAGGCATATGAACATAACCTGAAAGGTATAGATATTGATATACCACGTGACAGTTTTGTTGTATTTACGGGGCTTAGCGGTTCTGGCAAGTCATCACTTGCTTTTGATACTATATATGCGGAGGGGCAGAGAAGATATATGGAGTCTTTATCTTCTTATGCAAGGCAGTTCCTGGGTCTTATGGAAAAGCCAAATGTTGAGAGCATTGAAGGGCTTCCGCCTGCTATTTCCATTGACCAGAAGTCTACCAACAGGAATCCACGTTCTACTGTTGGCACGGTAACAGAAATTTATGATTATTTCAGGCTGCTTTATGCAAGGGCTGGCATACCGCACTGCCCTAAGTGCGGCAAGGAGATTAAAAAACAGACAGTGGACCAGATAGTGGACGAAATAATGTTACTTCCAGAAAGAACAAAAATACAGCTTTTAGCCCCTGTAGTAAGGGGAAGGAAGGGACAGCATACCAAGGTTTTTGAAAGTGCAAGGAAAAGCGGTTATGTAAGGGTTGTTGTTGATGGCAGTGTATATGAACTGTCAGAGGAGATAAAACTTGATAAAAATAAAAAACACAATATAGAAATTATGGTGGACAGGCTTGTTGTACGTGAGGGCATTGAAAAAAGGCTTTCAGATTCAATAGAAAGTGTAATGCGCCTGTCAGACGGGCTGCTTATAGCAGATATACCTGGCGGTGAAAGGATTAATTTCAGCCAGAGTTTTTCATGTGCAGACTGCGGCATAAGCATTGATGAAATTGAACCAAGGATTTTTTCATTTAATAATCCTTTTGGTGCATGTGAAACCTGTAATGGCATAGGTTATAAGATGGAGTTTGATGAAGGGCTTATACTGCCAGACAGGACATTAAGCCTTGCGGAAGGGGCAATCGTTGTAAGCGGCTGGCAGTCTGTCCCGGACAAGACAAGCTTTTCAAGATGTCTTTTAGATGCACTTGCAGAGGAATACAGGTTTGATTTAAATACCCCGTACTGTGAGCTGCCAGAGGATATACAGCATATGATAATGCACGGCACTGATGGAAGGGAAGTAAAAGTACACTATAAAGGCCAGCGTGGTGAAGGGGTTTATGATGTTGCATTTGAAGGCGTTCTTAAAAATGTAGAACGCAGGTACAGGGAAACCGGGTCAGACGTTTCAAAAAGGGAATATGAAACATTTATGCGTATAACCCCATGTAAGACATGTGGCGGCAAAAGGCTTAAAAAAGAGGCACTTGCAGTTACAATAGCGGATAAAAATATTGCTGAAATTACAGACATGCCAATAAAGAACCTTATGGATTTCCTTGAAAACCTTAAACTGGATGAAAGGCAGTTAAAGATAGGAAAAGCAGTACTTAAAGAAATACGTGCAAGGGTGCGTTTTCTTATAGATGTAGGGCTTGATTACCTGTCACTTTCACGTTATACAGGAAGCCTTTCAGGCGGCGAGGCACAGCGTATACGCCTTGCAACACAGATAGGTTCAGGGCTTGTAGGTGTTGCATATATACTTGATGAGCCAAGCATAGGGCTGCACCAGCGTGACAATGACAAGCTGTTACAGACATTAAATAAGCTTAAAGACCTTGGCAATACCCTTATAGTTGTAGAGCATGATGAAGATACAATGTTTGCAGCTGACTATATAGTTGATATAGGGCCGGGCGCAGGGGAACATGGCGGGAAAGTTGTGGCAAAAGGAACAGCACAGGAAATAATTGGCACGCCAGGGTCTATAACAGGCGAATACCTTGGCGGCAGGAAGAAAATCCCTGTACCAGCTTCAAGAAGAGAACCAAAGGGCTGGATTACCGTAAAAGGCGCAAAAGAGAACAACCTTAAAAATATCACGGTGTCATTCCCTATAGGGGTAATGACCTGTGTTACAGGGGTTTCCGGCTCTGGCAAAAGTTCACTTGTCAATGAAATATTATATAAATACCTTGCCAGAAACCTTAACCATGCAAGGTGTATACCAGGTGCATTCAGAAGCGTTGAGGGGACAGAGAACCTTGATAAAGTTATTAACATAGACCAGTCACCAATAGGCAGGACACCACGCTCAAACCCTGCAACATATACAGGGGTATTTGATTTAATAAGGGATATATTTGCAGCCACCCCTGATGCCAAAATGAAGGGATATAAAAAAGGACGGTTCAGTTTTAATATTAAAGGCGGAAGGTGTGAAGCATGCAGCGGTGACGGCATAATTAAAATAGAAATGAATTTCCTTCCAGACGTTTATGTACCATGTGAGGTATGTGGCGGCAAAAGGTATAACAGGGAAACACTTGATGTAAAATATAAAGGGAAAAGCATATTTGACGTTCTGGATATGACAGTTGAAGAAGCACTTGTATTTTTTGAAAATATACCAAGTATACGTAATAAGATGCAGACACTTTATGATGTAGGGCTTTCATATATTAAACTAGGCCAGCCGTCCACAACATTGTCAGGAGGCGAGGCACAGCGTGTAAAGCTTGCAACAGAGCTGGGCAGAAGAAGCACAGGCAAAACAGTATATATACTTGACGAACCAACAACAGGGCTGCACTTTGCAGATGTCCATAAGCTTGTTGACATTTTAAGCAGGCTTACAGAGAACGGAAATACAGTAATTGTAATAGAACATAACCTTGATGTTATAAAAACAGCTGATTATATAATTGACATGGGACCAGAAGGCGGCGAAAACGGCGGGACACTTCTTACATCAGGAACGCCCGAAGAAGTAGCAGAAGTGGAAGAATCATATACAGGACATTATATCAGAAAAATGCTTAAAAAGTAGTAATTATGATAAAAACATAATATGGAGGGGTTTTATATGGCAGGCAGTGAAAATGCTTTTTTTGCTATGATGTCACGCATGAAATATATTGAGAGATGGGCACTTATGAGAAATTCCGCAAGGGAAAATATAAGTGAACATTCACTGGAGGTTGCAATAATAGCACATGCACTTGCAATTATTGGAAATGTAAGGCTTGGAAAAAACTATAACCCTGAACATATTGCAATGCTCGGGGTCTACCATGACTGTACAGAGATAATTACAGGTGATATGCCTACTCCTGTAAAGTATAACAATGAAGTAATAAGCAAGGCATATAAGGAAATCGAAGCAGAAGCGGCTTCACGTATAATAGGCCTGCTGCCAGATGACCTGAGGGAGTATTACAAATGTTACTTTGGAGGGGAAAAAGATAAAGAAGCATTAAAACTTGTAAAAGCAGCAGATAAACTGTCAGCCTTTGTCAAGTGTATTGAAGAAGAAAAGGCAGGCAACAGGGAATTTGTGCGTGCAAAGGTTTCAGTTATGGATTCCATAAAAGAAATGGAATGTAATGAAGCAGATATATTCTGCAAAGAGTTTCTTGGGGCATATGGCAAGACACTTGATGAATTGTAAAGAAAGGAAACACAGATGAAGTATAATGAAAAACTGGATAAAGAAATACAATGGCACCCGCCATATGTAGCAGCTATGAACCTGGAATTGTCAAATGGGACAAATAATGTTAAACTAGAACCAGAGCATACTTTAAATACAGGAACATTAAAAATAGACCTGCTTGTGGAATGTGATGGCAGCAAAATTACAGGCAATGAAATAGGGGGAATTTTTAAACAATATAATATAATGGAATATAAAAACCCTAATGATACACTGGATATAGATGTTTTTATGAAAGCACAGGGCTATGCCTGCCTTTTTAAAGCCTATGGTGAAAAGACAGACAGCAGAAAAATAGAAAGCATTACCGTTTCTCTTGTGCGTGAAGCAAAGCCAGAAAAGCTTTTCAGATATTTTGAAAAACATGGCATTATAATCAAAACACCATATCCTGGTATATATTACATTATTGGAAACATAGTGCCATTTAAAACACAAATCATTGTTACAAAAGAACTGGACAAGGCAAAACACAGATGGCTGTGTGCATTGTCAGGAAAACTGGAAGAACAGGATTTAAAAGAACTTATTACAAGCATAAGCCAGCTCAAAGGCAAGATGGAAAAAGAATATGCCAGTTCAGTATTAGAAGTTGTACTAAAAGCAAACAGGAAATTAACAGAAAAAATAAGGAGTGATAAAAATATGAGCAGTGTATTATCAGAAATTATGGGACCAATTGTAGAAAAAATGGTAGAAGAAAGAAAACAGGAATATATGGAACAGGGGATGGAACAAGGAATAGCACAAGGAATAGAACGGGGAATGGCACAGGGAATGGCACAGGGAATGGCACAGGGAATGGCACAAGGAGAGAAAAAAGGCATGGTTTATGCTTATTATGAAATGAACCTTAATACTAATGAGATTGCAAAGAAAGTACAACTGTCTGAGGATGAGGTACTTGAAATAATAAGAAAAAAGAATGATATATAAAAATCCATAATGTTGCCGTTTATAAAAATTATTTATGTTATACTTATGGTATCACGTAGAAAGATGGCGTATAATATGACAAAATATTTGACAGACTGGCAACATCATATTATAGGGACTATAGAAAAAAATGGGATAAAAAGCATATACTTTATGATAATTATCATAACCGCCTTGGCTATTATGATGAAATAAAAAATAAGACATATGACGCCTATGGCAATCTGGCAGGAGAAGGAAACCTGGTACAGGATTTGCCATATATGCCACATAAGCTTAAATTTCCGCTTCCTTTGCCAGAACAGGTTTCTTTTACAAAGTATAAAATTGAAAAATCTGGCAGTGTGCCAGGGACAACAAGCAATACAGGCTGCTGGGATGATGGTAAGTGTAAAATATGTAATAAAAACGGGATTCCAGTTTGTAATATACAGGGGATTCCAGGAATGTGTAAAACTTGTTACCATTTTTTTGCTATATATAGCCAGAAAGATGATGCTGGTCTTGAAAGAATATCATGTTACCGCCCTGTAACAATATACCAGATACAGGAAGCAGTAGAAAAAACAAAAGCCCCTTATATTGAAGCTTCAAAGGCCGCAGAAAAAACGGCAAAAAAGATGCTTTTCAATGCTTTTATTGAAACACTTGATGCTATAGCAGGCACTGCTTCCAGTGCTGTACTAGGTAAAGAACAAAAAATTACAAAAACAGCATCACAGCAGCAAGAAAGTATAAAACAGCATAAAGAAACTGCCAGGACACAAAAAAAGAAAAAAAGGCATTTACACTGGTATCAATGGATTTTGCTTATCTTGTTACTGCATATAATAATTGAATTTATAATTCCTTTAGTGTTGTTTCTTATGTGGAATTGTTTATTATAATTTTTTAAACAGGTATTATATTGTTGCATTAACGTGATTGTATATTAAAAACTGGATATGGACAATGATGGAGGATTTTATAATGGATAATGCAGGGAATTTAAAGAAAGATTATATGTATAAAGAAGCTGTGGAAAGAATGGAGCTGCTTGGTGTTAATGCAGAACATTGCAGATTATTTATGATTAACAGAAAATTTATCAAAACAGATGTAAAGCATGATGAAAGAATAATTTGCCACATGGAGGCTACAGATGAGGAAACCCGGATGGTACAAAAACGGGAAAAAGAAAAGAATAACATAGTTTATTATATAATCAAGGATGATGGATTGTGGCCGGATGGATGTAAATTTCCACGGTATACCTTACTTTATGTAGATTCTTATATAGAAGATTACAGAATGGCTAAAGAGGATTGCATTCTAAAGTTTGGAACAGTTCCGGCATATATAATCAATATGGAAAAGCCTGGCTGTCCAGAATATGGGGAAATATTATTTAAGAATGTAAAAGGGCTATTAGCCAATATGTCGTGATTATTAAAAAATATGATAAAATTATTGTATATACATAATTTCAGGGAGATATCTATGAACCAGATGTTTTTTATGGAACTTAAAGATAAATGTAATGAAATCAGAAATGATGCCAATAATCCAGAAAAGATTAACCAGGTAATAAATGCTTACGATACAATTCTTTACTTTAGTAATGTGGCAAGGCAAAAAGGTCTTTTAGCGCTTGAGGAGGAAGCTGCAGGGCGGCTTAATCCAGGCAGTGAAACAGATTTATTTTTCAAGTTTATGATTATGATGGTTATTGACGGCACAGAGCCGGCATTTATAGAAGAAGCAGGCATGAACAGGTGTATTACATATAACCTTCCCTCTTATGATGGCCTTATTAATCTTATATATCTTAAAGGTGCTGTTATGGTACAGGCAGGTGATAATCCAGCTGCAGTTAAATGGTTTCTGGAAACTATGATGCCTCCCAGCATATTGAAGGTTTTAAAACAAAGGGAACATGAAAATATACCACCAGAGGTTTCTGGACAAGTGCAGGAAGAAAAGAACCTGGCTGCCAGCCTTTGTAAAGAAAATGAAAAAATTGACGGGCATGACCATTCAATAATTGGACAACTGGCAATTACGGCAGGGAAATTATCTGGTAAAGAGATACAAAGAATGCTAAGGGAGATAGATAATAATACCCTGTCTGTGGCTATGAAAGGACTTCCGGGAGCTGCAAGAAAGAAATTCTTTGATAATTTGTCACCCAGGCTTGGGAATATGGTTGCAGAGGATATGGTTTTTATGGGACCGGTGCGGTTAAGAGATGTGGAGGAGTCTTGTGCCAGGATTATGAAAATATATATAAAACTAAGTGATAGTGGTGAAATAATTTCCACTGGTACGGAAGATGCCAAACTTGTTCTGGATATTTATGAAACAGCACAGAAACAAAACAAAGAAATAAAAGACAAATACAGAATGATAAAACAGCTGGTTGATGAAATTTATAATAACTAATCTAAATAAAGTAGTGGGGTAGTAATCCATGTTTCATTAAATATGGATGGTATGAAGTTGACAAGGAAGGTTCACACATGCAGCTTAAACATCCCACAAAACCCAGAAAAGTAACCGTAGCAGTACATGGTAAAAAAGATATACCACCGGGAACACTCAA
>CAJTOK010000061.1 GCA_910577825.1 uncultured Lachnospiraceae bacterium | reverse complement strand
GCTTTATGCTAAAGGAAGCCCTCACCTCTTTAGGTGGGGGAGGATGTCACAATATTCCAACAACATACAGTGGGAAAATGTTGATGTTGCAGGGATTGCAGAAGAAATTATACCACTTCCTGTAAGCATTGCCAATGATGCAGACTGTGCAGTGCTTGGTGAAGCCGTGGCAGGTGCAGGCAGGGGTTATAAAAATGTTGTGCTTCTTACACTTGGCACAGGTGCAGGCGGCGGCGTTACCATTAACGGAAAGTTATATGAAGGCGGAAGCGAGCCAGGGCATATGGTTATTAAAAAAGACGGCGAGCTTTGTACCTGTGGGCGGAAAGGCTGTCTTGAAGCATATGTTTCTTCTGCAGCAATAAAGAGGGAAACAAAAAAGGCATTTGGAAGGGAAGTCCCTCCAGAAGAATCATCCAGGCTTGCAAAGGATGGTGATGAAACTGCTGTAAAAGTTTTATCAGACTATATAGAAGCATTAGGCACGGGCATTGTTAATATAGCAAATATATTGCGCCCGGAACTTATACTGGTTGGCGGCGGCATTGCTTCAAATAACCAAATTCCATTAGAGCCATTACGTGAAATGCTTGCAAAAAACTGCTTTGGCGGCGGGCATGGTGTAATTCCAAAACTTGAAATGGCAACGCTTGGCAATAAAGCAGGAATGGCTGGCGCAGCTGCACTTGCAGCTGGCAGCGATATGTAATAAAAATATTTTTCTATAATAAAGCGTTCTTTCTTTTATATAATTATATAACCGGCAGTGGTATATTAAAGTTTTGTACCACTGCCGGATTAATTATAGTATAAAACCATACTTTTATATCTGGCTGCAGGCCATTGTATTTTATAACCTGATGGCGTATATTATATACAGAGGGGAGCGTGGTTGTATATGAAGAAGCTGCCAGCAGGCATGGAGTTTTTTCAGGATATTATAAGTAATGGTTACTATTATGTTGATAAAACAGGGATTATAAGGGATTTATTAAATTTCGGAAATAAAGTAACCCTGTTTACACGTCCAAGGCGTTTTGGCAAAAGCCTTAATATGGATACAATAAAATCCTTTTTTGAAACTGGCACAGACCATTCACTTTTTAATGGATTAGAAATTAGCAAGGAAAAAGAACTTTGCAGTAAGTACCAGGGGAAATATCCAGTAATCTCTATTAGTTTAAAAAGTGCTGAAGGTTCTGGTTATGAAAAAGCTTTATTAAGAATGTCAAAAATCTTGAAGAAAGAGATAAGACGGCACCAGTATTTATTACAAAGCAGCCAACTTTCAGAAAATGATAAAAAAGATTTAAAGCCACTTTTTGAAGAAAATTTATCTGAAGATATACAGGAATTTTCTTTATCTTTATTATCGGAAATGCTTTATAAGCATTATGGCAGGAAAGTGATTATATTAATTGATGAATATGATGTGCCCCTTGATAAAGCGTGCCATTACGGGTATTATGATGAAATGTTACAACATATCCGTTTATTATTTGGTGAAGTATTAAAAACAAATATCTTCCTGGAATTTGCTGTTTTAACTGGCTGTCTTAGGATTTCAAAGGAAAGTATTTTTACAGGGCTGAATAATTTTAAAACTATGACAATTTCAGACAGGGCATTTTCCAAATATTTTGGCTTTACAGATGAAGAAGTAAAAGAAATGTTATGTTATTATGGCATTGAGGATAAATCCGGCTTATTTAAAGAATGGTATGATGGTTACAGGTTTGGAGGCAATAGTATTTACTGTCCCTGGGATGTTATTAACCAGTGCAGTGAATTTTGTGAATCAAAAAATGCAGAAATGAAGCCGCACTGGATAAACAGCAGCAGCAATTATATAATAAAGGATATTCTGGACAGCCATGCAAATACAATAAAAAGACAGCTGGAAGAACTTGTTTCGGGGGAATGTATACGGCAGGAAATAATTCCAGGGCTTGTATACCCTGATTTAAAAAGCAGTGACAGCAGGAAAAGGCAGTTAGCTTTATGGAGTGTTTTGTATACAACAGGCTATTTAACAGACGCAAAAGAACCAGATGGAAATATACACACTCTTGTTATTCCAAACAGGGAAATACAGGAAATTTACCAGAAACAGATTTTAGAATGGTTTATTGGACAGACAGAATACAGCACGCAGTGGAACAGCCTTTGCAATGCGGTTGAAAATGGCAGCGCAAAGGAAACAGAAAGAATACTGGACAGTCTGCTTAAAAGGTTTATTAGTATAAGAGGGACTTTTTATAAAGGGCACAAAGAATATTATTATCATGGGCTGCTGCTTGGCCTGTTTGCTATAAATAATGGCTGGTATGTTAAATCAGAACAGGAGTCTGGAAATGGATTTGCTGATATTTTAGTTGAAATTTCGGAAAAAAAGACAGGATGTATTTTTGAAATAAAATATGCAGACAGTGCTAATAAATTAGAAGAAGCAAGCAAAGATGCAATAAAACAGATTGAACAGACAAACTATGCTGCATATTTTGAATTATCAGGCATGGAGAAAATATATAAGTTTGGGGCAGCTTTTTATAAAAAAGAATGTAAAATTACCGTCCAGAAGGTTTGACATGTCTGCATTATAGTGTATAATAAAGCGGAACTGTAATAATCTATATACAAGGAGGATTTTAAAATGTTTGTAACAGATAGTGTTAAGTATATTGGTGTTGATGACAAAGACATTGATTTATTTGAAAGCCAGTATGTTGTACCTGAAGGTGTTTCTTATAATTCATATGTAATTATGGATGAGAAAATTACAGTAATGGATACTGTTGATGCAAGGGCAACTGATGAGTGGGTGGCAAACCTTAAAGAAGCACTTGGCGGCAAGACACCTGAATATCTTGTAATTTCCCACCTTGAGCCTGACCATGCTGCTAATATACAGAAAATTGCAGAGATGTACCCTGGCATGAAGCTTGTCAGCAATGCCAAGACATTCCAGATGCTTCCGCAGTTCTTTGATTTTGATTTCTCTGGAAGGGCTGTTACTGTTAAAGAGGGGGAAGAACTTTCTATAGGAAGCCATACACTCCAGTTCTTTATGGCACCAATGGTACACTGGCCGGAAGTTATGGTTACATATGAGAAAAGTGAAAAAATTTTATTCTCTGCGGATGGTTTTGGCAAGTTCGGTGCAATAAGTGCCAGTAATGATGATGACTGGGCATGTGAAGCAAGACGCTATTATTTTAATATTGTCGGGAAATATGGTGCACAGGTGCAGGCACTTCTTAAAAAGGCATCAGGGCTTGATATTGGGATAATCTGCCCGTTACATGGGCCGGTCCTTAAAGAAAATTTAGGATATTATATTAATAAATATGATATATGGAGCAGCTATAAGCCAGAGGACAGCGGCGTGCTTGTTGCATATGCGTCAATCCATGGGAATACAGCAAAAGCAGCTAAAGAATGTGCAGAAATGTTTAAAAATAAAGGTGTTGGAAAACTTGAATTATTTGACCTTTCAAGAGATGACATGGCAGAAGCAATAGAAGCAGCATTCAGGTATGACCGCATGGTAATTGCATCAGCAACATATGACGGAGGGCTTTTCCCTGTTATGGAAGACTTCCTTGCACATTTAAAGAGCAAGAATTACCAGAAGCGTAAAGTAGCGCTTATAGAAAATGGTTCATGGGCACCAGTGGCTGCAAAGAAAATGGCGGACATGCTAGGAAGCATGAAAGACATTGAAATCTGTGAAAAGAAGGCAAGCATTAAATCTGTTATGAAAGAATCTGATAAAAAAGATATAGAAGCAATCGTAGAAGCAATGCTTTAATTTTATTAAAACGGGCGGGTATCCGCATATTGCAGGAGGCATGGAATACCATGCCTTTTTTGCTGTTAATCCTGCCAATATACAAAAATAGAATAACACTATTGAAAAAAACATGCTATTCGCTTATAATAAAAGTGTTGGCTAATATACTAAAATATAAATTACAACCGGGAGGTTTTATTATGGATTTTTTAGATGAATTAAGGGAACTTGGCGTAGACGTGGATAAAGCATTAAAAAGCCTTGCCGGAAAGACTCCGCTATATGAAAAACTGGTTAAAAAATTTCCAGGTACGGTTAAGCAGTACTCTGTTTCACCAGATTTTAATGATAATGAAACAGATAATGCTATTGAAAAGACACATGCGTTAAAGGGTGTAGCTGGAAATCTTTCAATTACACCACTTTATAACGGTTATTCAGAAGTGGTGAAGCTATTAAGGGAAGGAAAGCCGGAACAGGCGAGGGAATCCCTTAGAAACCTTATCCCTGTCCAGGAAGACATAATAAAATGTATAGAAAACCATATGTAGAATAGTATTTCTATATTAGTACAGTAAAGGAAATGTAATTTATTGGAGGCAAAAATGGGTAATAAGGGAACTGTACTTATTGTTGATGATGTTGAGATTAACAGGCTGGTACTGAAAGATATATTTGAGGACAGTTATAATATTATAGAAGCTTCCGGCGGGGCAGAAGCACTTTCATTTATTGGCAGCAGCAAAAATATATCTGCCGTGCTTTTAGACCTGCTTATGCCAGACGTCAATGGCATAGATGTGCTCAGGGCAATGAATAAAAATGGGAAGATAAAAGACATTCCTGTTTTTTTAATTACAGCAGCTGATGACCCGGATATACTGTCAGAAGCATTCAGGCTTGGGGCAACAGATGTCATTATGAAACCTTTTATAGCACATTTTTTAAAGTGCAGGCTTGGCAATGTAATTGAACTGTATAAATACAGGAAGAAGCTTGAAAGCATTGTAAAGGAGCAGACAAAGCGGATTAATGATATTATGCACTCCACCGTCGAAATGCTTGCTACTGCAATAGAGTTCAGGGATTGTGAATCAGGGGAGCATGTAAAACGTATATGTGTACTGACAAAAGAACTTATGGCAGAAGTAAGCAATATGTACCCGGAATACCACCTGCCGCCTGAAGAAATTGAGAAAATCGCTTCATCTGCTGTACTCCATGATGTTGGCAAGATTGCAATACCAGACAGTATCCTTAATAAGCCAGGAAAGCTTACTAAAGAAGAATTTGAAATTATGAAACAGCATACAGTAAAAGGGTGTGAACTTCTTTCAAGCATACCAGCCATTATGGATGAGGGAGTGTACAGTTATGGATATGATATATGCAGGCACCACCACGAACGCTGGGACGGGAAAGGTTATCCTGACGGGCTTTCTGGTGATGAAATATCCATATGGGCACAGGTAGTAGCAGTAGCAGATGTATATGATGCACTTACATCACCAAGGGTATATAAAGCAGCTTTTTCAAGCACTAAAGCAAAAGATATGATATTTGGCGGGGAATGTGGCACATTTAACCCAAAAGTGATGAAGGCATTTGCCAGAATCATGGAACATAAGTAATACCAGGACTTTGTAACAGGTTTACATATCATTACTTTGCCTGTGTGGGAGTAAAAATTTAATAGAAAGGGCAGGAAATGGATAAAAAAATCATACGTTTTTTAAGACTCAGCTTTATAGCTATGGTTGCTGTTTGTATAATGATATTTGGCATTCTTTCTATGTTTATGTCCAGAAGAACAAGAGATTCTGTAAACCAGATTAGCGATATTTACATGTCAGAGATAAACAGCCAGATACAGCAGAAATTCCATGTTATTACTGATATAAGGCTTGGACAGGTAGAAGGGGTAATCCAGAGGACACCCCCTGAGGGCATGGCAACAAAAGAAGTTTTGAATGAGTTAAAAATCAGTGCAGAAATCAGGGGATTTGAATGGCTGGGGTTTTATAACGCAGATGGCAGCCTTGAAACCATATATGGGAAAAACATATCAGTCCAGGACCACTTATTAAATGAAGACCTTAAAAAAAATGGTGATATTATAACTAATGGCTATAATATTAATAATGAAAAGATATTTATATTTGGCAAAAAAGCAGAATACAGCATGGAAGATGGAAGGAAAAGCGTTGCCATATTAGCAGCAATTCCAATGAAAAGCCTTGAACAGGTTCTTTTTAAAAATACAGATGATACAGAAGTAAATACACACCTTATTGATTATAACGGGGAATTTATAATAAGAAGCGGCGATGCTTACAGGGACAGTTACTTTGAACGTTTACAGTCAATTGTCCAGGGCCAGGATGGCAAGACACCAGAAGATTATATAAATGAGCTAAAAGAGGCAATGTCAAAAAAAGAAGACTATATTGCAACTATTTCTGCAGACGGGGAATTAAGGCATATATACTGTTCTTCTATTGCTGATAATTCTAACTGGTATCTCGTAACCGTTATGCCACATAACTTATTTGGGGATGTTGTTGCATCACTTGACAGCAGCCGCAATATTATAGTAATTTTATCCATAGCAGGCATTATACTGCTTTTTGGCATTATATTTATTGTATATTTCAAGTTTACACGCAGACAGGTAGATATGCTTTATAAGTCAAGGAAAGAAGCATTACATGCAAATATGGCAAAAAGTGAATTCCTTGCAAGCATGAGCCATGATATACGTACTCCTATGAATGCAATCGTAGGAATGACGGAAATTGCAGGCAAAAATATTGGTGATGACATGAAGGTAGAGGACTGCCTTAAAAAAATAAAGTTATCAAGCAAACACCTGCTGGGACTTATTAATGATGTACTTGATATGTCTAAAATTGAAAGTGGCAAGCTTACACTTAATATTACTCCTATATCATTACGTGATACAATGGATGATATTGTAAATATTATAAAGCCACAGGTAAAAACAAGAAGGCAGACTTTTGATATATATATTAATAACATTATTGCAGAAGATGTATACTGTGACGGTGTACGTTTAAACCAGGTGCTTTTAAACCTTTTGTCCAATGCACTTAAATTTACAAAGGAAGAGGGCAGGATAGATATTTTTGTATGGCAGGAACCTTCCAGCCTTGGGGATGAATATATAAAAACGCATTTTAAAGTAAAAGATAATGGCATTGGAATGACAAAAGAATTCCAGGCAAAGATTTTTGAATCTTTTGTAAGGGAAGAAACAGACCAGGTACAGAAAATTACAGGTACAGGGCTTGGAATGGCTATTGCTAAAAGCATTGTTGATATTATGAAAGGTACTATAGAGGTTGAAAGCGAACCAGAAAAAGGAAGTACATTCCATGTCAGCATTGATTTAAAGAAATCAGCTGTAAAAGAAGAGGATATGCAGCTTCCCGGCTGGCATATACTTGTAGTAGATGATGATGAACGGCTGTGCCTTAGTGCAGTATCTAACCTTGAAGAACTTGGTGCAGATGCTGAATGGACTACTAATGGCAAAAAGGCAGTAGAAATGATAGAAGAACGCAATAAGAGAAATGAAAATTACCGTATTGTGCTTATAGACTGGAAGATGCCTTACATGGATGGTATTGAAACCATTAAAGAGATACGCAGGAGGGTAGGAAAGAAAATACCAGTGTTTTTAATATCTGCCTATGACTGGAACGATGTAGAGCAGGCTCTTGGGCCAGTAGATGATATAGAAGGTTTTATATCAAAACCCCTGTTTAAATCCACGCTTTACCAGCATTTGAAGCATTATGCAAATCCTGGGGCAGAAGATGCTTTATCCGGACAGGATGAAGCAGAAGACGGGGAAGTATCTTTTGGAGGGAAAAATGTTCTTCTGGCAGAAGATATTGATTTAAACTGGGAGATTGCATATGAAATACTTTCTGAATTTAATATAAACCTGGAAAGGGCAGTAAATGGAAAAGATTGTGTTGAAATCTTTGAAAAATCAGAACCCGGGTACTACAGTGCAATATTAATGGATATACGTATGCCGGTAATGAATGGTTATGATGCCACCAAAGCTATAAGGGCATCAGTACATGCAGACCATGCGCTGCCAATAATTGCCATGACGGCAGACGCCTTTTCTGATGATGCAAGGCACTGCCTTGAATGTGGCATGGATGCACATATCACCAAACCAATTGACATACAGGAATGTAAACGTATACTAAGTAAATATTTAAAAGACTAAGCATGGTATTACAGAACCGTCTGCATATAACTATAGCAGGCGGTTTTTAAAGGCATTTTTTTATGGTACTAATGATGATTTATCTGGGGAGGGAAAAATGAAAACAGACAGGATAAATAATGCTGAAAGCAGGTTACTGGCATATTTTTCACATGATATACGTATGCCAGTTACTGGAATTATGGGAATGGCAGACATTGCTTTAGAGAATATAGATAATAAAAAGAAGCTGGAGGACTGCCTTAATAAAATTAAAAGTTCTTCAGGATATTTATTATCACTTGCCAATAACGTGCTGGATATAGTGCAGTATGGCAGTGCAGATTTCCATAAAATAAACAGGCCATTTGATATGGAAGAGTTTATTGGCAGCTGTATAAATATATTTTCAGGGCTTTTATATGACAGAAACATTGATTTTATTAACTGCTGCCACAGGCTTACAGTATCAAAGGTGTATGGTGATGAACTGCATCTTAAACAGATTTTAATAAACCTGTTTGGAAATTCTGTTAAGTATACCCATGATGGCGGCCAGATTAAATTTGAAACAGAAGAAGTGCGCTATGATAATAAAAGTGTTACATATTGTTTTATTATTTCTGATACAGGAACAGGCATGACAGAAGAATTTATTAGTAAAATATTTGAACCATTTTCACAGGAAAAAGCAGATGATAGTGTAAAGTATGCAGGAAACGGGCTTGGAATGGCAATCACAAAACAGTTTACAGACCTTATTGGAGGAAATATAAAGATTGACAGCCAGAAAGGCGCAGGAACAACTTCAAAGGTTACAGTTACTTTTGACATAGACACAAAATGGCAATTTAATGATAAAACAAAGCCAGAGGAAGCAGACTTTAGCGGCATGAATATTTTAGTTGTTGATGACAGTGATATAAACGCTGGAGTTATATGTGAACTTTTAAAACAAAGGGGCGCATATGCCGCCATGGCACTTGATGGCAGCAGTGCAGTTGAAATGTTCAGCAAATCAGGCCTGTATTTTTATGACACCATTTTAATGGATGTGGCAATGCCTGTAATGAATGGAATGGAGGCAACAAGGCTGATACGTTCAATGGACAGGGAAGATGCCAGAAGCATCCCTGTTTTTGCAATGACAGGGAATGTATTTAAAGATGATATTGAACAGTACAGGGAAGCCGGAATGGACGGGCATATTATTAAACCAGTGGACTTTGTGGAATTAATACATAAGTTATCAGTGTATCATAAAAAGTAAACAGGGGTGAGGGAAAAGTGTCAATGCAGTTATTAACTATAATGCAGTTTTCCGGGTACTGCAGTATGCTTCCACAGGAATTTGGAATGGTTTTTATACTGCCTTTAATATATTTTTTGTACAGGTTCTTTAAAACCAGAAAAAGGAAAAAAATGCTTAAACAGCCTGTACCAGATATAGGTGATGCCAGCGGTGGAATACGTAAGAAGTATAATTATAAAGATATAAAAGGAAAGATAATTATTGAAATAGAGATATTTGAAGAAAAAGGCACTATGGCATGTTATAATGGCAGTAATTATCTTGATGACAGCACGGTTCTTTTGGAAATAGAAGGGATTGATGGCAGGGCAATAAGTGACAGCCTGGAATTATGTAAGGAAATAAAAGAAGTCTATAAATTTTATAATAATAATACAGATATAACTTATTTTATGAAAAGGGGAGAAGAAGAACGTCCATGGGAAAAAGTGCTTGATGAAATTAATGAAGGAAAGTTATTTTAGGGGAAAAAGAAAAAAGTGCATATAGTATATCTTCAGGTACTAACATATGCCTTGCGGTTGTGTATAATGGAATTAATAATGTGGAAGATAATAATATAAATACAGCAGATAAAACAGAAGAAACCGCACATAAAGCAGAAGGACAGTCTTTAAAATGGATTGTGGCAGCTGTATTTGCTGTAGTTATTGCAGCAGCACTGGTTATTATGAAAAACAGAAGAAAGAATAAATGATATACGTGCTTATTTATGCCTGTAAAAGTAAATGGCGCAGGAAGTTTTCTGGTTGTATTTAATAAATTACATACCGGGCATGGTTTATGGGTATACTATGTTTTATCTGGAAAAGGTAATCCAGTAAATAAAAAAAAGGAAGGTATTATCCATATGGGCAGCCATCTTATAAATGAAACAAGCCCTTATCTTTTACAACATGCCAGCAACCCCGTGGACTGGTATCCATGGTGCAGTGAGGCTTTTGAAAGGGCACGGAAAGAGGACAAACCAGTTTTTTTAAGTATTGGTTACAGTACATGCCACTGGTGCCATGTCATGGCACATGAGAGTTTTGAAAATGCTGTAACAGCAGGTATTTTAAATGACGGTTTTATTGCAGTAAAAGTTGACAGGGAGGAGCGGCCGGATATTGATAATGTATATATGTCAGTATGCCAGGCGTTTACGGGAAGTGGCGGCTGGCCAATGAGCATATTTATGACATGGGATAAAAAGCCGTTTTTTGCAGGCACATATTTTCCGCCTTATCCACGTTATGGAATGCCTGGCTTTAACAGCCTTTTAAATACTGTAAAGGAACAGTGGGAAGGTAACAGGGACAGCCTTCTTAAATCTGCGGGGCAGATGGTTTTACAGCTTAAAAAACAGGAACATGGAAATGTAAGTAAAGTTCCGGATTATGCAGAAAAAGAGGATAATCTTTATAACAGGTCTTTTAATATATTTGCAGAAACATTTGACAGTGTGGCTGGCGGCTTTGGGACAGCACCAAAATTCCCGTCGGCGCACAATATTTTATTTCTTATTCTTTACGCAAAGCAGCATAATAATAAAAAAGCTTTTAAAATGGCTTCAGAAACTTTAATACAGATGCGCAAGGGCGGTATTTTTGACCATATAGGTTATGGTTTTTCAAGGTATTCCACTGACCGGTATTTCCTTGTACCACATTTTGAAAAGATGCTTTATGACAATGCAATGCTGGTTATAGCATATCTTGCAGCATACAGTTCTGCAGGCAGTTTCCCGGATAAGGAAATATTTCTTGATACGGCAGTAAAGACAGCAGATTATATTTTAAGGGAAATGGTTTCCGCTGATGGCGGTTTTTATAGTGCACAGGACGCAGACAGTGAAGGTGTGGAAGGAAAGTTTTATACATGGTCACTGGACGAGGTTACAAAGGTTCTGGGTCCTGAAAAGGGAGAAGGGTTTGCTAAAGTTTTTGATATTACTTCTGGTGGCAATTTTGAAGGGACAAATATCCCTAACCTTTTAAAAAGCGGGATTATTAACCACAATTTTAATGAAGAGATAAATAAATTATATAATTACAGGAAAAAACGTACAAAACTGCATCTTGATGACAAACACCTGGTTTCCTGGAATGCAATGATGATATCAGCGTTTGCAATGCTTTACAGGGTTTCGGGGGAGAGAAAATATTTAGAAGCAGCATTAAAGGCAGATATTTTTATTGAAGAAAACATGTATAGCGGGACAGGGCTTTATACAAGCTGCCGTAATGGCAAACGTTCTGGCAAAGGGTTTTTAAATGATTACGCTTTTTATACTGCTGCCTTAATTGAAATTTATAATTCAACACTTGATAAAAGATACCTGGATAAAGCAGAACATTTCTGCAATGAAACTGTAAAGAAATTTGCTGATAATGAAAATGGCGGGTATTTCCTTAGTGAACCTCTGGATAATGAGTTATTTATAAATCCTAAAGAAACATATGACGGGGCAATGCCTGGCGGCAATTCTGCCATGTCATATAATTTTACAAGGCTTTATAACCTTACACAAAAAGCGGATTACAAAGGGCTTGCAGAAAAGCAGTTTTATTTTATGGAAACAAAGGCAAAATATTACCCTGCAGGCTATAGTATGTTTTTAATTGCAAAAATGCTGTATGAAAACCCGCCTGTGCATATTACAGTTGTCCTGGAAAATAATAAAAAGCCAGCGGATATAATAGAGAACCTGCCATTTCTTGCAGATATACAGGTTATGGAAGAGGACGGGGAGCATTTGCTTCTAAATAATAAAACAACTTATTATATCTGTAAAAACCACGCCTGCCTGCCGCCATCAAATAAACTGGATATATGTATTTAAGGAACAGCCTTTATATTTAATCATAATATATAGTAATATATATAATGTTTAAAATATGGAGGCTTATTTTGGAAATATATGTAGTAAAACAAGGCGATACAATCGACAGGATTTCAAGTATATTTGGGATTCCTGCTACTGAAATAGCATTTGTAAACCAGATTTCATATCCTTATCCCCTTGTAATAGGGCAGGCACTTCTTATACCTGTACAGGATTCTTTACAGCAGTATAAAAGGCAGGTTAATGTAAATGGTTATGCTTACCCGTATATTAATTCAAAGACACTCCAGACAACACTGCCTTATCTTACAGATTTATCAGTTTTTTCCTATGGTTTTACAGTAACAGGGGAATTGCTGCCACCTGCAGCAGATGATAACAGAATGATAAATGCAGCAATGGAATTTGGCACAGCACCTGTGCTTACACTTACGCCAATGGATAGTGAGGGAAGGTTTAATAATAACCTTATTTCTGCACTTGTAAGCAGTGGAAGCGCACAAGAAAACCTTATACGGGGGCTTCTTGAAATCCTTGCTGCAAAGGGCTTCAGGGGTGTGGATGTTGATTTCGAGTATATAAAAGCAGAGGACAGGGATTTATTCACTTCATTTGTTGCAAGGCTGTCAAGGGAACTTAACCCTTATGGCTACTGGGTTTCAGTTGCACTTGCCCCAAAGACTTCATCAGGCCAGAAGGGGCTTTTATATGAAGGGAAAGATTATGGAGGGCTTGGGGCAGCAGCTAACAGCTGCCTGCTTATGACATATGAATGGGGGTATAAATATAACTATTCATCATATAGGTAATAAAAAGCCTTTATAAAAGAAAGAAGATATTCCTTAAGGGGAATTAAGTCCCTGTTTGTATGGCATAATAGGATATAATTCCAAGCCAAAGTTATCTGTATCACGTTTCCCACGTGTATTCCCTGTTTCTTTTATATATTCAATCTTTTTTATTACAGCTTTTAGAAGTTCATTTTTCATGGCGGCATCTTCAATAGTATCATATCCTTCTACAATATTTTTTACTGCTGGGATAAAATTATTTTCAAGGGATAAAGCTTTTTCCTCTGATGCTTTTAACTCCTGGAGTTTATCCATTGCATTATTACATTCTTCAATTTTTGCTTTAATGGTCTTATTTCTTTCTAAAAAAGTTTCATCATCATAAATGCCACGTTCCAGTAAGTCAAAGGTTTTTTCAAGCTGTGATTTAAGGGCAGCAGCTTCTTTTTTCAGTGCAGCATACGAATTTTCATATGTTGGCAAAATGTGTCTTGTTTCATTTTTCTGTATATCTAATTCATAATTATAAAGCCACATTTCCAGTGAGGATATTATCTTTTTTTCTACAAGGTAAATGGGAGCTGATATATTAGTACAATACCTGTTTGGACATTTCAGTGCAGCATAAGGTGTTTTAGTTGTAGGTGCAAGGCGGGTCATAAGACGGCCACATTTTTTACAATAAACAAGCCCTGCAAGGGGGTTCTGGAGTTTTTTTCCAGATGGTATTGAAATTTTAGAGTTTGATTTTAACAATTCTTGTGCTTCATTAAAAGTTTCTTCGTCTATAATGGCTTCATGCAGGCCTTGTGTAATGATATAATCATTGCTTCTGCTGCGTTTTGTGGCAACAGAGCCATTTTGTGGTATTTTCTCATATTTATCATATCCCCATCGTATTTTACCAGCATAAACGGGATTGTGGAGAATGCCACGTATAGATGCAGGCGACCATACACCACCTGAAAGTGGTTTTATATCCATGCTGTCCAGTATACGGCATATCTGTGTAGAGCCAGTTTTATTAATGCTGCCATCAGGTCTTTTTTCACCGTTTACATATAAATCAAAAACCAGGCGGATAATTTCTGCCTGTTCTGGTACAATTTCAAGACTCCAGCCTTTATCATTTTGTAATTTTACACGTTTATATCCAAGTGGGGCAGTAGAAGCGATATATCTTCCTTCATTTACTGCTGCCTTACGTCCTCTCTGGATACGGCGGTTAATGGTTTTATATTCTCTCCTGGACATAAAAAGCCCAAATTCAAAATATTCTTCATCAAATTCATTTGATGGGTCATAAACTTTTGTGGGCGTAATAAT
Source organism: uncultured Lachnospiraceae bacterium (assembly GCA_910577825.1). Classification (GTDB taxonomy): domain Bacteria; phylum Bacillota; class Clostridia; order Lachnospirales; family Lachnospiraceae; genus Butyribacter. The sequence continues at coordinate 428 of CAJTOK010000061.1, read as the reverse complement.
TTTTGTACCAGACAGCTGGAATGCCTGTGCAACTATTCCCTGGTCAATAGTAGCACCTCTTGCAAGACGTTCTATCTCCATAACAATAACACCATCCCATATACCATTTTCTACTTCCTGTAATAGTTTCATCATTTCAGGGCGTGCGGAAATGGTTTCACCAGATACTATTTCTTTGTAAACAGCAGAAATTTCTATTCCCATTTTATTAGCAAGGGCTTTAAGTGTCTGTTCATGCCGTGCCAGGGTTTCTCCTGCACCATGTGCTTCAGCATCCCGGTCAGCACGGCTTTTTCTAAGGTATAAACAATAGTTTTCATCCATAATAAGTCAGCAAGGAAACCCACTGCCTTTAGGCGGTGGGGGGGGGGAAAATTGCGTATTCCATCCCTGCATCCTCCTTCTTAAATTATGCTGGCACAACGCCT
>CAJTOK010000060.1 GCA_910577825.1 uncultured Lachnospiraceae bacterium | reverse complement strand
CTCATATTTACATTTTAACATATTTTCTTCCTGATTTAAAGTGGAATTAGTATAACAGGGCAGTCTGGGGAAGTAAAATATATAAGACAGATAAAGCATCAGTCCAGTACGATTCAGAACATATAAAAGTACCACAAACAGCAGGCAAAGACTTTGTACTTCCATCAGAAGGGCTTTTTGGAAGCACCATCTCATGGAAATCAGGAAGCAGCCAGGTTACATTTGAAAATGCCACAGTAACACCTGGTGCTATAGGCTTTACCAAAGCAAATATTAAAAAAGGAAACAGTGATGTTTACATAGAGCTGGAAGCAGTAATATCAAAAGGAAACAGCACAGCAGCCAAAAAATTTAATATAACAATAGAAAAAGATGTGCTTGAAATTGATAAAATTATACAAAAAGATTTTATAGAACTCCCGGCAGAATTTAACGGCAGTACCATAAAATGGACATCTTCAGACCCAGGCGTAATAACAGATGACGGCAAAGTAACACAGCCAGAAAAAGGCTATAAAGCAGTGGTAATGATGGCAGAAACAAGTGAAGGAAAACAGGAATTTGAAGTAATAGTGCTTCCAGAAGAAAAAATCCAGAAAGACATAATTTATAAAGAGGACTATAGCAGCATGGCAAGCGATACATTAATTGCCACTACATGGACATCAAAAGACAAACAGAACTGCCTTTATGTAGAAGCAGATGCCACACATGACAGCTTTATAAAATTTGCAGCAGGGAACACAAGCACATCACAAGGCGCAAATACAGAATTTGGAATAAAAGGCCAGGAAGTAAAAGATTACACTGTCGGATTTGACGTAGCACTGGATGCAGGGACAAGGGATACCACAGAATTTGCAATAACCGGGACAGATGCCACATACAAAAACGGTGATACAAATGCAGGAATTGAAAATGGCTATATATTAAAACTTTCCTCTGATAACAGCACATTGTGGCAGATAAACGGTACAGATAAAACATGCACACTGCCATTTAGCTGGGTACATGTAAAAGCCATTGCCAGTGCAGGCACATCAAAAGCCGCCATAATAATAAGTGATGAAGAAAATATATACTTTGCAGGTGAAGTAAATATAAACGGCACAGGAATCCCAGGCGGGCTTTACTTAAAATGGGGAAATGTGCAGGCACTTGTATCAGTTGACAATGTAGAAGTAACAAAATGGTAAAAAACAATCTATACTAAACTTAAAATTTTTTAACAACAGGGGGTTTAACATGCCCTCTGTTTTTTCAGGAATAGATTTTACAGGAATTTATTTAAGAGAGGACTAATTATATGAAATATATAATCACAGAACAGATAATAGAAGAATATAAAAAATATCTAATAAGAGAAGAAAAAAGCAAAGCCACAATAAGCAAATATATAAGGGATATAAAAAAGCTTATGGATTATGCTGCTGGATGCGAAATTACAAAAGAACTTATGGCAATTTATAAAAAAGACTTATATATAAACAAACAATATGAATTATCAAGCATAAACTCATTTATAATTGCAGTGAACAGGCTGTTTGAATATATGAAATGGTATGGCCTTCATACTAAAACTTACCATATACAGAAAAAAGTATTTTCGCCAGGAAACAGGAATTTATCCAAGAAAGAATATAAAAAACTGGTAAGTGCAGCCATGCGCAGCGGAAAAAAAAGACTTGCAATGATTATCCGTACATTAGGTTCAATGGGAATACGCATAAGCGAGTTATCTTATATTACATTAGAAGGTGTAAAAAGCGGGATAATAGATATTTATTGTAAAGGAAAACAAAGAAAAGCACTTGTACCAGGCAAACTTCAGAAAATTTTACTCCGTTATGCCAGTGAAAATGGCATAGAGAGTGGAATGTTATTCTGCACTTCCAGTGGAAAAGCTGTTGACCGTAGCAATATATGGAAAGAAATGAAGAAACTGGCAAAAAAAGCAGGGGTGGCAAAAGAAAAAATATTTCCACATAACTTAAGGCATCTGTTTGCTAAAACATTTTATAATATAGATAAAGATATAATGATGCTGGCTGGCCTGTTAGGGCATAACAGTATAGAAACAACAAGGATTTATATAATGACAACATGCGAAGAATACCAGAAACAACTAGACAAAATGGAACTTGTATAAAAAATACAACATAATAAACATTATGTCATAACATCACTATTACAGTATAGCCTTTTTTAAGAGCATTTTCAAGTATAATTTTAAAAACTTTATATAATTCCCTATTTTCTCCTATTATTCATATCTCAATTCTGTAAATTCTATCGGCTATTTTATTTACAAGCTTTAACCTTATATTACCTTATAGCCTTAAATACCACATAATGTTTATTATGTTGTAAAAATTATAACCTGTACAGTTTAAAGACAGGCATTTTAAAGAAACAAGGCTGTGAGGGAGGAAAGATAATGACAATTAAAGAACGGCTGGATGAATATAAAATTGCATTCTGGTATTATAAGAACCGCTTACATCCAATAGACAAGCACAAAGCAGTTTTTTGCAATTACAATGGCAAGGGCTTTGGATGTAATCCTAAATACATAGCTTTGGAAATGTTAAAAAGAAATCCTGGATGGGACATTGTATGGGTAGTAAAAGAAGATAAATATAAATTTCCAGAAGGCATAAGAACTGTTAAATGGGATAGTAAAGAAGCAATATATGAACTTGCCACAGCAGTTGTATGGGTAGATAACCAGCGTAAGTTATGGTATCACAGAAAACGTAAAAAACAATTTTTTATAGAAACGTGGCATGGAGGTGCAGAAACATTAAAAAAAATCGGCGCTGATAATCCAGCAAATTTTGACAATAAACCATATGAACATACATCACACCATATGGACAGAATTGTAAACATAATGGTTTCAAATGGTAAATTATGCAATGAAATATATAAAAGTGCATTCCTGTACAATGGCAAAATACTAGAATGTGGTTCGCCAAGAAATGATATTTTAGTAAACTGTCCAAAAGATTTTGAAGTAAAAGTAAAGAACTTTTTTAATATTCCGTATAATGCCCATATTGTTATTTATGCCCCCACATACCGTAATGGAAGAAAAACGGATAAAATGCAGCTGGATGGACATAAGGTGCTGGACGCATTATCAGAAAAGTTTGGAGGGGACTGGTATATGTTAAAACGTCTTCATCCAACAATGTCACAATCTGCCAGTAATCTGGACTATAGCCAGAATATTATTAATGCTTCAGAATATGATGATATGCAGGAACTTCTTGCAGCAGCAGATGTACTGGTTTCTGACTATTCAAGTGTTATAGGTGAATTTTCAATTATGGAAAAGCCGGTTTTCCTCTATGCAGAAGATATAAATGATTACAGCAGGGAACGTGATTTCTATGTAGATTATTTCGGGCTTCCATATCTTATTGCAACAGATGAGGAAAAACTTGTGGAAAATATTTCATTATTTGACCAAAAAATATATGAAAGCAAAGTCAGGGATTACCATAAAAGAATTGGCTCTGTTGAAAAAGGTACAGCATCAAAATCAGTAGTAGATGCAATTTATAAACATATAGAGGAGGAATTTAGTTAATGGAAAGACATGGTGCAGGTGATGCAGAAATAACTGGAAAAAAGAAAATCCTTATCGTAACTGCCTGTGACCTGTCAGGTGGCGGAGTGCCAGTATTTTTATATAATATGCTCTCAAATATGGACATTAAAGAATTTTGCATCCACATTTATTTTCCAGGGAAAATTGTTTTACAAGAGCTGGCAGATAAATTCCTGGAACTGGGAACAGCCATATATACAGGAGAATGTACTGAAGGGGAAAATGTAAGGGAAACTGCATACAAAGATTTGGAATGTCTGACAAGTTTATATAAATATGACGTAATACATTCTAACTCAGGCAAAGTATGGATTAATTACTATTCCTGTTACTTTGGAATTAAAAATAATATACCTGTAAGAATAGTTCACTCACATAGTGCTCTTTTACCAAGAAAGAAACCTGAAATCCAGAAACAGGATGACCATTACCGCCAGTATATAAAAGAAAATGCAACTGCCTTTCTGGCATGTTCTGTAAAAGCAGCTGAATGGTTATTTGGACTAGGATTCCAGAATTATACAATCTTAAAAAATGGAATTGATTTAGAAAAATATAAATTTAACATGGACACAAGAGAAAAATACCGCCAGGAATTAGGCTTAAATAACAAGTTTGTCATTGGACATATAGGAAGATTCGTAGAAGCAAAAAACCATGTGTTTTTATTAAATATCTTTAAAGAAATTACTATATATGACAGTAATTGTATACTTCTTATGGCAGGCGGAGGTGAACTTCTGGAAAATATAGAAGAAAAATCCAAAGAAATGGAAATAAAAGATAGATGTATATTTCTGGGAGAACGTATGGATATACCTAGACTATTGTGTACAATGGATATATTTGTATTCCCATCTTTATTTGAAGGGCTTGGAATTGCTGTAATAGAAGCACAGTCAAATGGATTGCTATGTATTACATCAGAAGAAATACCAGAAGAAGCCTGTGTATCAGACAGAGTGAAAAGAGTATCTCTTGAGAGCCCTGTCAAGTATTGGGCAGAACAAATTTTAAAATATAAAACTATAAGAAAAAAAAGAAAAACGTATTATACAGAATTAAATAATGCAGGATATAACGTAAAAAATTCTGCATATCAGTTATGGCAAATATACAAATAGCAGCCATAGATTTATATGAAAATACATTTTTTCGTTGAAAAATATATAAATTTTATTTGTTTTCTAGGAGGTGTTCTTTATGTCTACATATATTACATCAAAACAGATATCATATTTTATTTCTGTCCTACAGAAAACTGGAAAAAGTGATAATACAATTACATCTTACAGCAGAAATATTAAGAAACTTGTGATTTTTTTAGATGGTTCAGAATTATCAAAATTACAGATGTTAGAATATAAAAAATGGTTACAGGATAAAGGATTTAAAAACCGTACAATTAATACATATATAGCAGCTGCAAATTATTTTTGTGAAATAATGCAGTGGCAGGATATGAAATTAAAACTAGAACCAATAAAATATGAGGAATTACAGGAACATAGGAATATTTCTCCAGAGAATTATAAGAAACTGGTCTATACTGCATTGCAAAATGATAAAGAACGGTTAGCAATGATAATACAAGTTTTGTGTCATACAGATTTGAGGTTTTGCGAACTAAACAAGCTAACGGTAGAAACTTTAAAAGATGGTTTTATAGAAATTATAAGAAAAAAACAAAAAATAAAACTGGAAATACCAAAGATAATAATAAGGGATTTATTGGAGTATACAAAACATGAAGGTATTATATCAGGAGTGGTTTTTCGGACAAAAATTGGGAATACAATAAACCGTTCTAATTTCCGAAGGGAGTTAAAAAAACTTTGTATTATGGCAGGAATTGAAGAAGAAGCAGGTTCTATACAATGTGTAAAAAATGTAGTATTACAAAATTATCCATATTTTGAACTAAAAAATAAATAGTTTAATATAAAAAGGGAATAGAAAAATGAGGATATTAGTTTTTGAAACAGGGAGTTTATATGAAAATAATTGATTGGGAAATATTGAATTGTGGTATTAATGATGAGATTCTTAGAAAATTTATATTGTATGGGACATCAAGTACAGGTGAAAGAATAGTAATGCTTTTACGTGAGTTAAATATGCTTGAAAAGATACTGGCTGTAGTAGATTCTGATGAAAAAAAATGGGGGCATAGCTGGATGGGATATACAATATCTAATCCTAATGTAATAAATAATATTCAAAAAAATGCAACAATTGTTATAGCATCAGTATATTTGGAAGAGATTTTTAATTTTTTGGAAAGTGAAATTAATAGCTCACACAAAGTGTGTAGCAGTTTTTCCCTCCAACATGCATTTCACTATGAATTAATGAACAGTAACTCTAATTATTTTACAACAGATATTGTATTAAAATATAAAAAAAAGTATGAAATATGGAAAAATAATTTGAAATATAGAAATTCTGTTTTGCAGCAAAAGGAATATTTTGAAATGGTAAAATGCATAACAGAAAATCCAGTAAGTATATTATTATGTGGAATACAAAAAACAGGGAATACATCTTTAATGGCGTCATTTAGTGAAAAAAAATGGGTTAATATAGCTTTTACAAGACATGCCTTATATTTTGATAGCTATACATTAAAGGATTTAAAGAAAAAATTGAATAATTTTAATAATCATGAAATAAAAATAATTTCAGGAATTAGAGAACCTATAGAAAGGATTATTTCACAGAATTGGGAACATATAAGTATTCCATTTTTATATAATGATACTTTTATTCCAGATATTTTGGATTCACAAGATAAACACTTTATTACAGAATTAGTCCAGTATGAAAATACCAGTGGCATGAAATATGATTGTACAAGCTGTTTTTATCTTGATATAGCCGATTGGTTTAATGACCATATTAAAAAGGTTTTTGGAATTGATGTATTTAGTTATGAATTTGATAAGGAAAAAGGTTATTCAATTATAAAAAAAGACAATATAAGCATTTTTATTTACCGCTTGGATAAGCTTGATAAATTAGAAAAGGAAATAAGAGAGTTTACAGGTAAAAATTCTCTTATACTAAAAAAAGGTAATATTGCATCAGAAAAAAAATATATATTTGCATATAAAGAATATCTGCAACATATAAAAATTAAAAAAAATTTTTTCAATACTTTATTTTTTAGTAAAGGAATGACGCATTTTTATACAGAAGGAGAATGTGAAAAATATAAAAATAAATGGCAAAATAGATTGATTTAAGTAATTAAAAAATTATTATATAGAAGAAGCGAAATTAAGCTTATATTATAGTTTAATATAAAAATATATAATATTAGTATTTTATATTATTAGGAGAATAAATATGGAGGATATAGCAAATAAAAAAAGAAAAATGTTTGAAGAATTAAAACATTTATCCAAATCTGGAAAAGATAAAGATACTATAAATAAAATTGAGAGATTATATATAAGTGGTAATATAAATACTGAAGTTCTTATTGAGTATTTAAGAAAAAATTTGTCTGATAAAAAAATAATAGAATATTTAGAGGATATTATTAAAGTTGAAAAAAAGGTATATAAAAATGAAAATTCATCTTTAATAAGTGTTATTATTCCTACATATGGAGGATATTTACCAATTGAACATTCAATAGATAGTGCTTTAAAACAGGATTATGAAAATATAGAAATTATTATTATGGATGATACAGGAAATGATGTTACAAAAGAATTTATACTTAATAAGTATAAGAAAAATAATAAAATAAGATATTTTCAATCTAAGAGAAATATATTATCAGGTCCTGCTAAAAGAATGTCCGGTTTTAAGAAATCTCTTGGAAAATATATAGTATTTTTAGACCATGATGATTACTATATAGATTCAAGTTTTTTTAGCAGGGCTATAGACTTTCTTGAAAATAATAAGGATAAAGATAGTTTAAAAGGAAATTTTTCAGTCTATTGTTCTAATGTATTTTTATATAACCAATGTGGCGATTATTATGAAATTTCAACTCTAAATGTATCTGGGAAATATACGGGAGAAGATTATTTATATAATTTTCAATTAAAATATGATAAACCATTTTCTGTCTTTCCATCTGTTTTTATAAAGGAAAATTTATTAAAGAGTAATATATTAAAAACAAATACATTAAATGATTCTGTTATATATATGTATGCCTGTTTATATGGTGATGTATTTATTTCTGATTATGTTTCTGGAGCATATAGAATTGGAGTAAATGCTTCGAGTAATTCTGTTACCTTAGGTGGAATGATATCTGTAATGGAAGAAAAAAGACAAGTAATGCTTCAAGCAGTCAGTAGATATCCTCATAAAGATTGGAATAATTGGCTGTTAAAGCAAACAGAATTTGCATTAGATTTTGCAGAAAAACATAAAAAACAATTTACTATAAAAGAATTATGTAATATAGAATTATGGGGATTTTGGCATTGTAAAAAAGAATTTAAAGAGTGTGGAAAATATTTTTTAGCAAAGTATATAGAGTGTAATACTTCATATAACCGTTCAGAAAACAAAAAAATTGAAAGATTACAAGGATATTATGAGTTATTAAATAAATGGGTTGCTGTAAAAAACAGAAGAGGTACAATCGATGAATTTCTTATAAGCCATTGTTGGAAAAAAGTTTCTATTTATGGGTATGGTGAAATTGGAAAAAGATTATATGAAGAACTAAATCAAAGTAAAAGTATAAGAATAGTATCGATTATAGATAATTCTTTGAAAAAGAGCAATTTATTGTTAGATATTGATATTTATTCTTTATCAGATAAATTACCAGAAGCAGATATAACAATTATTACTCCTGTTTTCGCATTTGAAAGTATTAAAAATGATTTAAAGAAAAAAGGGGTTATTTGTTGTATTTCTATAGAAGAAATTTTAAATAAAATATAGAAGTGTTGCTTTACAGGAGGAAAATAAAAATGATACCATTTAATAAATCTGTATATTTGCCAGAAGCATTAGAATATTTAGAGGATTCAGTAAAAGCTAGGAATATTTCAGGAGATGGCAAATATACAAAATTTTGTAGTCAGTGGCTAGAAAAAAAATTTAATGCAAAAAAAGTATTACTAACAACATCTTGTACAGCAGCCTTAGAAATGTGTGCTATTTTACTTAATATAAAATCTGGTGATGAAATTATTATGCCATCTTTTACATTTGTAACTACTGCAAATGCTTTTGTTTTGCATGGTGCAAAAATAGTTTTCGTAGATATAAGACCTGATACAATGAATATTGATGAAACATTAATTGAAAATGCAATTACAAAAAAAACAAAAGCTATTGTAGTGGTTCATTATGCTGGAATTGGTTGTGAGATGAATACAATAAAAAAAATTTCTGATAAATATTGTATTCCTATTATTGAAGATTCTGCACAAGGGGTTATGTCTTTATATGATGGACAAGCATTAGGGACAATAGGTGATTTGGGATGTTATAGTTTTCATGAAACAAAAAATTATACTATGGGTGAAGGAGGTGCATTAGTAATTAATAATGAAAAATATATTGAACGTGCTGAGATTATCCGTGAAAAAGGAACAAATCGAACTCGTTTTTATCGTGGTGAAATAGATAAATATAGCTGGGTGGATATTGGTTCTTCTTTTCTTCCAAGTGAAATAAATGCTTCTTATCTTTATGCACAATTAGAACAAGCAGAAAAAATAAATAATGACCGTTTACAAACATGGAATTATTATTATGATGCTTTTAAAGAATATAAAAAAAACAACATCTTGGATTTACCAATAATCCCTTCTTTATGTAAACATAATGCACATATGTTCTATTTGAAATTTAAAGATATAAATATTAGAACACAGTATATTAATCATATGAAAAAAGAACATATAAATTGTGTATTTCATTATGTACCATTACATTCATCTGAAGCGGGAAAAAATTTTTCTAGATTTAGTGGAAATGATGTTTATACCACAAAAGAAAGTGAACGTCTGGTTAGATTACCAATGTTTTATGCTATGTCTGAAAAAGAGAGAAAAAAAATTATAAATTGTAGTATTGTTTTTATAAAAAATAATACATAAAAGTAATGTTATTATAAATGTATTAAAAAGGAGCAAAATAAATGTATAAAAATATTATAGGGATTATTGGGGCACCAAGGTCAGGTACTTCATGGACTGGGCAGATTTTTGATAGTGCACCTGATGTATTGTATCGTATGCAGCCATTCTATTCATGGGAATTTAGAGATAGAATACATGTGCGTTCATCTAAAGAAGAAATAAATAAATTTTTTAAAGAAATATATAAATCAAAGAATCCATATTTAGAACAAATTGATAGAAAAAGTAAGGGAATATATCCTGTTTTTAAAGAAAAAAAGGAGTGTCCGAATATTATGGTTTTTAAAGAGGTCATGTTTCATTATTTGATGCCTGTTATTATGGAATATATTGAGAATTTAAAATTAATTGCAATTGTAAGAAATCCTATTGATATGCTAACATCATTTTATAATATTCCTAGAGAATTTAATCCAGAATTGGATATTCATGATGAATGGTATTTTGCACAGTCCAGAAATGCTTTATTACCAGAAAATTATTTTGGATATCATAAATGGAAAGAGTACATAAATATTATTACAATTCTGGAAAAAAGGTATAAAAACAGAGTTAAAATTATTAAATATGAGGATATTGTAGATAAAACAGAGTTAATGGTTATTAAAATGTTCCAATTTTCTGATATTCCATATTTAGAACAAACAAAGAAATTTATTTATGACTCAAAACATTGTACAATAAACGACCCATATGCAGTTTTTCGTAATGGAACAGAAAACAAAAATAATAAAAAATTGCCAGAAGATATTATTCAAATAATAAAGTCTGATTTAAAAAAATTTAGTCAAATAGAAAAATTTAATTATATTTAGTCAATTAATGGATTATTAAAGTGATATTTTATAATAAACTTTTTAGAATTAAAAAATATTAAAATGTTTTTTGAGAGGACACCAGTTTCATTATAACTGGTGTCATTTTATAAAAAAATTTAATATGTAGAATAAAACATATCAAATATCAATTTTTTGTATTAAGTTTGGGAAAGGACAATATTATGATTAAAAATACTAATTTATGTGCAATTAAAGTAAACCAAGGTACGATAAAAGAATTAATACAAAATTTTATTAATGGTTTCCAAATTGTTTTTATTATAAATGAAAATAATGAACTTTTAGGAGCTGTAACAGAAGGGGATATAAGGCGTTTTTTCAGTAATTTAAAAAAAGATATTTCATTTAATGAATTATTCAATCCAAATATTAAACATATTGTTTATAATAATGATAAACAAGTTTTTGAAGATGCTGAAAAAATATTTGCTTCAAATGAAAGAATAAATAATATTCCAGTTATTAATAAGAAAGATGAACTTTTATTCCAGATAGACAAATATTCAAAAAGTATAAATGCATCAGTTGCTGTTAATAATATTTTAATAGCAGCAGGTAATGGCTCATTGGAATATTTTTTAAAATCTTGTGGACTGGCAGTGAAATCGTTATTACGGGTTCAGATAAGGAATCTTTAAAAAATGCAGAAAATATAATAAATAAACATTATAGTGAATTAATTCTACAGACTGGCATTGTTATAAAAATTATAGATGAAATTGATAAAATTTATATTGATGATAAGAAAATTAACATTATTAGTTTAAGCTGGTTTGGCTTCATGTATTTGTGGAACATAAAAAATTTTAGGACAGATATAATTACAGCACATGAATTAGTATCATATTCCGAATTAAAAGAAATAAATGATTATGATAAAGAACCTCTGGATACTTTTATAAATATTTTTAGATATAATAAAGTACTGCTACATTGTTTAAATAATAACCTGGTTTTATTTAAAGATAAGTTAAACAGTTATGGTATAAAAGCTTATGAAATAGAAACATTTAATAATATAAGTTTTATAAAAAATCCAGAAGATAGTGCTTTAAATTTGTATTTGGTTTCTGGCATGGATGGCAATGAATATATAGAAAAAATAACAACATGGGAATTATTAATATTTTTAAGATATATAAGGCGGTATAAACAGCTTGAGGGAAAGGCTTTGGAATATAATAAATTTATGCAAAGCTGTGTATTTTATATAAAAGAACTCCATAATAAAGGGTTTGATGTCTTTTTGCAATCAGTTGACAGTTTATATGAGCAAGAATTACATAATAATATTAACAAAGAATGTGGGATAGAAATAATAACTTTATGGAAAGATATTAGCCCAGGAAAGAAGTACATTATTGATATAAAAAACTTACGTAAACCTTTAGCTGGAAATTTTGTAAAAAATATGAAAGACCAGTTTTTAAGGTATGTTTGTGAATGTTCATTATATAATATAGTAAGGCAAAAATGTTGTAATGTTTATATTTGTTCAAAATTATTTTCTTTAGATAATATATTATATAATGGAAGGAACAGGAATAATTTTCTGATAAGCAAGGAGTTTTTTCTGGATAATTTTTCAAATTACATCACTTGTGGGAAGGGGGATGAATATCTTACGCAAGTAATTAAAGATAAGGCAGGATGCATGGACTTAAAGATAAATGACGGATACCTTAAATTTACAAGTAATTACCATTCAAAGTATTTTAACACAGATTTATATGGGAACAGGGTAGTATGCGGAGTACCAGAAAAATATATTGGGACTGTATGGATTTTAGGGGCTTGCCTTTTCTCTGGATATGCAGTAGAAGATAAACATACAACTGCTTCTTATATACAAAGGTACGTAAATTTATCAGGATATAGATACAGAGTAGTTAATTTATCTTGCGATGAAGGTATTCAATCATACAATAAGTTATTAGAAAGAAACATTTCTATAAATGATATTGTTATAATACAAACAATATCATTATGGAACATAGAGAATTTTATAACTATAGACTATAAAGAATTAAATAGTGCATTAAAGAATAAAGTATGGTTTTGGGACATTTTTTCACATATGGGATGTGCAGGTTATGAGTTTATAGCTAAAAAAATTTTTAATAAAATCAAATCCGCAATGGGTAGTAATGAAAAAACATATAACCATAAGTTTTATTTGGAAAAAGAATTAGAATTAAAAATAGAAAGGTATATAACTGGTACAAAAAAACTTTTAAAGGAAAATAATTATTATAATAAATTTTCAGATATACAAAATTATAAAAGAAGTAATAATAAATTTAAAATTGGGGCAATAGTTATGAATTGTAATCCGTTTACGTATGGGCATCAGTATTTAATTGAAACTGCATCACGTATGGCAGGATTATTATATATTTTTGTGGTAGAAGAAGATAAATCAGTATTTTCGTTTAAAGACCGTTTTTATATGGTTAAGGAAGGTACAAAATACTATAATAATGTTATTGTAATACCAAGTGGTGGCTTTATGATATCGTCTGTTACTTTTCCCGGGTATTTTATGAAAGATACACCAGTGGGCAATGTTTATGATGATTTTCTTGATTTAAAAATATTTGCACATTATATTGCTCCGGCTTTTGGAATAAGTACCAGGTTTGTTGGAGAAGAACCGCTTGATAAGGTAACAGCACAGTATAACCATGATATGGAGGTAATTTTAAAAGAGTCAGGAATTGATGTAATTGAAATTCCACGAAATAAATTAAATGGAGAATATATATCAGCAACAAAAGTACGTAAGCTTTTGAAGAAAAAAGATTATATTGCTTTAAAGGATTATTTACCAGAAACTACAATACAAAAACTTAGCTGGAGTGAATATGGCATTGATTATACAGAACCTTAATTGTAAAATAATCCTGTATAATATCCTTAATTTTGGAAAATAATATCCATAGAAATATAAATATTATATATGGAGGAAAACGCTATGGATTTAAAAGAGAGCAGGACAAAACAAAACTTGATGAAGGCATTTGCAGGTGAAAGCCAGGCAAGGAACAGGTATACATTTGCAGCGGAGCTTGCACAGCAGAACGGGCTTTATGTTATTAAAAAGATATTTGACTTTACAGCAGAGCAGGAAAAGGAACATGCAAGGGTGTATTATAATTTCTTAAAGGAAGCAGAAGGGGAAAATATTAATATTGATGCTGCATATCCTGTTAATACATCCAAAGATATACTTACACAGCTTAAAAATGCACTCCACAATGAATATGAAGAAGCAGACAGTGCATATAAAGAGTTTGGTGATATTGCAAAAGAGGAAGGATTTACACAGATTGCAGGAAAGTTTTACCTTATTGCAGATATTGAAAGGACACATGCAAAGCGTTTTGAAGAAGTTGCAAAGCTTATGGAGGAAAATAAACTTTTTGTATCAGATGTTAAAACAGGCTGGATGTGCCTTGGGTGCGGATATGTAGTTGAATCAGAAATAGCACCACAGAATTGCCCGGTATGTGACAGTGGGCAGGGATTCTTTGTAAGGATGTCAATGGCACCGTATGTATGCAATAAATAGTAATTATAGTATTATGGCCAGGCAGGAAATATAAAATTGCTAATACCATACATGGTTTTTATTGAAAAAAATACTGTGTATGGTATTCTTTTTTTACATTAATTTATGTAAAAAGGGGGGATATAATGAAAAAAGATGCCAGTTTAAGGAAGCTTCCGATTGGGGTGGAGTCTTTTAGTAAAATTATAAAGGATAATTATTATGTAACGTGAGTTCGATAAAAATAAAAATCCATAAGTCTTATTCTATGGTATAATTTAACTATAGCAATCCAATAAAATATCAATAATATTGACAAGCGGTGTATAATAAAAACAGAGGTGATAAAAATGCTGGGCAATGAAACAAGAGAATTATTAGTAGAAGCATATAAAAATTATACAGTAAAGGAATTATCCGAAATTTTTAACATATAGTCAAATAACTTGAAAACACTCAAATAAAGTATCATCAAAAGAACTAAAAAAAGGAAGTATTTTTTTTAGATGACGTTTTAACCAGCTCCAAAATTTTTCAATAGGATTTAATTCAGGGGAATATGGTGGAAGGAAAATTAAACGGTACCCCTGTTCCTCTGCAATGGATAAAAGCTGTGTTTTATGGTGGAAAGCTGCATTGTCCATCACTATGGTGCTTCCCTGCTGCAGGCCAGGTAAAAGCATCCCTTCAAACCAGTATTCAAACAAAATGCTGTCCATTGTACCACTGTACTCAAGCGGTGCAATAATTTTATGTCCAGTCCAGGCAGCCACAATGCTTGTCCTTTTGTATTTACGGCCACTGGTTTCCCCGTATATTTTTTCTCCCCCTGGATGAATAAGCATATTCCCTGTATAAATATTTATCTATGCCTGTTTCATCAACATAAACAATATCTTTTTCAGGTATATCTTTTATTTCCTCAAGATATTTTTTTATTTTGTCCTGGCTTTGCTCTTTATAATGTGTTGTCTTTTTTTCGTGTTATGCCTAAACGTTTAAATGCTTTTATTATTGCTGTTGTACTACAGTTAAATACTTCCGCAGTTTCTTTTATATATGAATCAGGATGCTCTTTTATATATTCCTTTAATTTTTCAGGGTTTATTTTTTTAAATGGGCGGTTTAATGGTTTATTTTCTAAATCTCCTTTTTCTTTTAACTGTTTTTCACATCTTTGTATAGTTGAAACCGCTATTTTAACTGTTTTTCCTGTTTTTTCCTAATGTATGTCCTTCTTTTCTGTATTCAATTACTCTTTTTCTATATATTATTGGATAGCTCATATTATTATTATATATTTTTTGCTTGCTGTTTTCAAGTTATTTTATCATAATTACAGGATAACCGCATAAAAAGTTATTACCAATAAAGGGTTTTTATAACCTGTGTTTTTAGTTTGATGTTTTATATAATGCTGCCTTTATTGCATCTGCTGATAATGCTGATAATATATTTTCTAATTCTTTTTCACAATCCCTTGCTACTGTTTTCCTTATCCTTTTAAGGCTCTGGCTGTACAAACTTTGTACAATACGCAGTATTGCCAGTGCTGTCTTCTTTAACATCTGCATGTTTTTAGCATATGTTTTTTCTGATGTTGTATTGTAATCATCCTTAAATGTAAAATCCAGATGCCAGTGGAGCTGGTTC
>CAJTOK010000059.1 GCA_910577825.1 uncultured Lachnospiraceae bacterium | reverse complement strand
AGAAAAATAATTATAAAAATTATTTAATTTTCTATTGACATTTATTAGCTGGACTCTTATAATTTGTTTTTCCATTCCCTTAACTGTAATAAGAGTATACAAAAAAGAGTGGCACTCTCCACCTAACAAGTGTCACCCTTTTAGCATTACAAATGTCATTATCTCACTGACATTTGTAATCTTTCTATTTTCCTCTACTGTTTTTAAGGTATTTATTAATTTTACGGTTCCATATAATCTGCCCTGTACTGATATTATAACCACCATCTATAATGGCTTCCACCGCCCTTGACACCTCTGTCACTGCCTCATCATAATAGCGGAATCCTGGTACTACAACTGCTTCCTCTACGGCATTGCTTAAAACCTCAAGGCTGAAGCTGTTCCCGTTTACCAGCTGCCCAAGTGCCTGTTCAGATTCTGTAACTTCTTTTAATACAGATACACCTTCTGAATAATCAAAAATTTCCGACTGTATTTTTGTATTATATGTTAAAGTTTTTATTAAGTCCCATGCTGCGCTTTTATTTCTGCATTTCTTATTCATTGCAATAAGAAGCGTATCAAGTGTTGATATATTACCGCCGTCAGGCCCTGCTGGCATAGGGATACATTCCCATTCAAAGTTTGTATACTTCTTAACCTTTAAAGGATATGGCTTATATGCCCTGTAATTTGAAAATGACATAGGCTGGAATACAACATTGCCTAAATCAAAATCCTTGCTGTCTGCATTATACTTGTTATTTATGCTTTCAAGCCTCTCAATAAAAGTAAGTGCTTTGCCAATTTTATCATCTGTAAAATAACACTTAGCCCCCTTCTCTCCAAAAAGCTTTATGCCCTCTGATTCAAACGCTTCCTCCCATGTATAACCTATAACACCAAACTGGTCAATAGTACCATTCCCATCTGTATCTTTTGTAACCTTTTCACATATTGAATAGAAATCATCCCATGTCCATTCCTTATCCGGGACTTTAAGCCCCTCCTTATCCAAAATTGACTTATTAACAAACATAAGCTTTGGCGCACATTCATAAGGCAGCCCGTACTGGCTTCCATTATACTGTCCATATGCGTATGCTGATGAATAAAATGCTTCTTTATTAAAATCCGGGTCATTTTCTATAAATGGTGACAGGTCTGCCAGTGCACCAATTTCTGCAAAATTATTAAAATCATCTGCCAGCACATAAAATACATCTGGTGCATTTTCAGAAAGAAGCTGTCCGGAAAGCCATTCAGAATAATCTTCCTTTAAAATCCCACTTGTATATTCCACTTTAATTCCAGGGTTCTGTTCTTCAAACAGGCTGGCGGCATCATCAGTCACACGGTATGAATATCCGTTCTGCACCTCCCAGTAACTGTCTGAAAATAAACCTATGGTTATTGTTTTATCCCTGCCTGTGGCAAAGCCTTTGTATGCCCCGCTGTAAATAATAAAGCTGGACAATACAAGCATAACGCTTAAAAATACTATCAAAATATTTTTCTTATTTCTCATTGTGCCCATCACCAAACTCCCTGTTTACAGCCCCTGTCTGTACAGCCCATATTGCCAGCTGTGTCCTGTCACGTAAATCCAGCTTGCCCAGTATAATGCTTAAATTATTCCTTACTGTGCCTTCAGACAGGCTGAGTTTCTTTGCAATTTCTTTATTGGATAAACCACTGCCAACTAAAGCAATAATCTGCCACTCTGATTTTTTAAGTTCCTCTGTCTGCATCTCATCTACATGTATTGTCAGGTTTGACTGTGCCATCCTTGAAAATAATTTTACTACCTTTGATGCAATATCCTCATTAATCATAGCTGTACCCTGGTATACTTTACGGATTGCATCTGCCAGTTCTTTTGTAGATATGCCTTTAAGGAGATATCCGCTTGCACCATATTTTAAGGCATTAAAAACATATTCATCATCATCAAAAGTGGTAAGTATAATTATTTTTATATTGGGATAATTTTCCTTAATAATCTCTGTACATACTACACCGTCCATCTCGGGCATTCTTATATCCATTAATATAACATCTGGCTTTTCCTTCCTTACAGAGCGTACCACTTCAACGCCATTGGCAACTGTATCAATTACTTCAATATCCCTTTCTGCCCTTAGGATAATCTGCAAACTCTGCCTTATTAATTCCTGGTCGTCTGCAATTATTACTTTAATCATATCTGCCTCCATCTGTGCATAACTTTCAGCTGCTTTGTTCTGTTCCCCAGCGGATTGGGATTTTTGCTTCTACAACAAACCCGTCTGTGCCATTATAATCCAGGCTGCCATGCAACATATCCAGCCTTTCTTCCATATGGTGGAGCCCAAACCCTTTCTTAATCTCACCGCACCCGGTCCCGTTATCCTTAATTAATATCTTTAACAGGTTAAACTCCCTGCTAATATGGATATTGATTCTATCTGCTTTTCCATGTCTTATGGAATTAGTAATACACTCTTGTACAATACGGTAAATAATATCCTCCTCATCATCACTAAAACAATTTAAACTTGTTTCAAAATTATATTCAATCTTTGCACTTGTAGCACTGTGCATCTCACTGACCAGGGTTATAAGCGCACTTTCAAGCCCTGTTTTTTCAAGTGCATCCGGCCTTAAAGCATTAACAGAGCGGCGTACATCAGTAATCCCCTGCCTTGCAACTTCTGCAATAGTCTTTAACTGCTCTTTTGTTGCTTCCGGTGCTACATCCATTAAGGTTGCACATGCCTCTATCCCTGTTATAATCCCAGTAAGCGCATGTCCCAGTGTATCATGGATTTCCCTTGCAAGGCGGTTTCTCTCCTTCATTTCTGCCATCTTCACAGATTCCGCTGCATAATCTTCAAGCCGTACATTTGCCTGGTGCAGTTCATTATTAGCACTGTTTAACTGGTTGTTAAGTTCCAGAATCCTTTCCTTCTCATCCATCTGTATACGGACAACCATAATCATATAAATAAGAAAAATAAATGTATTAAGGGAACTGGTAATATTTTTTATGCCTAATAATGCAGAACGTACATCACTCTGGTAATAACCCAGGTAAGTTTCTAATGAAATTAAACTATAACGTGAAGAAATCAGGTCATAATCTGCTATAAAGTAAAACAGGCAGATAATAACAATAAATGGGAATTTCTGTTCAAGCTTCGGGACAAATCTCATAGTATCCGCAATAATAAGAAGTAAAATCCCTGTATAACTGAACCCAAGCATACAACAGATAAAGAAACCTGTTATTATTTCAAAAGATATTTTTAATGCCAGCTTATACCCTTTTACATCTTTTATAAGCATCACTAACAGGCAGCTTATATACAGGCAGCATGATATTACAGGTATCTTCCAGGCAGCAGGTGGCATATAGCTTATCTGGGCCAAAAATTCATATACTGAATTTTCATGTATATACCCTGACAGGCTGTTTGCCATAATCAAAGCTATATATATAATAATTATAAAGTTCAGGTTCTTCATTATAACCAGCATATAATCCGGGTTCTTTTGCTTATCCATCCCTGCTCTCCCTTTTACTGCCATCTGTCTATTCCAAAATCTTCTACATTATCCCTTGTTACCAGTTCCACGGGAACTAATATTTTTTTCTCTGTTTTCCCGCCACTAAGCAGTTTATATATAACATCTGCCGTTTCACTTCCTATTTTAGATGGGAACTGGGCAACGGAAGCCATCATCATGCTTTCTTTTATTAATGCTTTGGAATCCGGCGAAGCATCCACGCCATATACATTGGCTGTGCCAAGCATACCGTTTTCTTCAAGTGCTGCAACCACACCTACACTTGCTAAATCATTAAGGCAGAATACATTGTCAAACTTTATCCCCCTGTTTATAGCTTCCTGCAGCTTTGGCATGGCAATTTCAAGCTGTCCCTCACACTCTATTTTCTCTGCAATTTCCATTCCCTTATGCCCCTTTATAGTATCCAGGAAGCCATTTACCCTGTCCTGCCCTGATTTTGTACTTTCATGCGTCATTACAACAATCTTTGCTTTGTCACATTGTTTTAAAAAATACTGTCCGGCAAGCACACCGGCATTATAATTATCAGAAAGTATTATACAGTCAGCTAAATCTTCCCTGTTTACATTTGTATCCACTACAATAATAAATATGCCTTTAGCCCTTGCTTCTGCAAGCACTGATTCAAGGCTTTCCCAGTCCACAGGCGCTACTACAAGCACATCAATGCCCATGCCAATCATTTCCTTTATCTGTTTAATCTGCCTGCCGGCATCCAGGGCAGGGTTTCTTAAAACAAGCCTGTCACCCTCTGCCTCAGCCCTTGCACTGATTTCTTCACTTATAATTTTATAAAATTCATTATTCATGGTCATATAACTTTCACCAATCAGATGTGTTTTTTTCCCCTGGTTTAAAGAATAATCTGAATTGCCATATATTACCCATAATAATGCCCCTATTATAAATACATTAACTATAACAAGCAAAGACCAGAAAATTTTTTTATCTTTAAACTCCATATATCCACTCCTGTTATACAAAATTATTATAAGTTATATTTTTGAAACATAGAGCATTATACCACATACTATTGTAAATTTACAGGAAAAATTTCCTGATGTCCATATTTTATAAATAATTTAAGTTTTCCCATTTTTTGCTGCCAATAAATATTATTAGCAGGCTGGTTTACTCTTTGTATATTTTCCAAAATAGTGATAAATGCCATCCAGTAAGAATTACATTTGTCAGGTGAACATAATTTATTTTTTTATATAATTATTTTTATTAACGGCCTGTATCCAGATATGCCACAGGCATAAGCTGGGTGCAGGCAAAATATTAAATATTATTTTATAAGGAGGAGAACGTATGGCAAACAAAAAGTTATTGATGAAAAGCATGTCAGCAATTCTGGCGGCAACGGTTGCAATTACCAGTTCTAACTGGATGCCTGTAACCGCTTTTGCAGCAGAGGAAACAGAAACTACCGCTGCCAGTCCTGAAGAAAACAACCAGAGGGCGGCTGCTGGCGGACTGGTGGATTTTAAATCCAGTGCCGGGGATGACAAAACCACTAAAGACGAAGCAAATAAGACAGTTACTCTTGAAAATACTGGCGGTGACCATTTTGCTATTTATAATGGACTTGAAAATACAACAAATGATTTTGTATTAGAAGCGGATGTTAATTTAGATAATGGTATATCCGCAGCACTGGTATTTGGTATTGGTGATAAAAACAATCCTGGCGGTAAATGGTACGGGGCTAATATAAATACTGATAAAGGGGAAGGGGATGACAAGGAACGTTTCCGTATATTCCAGGCAAACGGTGCATCAGGGCTTGAAACAAAAAGCATGAGTTTAACAGATGCTGGCTATACTTCTGGAACTTTGCATTTAAAGATAGATGTAAAAGCAGATGGAACTTATACATATAGTTTTGGCGGTAAGGATGGAACAGTAAATTCCCTTACAGGGCAGATTAATGGCTGGCAGGGCGGTTATGTTGGTATTTTGACATTTAATACTAAAGCAACATTTTCTAATATTTCATTTGAAAACCGCCAGAAAGACGCTTCCAATAATACTATCGACCCAGGTACAAATTATAAAACAAATCTTGAAAGCATTACTGCTATGGATAATGCCACATGGAAAGTAACAGATGAAGGTTTATACAGTGATGCAGCTGGCAAAGGTGACAGTTTTCTTTTTTCCCAGACTGAA
Source organism: uncultured Lachnospiraceae bacterium (assembly GCA_910577825.1). GTDB lineage: Bacteria > Bacillota > Clostridia > Lachnospirales > Lachnospiraceae > Butyribacter. The sequence goes on along the minus strand of CAJTOK010000059.1, from coordinate 10,078 downwards.
GGGACAGACTTTGTATATTCCACAGATGTAATTTTTAAGGAAAATACAGGTGCAGCAGCCCTTCTTTTCAGAGGCAATAATAAGTCTGGTGATGGCAAAGAATGGTATGCTGTTAATCTTGACGCCAGCACTAAGAAATGTAAGTTCTGGAAATGGCAGACAGATGAGGAATACCAGTTAATTCCTACAGTAAGCTGTGATAAAGAGATATCTGCAAAGCCTGGAAATGACAATAAATATACTTTGAAAGTAGTGGCTATTGATTCATGGATTTCTTACTATGTAAATGATGAATTAATTGCAAGCACTGGTGACCATACTTTACAAGAATTTGACCAGGACAGGGGACAGGGAAGCTGTTTTTATAAAGGATTCCTCGGATTATTAAACTGGAATGGTAAAATGTTTTTCCAGAATACCTATTATAAAGAAATTAATGATTCATTTACCCCGCTTCTTAATGATGTTACAGTAAGTTCTTCTAATGCTGGTGATATAGAAACTAAATCACAGTTTTTCCAGACAGAGCCTACATGGATACAGTTTGTTAAAAATAGTGCAGAAACTGTAAATATAACTGCAGCTCCTAAAGACAGCAATGCAAATATAACTATAAAAAATGCAGATGGCACAGAATATAATGATGGAAAAAATATCCCATTAAATGAAGGTGCTAATTATATTACTATTGAAAGCAGTGTACAGGAAAATGTTAATGGTATTGATGAAACAGCCAAGGTAAGCTACAGAATAAATGTGCACCGCAGGCAGCCAGACATTATATATTATAATGAACCACACCGCAGCCAGTACCATTATTCAGTAAAAGATGGATGGGGCAATGACCCTAACAGCCTGGTATATTGTAATAGTAAATGGCATTTCTTCTACCAGTTCTATGATGATATAGCATGGGGGCCTATGCACCATAAGCGCGAACTTAAGAAAAAACACCTCAATTATAGGTTCTCAAAGGTATTAAAAATAGAATAAAAAAATTTTTGCAGAAAAAATTATCAGAAATTTATAAAACAATTCAGCTAAAAGTGAGCAGAAATCTAATAAAAAATTATGTATTTAAAATATCTATATTTCTGTTTTTAAATATATTGATTAGACAAAAAAGGTCATAGCGACTAATCTGTAAAAAACATCTTTTTTTACAGATTAAAATTAATGTTATTCAATAATATTGTAAGTTTAGTTATTTACAGATTTATAAAATATAAATATATTCTATTTTGTATTTCACGTTAAAATGAGTTCATATTCTATAACAATTAATCCTGATAAAATTTCTTCATGAAATTCATCATTTTGATTTTTTCGGTAGCGTTTCCTTTTTGACAAATAACGTAAATATTTTTCGTCGGTAATGTCAATAAATTGACTCCATGATAAACGCAAAATATCCTTTATTTGTGAAAATGTAATTTTACATTTTTCATAAACAGAATAAGTTATAGTTTTATTTTTTTCAGCAAGAAAACACTCCGCAAGAAATGATTGTCGTTCCGATATTATCCATGTTATAAGCCAAAGAAGAACTTCTGTTTCTGCATAGCTTGTACTTCCTGCCTTTAAAGTAGTAATAGAAAAATTCTGTTTAAAACGTTTAAACAAAAGCTCTACTTGCCAACGGCTTCTGTATAAATATAAAATTTCTTCTGCACAGTATTCTATTCCTAAAGATGTAATTACGACAATCCAGCCCGCACAAAATAATGTTTCTTGTGTTATTTTATGTTGTTTTCTTGAAGCTGTTTTTTTCTTTCGCCTTCTTGATTGTTCTGCTTTTTCTTCTGGCAATTTTTCAGCAATGACACGGACATAGCCTGTCTTTGTTTTATATTTACAAAAACCAAATATATCAATTACTGTATTTTTTTTTGCATTTCTCAATAATTCTATTAAGAAAATTTTATTCCCATCCGCATTGTATAAACAGAAATTCTTTGGTGTAATACGCAAAATTACATCTGCCTTTTTCTCCTGTGCATAAATATAATTTTGTGCTGTACCATATCCTGCATCTGCCATTACAAGATCATCTTTTTTTATAGAAAAATGTTTAAGTGATTCTGCTACATGTTTGTCTGTAACTTTTACTTCACATATACGATTTTTATTCAAAGAATAACATGTATGTATACGTTGTTGTTTTTGCCCTTTTACATCTTGGCAGATTGTAGAAGCATCCACTAAAAGTACATTTATTATTTTTCCATAATCAGATGTTTCGGCTTGTGGTAGAAATGATGATAACATAGAATGCAAAATTTCATGTAAAAAATCTGCTGATTTTGAAAAATGTTTTCTCCAAGCAGTATCGGAAATATATGATATTCCAAGTGCACAGGAAACAGCAGCTAAAATGCGGAAAGAAATATTTGAACATGCATATAAAAATAGTATTTTTAACAAGTCTAGTGCAGAATGAATTCCTCGTTTTCTTTGTATAGCACCAGTTTGTAAAGCAAGTTCATCAAGACCTTCTGGTAAAAAAGGAAGAATTTTTTCATTCCATTTTTCCATAACTTCTTGCAAATCTTCATTTAATTTGGTAGAATTATTTTGTGAATTCATGACAATCCCTCTTTTCTTGAAAATTTTTTTCTAAATCTATTTTACAACAAAAAGGGGATTTGTCATGATTTTTTTTCTTTTTATAAGTTTTCTTCAAAGCCTGTATTTTAAGCATTTTTTCTTAAGTTCGCGCTTATGGGCCTATGCACCAGGCACATTCAACAAGCACAGATTTAATACACTGGAAAGAAGAGCCAGTGGCACTATATCCAGATGCTAATGGAACTATGTTTAACAGCTGTACTGTAATAGACAAGGAAAATACATCCGGGCTGTTTACTGATAATATAGATGCTGAAAAAAGATGGGTTGCTTTTATTACAGATAATGGAAATGGGCAGCGTATTAAACTTGCTACCAGCACAGATGAAGGAATGACATGGACTAAAGAAAAGAATATTGCTATTGACTGGAAAAATGACCCTCTTAATTCCCCTGATTTCAGAGACCCTAAAGTATTCCGCTGGGAAAATAAATGGTTTATGGTAATTGCTGGCGGCCCGCTCCGTATCTATTCTTCTGAGAATTTAAAAGAATGGCAATGTGAATCCACTTATCCTGATTTACATACAGAATGTCCTGATTTATACCCAGTAAAGGCAGATGACGGAATTATAAAATGGGTACTTTCAAGAGGCGGAAGACATTATAAAATAGGTGATTTCAAAGAAGTAAACGGAAAATGGAGTTTTGTTCCAGATGATGCTTATGCTGGATTAGCAGGGACAGAACATGATGGTATAATGAACTTTGGCAAGGATTCTTACGCTGCTATGACATGGTATATACAGGACTTTGGAACTAAGGCAAGTCCAGAACTTCCTGATATACTTGAAATAAACTGGGCAAATACATGGGATTACTGCAGGATAGTTGCAAAGGAAGCAGGACAGAAATTTAATGCTACTTATAACCTTGTTTTAAAGCTTGGTGTTAAAAAGGAAAATGGCAAATATGTATTAACACAGACTCCAATACAGGAATACGATAAACTGCGTGATACTGCAAATGCTACAGAACTAAAGGATGTTACAGTCAGCCCAGATAATACTTTACTGAAAAACTTTAAAGGGGATTGTTATGAAATAGTTTCCCATTTCATGCCAGAGGCTGGAACAAAGAAACTTGACTTTAAAGTACGTACTGGAGCTAATGAAGAAACAGTAATTATATATGATTTAGAAACGGAAACATTATCTATTGACCGTAGCAAATCAGGAATTATTATTAATGGTGCTTTTGAAGGCATAGACAGCCAGAAGGTTACTAAAAACGAAAATGGCTCAGTTGATTTGCATATATATGTAGACAGGTCACTTGTAGAAGTGTTTACTAAAGATTATACTGCTGCTGGCGCAAACCAGATTTTCCCATCAATTTCAAGCCTTGGTGCAAGCGTCTTTACAGAAGGTGGTAATGCAAAAGCAGATATTACAATTTATCCGATGAATAGTATATGGACAGATAAAGCAGAAGTTACAGAAAATACAAAACCAGTAAGCCTTGAATCTTCTTCTAAGGCAGAGAACCAGATTAATGTTGGAGAAAGCATTACACTTAATGCCTCCCTTTTACCTGTATGAGTAAAACAGGATATTACATGGTCTGCTGATAATAATAGTATTGTATCAATAAATACAAATGCTGCTGATATGACAAGTGCAGAGATAAAGGCATTAAAAGCAGGTACTGTAAAAGTTTCTGCGGTTTCTGCAGCAGAGCCTTTATTGAAGAAGGAATTTACTATTACAGTGCTTGAAAATAACTTTGATACAAACCTTGCACCATTTATTAAGAGTGGCAGCTGGATTATTAATGATAAAACTTTAAGTGTTTCCAACAATGCTTCTAATGATTACTATATGACAAAAAATAAATATTCTGGTGAATATACACTAGAAACAAATATTAAATATACAAAAGGGCTGGTTAATATATTCTTTGCAGGGAAAGAAGCAAATCCTTTTACTGGCAATGCTTATGCCTTACAGTTTGGAGATAGCAGCAATATAAAACTTTTCCGCTTTGCTGGTGATGATATCAAAACAGAAAATATGGGCAAAAACATTAATGATGGCAATTACCATAATATTAAAATTACTAAAACTACAAACAGTGTAGTAGTATATGTAGATGGAACAGAATACCTGTCACATACATTTGATACAGTAGAAGATTTCTATAATAATGCCCATGCTGGAATTGGCCTGTGGGACGGTGCATTAGAGGTACAGGGATTTAAAAAAGCACCAGATGAAGGACCAAGTGACCCTGCAAATACACCAGGTAATCCTACAAATGCACCAATCAGTCCTGTTAAGAACTCATCTAAAAAACCAATCAAGAATATTACAGTTAATAATACAAAATATAAGGTTACATCTGTTAAAAACACACAGACAGTACAGGTTACAGGAATTAAGAAAAATACAAAAAATATAGTAATTCCTCCAGCTGTCAAAATTAAAGGAAAAAATTATAAAGTAACATCTATTGCTAAAAATACATTTAAAGGCAATAAAAAGCTTACGGAAATTACTATTGGCAAAAATATATCCAGCATAGGCAAAAACGCATTTAAAGGCTGTAATAACTTAAAGAATATTAAAATTAAAACTACAAAACTTAAACTTAAAAATGTTGGAAATAACGCATTTAAAGGAATTAACAGCAAAGCAAAAATAAAAGCACCAAAAAGCAAAGTTAAATTATACAAAAAAATTGTAAAAGCTAAAGGTGCAGGCAAAAATGTAAAAGTTTCAAAATTAAAATAATATAGTAAAAGATTATTAATCTGATTAGCCAGAGCACCCTGTTTTATTATACAGGGTGCTCTTAATATTGTAATTTTATTTAAATTTTCCAGAAACCCGGATAATGCCTGATAAAAATTGACCATTATATAAATAATGTGTACAATATAATTGCATTAAAAACTGGTTTATTTTTAACAGGAGGTAAATTTTATGGATAATGGCATGTCAATGAAGGATTTTGAAAACGAACTGGCACAATCTTTTAAGGTTTTAAAGGAGGGTGACATAATTGATGTAACTGTAATAGGGATATCTGATACAGAAGTAACTGTTGACCTTGATTATTATACAGAAGGTATTATCCCTCTGGCTGAATGCAGCCATGACCCTGCATTTTCAATTAAGAAAGATATTAATATTGGTGATAATATAAAGGCTATGGTTATTGATTCTGAAAATGCAGGCGGTAATGTTATTCTTTCCTTGAAAGAAGCTAATGATATATTAATCTGGGATGAATTAAAAGAGGATTATAAAAATGGTACTGTTTTTAAAGTAAAGATAACTGAATCTGTCCCTTCTGGTGTTACAGGATATCTTAAAGGCATACGTGCTTTTATTCCTGCATCACAGCTTGCCCTCCAGTATGTAGAGGATACAGAAAGCTATGTTGGCATGACGGTTGATGCTGTGGTTATTACCGCAGACCCAAATGGACAGAAGCTTGTCCTTTCTGCTAAAGCAGTTGAAAAGGAACGTGCCCTTGCTGAAAAAACACAGCAGATAGGACGCCTTTCTACGGGTTCTGTAGCAGAAGGTGTTGTAGAAAGAATCGAACCATACGGGGTATTTATAAATATAGGTAACGGGCTTACAGGGCTCTGCCATATTTCACAGATAACAAATAAGTTTATTAAATCCCCTAAAGAAATATTAAAGCTTGGCGATACTGTTAAAGCTAAAATTATTAAAACAGAAGGTGGCAGGATTTCACTAAGCATTAAAGCACTTATGGAAGATGAACCCGGGCAGGATGACGGGACATATGATATTCCTGATGAATATAAGGCTGGCAGCAAATCAGGTGAAACAGCAGATGAAAGCCCTTTTGCAAAACTTTTAAAAGATATTAAACTCTAAATGATATAAAGAAATTGGGACACAGATTAGTATATAGATAAAGCCAGCATACAATGCAAGTATAGATTTTTAACCTGCCCTGTATGCTGGCATGGATATTTATTACAAAACTGCTGCTTTATGCCAGGCTTTATTAATTATGGTACTGTGAAATTGTTATTTCCCCATTTTTACTGCGTTCTGCTAATGTATAAATAGTATTCCTGCCATCTCCTGTACTGCTGATTAGTTTTGTTCCATATTCATCTTTATCAAAATGCCATTCTGCTGAAAATGATATGTCACCATCTAAAGATATCCCTTTCCACTTTGTTTTTTGTGTATATGTTATTATTTCACTATAGCCTGCTGACGGATATGTTTTTACAGAATCTTTTATTATTGTACATTCTTTTTTTACCCTTTTATAATCCCATTCATCTGTACTGCCGCTATTTTCATTGTCTGTACTTTCTTCACCACTGTTTTCTGTGCCTTTCCATTTCTTAATAAGTTTTTCTGCTTTTTCCTTATCTGCCTTAGATTTATCAAGCGGAAGCCCAAAAAGTGCATTTATGCCTTTGTAATTTTCATTACGTGTAATTTCACCTGTCTTTTTATCAAAATTATAAGCTTCCCTGTCATAAAATACATCCCCAAGCACACCAATATATACTCCCCTGTCTGCAAATGCTTCTATATTATCATAGTCTGCAAGACGGTATTCAACACCATCTTTAACAAATGATGTACAGCCTCCGTCCATATAATAAACATTTAAAAAAGCAGGATCTTCACCTTTAATAAACGGGCTTACGAGAAATTTATTCTCATAATCATCATCTGATGTATCTGGCATAGGTGAACCATCTTTTTTTTCAATGGAAATAACAGAGTATGTCCTGTCTGTATAAATTACGCCATTTTCTTCATCTTCAATAAAATAATCACCAATTTTATCACCTGAAACAGTCCCCATTAATGTAATTTTATAATCCCCATATTCCTGGCTTTCATTAATATTAACTGAACCTTTTTCTTTAAAAGCATCTGCAAGTTTTTTACCTGAAGCTTCTTCTGCTACCTGTTCTGCTGCAAGGTACTTCCATGCCCCATATGCTGTAAGGCTTCCAGCGGTTAAAACAGCCACAGCTGCTGCTGCCATAACTGGCACAGTTTTTAAAAATGGTCTTCTCATATTATTACCCTCCATTGCTTTTCTTAAAATTTTCTGGTTAAGCTGTACATCTGGCTTTTTTAACGGAATAAGGGCTTCTTTTAATAAATCATCTATTTTACCACTCATAACACACTCCATTCCTGCACCCTGTCTGTGCATAATTAATGAAATATTTCCCGCATTACAGATATATATGCTATCCACCTGCAAGCTGTTTCTTTAAAATTTCCCTCGCCTTATATAACCTGCTCTTTACAGTTCCTTTTGGAAGCTTTAATATTGTTGCCACATCAGCTACCTGCATCCCTTCCATATAATACAGGCATACTGGTATACGGTATTTGTCCTCCAGCCCTTTTACTGCCTGTCGCAGCTGCCTTAACTGCTCTTTATGCAATACTTCATCTTCCAGCGAATACCCGCTGTCAATTTCTGCCTCTTCTGCTTCATCTGCCAGGCTCTGGATACCTGCTATCCTTTTGCGCCATAAATACTTTCTCTTCTGGTTTTTCCATAATCTTATGGCTATGGATAAAAGATAGCTTTTAGGATTATTTTCTGGCTCTATCCCTTTAAGAAGCTCCATTGCTTTAAGAAAAGTATCCTGGTACAGTTCCTCTGCTTCCTGCTGGTTATAAGCCAGGTGCAGGCAAAAAGCATATATATCATTTCCATATGTTTCAATACATTTTTCCAGCTCTGTTACATTCATTATTTCCCTCCGGTATATAGCGCCATTTCCTTTGGATTGCCCTTACACCTATACATTGTCATAACTTTATATATGGTTCACCAAAAATGAAAAATAATAAAAATAATGAAAAACGCCGCTATGGCATTACCCATATACGGCGTCAGGAACTACTGTACTTTATATATGTTTTTTAAGTTTAGGCTGTTTAAAAATACCAGTATATTCTATATCAGCAGCATATTTTAACTTATAAGACGGCTCTCCCCGGCTTATTGCTTCCATAATTTCCTTAATTTCCTGTTCAATCTTATCAAGTGATTCATACCACCCAAGCAATGTATTATGTTCTCCCCAGAATGAAATACTGTCAATCCCATATAATATATATTTAGGTTCATCTTTAAGTGCTACAGCAACTGTAGTACATGTTACCTTCTGGCAGTTAACAATACTTTTATTATCAAATGAAGATATAAAAATTTTTCCTGATGGAGATATTGCACCAGAAACTTCTTTATCCCTGCTGCCTTTATCCTTTAAAAGATAATCAAGTGAACAATCAAATATTTCACTTATTTTAAGAAGTTTATCTGTTTCCGGGTATGCCGTGCCATTCTCCCATTTACTTATTGCCTGCCTTGACACTTCAAGCATATCTGCAAGCTGCTCTTGTGTATAATTATTCTCTTTACGTAACTTTGATAACTTATCACCTAATAACATAGTACCCCCTCCATTCCAAACAATTTATATTGTTTATAATAATTTTTTTCCTTTGCATATGCTGCCATTTTGCAGTTTCTAAATGTAAACTACAGGTTGCACTTATAATTTTATTGCCTTTTACACCCGTTACAGCCCCCGCATTTCCCCTGTCCTGTAACATCATGGCTGTAATCAAATATAGAACTTAGAGAACATACTGCCTGTGAAGCTATCCCTTTGCCTGTCCCTGTAAAGCCCAGCCCTTCCTCTGTTGTTGCCTTAACATTGACCTGCAGCATGTCCAGTCCAAGCACCTTTGCAATATTTGCACGCATACCATCTATATAACTGCTTAACTTAGGTTTCTGTGCAATAATTGTAGCATCAATATTTTCTATAATATAACACTTCTCCTCAAGCATCTTTCCTACATATCCAAGAAGTTCCATGCTTGATATATCCTTATATCTGTTATCAGTATCTGGAAAATGCTTTCCTATATCGCCCAGTGCTGCTGCCCCAAGAAGTGAATCCATAACTGCATGTAATAATACATCTGCATCAGAATGTCCAAGCAGCCCTTTTTCATATGGTATTAGAACCCCGCCAAGAATAAGCTTCCTTCCCTCCACAAGCCTGTGGACATCATAACCTGTACCAGCTCTCATAAAATTCCACCTCATTTCTTAAAATCTGTCAAGCGGATATCCGCAATCCGCTTCGCTACTTGCTCATAACCTCACCGCTGCTTTGCGGCAGTCTGGCAGGAGCTTAAACTCCTGCCAGACTAAGTAAGTCCTAAGCCCACCGCTTAAGAAGCGGGGGACTTACTTAATGAGGTTAAATTAACTGTATAGACAAAAAACCCGGTAATACTCTTACCGGGCTATGTAGTAGCGGGAAAGGGATTTGAACCCATGACACCACGGGTATGAACCGTGTGCTCTAGCCAACTGAGCTATCCCGCCATATTCAATTAACTACAGCTTCTGCTGTAATGGGACCTACAGGGCTCGAACCTGTGACCCCTGTCTCTTA
>CAJTOK010000058.1 GCA_910577825.1 uncultured Lachnospiraceae bacterium | reverse complement strand
TGTGGGCTTAACCCATCATCTAAAGCTAATGGGATTGCGCCCACATTATTTCAAAGAGGATAAGAAAAAATATAAAAGTCTTGTGGCTTCAGGCAATGCAATAAAAAATAACCTGGCAAATACCTCTGGTTTAGAGATAAGATACCATATCTGTCTTTACAGGCTTACACTAAAAGATGGTATGGTATACAATGATATTGAAATTACACCTGATGGTGGTGTGGCTTTTGGCGGCGGTTGTTCATACCATAAAATAGATAACCAGATATTTGGAAATATTCTTAATGGACATCTTTCTGGTATTTTTTTAAATAAATGCCACCACCAGATATTTACATATGAAGAAGCAACTAATTATGATTATTTTTATTCATGTTTAAAAACAAAAAGATTTGTAGATGGATGGACTGAAAAAGATTATATACAGATGTTAGAATATTTTGATAGTGTATATGAAAAAACAGGCAATTAAAAAAGACCCAGTTACTTTCTTTAAAATTTACTTTGAAGTTGCTGCAATGGATATTGATAAAATTAGTGAAAAGCACCAGGTATTATAATACTAACAGCAGGTTTATTTATAAAGCCTGTATTTATACTGGAGAACAAAAAGGATAGCAAAAGCCACCCTGGTACTTTGGTCGGTGTTTGGGTGGCATTGCTATCTTATACATCTGGTCAACCCCTTGTGGGCGGTTGTTCTTTTATATATCTAAATATACCATACATGGCAACAGAAAGCAAGAAGTTTTCAGGATAACCGCAGGACAAACGCATGAATGAACAATTTGTAAATATTGCCAGTTTTTGTTAGAATAAAACAAAAACTGGGGGGGGTATTTGTATGGAAAAACTGTTACAATGGATGGAATGCATTGAAGATGTACGGCAGGAGAAAAAAGTACGGCATAAATTTAAAGATATCCTGGTAATTGTCATGTTTGCCACACTGGCAGATGCAGATGACTGGGTTGAAATTGCAGAATTTGCAGAAGTTTATGAAGATTATTTAAAAAAGTACATAAGTCTGGAAAATGGTGTACCATCGCATGACACAATACAGAGGGTAATGGGGATGGTTTCACCAGAAGCACTGCAGCAGCTGTATATAAAATGGCAGGTGCTTCTGGACAGCGGGGAAGGGGAAGCACTTAAAAAGATTGTCTGCATAGATGGAAAAACTATGCGTGGGAACAAAAACAAAGATGAAAAACCACTGCATATTGTTTCTGCATGGAGCAAAGAAGACGGCTTCTGCATGGGGCAGAGGGCAGTCATGGAAAAAAGCAATGAAATTACGGCAATACCACTTCTTCTTGAAACAATACAGATAAAAGGTAATATTATTACAATAGATGCAATAGGCACACAGACAGCTATAGCAGAAAAAATAAAGAGCAGGCGTGCAGATTATGTGTTTGCAGTAAAAGGGAACCAAAAAACACTATATAATGATATAAAAGATTATTTTTCAGAAAAGGAGTCCCTTATAAAAATAAAAGAAAAAGGATGCTACAAAAAAAGCATTGAAAAAGCACATGGGCAGCTGGAAATGAGGGAATATTACCAGACAGGGGATATAAAATGGCTGTGCCAGCGCAAAGACTGGAAAGGCATAAAAAGGCATAATAATGGAACACAAAGTACTGGAAAAAGAAGGAGAAAAGCATACAGAGTACAGATATTTCATAAGCAGCCTGCCAGAAGAGATAAACCTTGCCAGCAGGGCAATGCGTGGGCACTGGAGTGTTGAAAGCATGCACTGGCATCTTGATGTTACATTCCATGAAGATTATAATATAACAGCAGACAAAACAGCCGCCCAGAACCACAATATAATACGGAAATGGTGTTTAAATATATTAAAACTGGCAGAATTGTCACTTAGTATCAAAAGGCTTTCATTAAAAAAGAAGCGGTTTGCAATAGGTTTACGTCCAGTAAAATTTTTAGAAGAGGTATTGAGTATTTAAAAATTAAAAAAATAGTATATATATTTAAAATGGATGTTACAATTATTCATGCGTTTGTCCTGCGGCATGGGGGGATTTTTATGGTAAATAGAACCAGTAAATGATATAATTAAAGATGATGAAGGAATATAGATGAAAGATATAATTGCATATGAAATGATATATAATAAAGAACTGGAGTACCAGGATAATATAATATGTGTGCCTTTCCAAAAAGAATACTGGAATGAATATATGAAAATATATAATGAATGCTTTTACGAAATGAGAAAGGCGTTAGAGATTGAACCAATAAACTTTTATTATGATTATTCCCAAATTAAAGATAAAATAAAGGATATTTTCCTTTATTTGCAAAACGGAGTAATAACAGGTGCTGTTTCTTGCTATGAAAATGAGTTAGATGATTTAATTGTTGGGAAACCGTTTCAAGGGCAGGGTATAGGACAAAAATTGTTGTTTTGGGGAATAAACCATATAAAAGAACAAGGCTATAAGGAAATTATTTTGCATGTAGCTGAATGGAATCAAAATGCAGTGGAATTGTATTTAAAAAATGGATTTAGTATTGCGAAAAGAGAGAGGGTGCGTTAAAGTAAATATGGCAGGTTTCAAAGATTTTTCCAAAAGGCAGTATATGGAGCCGCTGGTGCTTAAATCTGGTCTTGCCAGATTTTATGCACCACTGCGTGCTCCGTTTAAGCGGGAGCGGCTGCCGGCTGGAAAAATTTTGAACCTGCCAGAGCCATATAATTTAACCTTTTTAACCTTTTTCATGTATTAATATACTACGCCGGAAGTAGTCCCTGTCTACTTTGCCATGAACCCCCTTAACATGGCCGCTGTCAGTGTACTGCCACCCACTCCACCGTTTCCACTGGTTTTCCATATCAGGCCTTTCTGCCCCATATTGTGCAATCCAAAGCGGATATTTACGCAAATGGCCATTATCAAAGACACTGGCTGCATTGGAGGCATCACTGTAAATTACTGGACGGTGCCCGGTTTTTGTTTCAAGTACAGACAAAAATTCCAGGGAAATATTTTGTATTTCATGGTAATCCAGTGTCCCAAATTCTTCAAAATCCATGGCAGGCCTGGCGTGCTGCACTTTATCCCTGGTTCTGCTATAGAAAAAATCTGCTTCTTTTTTTGCTTCTTCCAGATTCTTTGCCATAACATAATGATAAAACCCTATACGCAGTTTTTCACGTTCTGCTTCCCTGTAATTCCGCTCAAAATCAGGGTCTGTAATATTTTGCCCCTGTGTTGCTTTAATATATACAATCCGTATGCCTGCTTCCCTTACCTTGCGGAAATTAATTTTTCCCTCCCAGTTGCTGACATCAATTCCATCTAACCTTTTATCTCTTCTCATAAAAATCCCCCTTGCCGCTTTAGATATATTTTCAGCCTAAAATCCTTTTTATTATATAATATGGGCATTTTGCTTTATGTTACTTCTTTTTTATAAACTATAGACAACTGGAATTTATGGTAAATTTTAACATGATTTTTATATAAATCTTTAACTTTATCTTTAATACACTTTAAATTGTACAATATATATAATGTTTCATGTATAAAATTTTAGTCTTTCCACATAATAACTCCATAACCAATTATGAAAAATAACCACGGGCGTACATTATATAACTTTAGTGCGTGTGGCTATATAGAAATGGAGGATAAGTAAATATTATGAAAGCAACTGGAATTGTGAGAAGAATAGATGATTTGGGGCGTGTTGTAATTCCCAAGGAGATAAGAAGGACTTTGAGAATACGTGAAGGCGACCCGCTCGAAATATATACTGACCGCGAAGGCCAGATTGTTTTAAAGAAATATTCCATGATGGGTGATTTAGGTGAATTTGCAAAACAGTATGCAGAAGCCTTGTCACAGACAACAGGCCATATAGTGGCAATAGCTGACAGGGATATAGTTATTGCTGCATCTGGCGGTGCTAAAAAAGACTTATTACAAAAACCTGTAAGCAAAGACCTTGAACAAGTCATTGATGACAGGCAGAGTTTAATTGCATCTGGCGGCGAAAAGAACTACAAGACAATAGCAAATGAAGAAGAACATTTTTCTTTTGAAGCAATAAGCCCTATTATATGTGAAGGTGATGCAGTTGGCGCTGTAGTCCTTCTGTCTAAGGAAGGCAAGGCACAATTTGGCGAAACCGAAAAGAAACTTACTGCAACGGCTGCAAGCTTTCTTGGGAAACAGCTTGAACAATAAATTTAAAAACAAATTTATAAAAGCATATACCAGAAACAGCCATATCCGGCAAAGGATATGGCTGTTTCCTATCTATATAATATCATCCACATCATTTAATGTATCTTCATCACCTAAGTCCACTTTCTTTAATTTCCTTCTATAGAAGATATCATATAATACAGGGACTATAAACAGTGTCATAAATGTTGCGTATACAAGCCCGCCTATTGTAACTATTGCCATGCCCCTGCTCATTGCAGCTGTACTGTCCTGGCTTGCCGCCATTACAGACATTGCAAGTATTGTTGTAAGTGCTGTCATCATTATAGGGCGCATACGTGTTTTACCTGTTTCTATAAGCGCTTCTTTTTTCTCCATGCCATCAAGGCGCAGTTTATTGGCATAATCTACAAACACAATGCCGTTATTAACTACTACACCTGAAAGCACAAGGAACCCCATAAGTGCCATTACAGAGATTTCCTCGCCTGTTATAAGAAGTGCAACAAGGCCGCCTGTAAATGCAAGTGGTATTGTAAGCAGTATTATAAATGGTGATAAAAGGCTTCCAAACTGTGCTACCATTACAAGATAGATAAATATAATTGCAAGCCCTATCATTATAAGCATACTGCTTACCATTTCGTTATTAGTTTCACTTTCACCTGCAATTTTTATCTCATAGCCATCTGGTATATCATATTTATCAACCAGTTTCTGCAAATCCCTGCTTAAAAGTGTTGTATTATAATTATCTTTTGTTACAGCAGTTACAGCTATATAATTAACAAGGTTTTCCCTTCTGACTGCTGCTATCTGTGTGCCTTCTTTTAATTCTGCAAATTCCTTAAGTTTATGTTTCTCTTTTTTGGTTTCACCTTTATCGTTGGTCTTTGTAGTTTCAAACTCATAATCCATTATATTTCCGATATTGAGTTCTTCCCTTTCGTCAACTATTTTTACATCATATTTTTCTTCATCAACTGTAAGGCTTGTGGAATCTTTATTGGTTGAAAGCCCTGAAGCAAGTTCTGCATATACCTGTGCTACAGTAAGCCCGAGCCTCATTGCTTTTTTCTTATTTACCTGTACAACAAGTTCTTTGTCTGCTTTTTCCTGCCCGTTTGTAATTTCTTCAAAGCCTTCAATGCTTTCTGCCATTTTTTTAACGTCTTCACTTATTTTAAGAAGCTTTTCTAAGTCATTGCCATATATATCAACTTCAAGCCCGCTTCCCATCATGCTTGACATATCCATATTTGATTCTGATACAGAATAGTCTTCAAGTTTTTTATCTTCAAGTATTTTTCCTATCTTTGCTGCAATTTCTTTATTCTGGTTAGCATATTCTTCTTCCAGAAGTATCATTGCAGAATATGACTTTGTATCTGTGCTCATTGAGCCCATAACTGATGTTGCACTGCTAAGCATTGTACCTACAATTTTTACACCTTCTATTTTTTTTATTGCAGAAGCTATATCATCTGAAAGTTTATAATCTTCTTCTGTTGAAGTATCATCAGGTGCAGTATAGGATATTGACATCTGTTCGCTTCCCATTTCAGGCACGAATACTATACCCATTTTAAGCACCTGGTTTATTGAAAATACCAGAAGTGCTATTGCAATGGCTAATGGTATTATTTTAAACCTAAGGCAGAAACGTGCTGCTTTCCCATATACATTAACAATAGCATCAAACCAGCGGTGCTTTTTGGTACTTGCCCTGCTAAGGACTGTAGCACCCATACTTGGAACAACTGTAAGCGCAGCTACAAGGCTGGCACACAGGCTGTATGCTATTGTAAGGCACATATCCTGCATTATCTGCCTTGTAATCCCGTCTGTAAATACTATTGGCAGGAATACGCATATTGTTGTAAGTGTTGATGAGAATATAGCCCCTGCAACCTGGTTTGCCCCCATTACAGCTGCACGTGCCGCACCTGTGCCCTTGCTTCTTAACCTGTATATATTCTCTACAACTACTATAGAGTTATCTACAAGCATACCAACACCAAGTGCAAGCCCTGATAATGATATTATATTTAATGTAATATTTGTAAAATACATAAGCACTATTGCAAATAATACACTTAATGGTATACTAAATGCCACTACTATTGTAGGCCTTACATCTTTTAAGAAAAGGAAAAGGACAATTATTGCAAGGAGCGCACCCCATAAAAGGTTTGATAAAACCGAATCAATAATAAGTTTTATATAATCGCCCTGGTCCATAAGGTTTGTAAACCTTAAACCTTTATTTTCTTCTGACAGTTTTTTAAAGGCATCATTACAATCATTTGATACATCAGAAGTCCCTGCTGTACTTGACTTTGATATACTGAGAAGCACGGCATCATTGCCATTGACTTTTCCATATGAATCAGCAGAATTATCTACTATATTAATATCTGCAACATCAGAAAGTTTTACATCGCCTATATCATCAATATTGCAGAGAACAGAGTTTTTCATTTCATCAACACTGCTGTATTCATCCCCTACTTTAATAAGGTATTGTGTTTCATCTTCACTTATGTAGCCAGCTGGCATTGAAAAGTTTTCAGCAGTCAGTATGTTAGAAAGCTGCTCCATGGTAAGAAGTGCATCAAGGTTTGCACTTTCAAGTGCCTGCTTCTTTGATTCTTTAAATGATTTCTGTGCACTTTCTAATTCTTTTTCGCTGTTTTTAAGGGTTGCTTCTGCACTTGAAATCTGTGCATTGGCAGAACCGAATGCGGCTGCTGCTGTAATCTTCCCGGACTCAACTTCTTCATATTTCTCTTCTGCTTCGGCTATTGACTTTGTAACCTGCTTTACAACGGCTTTGGCAGCAGCAATTTCTGTTTTTAAATTGGCAAGTGCAGCATCAATCTGTGGTATTCTTGTTTTGGTAATATCATAAAGCATGGACATGTTTTTCTTTGTAAGGTTTTTAGCCGCCTCCTCCTGTCCCTGTGCCTTCATTAAATCCTGCAATGCCTTTAACTTATCTGGATTGTCTATTGCATCTTTAACATTCTCTGGAAGCATGGCAAGCTGTGCATCTGCCTGTTCATCTGCTATTTTTTTTGCCTGCTCTTCTGCCTGCTTTAAATATTCATCTGCATTGCCTGCCTGCCCAAATAACTGTTCTATATACTGGCTGGCATTGTCTGTTGTCACTTCTGCATCAATACCTGCTGCATCCAGTGCACCCTGCACTATTGCAACAAGAACCTGGTTATATGCAGCATCATATATTGCCTTATAAGCTGCGCCGCCTTCCTGCATAGACTCCCTTAATGCCTGCATCATGTCATTCATCTGGTTATATGATTTAACCACACCATTATCTTTATACGCTTTTTTCTCTGTTTTTAATGCAGTCTGGCTTGCCTGTAAACTGGTAAGCTCTGAGGTATATGCAGTCTTTGTTGCAACTGCTTCATTCATAAGCTTGCTGAACTTTGCAAGTTCTGCGGACTGCTGTTCCTGCTGCTCTTTTAATTTTTCCTTTTGTTCTTCAAGCTTTTTTTTGCCTTTTTCAAGCTTTTTCTTTGCATCATCAATTTCTTTTTTAGCCTTTGCAAGTGTCTTGTCTGTCTTGGCAAGGATTTCTTCATTGATACCATCTATTTTCTTCTGGTTAAGGACAACTTCAATAGATTTTACAACACTTCCTGACTCTGAAACACTTGCCACCCCGTCCTGCCTTTGTATCTCTGGAATTACAACATCTTCTACAAATTTTGAAAGTTCTATCCTGTCTTTGCCCTCATAGTCAGCACTCACAATCATTGTAGCCATCATGTCCATTGATATTTCCATTATCATGGGGTTTCCCGCAGTATCGGGAAGTTCAAGCTGGTTTACTGCAGAAGAAACTTTTACCATTGCGGCATCCATATCTGTATCATCTTCAAATTCAAGTGTAACCATGCTTGCATTTTCCATAGACTGGCTTGTTACATTCTTCACGCCGTTTACTGTACCTGTACCACTTTCAACAAGCTCTGTAATATCCTTCTGCACCTTTTCAGGGGATGCGCCTGGATAAGTGGTTACAATCATCATATACGGCAAGTTCATATTTGGCAGAAAATCTGTCGTCATCCTTGTAAAACTAACTATCCCCAGTACAAGTACCATTGCAACTGCTACAAGTACCACGAATGGCCTTTTTACACTAAACTTTGGCATAGCCCTCTCCATTCCTGTGTACTATCCCTGTACACTGTTTGCCTCAAAATTGTCACATAAATAAATTACACATTATTTTTCTAAAAGTCAAATAATATAAAATGTATATAATTAAAATAATATAACCTGTATATAAAATATTAATTAAACCATTCTTTTTCCAGAAAGCCTGCGATATCCACTGCTTTTGGAGGACACCCTCCAAGGCTTTTATCAAAGCATCTTGTACACTTCCCTATTCCCAGCCTTCCGGTTTTGCCATTATAACCCTGTCCTATGCACACTGAAGCTTTCTCTATAAATATCTTAATTGCCATCTGCTTATAATCTTCACCTTGTATCATATAAATATCATTTCTTTCCATAATATGTCCTCCATGCCGCGTTTATTATAACAGTATCCAGTCCATAGCACAAGCATTTAAAATATAATTATATTTTACAAAATATTCCCAAAAAACTGCTATAGATACTAAACATTTAAGAAAACCATTGGAATGAATTATAAAAGTATGTTATACTGTATAAGATTATGGGCAGGCAGCAAAGCGGGCCGTGGATATTATTTAAATACAAAAAGGAGAAATTTATGATATTTAAAAGTATTTTTAGCAAATTTATGTTCCCTATGATACTAATCTTGTGTATATCTGCTATAACTATTTTGGGGATTACTGGAAATTTCCTAAGAAGTACATACAACAACCAGATTATAAAACATGACAGCGAAATAAATAATTTTATATCACAAGCTGTTGGAAGTTTTATGAACAAGGCATATGCCGTAACAGAAGAACTTGCATTTTTAAATCCTGTGCTTACAATGGATGGCAAGGTACAAGACCCTGTAGTTAAAGGTGTTGCAGAAAGAAATGATTATTTTGAACTGGTTTATATACAGGATAACAATGGCGACCAGACCGCACGTTCAACAGGAGAACTAAGCAACAGGGCAAACAGATGGTGGTTTATTGAAACAATGGAGAAGCAGAAACCTTTTATATCAAAGTCATATTATTCTGTTTCAACCAATATGGCATGTGCATCTATCTTTTACCCGCTTATAAAGAATAACAGGATAAAAGGCGTACTTGCAACTGATATAAAACTTGCAACATTACAGTCACTTGTTGAAGAGTATTCAGATACAGCAGATGGCAAAATGTCATTTATTATAGATGGCGAGGGTACTATACTTGCCCATCCTGAAAGTATCTACTATGAAGAATTATATAATTATAAGAACCTGACAAGGACTATATCACTAAAAGATGACTATGGCAAAACCCTTTATGATGAAAGCGGAAATATAATGACTGAAGAAAGGCCAATTAAAGTTTCAGAAGATTTCTTAAAGGTGGTTTCAGATGTTATGTCAGGCAAAAGCGGTTCAAATGAAGTAACATATAATGGCGCCAGCTATTATGCAAGTTATTCTCCTGTAAAACTTGACGGGTATTCTGATACATGGTCAGTAATTACATTGCATGATAAAGAAAAAGCCTTATCCCTTATACAGAAAGTCAGCCAGTCAGGCATAAATGTTACAGTTGTTGCAATAATCCTTGCAATTTTACTTACTGCACTTATTACAAGAAGCATTACAAGACCGGTCAAGTTAAGCCTTGAGCGTATTAAACTTCTTTCAGAAGGGGATTTAACAACTGTTATACCAAAAGCAAGTGGCAATGATGAATGTTCCAGCCTTTTAAATAATATTAACAGAACCATAAGTACATTAAAAAATATTTTGCAGGAAATAAATGTTTTCGCCCAAAAAATAGCACAGGGTGATTTCAGCGGCCAAATACATAACCAGTGCAGTGGTGATTTCAGCCAGCTTGCTTCCTCACTGGCATCAATTAATGAAAGCATGGTCAAAATGGTACACCAGATTAATACTGCTTCCAAAGCCCTTATATCGGGGACACAGAACTTTGTCACATCTGCCCAGACACTGGCTGACGGCACATCAGACCAGGCAAGTGCCACAGAAGAATTATTTGCATCATTAACTGGTATTACGGATGAGATAAAGCAAAATTCTGATAACACCAGAAAAGCTAATGAAATGATGTCGTTAATTGTAAAAGAACTGGACGAAGGAAACAGGAATTTACACAGGCTGGCAGATACAATGAATATTATTGAAGAAAACTCTAATGAAATAAACAGCATTACAAACCTTATGCAGGGCATTGCCGCCAAAACAAACCTTCTCTCCATGAACGCTTCTGTTGAAGCAGCAAGGGCTGGCGAAGCTGGAAAAGGCTTTGCTGTGGTAGCATCTGAAATACGTGCACTTGCAGCACAATGCAATGATGCAGCATTAAAAACAGCAGGCCTTATTGGCAAAACATGCAGCAGTGTCACAGACAGCATGAAAGACCTTGATATTGCAGTTAAATCACTTGAAAGCATAGCAGAGAAAAACCAGGTTACTAATAATCTGGTAAACAGCATTGCCGCTGCAACAGAAGACCAGTCAGATGCAATAACGCAGATACACGAAGCATTAGAGCAGATTGCCATTGTAACACAAAGCAATTCTGCAACAGCACATGAGAATGCCAATACAAGCAAAGAAATGATGTACCATGCACAACAGCTGGAAAATATCTTACGCAGGTATAATTATTAAAACAATATGCTATAATTAATTATTGTACAGGTATATAGATATATAAAGCCGGGATATGGTAAAATTAATTTTACTATATCCTGGCTTTGTTTAATAATATTTCAGAACTTAAACTCTATTGAAATGTCATTGCCACTTGCCCTTACATGTGCCCTGGCACCTGAAATTAATGGCATCATTGGCGGAAGATGCCCTATATCCAAATCCATTATTACTGGCACATTATATTCCCCAAGGATGTCTGTTACTGCTTTGTACTGGTCAAGCCCAAAAAGCCCATTTCCAAAACATGCCGGGCGTCCTATAAGGAATCCTTTAACATATTTAAACCATCCTGCATGTGCAAGCTGCCACAACGTCCTTCTTATGGACATTACATTAAGCTCACATGCCTCCATAAACCATATTATGCCATCTTCTTTATATCTTTCATTAAACTCTGCCACCTTATCATACTTAGTACCCACAAGTATCCCAAGACAGTCAAGACAGCCCCCAATAAGCCTTCCACTAATTTCTGAACCATCTGGCGTATTACAATTATAATACTTAGTTTCCCTTTTTTCTGTAACATTATATGGTTCAAGCGGGTTTTCCTCTGTTTTAAGTGACTCTCTCTCCCACATCCCATAACCATTTACCACAGATGTCCTGCCTGTAAGCACGCCAAAAGCATCATGTATTGACTTATGCCATTCCCTCATCCCGAACGCCGGCGCACATGGTGCATATATTGCAGCAGTATCACAAAGGACTGGCAACAGGAATGTCATATTAGTATTATCCGAAAAACCCATATACCATACAGGTTCTGCTTTAGTTATCCCGTCAAAATCCACATAATCAAGGACTTCACACATAAGCTCGCCGCCGCCGCATGAAATAATTGCATCTGCCCTTTTTCCTGCCATAAAACTATTCAGTTCCTGCCCGCATTTTGCAGGTGTATTGCTAATGCCAGTGCCACACCCCTTATAACAGTTTTCACCAATCTCCAGTTTATATCCCATTGATTTAAACCGTTCCTGCGCACTTATAAAACCGCTTTTATACGGCTCTATATTACAGCCAAAAGATGGTGCTGCAAAACCTATTGTCCCCCCGTCTTCTAAAAACTTTGGTATTCTCATTTTATTCCTCCAGTATTTTCTATATTAACAGCAAACCATATTAATTATGCTTCTATCTTATTAATATACATACTTCTTACAGCATCTTCAAACTCCTGCTCTGTTTCTACAAAATGGTATGGTTCATATTCACCATAAGCAGATGGACGGCTTATAGTAATTAGCTGTATCATCTTATATCCAGTTTCCTGCATAAGTTTTTCTTTAAATCCTGCCAAATGCGGGCCATGTGTCATTTGCAATGCCAGGCATCCTGTATCATCAAATTTTTTTGCTATTAAGTAACACATATTCCAATCTCTCCTTAAATTCACTTTCATTCCTAATGCAAGCATTTTCATATTCTTGTCTTAAATAATATCCAATACTGCTATCATATTCCCTTTTATAAATATATTTATGAAGCCAGTTGTTTATTTGCCTGTCATAATAAGTATTATACTGGATTTCAACTGGATAATGAAAATTATCCAGCTGGAAATACACATGGACACCCCTGTAACCATCATCATTTGCTTTTCCTTCTGACATATCTGCAACCCTGATTTGGCTGCACCCTTTTAATAATAATACTTCATTATAATTATCACAAAGTGTACGGAATCCAAGCATATCATTAAAAACTTTAGCAGCCTGGTGGTCTGGATAATATCTTTCATACTTAAAATATGCTGACTGTATACTTTTAATATGGTAATCTATTGTAAGATTATGGAGAAGCAAACAATTATCATACCATTTATTTATCTCTAATAGTTCATTAAATAAAGCATTCTTATCAA
The DNA here is from genome assembly GCA_910577825.1 of uncultured Lachnospiraceae bacterium. GTDB lineage: Bacteria > Bacillota > Clostridia > Lachnospirales > Lachnospiraceae > Butyribacter. Next base: position 3,913 of record CAJTOK010000058.1, on the reverse strand, counting down.
AATAATGCAAATTCTTTTTCAAACGTATTCCCAATCTGGATTTATACGATAATTCTGCTAATAATTCCAATGACAGACCGTCTTTTTTTAATATATCCTCTTTTACCGGAACTGCCTGTAACATTTTATTCCTCCATCCATTCCTTAAACATTGCAATTTCCTTTTTATAACCTTCATCATCATTAGGCGTTTCAAGTATAAACGGCTTTCCTTCAAAGGCAGGATGGAGTGCTGCACGCTTCATTGCCTCAAACCCTATTTTGCCATACCCTATCCTTTCATGCCTGTCTTTATGTGAGCCACATTCATTTTTACTGTCATTAAAATGGATTGCATAAAGGTTTTCAAGCCCTATAACCCTGTCAAATTCATCTATAACACCATCAAGATTATTAACTATATCATATCCGCCATCCCATATATGGCATGTATCAAGGCAGACCCCCAGCTTGTCTTTTTGCCATACCCTGTCCATAATCCCCCTTAATTCTTCAAATGTCCTGCCAACTTCACTTCCCTTGCCTGCCATTGTTTCAAGCAGTACAATAGTTGTCTGTTCTGGTGACAATACTTCATTTAACACATCTGCAATTATTTCAATACCCTTTTCTGCCCCCTGTCCAGTATGTGAACCAGGATGGAAGTTATAATAGCTGCCAGGTATATACTCCATTCTTTTTATATCGTCTGCAAATGTTTCTTTAGAAAACTTCCTGACATTTTCCTTATCAGAACATAAGTTTAATGTATAGGGGGCATGTGCAACAAGCTTTCCAAATTTATTTTCCCTTGCTATTCTAAGAAACTCCTGTATATCCTTTTCATCAATCTCTTTTGCCCTGCTCCCCCTTGGGTTTCTTGTAAAAAATGCAAATGTATTTCCCCCAAGCCTTAACGCCATATTTGCCATTGCTGTATATCCACTGGCAACTGGCAGATGGTTTCCTATATAATACATACCACATTCCTCCGGTTATTTTACCACTGGTAACGTACAAGCCCGCAATTATCTATAGAGTAATTTGAAAATTCTTCATTACTCTCATCAAAAAAATACGAATGTACAATTCTCGCTATACCATTATGTGCAACTATAAGATAAGTTTTACCAGTATCTTTTTTTATTTCATCAAGGAAATTATAAACCCTTTGTGCAACTTTAAGCATTGATTCCCCGCCTTCATAATTATCCGCAAAATGGCGTTTCGCCTCTATAAATTCATCAGAACGCCGTCCGCTCCCTTCATATTTCCCAAAATTCTGTTCTGTTATACGTATATCAGTATACATTGGAACTAAAATAGCATCTGAAATAATCTTTGCTGTATCCCTTGCCCTTTTAAGTGGTGAAGAAACTACCACATCTATATTAATATCCTTATCAGAACTTAAAACTGTACCAAGCGCCGCTGCCTGTTCCCTTCCCTTTTCCGTAAGTTCTACATCTGTAGCCCCGCATACCCTGCCACTGACATTCCATACAGTCTGTCCATGCCTTGTTAAATATAAATATCCCATTTTATACCTGTAGTGCCTTGCCACTTTTCCTTTCTATATATATACATATTTTATAAAATACCATATATTCCGGTTATAAGCAAGACACCGGAGATATAATTACCAGCCCGTCCATATGTAATCTTAATTATTTTTTAAAGAAGTGTCTGATAAGTTGTGCTAGAATAAAGTATATTAATTATATAACATACAGGGAGGGGCACATATGAAACGCAAAATTATTTTTATTGCTTTAACTCTTGTAATATTATCTGGATGCAGCCAAAAAACTGATAACCAGAATAACCAGGAGAAGCAGGCTGTACAAGACAGTAAAGAACCTGTACCTGCGGATACAGATAAGAACACAAACCATGCAGGGCAGACAGGGATTCTTATACAAACAGCTAATGTAACATATTTTGACCCTAACAACTATAAAAAACGTACAGTAATGGTAAAGGAAGGAAACCTTGTCCTTGTAATAAATGAAAATAAGGACGACTACCATATACAGCTTGCTGCAACAGAACTGCCTGTACTGGCAGGGCATGTCAGTAAAGATGCTGTATCCTTTGATGATGCGGACATACAAAATGCTACAAGCGGTTTAGCAAAGAATGTTAGTGTTTATGAATCCCCAAAAGATAAAAAACCTAAAACCACTGGATATTCTTCAGCAGTATTAATTGAAGGAAAAGAGGGGGATTTCTTTAAATGCAGCCTGCCAGGCGGTGATGAAGGCTATATAAAAAAAGATGATATAGAATTTATTGTTGAAAAAGCAGAATGGACAGTAGAAATGCTGCCACCAGAGCAATAAAACAAAAAGGGGATTTCTATCCCCTTATCTCCTTATACTTTTTTACAGTTACAATCCAGACCACCAAAAGCAGTACCACGGCACATATTATAACCACTATGCTTTTATGTTTTATTCCTATATAGATTAAAACCCCTCCAAACCCAATATAAAATGCAAGTAATAATACCGCTGCAAGTAAACGTATAAACATTGGTATCTTCTTTGATGTTACCATTTCCAATGTTCCTTCAAATATAAGCTCTAATAAAATTTCCATAATTAAATCCATATCCCCACCAGCTTTCTGTAATTTGGACAAGAACCCCTGGAACTATTTTACCATAGTTATAATTATATTTGTATCATATATTTATGCCTTTTTGCATATACTATTCTTTAATAAGGATATAATAAATCCAGACAGGGACTGTAAGTTATCCCTGCCTGGATTTAAAAGTACCATCTAATAAAACAATAATTACTTGTTAGCATAAATATTTAATCATATATACAGGCTTTTTACTTATTCCCTTTTGTAAGTTCATAAGCAATTTTTAGCAGCCTTTCTACATTTTCCAAATTATCAGGGTTAAAACGTTCTAATGTTGCTACAATCTCATTTTCATATTTTCTTGCACTATCACCAATCATTATATAATCCATACTGACATCAAGAGCCCTTGATAACTTTAATAATGTTACTGCTGAAAAACCCTTTTTATTATTTTCAATTTCATATAGAAATTTTTCTGAAATCTCTGCCATATATGCAAGCTGTTCCCTTGTATAACGTTTTTCTGTCCTTAGCTGCAAAATCCTGGTTCCTGGTGTTATTGCTTCTTTTGCACTCTCCATTATAAAAACCATCTCTCCCTTCAGTTCAATTATAGCATGGCACATTTAAGTTAAAAATGCGCACAAGCCATAAATAATATGAACTTTTGTTCCTATTATACAGCCAAAAAGCTGCCTTGTGGCTATACCATCAAAAGCAGCTTTTATTTTTATATATTAAGAAATTTTCCACCCTAAGTACCTTCACTTAGAAAATATTGTATAAATCCAGTATATTACCCCCAGTATCCACGAACTGAACATTCCATATAAAATAACAGGCCCGGCAATGGAGAATATCTTACAGCCTACACCAAAAACATCACCTTCTGCCTGAAATTCAATAGCAGGTGATACAACGGAATTTGCAAAGCCGGTAATAGGCACAATGCTTCCTGCCCCTGCGAACTGCCCAAGCTTCTGGTATATATTAAACCCTGTAAGGATTATGCTTATTCCAATCAGGGTCATAGTGCTGTAAAGCCCTGCCAGCTTGTCGTCATTCCCCATTGATTTATAAATACTGCTAAATATTTCCCCTAAAAGGCATATGCCCCCGCCTACTATAAATGCTTTTATACAGTTTAAAAAACCATTGTTTTTCGGTGTCATGTTTTTTACATATTCATTGTATTTTTCTTTCTGTAAATCTGTATCTTTTTCATTTATAATTTCTTCTATCCCCGGATTATCCCTGTCTTTTTCTTTCACAATAATTCCCCCTAGTATAATAATGATGTACTCAATCAAGAGTACTTGTTTATAAGTTTCTACAA
>CAJTOK010000057.1 GCA_910577825.1 uncultured Lachnospiraceae bacterium | reverse complement strand
TAAGAGACAGATCATAGTCAATGCATTTTGCATTCCATATAGACTTTACATCATTTAAATCGCCCAAACGATAAAGTAGATAGGTGCTACATACTATAGAAAGTGGGCAATCATAAGTATTATCAATTTCTCTTGCAACGTTTGAATCATAACTACAAAGAGCTTCGTATTCTTTTACCTCGATTGCGAATAATTTTCTAATAAGTTCAGCATATTTGTAAGAGAAATCCCGGTGTAATTCCTTATATAGTAATTTTCTGAAAGCACATATTTTTAGCTTATCTTCTACTTCAGTTGATTTAATATTCTTACTGATAATTTCCAAAATCGATTCATTGTCCATGTCATCACCCCAAATATAAATAACCTTCTATTTTTTTAACATCCGGATATATTTTTCCTCTTTTGGATTCAACCCAATCTTATCTATAAATTCATCATGTGTCTTCTGGACCTGTAAATTCATATCAAACGGCTCTGGCTTTGGGGAAATATCCATCCAGAGATTAAAGTCTGCCTCTGCCTTTAATAGAGCCCCAGCTCTTTTTTTCACGTCTTTGATAGAATTACATTTTTCTATTTCTTCCATATATTTTCCGTAACGCTCACATCATGAACGCATCAAGGCGGGTGTACCAAAACTGACAGCAACCATATCATTTCCGTCTTTATCCTGACATTCAAATAAATGACCATTATATTGGCGGAACACTTGGAAAAGCCTGTGTATAGCCTTGACATCAAAGTCTGAATTTGTTAATACTTTAACATTGACAGCAAGCGCCTTTGCAAGCTTTTCTAAGGACAGGACTATATGGAGAATGGAAAGAAAATGTATGTAACAGCAGAGGAAGCGGCTGGAATGCTTGGTGTATCAACGGGTTATGCCTGCTAGCAGAAGCGCTATAACAACCATGTGGAAGCTGCCGCTATGGTATTCCTTTTTCATTATTTTCTGGCGGACGGACATGGCATAACATTTCTTTTTCACAAGCACCAAATTGCAGGAAATTAAATTTTGCTTCTTTTAGTGTTATTCCATGATTAGAATCACTTGGTTCTTCGTCAGAAGTGGTGAATGGGTCATTTTCCCAAAAACAAACAGGGCAAATATATCCACAATCCTCATTTGCTGGAATATTATAGGTAAAATATCCGCAGCAAGGACATTGGTATTTCTTCATTTTGTATTTCAATCCCCCTTATTAATCCCAGTTTTATGCTTTTTGCTTCTTCCCGGTAAACCGGAATTTATCTATTTTCTATAATTAATTCTTTGCACTTCCATTCTTCGCCTAGAATATGATATGTTTCTGCCGCATCAATAATTGTATCGCTAAAACCGGCGGCTTTGTAACAATAATAAGCTGGAAGATTATTCTCGAAAACGCCCAATGATGCTTTTTTTGCTCCATATATTTCAAATACAAATTTTAGTCCTAGCCGGAGCATAGCTTTTCCATAGCCTTTTCCTCTCTTGTGGGGATTTACAATAACAAATCCAAAACGTAGTTCATCCAATGATTCACCAGGGTTTCTTAGTGTAAAAAAGCCAATGGTTCCTGTTTCATCGAATGCAGTAAATGGCATTAGAGATTCAACAAAACAAAATTCCTTTTGTGTTATTGGATAATTACCAGTTATGCCTGCTGTCCATTGATAAAATGATTTTTCATCTTGGCACCATGATAATATTGTGCCTGCATCTGAAGCTTTATATGGTCTTATTCTAATCATATATTTTTCCTCGCAAATTCCGGCTGTGATTTGATTATTTTTTAAGGAAAGCATCAGCTGTTATATTTTATTATTAAAATCCCTGCCAATGCTTGAAAATACTGGATTTATTGCAGGCAGGTTTTCTTTTAAGGTTTCCCTTGTGTTATATCTTTCCGCAGGATATTGCGGATTCTGGTAATGGAAAAAGAGGGAAACAAAATTGCATGAAATTATTATCTAATGATATTGATAATTTCCTTAACAATATATTCTGTACTCATTGTACCGTCTATTACATAATCTGAAGCTGGTAATATGTCTTTTTGCATTTGGATAAATGCAATCCTTGCATATTTTAAATATCCCAGTAAATCATTTCTTATATCCCCGCCAGACGCATTACCCATATCTCTTAGAATCCTTCTTGCTAATGCTATATCTAAAGTGGTATCTATAAAAAAAGCCATATCTATATATTTTTTGATTTGTTCATGGCAATAGGCAAAGGGATAATCAAGAATTAAATAATCACAAGTTCCATTATTTTGTACTTTTAATATATCCTTTTCCAATGGTTCAAGGTTCCAAACATTATAACTGGCTCCATCAAGCACCCACTGGTAAAAATCATTAACCGCTCCTTCAAAAATATAGTCATCAAAATGCAAAGACTGCACATTGGATAATTGCTTTTTTATTCCGTTTACTGTTGTTGTTTTTCCACCGGCTGTTACAGCTGCTATTGCAATCACTTTCATAAAATCATTCCTCTTTGTTGTTCCGTTTAGTTTAGCACATTTATAGAACATCTGCAAGATTCTGTGTATGAAAAGGTTAAAAAATTAATTATTCACTTGATAATGTGGCAAAGAATTAATGACGGCAGATGAAATGAAGTTCAGTTTCATTATTTCTATTTATAACCAATTACAAAATAATTTTAATTGTTTTTTTATTTTAGGGATTGACTAAGCGGATACAGGTGTTATAATGTACTTGTACAATAAGTACATTAGAGGAGGCAGGTTATGGAAATCATTATCAGCAATAATGTTAATAAGCCGATATATGAGCAAATTACATCACAGATAAAAGCAATGATAATGAGCGGGGAACTGCAAACAGGGGATGCAATTCCCTCAATGCGTGCGTTGGCAAAGTCAATTCATGTAAGTGTTATTACAGTCCAAAAAGCCTATGAGGATTTACAAAGGGACGGTTTTATAGAAACTACGGTTGGCAGAGGGAGTTTTGTGTCAGCACAAAATAAAGAATTTTACCAGGAAGAACAGCAGCGTATAGCTGAGGAACATTTACAAGCTGCTGCAGAGATTGGACGGGTAAGTAATATCTCCCTTGAAAAATTGACAGAGTTGTTAGCTTTATTCTATCAGGAGGATGAATAGCATGGAAAATATTTTAGAATTACGGCAAGTTTCCAAAACATTTCCAAAGTCAGGTTTTGCGCTTGAAAATGTGACATTTTCATTGCCTTACGGGGCTATTTTAGGCTTTGTTGGAGAAAATGGCGCAGGAAAAACCACGGCCATTGGCTGTATTATGAATACAATCATAAAAGATAATGGAACGGTGAAATTGTTTGGAAAAGAGATGCTGGACACAGACACAGAGTTGCGGGAAAAAATAGGGGTTGTCTATGATGGTGGCAATTTTCCAGTTTACTGGAATGCTAAACAGTTATCAGCGGTTATGGAGGGGCTTTATAAACAATGGGATACTTCTTTATTTCAAAAATATTTAGATGGCTTCCATCTGCCTGTAAAGCAAAAAATCAAGCATTATTCCAGAGGAATGACAATGAAGCTGGCGGTAGCTGCTGCACTGGCACACCACCCGCAATTATTGGTTTTAGATGAGGCAACCAGTGGTTTAGACCCTGTTATGCGTGATGAAATGTTAGACATTTTTCTTGGGTTTGTACAAGAAGAAAACCACTCGGTTTTATTATCTTCCCATATTACAAGTGATTTAGAAAAAATTGCAGATTATATTACTTTTATACATAATGGAAAGATTATTATGACAGTATCAAAAAATGATTTGGTGTATAATTATGCGGTTATGCGTTGCAGGGAAAGCCAGTTTTTTGCATTAGACCCTGGCGATATTTTAGCTTACCGGAAACGTGATTTTTGGATTGATGTGCTGGTTTCCAGCGGAAAAGAAGCACAGAGAAAGTATAAAGGTGTTGTAACAGACCATGTTTGTGTTGATGAAATTATGCTATTGCTGGTAAAGGGGGAACGGGTATGAAAGGTCTTTTGAGAAATAATTTATATGCAGCGCTTTCAAATGTAAAAATATTTTCTGTTGTAATGTTTTTATTAGGGATTTTTGTTGTTGTTATGGATAATAAAATACCATCACTGCTTATTGGTTATATGTTATTGGGAATAATTGGATTTCACTTAAATTTTATTGCAAGCCTGCGGAAAGAGGGTTCTGCTAAATGGAGTGAATATAAACTTACAGCGCCTGTAAAAAGGTCTGCCATTGTACAAAGTTATTTTCTAAGCATGTTATTATGGCTGGCTGTTGGAATGGTTTTTGCTGGAGCCGGTGCAGCTTTGTCAATTATGCTGCATGGTTTTCCTTTTGACAGAAATACGGATGTTTTTATGTTATTCGTTGCCGGGACAGGAATAAGCCTGTTTATGGGTGCAATTTTCTTTCCGCTGTTTTATTTAGGCGGGGAGGAACAAAACGAGGTGTTTTTAGTAATCAGCCTGCTTTTAAGCATTGGAATTATTATGGGGATTACTGCCTTCATAAATACTTTGTTTCCAGCCCGTATAAGTACCATACAAATAATTTTAGCTGGCATAACCATTCTTGTGGGTGCATTGTTTGTATTTATTATATCCTGTCCGCTGGCTGTTGCTATTTATTACAAAAAAGAATATTAAAGGGCGGCTTTTTTGCTTTTAAATATTTTATAGTTCCTGCTATATAAAATTACAGGGAATTATTGAAAAAACTTTTAAGTTTAGTTATAATAAATATGTTTTTTATTGTAATGAAATTACAAAGGGGTTAGTATTAAAAAGAAAAAACGCAGGCTGCAGCGTTCCATATTAAGGAATTATATAAGAATAAGAAAGGAGGAAGTTACTGTAAAACGGGCAGCATTATAAAAAGTGAAAAGAAATTATATAAATTAATAATAGGTTAAATAACATCAGGATAGATTACATCCATAAAACAACCACTGGGATTATTAAGCGGTAACAAGCCTGTATAGTTTTAGAGGATATAAATATGGAAAAGGTATTTCAGATATGTATGGCTTGTTACGTGTTGAAACAGGAATGAAATATAAACTTTTTATAAGTTTTCAGTAACAGAAAGATGCGTATAATGAAAAACCGGAGGATAAATAAATCAAAAATTAAAACAAAGCGCAGCATACGTTTTAAAATTATGGCTTTAACTACTATAATTGTGCTGGGTGTTATGTTTGTGTGTACTGCTATATTGCGTTATTCCATGCAAAACCTTACAGAAACAATACTGGTTGATGTACTCCAGCCTGCTGCCAGGCAGTCGGCACAGGCGGTTGAATCTAATATACATCTTATGGCAGACAGGATTATGGGGCTTGCACTGGATAGTACTCTGGCAAGGGAGAATGTTTCTTACAGGCGGGTAAAAGCGGTATTAAAGAATGCTGCCAATACATATGAATTTTATGGAATTGGTGTCTACAATGCAGATGGCAGTTTGAAAGCATCAGAAGGTGATGCTTTTGAAAGCATTGGCGGGACAGAAATGTTGTCACTTATGAAGGAAACAGACAATATGGTTATTTCTGACCCTGTAGTATCTGATGATTATGTAGGGATTCCTATGGGTATGCCAATAAAAGTAAATGGTGAAACAGTTTCATACCTGGCAGGCATTTATAAATATGATATATTAAGTGATGTGCTGGGTTCAATACATATCGGGCAGACAGGGATGGCTATTATTATTAATGAAGATGGCAAGATAGTAGGGCATCCTTATATGGATGTGGTAAAACAGGAACTTAATATATATGAACTTGACCAGGATGAAAGTGCACATAATATATATAACAGTATGGCTGCAAGGGAAACAGGTGCAGCACAGGGCATAGTAAACGGGCAGGATGCTTATGTAAGTTATTGTCCTGTAAGAGGGACCCAGTGGGCTTTTGCGATAGAAGTACCTAAAAAAGATTATTCACATATAGCTAATATTGCACTATATAATACAATGGTCGGGACTGCAGGCGCACTGGCATTTGCACTGGCAGCGATATGGGTTGTAACCACTGTGATTTCAAGCCAGCTTAAAAAGGCTATTATAAGGATGAACTGGCTTTCAGAGGGTGATTTAAAGTCAGATATTGAAGTGGAAAGGTCAGGTGATGAAGTAGAAATCCTTTCTGTTTCATTAAAGACAACAGTAGAACATATTAATGGCTATATTATGGAGATACAGAGGGTGCTTGAAAATATTTCCAAAGGCAACCTTAATATTTCTACAGAGGGTGATTATAAAGGTGATTTTGTGGTGGTCGGGGAATCCCTGGCACAGATTACCAGTTCATTAAACAATATAATGAAGCAGATAAACCGTACATCACACCAGCTTGCAGATACAGCCCAGGATATGGAAACACAGGCAGGGGAACTCCATAAGGCAGCATATATACAGACAAATGCAATGGAAGGCTTAAATTCAGAGGTGGAGATTATAAAGAATAATTTAGCAGGGGTAATGGAAAATACAAAACATACACACCAGAGCGCTTATGAGATTGCAGAACAGATATCTGACAGCAATATAAAGATGGATGGCCTTAAAGAAGCTATGGCGGCTATAGAACAAAATTCCAAAGAAGTTAATAAAATATCAATGCTTGTTGAGGATATTGCCAGACAGACAAAGATACTGTCATTAAATGCAGCAGTGGAAGCGGCAAGGGCTGGTGAAGCTGGCGCTGGTTTTGCAGTAGTGGCACAGGAAGTAAGGAAACTGGCAGAGGAAAGTGAAAAAGCTGCCCATGACACTGTAGAGCTTTTGTCACAGTCAGACGGGCTTATTACAAAAGGTGTGGAACTTACAAAGGAGGCTGCCGTATCACTGGAATTAATAAACAGAAGTTCAGATGAGGTAACAGGCATTGCAAACCGGCTGTCAGAGTCAGTTAATATACAGGAGAAATCATTACATGAAATAACAGGCAAAATAAAAGAAATTTCTTCAATTACAGAACAAAACCTGGATTCTGCCAGCAAAACTGAAAGTGCAAGTGCAGGGTTAAAAGAAGAAGCAGGGGTTCTCCGCGGGCTTTTAAGCAAATTCCAGTTCCACTAAGAATTTTTTATAAAGAAAAGAGGAAGTATATGGGAAGGTTAAAAATATTATTATTATGTGCAGTTACAGCGCTGGCAGCTCCAGGCTGTGCAGATAACAAGGATATGGAAGTTTTACAGGATGGTTCATATACAGCACAGATGAAGGAATACTCTTATGGATGGCAGGAATATGTTACCATTGTTGTAAAGAACGGTGAGATTGTTTCTACAGAATTTAATGCAGAAAATGCAAGCGGGTTTATTAAAAGCTGGGATAACGCATATATGCAGAATATGAACCCTGTTTCAGGAACATACCCTAATGAATATACACGCTATTATGCGGCACAGCTTACAGGCAGAAAAGAAACACCGGATATAGATTTATTAACAGGTGCAACAAGTTCCGGGGATAATTTCCAGAGGCTTTCAGAAGCAGTTGTAAAACAGGCATTAAAGGGGGATTCATCAGTTGTATATGTTGCAGGCAGCAGTACCGGCCACGAATAATAGGGATTGCTTTTGTCTGCCAAATGTCATACAATAATAGAGGATGGTAAAAGGAATTATTATCCAGATAAGCTATTATAAATTAATGGAGGTTTACTTTATGTACGAGAACGAAATTGAAAATATTGCATCAAAAGGAAGCAATAAAGAGATTTATTATGCCCTTCTTGAGTTTACAAAGGATATTATACAGAAGCGTGGCAGGATTGAGGGAAAGAAAAAACTCTATTATATTTCCGCAGAGTTTCTTATTGGCAAGCTTCTTTCAAATAACCTTATAAACTTAGGTATATATGATGATGTTGCTGCCGCTTTAAAGCGCCATGGCAAGAGCATGGCTGAAATAGAAGAAGCAGAACCGGAACCATCACTGGGCAATGGCGGGCTTGGACGCCTTGCAGCATGTTTCCTTGATTCTATTGCTACCCTGGGTCTTGCAGGTGACGGGATAGGCCTTAATTACCATCTTGGGCTTTTTAAACAGGAGTTTGAAAATAATCTCCAGAAGGAAGTTAAAAACCCATGGATTGAAAATAAAAACTGGCTGCGCAAGACAGATAAAAGCTATACTGTAATTTTTGGGGATTTGCGTGTGCAGTCTGTTATGTATGAAATTGATGTTACTGGGTATGATAATAAATGCAACACACTTAAACTGTTTGATATTGAAACAATAGATGAAGATATAGTGCAGGATGGAAGCATATATTTTGATAAAAATGATATAAGAAAAAACCTTACTTTATTCCTTTATCCTGATGACAGTGATTATAATGGGCAGCTTCTGCGTATTTACCAGCAGTATTTTATGTCCAGCAATGCAGCACAGTTAATTATTGATGAAGCTGTTGCCAAGGGAAGCAATCTCTATGATTTGCCAGATTATGCAGTTATACAGATTAATGACACGCACCCTACAATGGTAATCCCTGAGATGATAAGGCTTCTGCTTAAAAAGGGCATTGGCATGGATGATGCTATAAGCATAGTATCTAAAATGTGCGCATATACAAACCATACAATTCTTTCAGAGGCACTTGAAAAATGGCCGGTATGGTATCTTGAAAGGGTTGTGCCACACCTTATACCTGTAATTAAGATGTTAGATGTCAAGGTTAAAGAAAAGCACAGCAGCCCTGCACTTGCAATTATTGACAAAGAAAACCGTGTCCATATGGCACACATTGATATACACTATGGCTTCAGCGTAAATGGCGTTGCAGCACTCCATACAGATATATTAAAGAAAAGCGAACTTAAACCATTTTATGATATTTACCCTGCCAAGTTTAATAACAAGACTAACGGCATAACATTCAGAAGATGGCTTCTCCACTGTAACCACGGGCTTTCAGCTTTTATTACATCAAAGATTGGTGATGGCTATAAAAAGAATGCAGATGAACTTGAAAAGCTCCTGCAGTTTGCAAATGACAAATCCGTTCTTAATGCACTTCTGGATATTAAAGCAGCTAAAAAGAAAGAATTTAAAGAATATTTACTGGCAAATGAGGGTATTGAAATAGACGAAAATTCTATTTTTGATGTACAGGTTAAACGTCTGCATGAATATAAACGCCAGCAGATGAATGCACTTTATATTATTTATAAATATATGGAGATAAAAGCCGGCAAAAAGCCGGAAAGGCCTGTTACAATGATTTTTGGCGCAAAGGCTGCACCTGCTTATACAATAGCTAAAGATATTATACATCTTATATTATGCCTTTCAGAAATTATAAAGAATGACCCTGAAGCAAGCCCTTACCTTAAGGTGGTTATGCTTGAAAATTATAATGTGTCTTATGCAGAAAAGGTTATTCCTGCTGCTGATATTTCAGAGCAGATTTCACTTGCATCAAAAGAAGCAAGTGGTACAAGCAATATGAAATTTATGTTAAACGGCGCTGTAACACTTGGCACTGATGACGGGGCAAATGTTGAGATACATGAATTTGTAGGTGATGATAATATTTATATATTTGGTGAGTCAAGTGAACAGGTTATAGAGCATTATAAGAACAGTGATTATTCACCTGAAAAACTCTATGACAATGACAAAGAGATAGCAAAGCTTGTTGATTTTATTATAAGCAAAGAGCTTTTTGCAGTTGGCAATAAAAAGAGCCTTATAAGGCTTTATATGGAGATTGTCACAAAGGACTGGTTTATGGCACTGCTTGACCTTAAAGATTATATAAAAGTTAAAGAACAGGTGCTTTCTGACTATGAGGACAGGGAAAAATGGGCTGGCAAAATGCTTGTCAATATAGCAAAAGCTGGTTTCTTCTCATCAGACAGGACAATAGCACAGTATAATGAAGATATATGGAAGTTAAACTAATTATTACATTACCTGTTATTATTATTGTGGCATTGGTTGCTGCCACTGGTTATATAATATTGTCTAAAACAGCAGACAGGAAATGGGGTTATACTAAGGAAAGGGAGAAAGAACTTGAAAATACAGATGCAGATAAGTTCTTTAAAGGGCACAGGAAATATTAATTATAATTAAAATCTCCTGCCATTAAGGCAGGGATTATAATAAAAACTGGTTTACATAATGTTATGCAGGTATTTAAGGCCTGCAGAAAGGCGGGGATTTATGAAAAAAGTAGGATTTTTAACAAGCGGCGGTGACTGCCAGAGCTTAAACGCAACAATGAGGGGTGTAGCCAAGACCTTGTACCAGAAGTATGATGATGTTGAAGTATATGGTATTCTGGAAGGATATAAGGGACTTATTTATGGCAATTACAGAAAGATGAAACCAGGTGATTTTTCAGGCATACTTACAGAGGGGGGTACAATTATAGGCACTTCAAGGCAGCCTTTTAAGAAAATGCGTGAGCCTGATGAAAACGGCCTTGATAAAGTAAAGGCAATGAAAGAGAATTATAAGAAATGGGGGCTTGACTGCCTTGTAATACTTGGCGGCAACGGCACACATAAAACAGCTAACCTGCTTAGTGAGGAAGGCTGCAATGTAGTAACCCTGCCAAAAACTATTGACAATGATATCTGGGGCACTGATATTACATTTGGTTTCCAGAGTGCAGTAAATATTGCAACTAATGCTATTGACTGCATCCATACTACTGCAGCATCACATGGAAGGGTATTTATTGTAGAAGTTATGGGGCATAAAGTTGGCTGGCTTACACTCCATGCCGGAATTGCAGGCGGTGCAGATATAATCCTTCTTCCAGAGATTCCATATGATATTAATTCTGTAGTAAAAGCCCTTGACAAAAGGAACAAGCAGGGCAAGAGGTTTTCAATACTTGCTGTTGCGGAAGGCGCTATTTCAAAAGAAGATGCAAAACTTAGCAAAAAGGAACTTAAAGCAAAGAAACAGGAAAACCTCTATCCTTCAATATCATATAAAATTGGACAGGAGATACAGGAAAGAACAGGCCAGGAAGTACGTATTACAGTGCCAGGCCATACACAGCGTGGCGGTGAGCCATGCCCATATGACCGCGTAATTTCAAGCAGGCTCGGTTCAGCAGCTGCAAGGCTTATAATTGAAGGTAAATACGGCTATATGGTAGGCATTAAGAATAATGAAATTATCCCTGTACCTCTTAGCGAAGTTGCAGGAAAGCTTAAAACAGTTAATCCTGATTCTTCTATTATAAAAGAAGCAAAGGGGCTTGGAATTTCATTTGGTGATTAATTATGTCATACATGGCGTTATACAGGAAGTTCCGTCCGGCAGGCTTTGATGATGTAAAAGGACAGGAACATATTGTTACAACCTTAAAGAATGAGATACAGACAGGACGTACCAGCCATGCCTATCTTTTCTGTGGCACAAGGGGCACAGGAAAGACAACTGTGGCAAAAATACTTGCAAAGGCAGTAAACTGTGAAAACCCACAGAATGGAAGCCCGTGTAACCAGTGCAGCACATGCCAGAAGATTAACAGGCAGGCGTCAATGAATGTAATAGAGATAGATGCGGCGTCAAATAATGGCGTCGCAAATATCAGGGAAATTATTGAGGAAGTGCAGTATTCACCAGCAGAAGGCAGGTATAAGGTATATATTATAGATGAAGTCCATATGCTTTCTACAGGCGCATTTAATGCCCTGCTTAAAACATTGGAAGAACCACCGCCATATGTAATATTTATACTTGCAACAACAGAGGCACATAAGATACCAATTACAATATTGTCAAGATGCCAGAGATACGATTTTAAGCGTATACCTGCCGGGACAATAGCAGACAGGCTTAATGAACTTATGGATAAAGAGGGCGTAAGTGCAGAGGACAGGGCACTCCAGTATATAGCAAAAACTGCAGATGGTTCATTAAGGGATGCGTTAAGCCTGCTTGACCAGTGCATTGCATTCTATCCAGGACAGAAATTATCCTATGACAATGTGCTTGAGGTACTAGGTGCAGTTGATACAAGTGTATACAGCAGCATGTTTAATAATATCATTAATTCTGATACCATAAGCTGTATCAGGCTGGCTGGTGATATGATAATGGCAGGCAGGGATTTAAACCAGTTTATAACAGAATTTACATGGTATTTAAGAAACCTCCTGGTAATACTTGGCGGAGGCGCAGACATTGTTGACGTTTCCACAGAACAGCTTCTTAATATGCAGCAGGATGCCGCCAGGACTAATATGGAAGTTTTAACAAGGTATATACGGATACTTTCTGAACTGTCAGGACAGATAAAATATGCCACACAGAAGCGTGTGCTTGTGGAAATATGCCTTATAAAACTCTGTAAGCCGCAGATGGATGCAGAACAGGATTTCCAGTCAGTTATTACAAGGCTTGCGGTACTTGAAAAACAGCTTGGCAGCATAATGGCAAATGGCGTGGCAGCACCCGTTAATACAGCAATGCCTGCTGCCAGCCCTGCTTATGGAGAAAGCCAGCCAGAGGGTAATAAAGAAAAAACTCCCCAGAAAGCAGTACCAGAAGATATAAAGGATATAATTAAAAACTGGAATAAAATAATACAGCAATGTGGCAGGGTAGAACAGGATATGCTTGTTAATGTAAAGAAAATTGTATCAGAAAGCGGTGCACTAATACTGCAGTTTACAGACCCTGTAGATGAAGCGTATTTTAGAAAGGAAGATGGAAGGCCGCTTGAAGCACTGGAAACTATTATACTAAATATAACAGGCAAAGAAGCTGTAATAGAAACAAGGACAGTAACAGAAGAAATTAATTCACAATTTACTGATTTGTCACAGATAATACATTTTGATGGAATAGAATATATATAGTTTTTATAAAAATATAATTGGAGGATTTAGTAATGGCAAGACGCGGAGGTTTTCCAGGTGGTGCTATGCCTGGCAATATGAATAATATTATGAAACAGGCACAGCGCATGCAGAAGCAGATGGAAGAGAAGTCAAAGGAATTTGAGGATAAAGAGTGGGAGGCATCAGCTGGCGGCGGTGCTGTTACTGTTAAAGTATCAGGCAAAAAGGAAATTCTTTCTGTAAAACTTTCACCAGAAGTTGTTGACCCTGATGATATAGAGATGCTTGAGGACTTAATAGTAGCTGCATCCAATGAAGCACTCCGCAAGATGGAAGAAGAAAATGCAGCAATGATGCAGCAGCTTACAGGCGGCCTTGGAGGGCTTGGCGGGCTGTTCTGACGGGGGCAGGCAGATATGGAATTTTACAGTACACAGATTAGCAATCTTATAGAACAGCTTTCAAAGCTTCCCGGCATAGGGGCAAAGTCTGCACAAAGGCTTGCTTTCCATATAGTGAACCTGCCGGAAGAGCAGGTTAAATCCCTTGCAGGGGCTATGGTAAATGCCAAGGCAAAGGTACGTTACTGCAAAGAATGCTGTACATATACGGATAATGAACTCTGTCCAATCTGCGCAAGCGGGCAGAGGGACCATAAATATATAATGGTGGTTGAAAATCCAAGAGACCTGGCAGCGTATGAGAAAACAGGCAAATATGAAGGCGTATACCATGTGCTGCATGGCGCTATTTCGCCAATGGCTGGCACAGGCCCGGATGATATAAGGCTTCGTGAACTTATGGCAAGGCTTGGCAAAGATGTGGACGAAGTAATTGTTGCAACAAACAAAAACCTTGAAGGTGATACAACTGCTGCATATATCAGCAAGCTTGTAAAACCACTTGGAATAAAGGTCAGCCGCATTGCAAGCGGCGTACCTGCAGGCGGGGACCTGGAATATATTGATGAAGTAACTTTATACAGGGCACTGGAAGGAAGAACAGACATGTAAATCTGTTCTTTTTCCAGCTGCTTTTAAAATGCCTTTGGCAATAAATTCTGCAAGGTCTACTACTGTAGAAAGTTTTGTGGTCTGCAAAGTCAGGTGGCTGTTGGAATTAGAAGTATTAACAATACCTGTAATAAAAGCGTCACCAACACAAGGCAGTTTTTTATTAACACCAATACCTGGCGAAAGAGGGCCGGTTCCTGATGTGACATGCCCGATATGCTGCCTTATCCCAAGTGAAGCATCTATTGCCACAATATATGGCCTTGGGACTGCATTATATATATATTCAATAGTGCTGCCCAGGTTCTGGGCGTGCACAGGTGACGAAAGCGTACCAAAAACAGGCAGGTTCTTCTGGCTTTTTGTAAGAATATGGCCAGTAACAGGACCCAGGCAGTCGCCAGTTGCACGGTCAGAGCCAATACAGAGGAACACTATATTCTGGTTATTGTTATAACATTCTTCATAATGGCAGTTAACTGTACTGACAAATTTGGAAAATGACGCAGAGCGGTATATATTAAAATATTTTATTCCGGTTGATATAGCTGGCATATAATTTAACCTTCCTTTTTGTTATATGCCTAAGTATGCCCCAGTAAAAATATTTTATTCTATATTACAATCCGCTGTTATTTATCCAGAACATTTCTATAAGATTTGCTAATTTTTCTGGTGCTTCAACATTGGCCTCATGTCCGGCCTTTTCTATAAAATAAAGTTTTGAGCCTTTAATCTTATTATGTATTCTGGCGGCTGCCTTTCTGTTTGCTTTATCCTTTTCACCACAGGCCACCATAACCGGGCAGGCAAGCCTTCCCAGCTCTTTCTGGAAATCCAGGTTTAACATGGATTTTGTTAAAGATAATATATCTTTTTTAGGTATACCCATCCCTGAAAACATTGTTTCTGGCATAAAACGGAATAATATATCCTGTATATAAAGCATTCCCTTCGGCATCTTGTACTGTGGGGCTATTAAAACCAGTGACTGTACTTTTTGCAAGTGCCCTAATGTATAATTTAATGCTAAAACTGCGCCAAGGGAGATACCACATATATGCAGCCCGCCAGAAAATCCATTGCAGTATTTTTCAAACTGGCTGTACAGATTAGGATAATTTATATCCTGGCCTTTTAACATCTGGAACAAATCCGGGCAGGCTGGATTCTGTATATGCAGGATAGAAAAAGTTTTATCCCAGCTTGCTGCTGTCTGCCCCAGCCCGTGTAAAAAAATATAATTTTTATTTTCTATATCCAAAACCTCCTGTCTTTAAAGAAATTTCCTTAAAACATAAGTATACCATAGCCAGGATAAAAGGTCTATGGGTTATTTTTTGCTTTGTTAATGCAGGTCGAATTTTAGTACCAAGATATACATATGCTTGTCCTGTTTTCGACAAAAACGGCATACCCCCAGTGTTACAATTCCTGTATCCTTTGTTTATCAGGAAATATATTTGTCAGAAAGGGTTGTGTGCGGAATGGAAACTAAGAGATTTGGTAACCTGGGCCAGTACGCTAAAGAGTCAGCACATAAGGAATATGTATATAGCCGGCTGCCAGAAAATATAAGACAGATTGGTGAAACAAATGGAAGCCTTAAAATATACATAGAAGATTATGTAATGACATATATACACCAGATATTTACTGAAAAACACGAGAAGGCAATAGTTGTATTCCTTGGCAAAAAGGGAAAAGAACAGGCAGCAGGCTGCGTATTTATTTATGGTGCAGTACAGGTACAATGTGATGTAATGGAAGGGCCAAAAGAACTTACTGCTAATAAATGGAACCAGGTATATGAGGATATGAATGAAAGTTTCCCTGGGGCACAAATGATTGGATGGGGATGCGGGGTAAGCATGTGGAACAGTAAAGCAGATATTTCAGTAAGGCAAATCCACGGGAAGTTTTTTAGTGAAAATGGAAAAATTCTATATGTAACAGATATGTCAGAAAAGGAAGAAAAAATTTTTGTGTGGAAAAATGGTAATCTGGCAGAACAGCCAGGTTTTGTGGTTTATTATGAGAAAAACCCGCAGATGCAGGATTATATGCTGAAAGGAAAAGGCAAAAAAAGCATTGAATCTGCCTATAAAGATAATGTTACTGAAAATATGCGGACTGTAATTAAAGAAAAAGAGGATACAAGGGCAATTAAGACAAAACATCTGGGTTATGCAGCAATAACAGCAATGTTTGTTATGATTATAGCTGTTGGAAGCCTGCTGTATAAAAGCATGGACAAAATCCAGTACCTTGAAGAAGCTATGGCAGCTGTAGAAAGCTATATAGGAAGCAGCATGGTACAGCCTGTTATGACAGATGGAAGCACAGTAAAAGAAGAAAACACCGGGAAAGCTGGCAAAACAAATAAAAAGAAAACAGATAATCCAGGAAAAGAAGCACCAGAAAAAAACAAAGGCACTGTAACTGCCACACCGGCGGCTGGCGCATCTAAAAAGCCATCAGGAAACAATAATGAAAGTACAGGCACAGATGGCAGCAAAAAAAGCAATAAAACTTCTAATAGCAAAAAGAATAATGGCAGTACAAAGAAAACAATTAAATATGATGGAAAATATGACAGCTATATTGTAAGTGCAGGCGATACATTAAGCCAGATTGTCTGGAAACAGTA
Organism: uncultured Lachnospiraceae bacterium; assembly: GCA_910577825.1. Taxonomy (GTDB): domain Bacteria; phylum Bacillota; class Clostridia; order Lachnospirales; family Lachnospiraceae; genus Butyribacter. The sequence goes on along the minus strand of CAJTOK010000057.1, from coordinate 1,469 downwards.
CCATTCATTTTATTATCTGGACAAGGTGATGAAAGTAAACAATATAAAGAACTCTGATAAAATATATGAAGGTGAATGTATAATATTACCTGATTTTTCGTAAATTTTTATTATCTGCCATTAACCTGTATTTTTTGCTTGCTTTGTATTATCCAGTAAGTTATACTTAATATTCACAGTGATAAAAAACATAAGAACAGAGGAATGGTATATGGTTAGTTTTGTTGGACGTTCACAGGATATAGCTGTTATCAGCAGACGAAGGCGTAAGATTATATTATTTATAGTAATATGTACTGCATGTATAGTTGTTGCGTCAGTAATATTTATCCTGCTTGTCAATTCATTTATGAACAGAAGATATACTTCTTATGAGGTTGCAAAAGAAGTATCTGTAACAAGTGACAGTTTTGTTAAATATACTTCATATGATAATAAAGTGTTAAGGTATAACCGTGATGGCATTTCTGCACTTGATGCTTCTGGCAGCACAATATGGAATGGAAGCTACAATATGGTTTCACCAGCAGCAGATGTCTGCGGTAAATATGTTGTGGCAGCAGATATAGGAGGCAAGACCCTTTTTGTATATAACGGGGAGGGACAGGGCAAAGAAGTTACAACAGATTATCCTATAGTACAGGCAAGCGTTTCTGAAAGCGGGATTATTGCCGTGCTTCTTGAACAGGCAACTTCTAATGTTATAAATATTTACAATCCATATGACGTATCAAACAGGCTTCTTGTGGAGATACCAACTAATGTTGATGAGGGATATCCTGTGTGCATTGATATATCACCAGAAGGTACAAACCTTATAGCGGCATATGTATGTGTGACAAATGGAAAAATACAGAGCAGGGCAGCTTTTTATGATTTTACAGATGTAGGTAAAAATACAAACTGCCTTGTTGGTGCTAAAAATTATGATGAAACAGTAATTTCAGATGTAAGATTTCTTAACAGTGATAATATATGTATATTTACTGATAATGGTTTCAGTATATGGAGGAATGCAAAAAAGCCCAGGGAGTCATATTCTAATACATATGAGGAGAAGATAAAAAGTGCTTTCTGCAATAGCAAGTATGTGGGCATGGTTTTTGAGAACATCAGCAGTACAAGGCCATACCAGATGAAAGTATATGACCTTTCTGGACAGAAAGTGTTAGACCTTGGGTTTAATAATAATTATAATACAGTCAGGATGTATGGCAATGATGAAATATTGTTTAATTCGGCATCAGAGTGTGAAATATTCCGTATAAACGGGGTTAAGAAATTGTCATGCCAGGCAGGTGGCAAAATTTTATATTTTCTTCCAGCAAAGGGGATTAACAGGTATTATTTTGTTATGGATGATAAAATCCAGGAGATAAAACTTAAAAAACAGGGCTCTTAACTTTTAAGAAAATAAACTTCAATTAGTCTTTTGAAAATATTATAAAAAACCTGCTATACTTTAGCAA
>CAJTOK010000056.1 GCA_910577825.1 uncultured Lachnospiraceae bacterium | reverse complement strand
TTCCCTTGTCTATTATAACAGATTTTTTATATCATGTCCAAAAGACTAATTGAAGGTTTGTAAATAAATTATTTGACAAATTACAATATATCAGTTAAAATACACACGTAAATACGTTGAAGGGAAGAAGTAGCAGCAAGGGGAAGCTTATAGAAAGCAGCCGGGTGATGGAAGGCACAGCAGAACCTGTATGTGAATACATCCTGGAGTAGCGGGCTGAAGGGCATTCTTTTTAAGGGAAAGTGCCTTGTAAGCTTAGACGGCTGTGCATCCGTTATAATGCAGGGATATGGTAGTATCCTGTAGAGGCAGCAGGTGTGAACCTGTTGTGAAAAAAGGTGGTAACACGGTTATTCCGTCCTTTTGCCTGTGTTTCAGATAATGCAGGCAGAAGGGCTTTTTTGTGCTATAGGATATAATATTTAAAACCGGAAAGGGGATTATTATGGAATTATATGATGAACTTACAGCACGCGGGCTTATTGCCCAGGTGACAGACGAAGAAGAAATCAAGGAATTAATTAACAATGGGAAGGCAACGTTTTATATAGGGTTTGACCCTACGGCTGACAGCCTGCATACCGGGCATTTTATGGCATTATGCCTTATGAAAAGGCTGCAGATGGCAGGCAATAAGCCTATAGCCCTTATTGGCGGCGGCACGGCTATGATTGGCGACCCGTCTGGCAGGACGGATATGCGCCAGATGATGACGGTAGAAATGATTAACCATAATGTAGAATGTTTTAAAAAGCAGATGGAAAGGTTTATTGATTTCTCTGATGGAAAAGCATTGCTTGTAAATAATGCTGACTGGCTTATGGACCTGAATTACATGGATGTAATGCGTGAAATAGGGCCGCATTTTTCAGTAAACCGTATGCTTGCAGCTGAATGTTATAAGCAGCGCATGGAAAAGGGGCTTACATTCCTTGAATTTAATTATATGATAATGCAGAGCTTTGACTTCTTTACATTATACCAGAAATATGGCTGTAATATGGAATTTGGCGGTGATGACCAGTGGAGCAATATGCTTGGCGGTACAGAGCTTATACGCCGTAAGCTTGGCAAAAATGCGTATGCAATGACAATTAACCTGCTTCTTAATTCTGAAGGCAAGAAGATGGGCAAAACACAGTCAGGTGCTGTATGGCTTGACCCTGCAAAAACAAGCCCGTTTGATTTCTACCAGTACTGGAGGAATGTGGCGGATGCTGATGTTTTAAAATGCCTGCGTATGCTTACTTTCCTTCCGTTAGAACAGATTAATGAAATGGATAAATGGGAGGGAAGCCAGTTAAATGAGGCTAAAGAAATACTTGCGTTTGAATTAACAAAACTTGTACATGGTGAAGAGGAAGCAGTAAAGGCAAAAGAAGGCGCAAGGGCACTTTTTTCAAGCGGAAGTGCGGCAGATATGCCAGTAGCAGAACTTGCAGAGGCAGATTTTGAGGACGGCCAGATTGGCATATTGAAACTTCTTGTAAGAGCAGGGCTTGCACCATCAAATGCAGAGGCACGCCGCAATGTGGAACAGGGTGGTGTTACAATAGACGGTGAAAAAGCTGCTGATGCAAAATTAATGGTTGCAAAAGAACAAATAGCTGGAGATGGCGTTATATTAAAACGCGGCAAAAAGAAATTTGTAAAAGTGGTTTATAAAGAATGATGAAACAAGGTACAAAGCGGCATAATTAAATGTTTTTAGATAAATACCGGAAGTCCTGGAAATAACAGGGCTTCTGGTATAATAAATATGCACAGCCGCATAATAACATTATTCCATGGTAAGGCTTTTTAAAAGGTACGCATAAATAGCTTCATTTTTTTTCTTGAAAAGCCTGCATGCCTGTATAGCTTCCTCCTCTGTAGGAAGGTTTAATGCCAGTTCAAGTATAATACTGCCACGTTCAACAATAGAAACCTTTGCAAGGTATTCGCCAGGTTTTATTTGTGTGAAGTCAGTATGTATAGTGCTGTTCTGCACAATATTCACTTTATTTTCATTAAGGTAATTATCAATCTGGAATTTTGTATCATCAGGAAGCTGGTTTCCAAAGAAACCGAGGGTTTCTTTTCCTGATGGTGTTATCATATAGTAAGAAGCGGAATGTGTCTGTTCTGCATTAATCATTTTATCTTCTGTAAGGTTAGCAAGTGTCTGTTGTATGGAGAAATAATCTGTATAGCCATTAGCAAGTATAAAGTCAGAAATAATGGAATTTGGCATGGGCTGTTTCGTCTTGCTTAAAAAATATAAAATTATTAATTTGTACAGTTTTAATGATTCTGATGTCATGCAATCCTTCTTTCTGGTAAAATTATTACAGTAACATACCCTGGTATACACCTGATTTTTTTAATTCATGCGATATGGCATTTAAAACGTGTTTTTTATTGCAGCTCCACAACGGGCAATTAACAGGTTTTTTGGGCCATCGCCTGTCAGGCGGTGTATAGTTATATCAGGTGAAAGTTCACTTATACAGCGTAATATAAGGCGGATATACTCTTCTTCAGAGTAAATATGTATTTTATCCGCCATACTGGCAAGCCCTGTATTTTTAAGTATATGAAGAAGATGGAATTTTATTCCCTGGATATCCATTTTATTAAGATAATGGATAGTTTCTATTATATCTTCTGTACTTTCACCAGGAAGCCCGGTGATAATATGTACAACAACATAAATATTGCGTTTCCTCAGTTCTTTTACAGTGTCATTAAAAACATCAAGTGTATATCCGCGCCTTTAGTCCCATCCCTGTTAGGGCATGTCATGCCGCCATCAAGTGCTATTTTATATACTTTACATCCAAATGTCTGTTTAAGGTAGTAATCAAGGGAATAATAAGGCTTGTCCCCCCCCAGCGCCTCATTGGTTTATATTTGATTTTACTGCATTTGCTACAACGTCAGCAACACGCGGGTCAAAAGCTTCAGGCATTATATTGTCCTCATTTAAATCTTTATCATCTACAAGCCCTGCTATGGCAATGGCAGCAGCAAGCTTCATTTCCTCTGTAATCTGGGAAGCATGGCCTTCAAGTGCGCCTTTAAAAATCCCTGGAAATGCAACAACATTATTTACCTGGTTAGGAAAATCAGAACGCCCTGTGCCTATAACCCTTGCACCTGCCTTTTTGGCAATGCCAGGCATAATTTCAGGGACAGGGTTTGCCATTGCAAATATAATTGCATCTTTTGCCATTGATGCTGCCATTTCCTCCGAAACAATGCCAGGTGCAGAAACCCCGACAAAAATATCTGCGCCTTTTAAGGCATCAGCAAGTGTGCCTGTTTTGCCGGAAAGGTTTGTAACTTTTGCCATTTTCTCCTGCATCCAGTTAAGGCCAGGTGTGGAAGGGGAAATAATGCCAGATTTATCACACATTACAATATCTTTAAAACCATACCTTAATAAAAGTTTTGTTATTGCAATGCCTGCAGAACCAGCACCATTTATAACAATATAACAGTCCTCCTTTGTCCTGCCAGTAACCTTCATTGCATTAATAATCCCTGCCAGCACAACAATGGCAGTACCATGCTGGTCATCATGGAATACAGGGATATCAAGTTCTTTTTTAAGGCGTTCTTCAATTTCAAAACACCGTGGGGCAGAAATATCTTCAAGGTTAATGCCGCCAAAAGCAGGGGCAATATTTATAACTGTCTTTATGATTTCTTCGGTATCCTGTGTACCAAGGCATATTGGGAATGCGTTAATGCCGCCAAATTCCTTAAATAAAACAGCTTTTCCTTCCATAACCGGCATTGCCGCCAGAGGGCCTATATTGCCAAGCCCTAGAACTGCGCTGCCGTCAGAAACAACTGCCACTGTATTGGATTTAATTGTATAATTATAAGCTTCATCCTTATCATTTGCAATAATTTTACAAGGTTCTGCAACTCCCGGCGTATATGCCATTGCAAGGTCTTCCCTTGAATTTACATGGCATTTAGGGACTGTGCTTATCTTTCCGCCCCATTCCTTATGGAGAGCTGCTGCTTTACTGCTGTTATCCATATTAAAAACCTCCATTTATATAAAATTAGTATTAGTTGTAACAAAATAAAGTAGTATACAGCCATATATAATAATACATATAATACCAATGATATCACACAATTATTTTTAAAACAAGAATTTACTTTACAATATGGAACTTATTGTGTATATTAGTTATAGGAGTGGAATGCCAGACCCTGTGTTTAACATCTGGACATTGTATATTATTTCTATTAATTCTGTTTAATTTCCGAGAGTTATACAATTCCTATTATTGCGTAAGCAACAACAACCACAGTAATACAGCTGCTGGTTAATATACATTAATAAAGAAAGAGGTTAATTATGTCAGATTTTCAGAAAATGTCACTTGTGGAATTGCGTATTGAAGGTAGAAGGTTAGGCTTAAAGAATGTAACTACATATAAGAAGCAGGAACTTCTTGAAAAGATTCTTGAGCTGGAAAAGGATAACAGCAGCAATGGCACAGCAGGAGAAGAAACAGAAAGTGGCGGCAGTAATAATAAAACAGTTAAAAAAACTCTTAAAGATAACAAAACAGAAACTGAAGAGGAGAAAGGCAAAAGGCCTGTACATGCTAAAAGTGCGGCAAGGAACAGTAATAATGCCAGTAACAGCAATGGCAGCAGCGGAAATAATAATTCTAACAATAACAGAAATGACCAGAATAATATACAGCCAAGTGATATGGAACAGCTTGACAGCGGAGAGGTACGCGAGGGTATACTTGAAGTTATGCAGGAAGGGTATGGGTTTATAAGGTGTGATAATTATCTTCCTGGTGATGAAGATGTATATGTTTCACCAGCACTTATAAGAAAATACCATCTGCGTACAGGTGATATACTTAAAGGGAATGTAAGGGTGCGTAACCAGAATGAGAAGTTTGGCGCACTTTTATATATCCGTAATGTAAATGGTGTTAATCCTGACAGGATTATACGCAGGGTTAAATTTGAGCAGCTGACACCAGTATTCCCAAATGAAAGGATAAGGCTTGAAATGCCAGGCGGGCCTGTTTCCATGCGTATGATGGATTTAATTTCACCTATTGGCAAGGGACAGCGTGGAATGATTGTATCACAGCCCAAAACTGGCAAGACTACATTATTAAAGCAGGTTGCAAAGGCTGTTAAGACAAACCATCCGAATATGCACCTTATTGTGCTTCTTATTGATGAGAGGCCTGAAGAAGTTACAGATATAAAAGAATCAATTATGGGACATAATGTTGATGTAATATATTCAACATTTGATGAACTCCCAGAAAACCATAAAAGAGTATCAGAAATGGTTATTGAAAGGGCAAAACGCCTTGTTGAACATGGCAAAGATGTTATGATACTGCTTGACAGCATTACAAGGCTTGCAAGGGCATATAACCTTACTGTACAGCCAAGCGGGCGTACACTGTCGGGCGGGCTTGACCCGACTGCACTCCATATGCCAAAAAGGTTTTTCGGGGCAGCAAGGAACATGCGTGAGGGAGGAAGCCTTACAATACTTGCAACAGCACTTGTTGATACTGGAAGCAAAATGGATGATGTTGTGTTTGAAGAATTTAAGGGAACTGGAAATATGGAGATAGTGCTTGACAGGAAACTTTCTGAAAAACGTGTATTCCCTGCCATTGATTTGCCAAAGTCAAGTACAAGGCGTGATGATTTGCTTCTTACACAAGACGAGATAGAGGCTAATTTCCTTATAAGAAAAGCATTTAACGGGAACAGGGCAGATGAAGCAGTTGAGCGTATTATTGACACTTTCCGCAGGACTAAAAGCAATATGGAATTTATCCAGACAATAAAGAAAATAAAAATTGTGTAGAAATATATTGCATTAGAATATTTTGTATGTTATACTTAGGAAGTTGTGTTTTAATAATAATTTGCTTATTTATTTGCTGTCCATAGTGCATTATATAAGGACATGTTGTACTACGGGACTGCAGAATGGAGGTTATAATAATGAGAGAAGGAATTCATCCAAATTATTACCAGGCAAAAGTTGTCTGCAACTGTGGGAATGAATTTGTAACTGGTTCAACTAAGGAAGAGATACATGTGGAAGTATGCTCAAAGTGCCATTCTTTTTACACAGGCCAGCAGAAAACTGTCCAGGCACGTGGTGCGATTGACAAGTTCAACCGCAAGTACGGCATCCAGGCTAATTAAAAGCCGGTTTACCGGCATTATAAATGGCTGCAGCATCCGTCGGGCGGATGTTGTGGCCATTTTGTTACTATTTTATTTACATTGGGATTACTTGCCTGCTTTATAAGAATGGGGGAATTTTATGAAATCATCGGGAATTGGAGGCCAGGCTGTACTAGAAGGCGTAATGATGAAGTATAAATCTAATTATTCTGTTGCAGTCAGAAAACCAGATGGGGAGATTAATGTTATCCATGGCAAATGTAAAAGCATATCTGAAAAGTCAGTTTTCTTCCGGCTGCCAATAATAAGGGGAGTAACGGCCTTTATAGAAACAATGGTGTTAGGAATGAAAACGCTTACATATTCTGCTGATTTTGTTGAAGAAGAAGAAAAAAACAGCGGGGAAAATAATAATGATAAAGATATAGAAGAAAAAAATGATAATAATAAAAGTAAAAACATCCTTGGAATAATACTTACGGCTGCATTGCCAGTTATACTGGCAATAGGTGTATTTGTGGTACTTCCATTCTTTTTGTCGCAGCTTTTACATCCAGTTGTGGATTCGCCATCTGTGCTTACTTTAATTGAAGGCATTATACGTATTGTATTATTTACAGGTTATGTACTTGCAATCTCAATGGTACAGGATATAAAAAGGGTATTTATGTACCATGGTGCAGAACATAAATCCATAAACTGCGTTGAAAGCGGGCTTGAACTTACCGTGGAAAATGTACGGGGGCAGTCAAAGCACCATAAAAGATGCGGCACAAGTTTTCTTGTTATTGTTATGTTTGTAAGCATTGTGTGCTTTATATTTATACAATTTGAAAATATGTGGCTGCGTTTTATATCACGTATACTCCTTGTACCTTTAATTGCAGGGGTTTCTTATGAATTTATACAGTTTGCAGGTAATACAGATAATAAAATAATAGACTTTTTAAGTATACCAGGGATGCTTCTCCAGCGGCTTACTACAAGAGAACCTGATGACAGTATGATAGAAGTTGCCATTGCTTCCATTGAGGAAGTATTTGACTGGGAAGCCTACCAGAGATGGTGCAGGATGAAAAAGGCAAAACAGGAAGAAAAGGCAAATAACCCGGGTGCTTCTGTTAAAAAATCACGTGCACAGATTAAAGAGGAACTGCTTGAAAGGGAACGCGAAAATAAAAAGAGGGCGTCAGAACGTGCACGCAGGATAAGGGAAATGGAAGAGAAAGAAGCCGAGCTTGAGAGAATAGCAGAAGAGGCAAGGAAGCGCAAGGAAGCAAGGAAAATGGTGGCATTACAAGATACACATGAGGAAACACTAACAGGGCTTGACCATTTCCTTGATTTGCCAGATAATGATGCTGAAGCAGAAGGACAGAGGAAAGAAGCTGTAATAAAGGATGTAAGCACAAGAGAGGAAAGACGCAAAAAAGGCGGGGCTAAAGTGATAAATTTATCAGATTATAAATAATATCCGGGGGATAAGGCTATGCAGGAAGAACCATGTTTTGGGGATATACTGGATAAAGGCAGGGAAATTTTAAAACAGGCAGGGATTAGTGGTTCTGGCATAGACGCATGGTATCTGCTTGAATATGTTACTGGCATGGGAAGGGCAGAGTATTTCCTTAAAAAAAATGACACTGCCCCGTGCGGCATTGTAAAAGAGTATTTAAAACTTATAGATGTAAGGGCATCACATATGCCATTACAATATATTACAGGCAGCCAGGAGTTTATGGGGCTGGAATTTAAAGTGTCAGAAGATGTGCTTGTGCCAAGGCAGGACACAGAAACACTTGTGGAGTATATACTCCCGTATGTAAAGGGCAAAAAGGTACTTGACATGTGCACGGGTTCAGGCTGCATAGCAGTATCACTGGCAAAACTTGGCGGTGCTGCATTGTGCGTGGCAGCTGATTATTCAGAAAAGGCCCTTGTTGCTGCCAGACGGAATGCAAAACTTAATAATGTTAATATCCAGTTTATCCAGAGTGATATGTTTAAGAATATAACAGGCTGTTATGATATTATTGTTTCAAACCCGCCGTATATAGAAACCACTGTTATAGATACACTTATGCCAGAGGTAAGGGAACATGAGCCACGGGCAGCACTTGACGGGGGAATTGACGGGCTTTCATTCTACAGGATTATTGCTGGCAATGCAAAAGATTATTTATGCCCTGGAGGGCTTCTGGCTGTTGAAACAGGAGCTTTGCAGGGGTTACAGGTTATGGAAATATTTAAGGGGAGTGGTTATAAAAATGTCTGTATGCAGAAGGATTTATCTGGCAATGACAGGGTTGTAGCGGCAGCAATGCCATAATTTATAAGAAAACGTATAAACACTTGTTTTGTTATGATGAAAGGAAATAAAGACTATGTTTGATAAATTAGAAGATTTAGCAAGAAGGCTTGAAGAAATAAATATGCTGCTTACAGAACCAGAAATTATTAATGACCAGAACCAGTACAGGGAACTTATGAGGGAGCAGAGTGAACTGCTTCCAATTACAAGCAAATACAAAGAATATAAAGAAGCAAAAGACGGCATAGAAGACAGCCTTGCAATTCTTGATGAAGAAAGTGATGAGGAAATGAAAGAACTGGCAAAGGAAGAACTTAATTCATGCAAGGAAAAACTGGCAAAATGCGAACAGGAGCTTAAAATACTTATGCTTCCTAAAGACCCAAACGATGATAAAAATGTTATTGTTGAAATACGTGGAGGAGCAGGCGGTGATGAAGCTGCCCTTTTTGCAGCAGATTTGTTCCGTATGTATTCTAAATTTGCAGAAAATAACCGCTGGAAAGTTGAAGTTATGAGTGCCAATGAAAACGGCATAGGCGGTTTTAAGGAAATTGTATTTATGGTAATAGGGGCAGGGGCATACTCTAGACTTAAATATGAAAGCGGCGTGCACCGTGTACAGCGCATACCTTCAACAGAATCAGGCGGGCGCATCCACACTTCAACAGCTACAGTTGCAATAATGCCAGAAGTGGAAGAAGTGGATGTGCATGTAGACCCAAATGACTGTAAAATAGATGTATACCGTGCTTCAGGCAATGGCGGGCAGTGCGTCAATACAACTGACTCTGCCGTAAGGATTACACATATCCCTACAGGGATAGTGGTAACATGCCAGGATGAAAAATCACAGCTTAAAAATAAAGATAAAGCAATGAAGGTACTGCGTTCAAGGATATATGACATGGAACAGGAAAAAGCAAGCAGTGAACAGGCAGCTGAAAGAAGAAGCCAGGTAGGCACAGGGGACCGCTCAGAAAAAATAAGGACATATAACTTCCCACAGGGGCGTGTTACAGACCACCGCATCAAATATACAAGCCACAGGCTTGGTGAAATACTGGACGGGGATATAAATGAAGTGCTTGACAATATAATAGCAGCAGACCAGGCGGCAAGGCTTGCCAAAATGAATGAAAGCGCATAATCTGGAAAGAAGGTTATCTGTATGTTTGCATTACAGGGATATTATGATGGAAATACAGTGCAGGCACTGGGAAAAATCCATGCAAAGAAAAACCAGAAATTAATTATTACTGTACTGGACGAATTTATAGAAGAAGAACCAGACAATAATATACATTCTGCCAGAGGTTCATTATCAAAATATGCAAATCCAGAGCTTATAAAAGAGGAAAGTTCTGCGTGGGAAAAGGCGGTGGCAGAAAAATATGGAAATATTTGATACAAATTTAGAAAAAACTACTTAAATAAAAGCTTAATATTGGAGAACAGGTATAAATGATTAGCAGCAGTACAAACCAGCAGGTTAAAGATATAATAAAACTCCAGAAGCAGCCAAAATACAGGCGCAGCCAGTCTTTATTTGTGGCAGAGGGCTTAAAAATGCTTACAGAAGCCGCCTGGAAAGGCAGCCTTGTAAAAATATATATATCTGAATCTGCAATGCAGAAAAAACAAGGCAGCCTTATAAAACTTTATAATAAATACCCTTATGAAACAGTTTCAGACAAGGTATTCGGGCATATGTCAGATACCGTTACAACACAGGGGATACTTGGAATTGTAAAACAGCCTTCATACAGCATGGAAAGCATACTGGAAGATAAAAGGCATATGTGGCTTCTGCTTGATGATATACGTGACCCTGGCAACCTTGGCACAATAATGCGTACCGCAGAAGGCGCTGGAATGTCGGCTGTAATAATGGGCAGGGGGACAGCAGATTTATTTAATCCTAAAACAGTGCGTTCCACAATGGGGGCAATATTCCGTATGCCATTTATATATGCAGATGACATTACAGAAGTAATAATGCAAATCCGTAATAATGGTTATAATGTGTATGGGACAGCAATGGAAGGAAGTATAATATACGATAAGGCAGACTATACAAAAGGGGCAGGGATTGTGATAGGTAATGAAGCAAACGGAATACAGGACAGGGTTCTGGAATGTATAACAGGAAGCATACGCATACCTATGGAAGGAAAGCTTGAATCATTAAATGCTGCAGTATCAGCGGCAGTAATAATGTATGAAGCAGCAAGGCAGAGGCGTGGGATAATTTTATAATTATAAACAGTTTATTAATATTTTCTTGCACAATTACCCTAAATAATATAAAATAATAAAAACCAAAGATAGCACTATATCAGACGGGAGGGATTTTATGGAACCTTTTTACTGGCTGGCAGCATTAGCGGTTTTTCTGGTAATTGAGATTATTACACTGGGGCTTGCGACCATATGGTTTGCAGGAGGTGCTTTAGCTGCATTTGTACTTGCCCTTTTTAATGTCCCCTGGCCTGTACAGATTGCAGTATTCCTTATAGTATCAATAGTCCTGCTTATATTTACACGTCCTGTTGTAGAGAAAAGGCTTAATGAAAGCAGGACAAAGACAAATGTAAACAGTATGGCAGGAAAAGAAGGAAGGGTTGTAGAAACTATAGATAATTTTGACCAGAAAGGAACAGTTATAGTAAACGGGCTTGAATGGACAGCATGCAGCAGTGAAGAAGGCCTGGTTATACCCGAAGGTACTAAAGTAATTATTAATGAAGTTAAAGGGGTTAAAGTATTTGTAACACCACTTTAAACCAGAAGGAGGACAGATGCTATTTTTAACTAAGATTCCAGGAGGAGGACAAATGCCAGTTTTAATTTTACTTGCCATTGTAGCAATAGTGCTTGTATCCTGTGTAAAGGTTGTGCCACAGGCGAAGGCATATGTTATGGAAAGGCTTGGCGGCTACCAGACAACATGGGGAGTTGGCATACATTTTAAAGTGCCATTTATAGACCGGGTAGCAAGAAGGGTAGATTTAAAAGAACAAGTAGCAGACTTCCCGCCACAGCCTGTTATTACAAAAGATAATGTTACAATGCGTATTGATACAGTGATTTTCTACCAGATTACAGACCCTAAGCTTTATACTTATGGTGTAGAGAACCCTATTATGGCGATAGAGAACCTTACAGCAACAACACTGCGTAATATAATAGGTGAACTTGAGCTTGATGAAACACTTACATCACGTGAAATCATCAATGCAAAAATGAGGGCATCACTTGACAGTGCAACTGACCCGTGGGGCATTAAAGTAAACAGGGTAGAGCTTAAAAACATTATCCCGCCTGCTGCAATCCAGGATGCAATGGAGAAGCAGATGAAAGCAGAACGTGAGAAAAGGGAAGCAATACTGCGTTCACAGGGTGATAAGGAGTCAGCAATCCTTGTAGCAGAAGGAAAGAAAGCAGCGGCAATCCTTGATGCAGAAGCGGAGAAACAGGCAGCAATACTCCGGGCAGAGGCGAAGAAAGAAGCCACAATACGTGAAGCAGAAGGCCAGGCACAGGCTATACTGGCAGTACAGCAGGCAAATGCAGATGGTATACGTATGCTTAATGAAGCATCTGCCACAGCATCACAAAACGTTATAAAACTTAAAAGCCTTGAAGCATTTGCAAAGGCAGCAGACGGAAAAGCGACAAAGATTATTATACCATCAGAGATACAAAGCATGGCGGGTCTTGTCAAATCTGCAACAGAGTTATCAAAAGATTAACAGGAAGGATGGTAATTAAAATGGCTGGCATTTTAAAGGGACGCAGTTTCTTAACATTAAAGGATTTTACACCTAAAGAAATAAAATATCTTATAGGCCTTGCAGCAGATGTCAAATATAAGAAGAAAGAGGGAATACCAGTAAACCACTACCAGGGTAAAAATATTGCCCTGGTATTTGAAAAGACAAGTACACGTACACGCTGTTCATTTGAAGTGGCAGCGCATGATATGGGAATGGGTGTAACATACCTGGACCCGTCAGGTTCACAGATTGGCAGGAAAGAAAGCATTGCAGATACTGCAAGGGTTCTCGGGCGTATGTATGACGGTATTGAATACCGCGGGTATGGACAGGAAATAGTAGAAGAACTTGCAAAATATGCAGGTGTGCCTGTATGGAACGGCCTTACTAATGAGTTCCACCCGACACAGATGCTTGCAGACCTGCTTACAATACAAGAACATCTTGGCAGGATAGAAGGTGTAAAATTAACTTATATGGGTGATGCACGTTACAATATGGGCAATTCACTTATGGTTGCATGTTCTAAGATGGGCATGGATTTCACAGCATGTACATCAAAAGATTATTTCCCTGATGCAGGGCTTGTAGAACTCAGCAACGGGTATGCAAAAGAATCAGGCGGTTCTGTTACACTGACAGAAGATGTAGAAAGCGGCACAAAGGATGCAGATGTAATTTATACAGATGTATGGGTTTCAATGGGTGAGCCGGATGAAGTGTGGGCAGAACGTATAAATAAACTTTCACCTTACCAGGTTAATAAAAAAGTAATGGACAATGCAGCAGAAAATGCCATATTTATGCACTGCCTGCCAGCCTTCCATAACTTAAAAACACAGATTGGCAGGGAAGTATACGAAAAATTTGGCATGGATGGACTTGAAGTAACAGATGAGGTCTTTGAATCCGGCCAGTCGGTTGTATTTGATGAAGCAGAAAACCGTATGCACACAATTAAAGCAGTTATGATGGCAACACTTGGTGAAGCGTGAAAGGAACTGGCAGTGCAGATATAATCCGCTGCCAGGGGCAATAAAGGCGTATTATGAGAAGTGAGATATTAAGGACATTAAGGAATGCAGGGGACAGTTTTGTTTCCGGGCAGACATTATGTGAAAGGGCAGGGGTTACAAGGCAGGCAGTCTGGAAAAACATTGCACAGCTTAAGGCGAATGGTTTCGTAATAGAATCTGTGCCTAATAAGGGTTATAAACTGGTTGCGTCACCAGACGCCCTTTATCCAGATGATATTAAAAGCAGGCTTGCAGACGGGTCAGTATGCAGAAAAATTGAAAGCCTTGAAGTTACAGATTCAACAAACATACGTGCAAAACAGCTTGCTGAATTTGGAGAAGAAGAAGGTACTCTTATAATAGCAGAACAACAGACAGCAGGCAAAGGCAGAAGGGGCAGGCAGTGGGAATCAGAACCAGGGACAGGGATTTATATGTCACTGGTATTAAGGCCTGCTATTAACCCTGTACATGTGCCATGTATAACACTTGTAACAGCGCTTGCAGTTGCAAAAGCCATTAAAAAAACATGTGGTGCAGATGCCCTTATAAAATGGCCAAATGATATTGTACTTGGAGGGAAAAAGATTTGTGGCATACTGGCTGAAATGAGTTCAGAGATGAATTTTGTAAATTATGTTGTTACAGGCATAGGCGTTAATGCCAATAACAGGCATTTCCCTGAAGAAATAGAAAAAACAGCCACATCAATCTGCCTGCAGACAGGCAGAAAGACAGACAGGGCACAGCTTGCCGCCTGCATTGTAAACTGTTTTAGCCAGTATTACAATAAATTTAAGGAGTCAAAGAATTTAATGCCTTTTATAGATGAATATGATTCACTGCTTGCCAACAAAGATAAAGAAGTCAGGATATTTTATGGCATGGAAGAGGATTCAGGGAAAACAGAAACAGGCATGGCAAAAGGCATTAATAAAGATGGTGCATTAGTAGTAAATACAAAGAACGGGACTGAATACATAATGTCAGGGGAAGTTTCAGTCAGGGGGTTATATGGTTATGTATGACAATAATCCAGGCAGTGCAGTGGTGCTTTGTGCATCAAGCGCATATGAAGAAAAGTACTATTTTAACCAGGAATTTGCAGGGCTTCCAGAACCTGTCAAAGAAGAACTTAAAGTCTTGTGTGTGCTGTATACTGCTGAAATAGGCGGCATACTTACATTACAGTTTGAAGAAGATGGCAGGCTTTTTCTTAATGTAACCTCATCAGAAGATGATTTTCTATTTGATGAAATAGGCAGTGTGCTTAAAATTAAACAAATACAATCTTCAAAAAGGGAGTTATTAGAAGCACTTGAATTATACTATTGTGTAAAATTCCTTAAACAGGATATTAGTGTTTCTGCAAGTGGATTAAAATAGGGCAGAAAGAAGAGGGCAAAAATATGTTATTAGCAGTTGATGTAGGAAATACTGACATTACATTTGGCGTTTTCTGTGGTGCAGAGCTTGCAGCAAGATTCAGGTTTACTGTAAAAGTGCCACGGACTTCGGATGAATACGGGGAACTTCTCTGCAATATCCTTGTCCAGAAAGGCTATAAGCCTTCAGATATTACAGAAGTAATAATAGCATCTGTAGTACCAAAGATGATGTATTCATTTACAAGCGGTATAATAAAATATCTTGGCTGCCATCCTATAATAGTAGGTGCAGGTATTAAGACAGGCATAAGGATAGATACATCCGAACCAAGGCAGATAGGCGCAGACCGGATTGTTGATGCAGTAGGCGCATACGGGCAGTATGGAGGGCCTATAATCGTAGTGGATTATGGGACTGCAACTACATATGATTATGTAACAAAGGACGGGGCATTCCAGGGGGGTGTCATAAGCCCTGGAATAAGGATATCAGCAGATGCTTTATGCAATAATACAGCGAACCTCCCGGAAATAGAGATAAAATGCCCAGGCAGCATAATTGCCAAAGAAACAATATCTTCAATGCAGGCAGGGCTGTTTTACGGCACATTAGGACAGACAGAATATATAATAAGGCGCATAAAAGAAGAGGCAGGCATAAGGGAAGCACGTGTAGTAGCAACAGGGGGGCTTGGCAAGATAATATCAGAAAGTACAGATGAAATAGATATATATGATGCAGACCTTACATTAAAAGGACTGCAGCTTATATACGGCAAACAGAGGAAAGTTTAATGTGCGGGTTTAATATAGGCAGTGTAAAAGTAAATGGCAATCTGGTATTAGGGCCTATGGCAGGAGTAACCAGCCTGCCATTCCGTCTTTTATGCAAGGAACAGGGCGCAGACTTAATGTATACAGAGATGATAAGCGCAAAGGGCATTTATTATAATAATAAAAATACTGCAAAGCTCTGGGAAATTGACGGGATGGAACATCCAATAGCACTGCAGCTTTTTGGTTCAGAACCAGAAATTATGGCATTTGTAGCAGAAAAGATTAAAGACCGCAATTTTGATATACTTGATATTAATATGGGCTGCCCTGTCCCAAAAGTAGTTAATAACGGCGAAGGTTCTGCACTTATGAAAAACCCGGGACTTGCAGGCAAAATAATAAAATCAGTTTCACAGGCAGTAAGCAAACCTGTTTCAGTAAAAATCCGCAAAGGGTTTGATGATAACAGCATTAATGCCGTAGAATTTGCCATTATGGCAGAAGAAAACGGTGCCGCCATGGTAGCAGTACATGGAAGGACAAGACAGCAGTATTATGGCGGTAAGGCAGACTGGGATATTATAAGGAAAGTAAAAGAAGCAGTAAAAATACCTGTTATAGCAAGCGGGGATATATTTACTGCAGAAGATGCACTAAGGTGCAGGGAAGAAACAGGCTGTGATGCACTTATGATAGCACGCGGGGCAAGGGGAAACCCCTGGATTTTTAAACAGGTAAAGACATTTATGCAGACAGGTGAAGTAATTCCAAAACCGGGCATAGACAGTATTACAAATATGATATTAAGGCATGCAGTGATGTTAAAAGATTTTGAAGGCGAAGTAATGGGAATACGTGAAATGCGCAAGCATGTAGCATGGTATACAGCAGGCTGTAAAAACTCAGCTTCCATAAGGCGCAGGGTAAATACAGCTTCAACATACAGGCAGCTTGAAGAGCTGTGTAAGATTATGTCTGGAGGATAAACAATGGCAGATAAAATTAAAAAATTAATAACTGTACTTCTTATAGCGGCATTTATATCAGGGGCAGTACCAGAAAGCATTTTGCCACAGGCAGCCACAGCAGGTGCAGCAGTACCATCTGTACAGGCAACAGCATATGTTGTAATGGATGCCAATTCAGGGGATGTTATTTATAAAAAGGGCATGAACAAGAGAATATACCCGGCAAGTACAGCCAAACTTATGACAGCAATCGTTGCAGTTGAAAATATAAAAGACCTTGACCAGGCCGTAAGGTTTACTAAAAAAATAAAAAAAATGGTTCCAGCAGATGCTTCAAAACTGGACCTGAAAGCAGGGACATCATACAGGATAAAACAGTACCTTAACATGCTCCTTATCTCTTCAGATGCGGATTCAGCAATGGTACTGGCAGCAGGTTCAGGAATACCATATAGCAAATTTATAGAGCTTATGAACAGCACAGCCAGAAGTTATGGGATGGATAAGACAAGTTTTGATAACCCTATGGGGCTTGACACCGGCAACGGATATAAGAAAATGTATACATCAGCATATGATTATGCAGTGCTGGCAAGACATGCAATGTCATATGAAATTATACGCAATATAGTTTCCAAGAAAACTTATAAAGTACCTGGAAGAAAAGGAAAACCATCATTTACAATAAAAAATACCAACGGGTTTTATTCCAGGTATAAGCTTAAAAACAAAGAATATAAAATTATAGGCTCTAAAACAGGCACAACAAGCGCCGCAGGCCATGTACTTATAGCAACAGCAAGGGATAAAGCAGGGCATGAGGTTATATGTGCATACTTCGGGGGAAAGTCATCAGCAAACCTTTATAATGGAATAGAAAAATTACTAGACTATACATATAAGCAATACACCAATGAAAAAATAGTACTTGCCACAGGCTTCTGGGACACAAGGTTCCGGAACAGTGAAAAAATTATCTGCAAACATGCAACATCAGGCGCTATCCCCATGCGGGAAGATGGTAAATTTGAGCCCGCCATTGTAACAGATACTACTAATACAATTAACCTTATAAACAGCATATCAGGGCTGGAACTGGGCACAGGGACAAATGAAAGCCTTACAGTTGCAGGGCTTGCAATAGCATATTACAGCAGCAAAGGCGGAATAACAGGTGACAGCTTAACAGACGAAGAATTAAATATAATAAGTTCACTGGCAAATACAGAAGAATTTAATATAAGTGAACAGAAACAGATAGCAGGCCTTTATTTATCAGGGGCAATGGCCAATGTAGAAATAGAAGATGCAAAACATAGCCTGACCAAAGAAGAAACAGTATTAATAGCAGATTTACTTACATAAATTTCTGTAATCCAGCAAATAATACCACTATATAAATCCAGGAAAACAGGGGGCAGGACATATGGTTTATGATGTAGTCATAGCAGGCGGGGGCGCAGCAGGGCTTTCAGCCGCCCTTTATGCAGGAAGGGCAAGGCTTAAAGCACTTGTAATTGAGAAATATAATATTACTGGAAGCCAGATAATATACACAAATGAAGTTGACAACTACCTTGGGATACCATCAGTTTCCGGCTTTGAACTTGTTAGCAAATTTAAAGAACATGCCATTAATGAAGCAGAATTTACAGAAGGCGAAGTTTCAGGCATTACAAAAGCAGACGGGATTTTTAATTTAAAGCTTGCAGACGGCACAGAAATAAAATCAAAGACAGTTATAATAGCTACAGGTGCCATACACAATAAACTCGGCATAAAAGGAGAAGAAGAATTTACAGGAAAAGGCGTATCATACTGTGCCACATGTGATGGCGCGTTTTATAAAGGGAAAAATGCAGTAGTAGCAGGAGGCGGCGATACTGCACTTTCAGAAGCACTCTATCTTTCAAATATATGTAATAAAGTCTACCTGCTCCACAGGAGAAATGAACTCCGGGGCAGCAAAATATACCAGGACAAAATAAAATCAACAGAAAATATAGAATTTATTGGAAACGTTATAATTGACGAAATAAAAGGGGAAGAAAAAGTTTCCTCAATAGCATACCATAATAAAACAGACAATACACAGGCCGTACTCCCGGTAAATGGCGTATTTATAGCAATAGGCATGAAACCAGATACAGATATGTTAAAAGGGCTTGCAGATATTGACGGATATGGTTATGTAATAGCAGGGGAAGATGGCAGGACAAATATAAGCGGGCTGTTTGTGGCAGGCGATATACGCCAGAAGAAATTAAGGCAGTTAATAACAGCTGTATCTGATGGCGCAAACTGTATAGCATCTGTGGAAGAATACCTTAACAAAGGAAAATAAAAATATTGTAAAATACAATACAGGAGGAAAAAACATTGAAAAAATTTTTAGAAGAATTTAAACAATTTGCACTACGTGGCAATGTTATGGACCTTGCAGTCGGGGTTATTATCGGTGCTGCATTCCAGAACATTGTCACAGCACTGACAGAGGACATTATTAACCCAATAATCAACTGCATTGGCAAAACAGAAATCGGAGGCTCAATCCAGATTTTTAATACCGGGCAGTATATCAGTTATGGGGACTTTATCACATCAGTAATTAACTTTGTTATTATGGCATTTGTCATTTTCATGTTAATGAAAGGGATTAATAAAATTATGTCCATTGGGAAAAAAGAAGAAATAACAGAACCAGAAAAACCTGTAACTAAAAAGTGCCCATATTGTTTGAGTGAGATACATATTGACGCAGTAAAATGCCCAAACTGCACTTCTGATTTAAGTGTTAGTGCAGAAGCAGAGGAGTAATGCAGGCTGGCTGCCAGATGTTTTATTCTTATAACTTCTTGTAATATTATTGCAGTAATGATACAATTAATATCAAAAAGAAGAAAATAAACACAACATGGAGGAATTTATCTTAAATGGAAAAAACAAATACAGGCAGCAAAAAAACCAACAGTAAATACAAAGATTCAGTATTTACAAGATTATTCAGCAGCAAAAAAAGCCTGTTTGAATTATATAAAGTGCTGCACCCGGAAGATACAAAAGTAACAATAAACGATATTGAACAGATTGCACTGGAAAATGTACTGTTAATACGCAGGTATAATGACGCAGCAATGGGTGTACGTGACAAACTGCTGGTACTTTCAGAACACCAGTCAACGCCAAACCCGAACATGCCAGTAAGGCTTTTGTTATACATAGCAGAGGAATATGAAAAAATAATAAAGAAAAATGGTGAAACCAAAGCCCTGTATTCCAAAAGGCTTATAACACTTCCAGCACCTGAGTTTTATGTTATATATACAGGCAGTGAAGAATGTGGCAGTTATATGCACCTGTCAGATGCTTTCCCGGAAGAATACAGGAATAATTTATTTTTACAGCTTAATATAAAAGTAATAAAAGATGAAGACAAGCACAACATACTTGGCGGTTATATTGCTTTTGTAAAGAAAGCCGAAGAATTAAGGCATACACCAGGTTATACATTTGCATCAGCCCTTAATGAAGCTGTACAGTGGTGCAGGCAGGAAAACATACTTGCTGGTTTTATGGAAGAGAGGAGTGATGAATTAATGAGCCTTATGATAGAAGAATGGAATATCGAGGATGCTTTAAAATATAATAGGGAAGATGCCTGGGAACAGGGTCTGGAATGTGGTTTGGAACAGGGTCTGGAACGGGGCAGGAATGAAGGCATGAAAGATGGAATGGTTTATGCTTATTATGAAATGGACCTGAAAACTAATGAGATTGCAAAAAAAGTAAACCTTACAGAAGCAGAGGTGCTTGAAATTATAAAGAAAAAGAATATGCAGCAGATTTAAGTAAAGTGGTTCACAGAATGATTTTTTGCAGCAGCCACAGTGGTGTACAATTAAGGGCAGAAAGAGAGTGGTTATCTTAAATGGAAAAAACAAATACAGGCAGCAGAAAAACCAACAATAAATATAAAGATTCAGTATTTACAAGATTATTCAGCAGCAAAAAAAGCCTGTTTGAATTATATAAAGTGCTGCACCCGGAAGATACAAAAGTAACAATAAACGATATTGAACAGATTGCACTGGAAAATGTACTGTTAATACGCAGGTATAATGACGCAGCAATGGGTGTACGTGACAAACTGCTGGTACTTTCAGAACACCAGTCAACACCAAACCCGAACATGCCAGTAAGGCTTTTATTATACATAGCAGAGGAATATGAAAAAATAATAAAGAAAAATGGTGAAACCAAAGCCCTGTATTCCAAAAGGCTTATAACACTTCCAGCACCTGAGTTTTATGTTATATATACAGGCAGTGAAGAATGTGGCAGTTATATGCACCTGTCAGATGCTTTCCCGGAAGAATACAGGAATAATTTATTTTTACAGCTTAATATAAAAGTAATAAAAGATGAAGACAAGCACAACATACTTGGCGGTTATATTGCTTTTGTAAAGAAAGCCGAAGAATTAAGGCATACACCAGGTTATACATTTGCATCAGCCCTTAATGAAGCTGTACAGTGGTGCAGGGAGGAAAACATACTTGCTGGTTTTATGGAAGAGAGGAGTGATGAATTAATGAGCCTTATGATAGAAGAATGGAATATCGAGGATGCTTTAAAATATAATAGGGAAGATGCCTGGGAACAGGGTCTGGAA
>CAJTOK010000055.1 GCA_910577825.1 uncultured Lachnospiraceae bacterium | reverse complement strand
AAACTATTATGTTTTGCGGAATACTCAAATACCTGCTGTTTTGGTGGAAATGGGATTTCTGTGAACTACCCATTGTCTAAAGCCAATGGGCTTCCTGCTTCATAGACCTCGCAACCAAACTTGTTTGGTTTATCTACTATCTCCACAGGCCTGTAATTTTCCAAACCTAATTTCTCATTCAATATACTTGTCCATCGGATTCTCCATGGATATCTGCCGCCTTCTTCCGGAATCAGGCCATATGTATTTGAATCGCCAAAACATAATATCTGTTTCATCCTTTCACCTCTGCCCTGCTTAATTTTTAAACTGCAATTCCTGGTCCTTTACGCTAACTCTGGTATCTTTGCCTACTGATTTGGTAATGAATGTGTTTCCTCCCACTACAACATTTTCTTCAATTACCGTATCACCGCCTAAAATAGAAGAACCAGAATAAATCGTAACATAATCCCTTATGACCGGGTGTCTCTTTACTCCTTTCAGCTTCTGCCCGCCCTTTGTGGATAATCCGCCTAAAGTAACCCCCTGGTACACTTTGACATGTTCTCCAATTACAGTGGTTTCCCCAATCACAATTCCCGTGCCATGATCCATAAAAAAATATTTTCCAATCGCTGCTCCTGGATGAATGTCAATTCCGGTAACACTGTGTGCATGTTCCGTCATAATTCTTGGTATCATCGGCACTCCCAAAAGGAACAGCTCATGGGCAATCCTGTAGACAGAAACCGCATACAGCCCCGGATAAGACAGGATGACCTCATCCTTACTTCCTGCCGCCGGGTCACCCTCAAATGCCGCCTGGATATCTGTATCAAGATATGCCCTGATCTGCGGTATTTTTTCCATGAAATCAAAGACCATATTCTGGGCTTTTTCCTCTAACTCATAATCTGCACATTCCGGATAAGTCCCACAATATTTCAGGACAATCATAGTCTGTTTCTTTAAATGGAATATAACATCTTCAATCGTGGCAGACATATTATTTCTCAGGCTGTAAATTTTATATACTTTGTCACTGTAATATCCGGGATAAAGAATCTTCAACAGTTTTTCTATGATATCTATGACTGCTTTCTTATCAGGCTGGTTATATAAATCTGTTTTGTTTACCGCCCTTTCACCGGTGTAATCATCCAGTATTAACTGGACAATACTTTCCACCCTGTCTTCATTCAATCTTTCCATATCAATATTCCTCGTATTCCACTTTCTCAGCAATATCATGCACTGGCTCTTCCAAGCCTTCAATCACAATATGGTTTTTCTGTGCATAATCCCATAGCGCTGCATGGATTGCCTCTTCTGCCAGCAGCGAACAATGTACTTTTACAGGTGGAAGCCCATCTAATGCTTCCATTACAGCCTTATTTGTAACCTCCAGTGCTTCTTTCACAGTTTTTCCTTTAACCAGCTCTGTAGCCATACTGCTTGTTGCCACTGCCGCACCGCATCCAAATGTCTTGAATTTAACATCCCTGATTACTCCCTGCCCATCTATATCAAAATACATCCGCATAATATCGCCGCATTTCGCATTTCCAACCGTACCCACCCCACTGGGATTTTCTATTTCGCCTACATTTCTCGGATTGTTAAAATGGTCCATCACTTTTTCACTATACATTTTCTGTCCCCTTTTCTTTTTGAAAATACATCACTTCTGGTTTTTTAAGAAATCCTCATACAGTGGTGACATCCCACGGAGCCTCACTGCAATCTTCTTTAGTTCATCTGCCACAAAATCAATATCCTCCAATGTAGTTTCTTCCGACAGGGTAATCCTTAATGAACCATGTGCAATCTCATGTGGAAGCCCAATCGCAAGAAGTACATGGGAAGGGTCTAATGAGCCAGATGTACATGCCGAACCGCTGGAAGCGCATACTCCCAGCTGGTCTAATAAAATCAGCAGTGATTCCCCTTCAATAAACCTGAAACAGAAGTTTACATTATTCGGCAGCCTGTCAGTTTTATGCCCGTTCAGCCTGACATATGGGATTTCTGATAAAACCCTTTCTATCAGATGGTCACGCAATGTTATTTCCTTCCTGGTTCTTTCTTCCATCGTTTCCCCGGCAATCTCTGCTGCCTTTCCAAATCCAACAATTCCTGGTACATTAGAAGTCCCTGCCCTTCTGCCCCTCTCCTGTGCACCGCCATGTATAAAGGAACGGATTTTCACACCTTTACGTATATATAAAATCCCGGTTCCTTTCGGGCCATTAAATTTATGCCCGCTGGCAGAGAGCATGTCTATTCCCATATCATCCACATTTATTGGAATATGCCCGTATGCCTGTACTGCATCTGTATGGAACAGCACGCCATTTTCATGTGCAATTTTTCCTATTTCCGCAACCGGCTCTATTGTCCCAATTTCGTTATTTGCTGCCATAACTGATATTAGAATGGTATCCGGACGGATAGCAGCTTTAAGTTCTTCAAGAGATATTTTCCCTTCCCCATCCACATCAAGATAAGTTACCTCATATCCCTGTTTTTCCAGATATTCACAAGTATGCAGAATGGCATGGTGCTCTATTTTACTGGTTATAATATGTTTCCCTTTTGAAGAATACGCCTCTGCAGTGGCTTTTAATGCCCAGTTATCAGACTCGCTTCCCCCTCCTGTAAAATATATTTCTTCCGCATTTGCACCAATTAACCCGGCCGCCTGCTGTCTTGCATTGCCAGCGGCTTTCTTGCCCTCTCCTGCAAAACTGTAAACCGCAGACGGGTTACTGTATGACTGCCTGAAAAAAGGAAGCATTTCATTTAACACTTCTTCACTTACCTGCGTTGTCGCAGCATTATCCAGATAAATCAGTTTCTTCATAAAAAATACGCCTTCTTTCTTATTGTTTCCTTATTCAGCATTATGTTTATATTCATTTATAGTATTTTGCACACTACCGTCCCGCCTCCTGCTACCAGTCTGCCGTCATACAATACCAGTGCCTGTCCCGGTGTTACCGCACTCTGCAGCTCCGTAAAGATGCACTCATAAAGACTATCTTCCAGCTGCCCGGTTACAATTTCATTTGTCTCCGGTTTGATTCTGACTACAAATGCCGGATAATCAGCCAGGTTTAATCCTTTACGCTGCCATATTGTATAGTGGATTATTCATTTATAAAATAATCAATAACCGCAAAATACCTTCTTTTATTTTATCCTCCATGCTGCCGCTCCTTTTCATATAAACAGATTATATGACATACTGGTCTGTCAGGAGTTCATTCTGCCATTCCAGCATATCTGCCAGCGTAATTCCTTCCAGTACATCATTGACAGCTGTATCCAGTTTCTCCCATAACCGGTAACTTACACATGTACTTTTATTTTCACACAAAGTCCCATTTTCACCAACACAGTCTGCCGGTGACATATCCCCTTCAACAGCTTTCAAAATCTGCCCTGCTGTATATTTTTCAGGCGGATGGTCCAGGATGTATCCTCCATGTGCACCTCTGATGCTTTTTACTAAGGCTGATTTATGCAGCACTGCAACAATCTGTTCTAAGTATTTCTCAGATATATTCTGCCTTTTTGCTATATCCTTGAGCCTTACCGGTTCTCCATGATTATAAGTTGCCAAATCAAGCATTAGCTTTACCGCATTTTTTCCTTTTGCTGATATCCTCATAAAAACCCCCATGCTTGCTTCCTTCTGCAAAAAACGTGAAAATGATACTGGGCGGATTTGAACCGCCAACTTCAGTTTTGCAAACCTATGCCATTCCAACGGCTACAGCATCCCGGTTGTGGAACTGCAACAAACCAGAGGCCTGTTAATTGATGATACTGCGCCAGCCGCATCAATTAAAAACCTCTGTTTTTCCAATCACGTAACAGTTCTTCAAGAGTGCCTGAATACGTACTGTCCAAAACCTGCTTATTCCCTGTTTTCCTCATTCACCCCCGCCTCCAATCCGGACAAAATCCGCCTGCTCAATTATTATTGAATAATGGAGTAGACAAATATCTGTCACCAGAATCAGGAAGCAATGCTACAATCGTCTTTCCCTTATTTTCCGGCCTGTTTGCAAGAACCACTGCTGCTTTAAGCGCAGCACCGGAAGATATCCCCACAAGTATTCCTTCACTTACAGCAAATGCCTTTCCTTCAGCAAATGCTTCTTCATTTTCAATGGTAATAACTTCATCATATACTTCCGTATTGAGAACTTCCGGGACAAATCCGGCGCCGATTCCCTGAATCTTATGCGCCCCCGGAGTCCCCTTTGACAAAACAGGGCTTCCAGCCGGCTCAACTGCCACAATTTTTACATCCGGATTCTTCTCTTTTAAGTATTCACCAACACCCGTAATAGTTCCGCCCGTTCCTACACCGGCAACAAAAATATCAACTTTTCCTTCTGTCTGTTCCCAGATTTCTGGTCCTGTTGTAGCCTTATGTACTGCCGGGTTTGCTGGATTCACAAACTGTCCTAAGATAACTGCCCCGTCAATTTCTTTTGAAAGTTCTTCCGCTTTTGCAATAGCCCCTTTCATTCCCTTAGCCCCTTCTGTAAGCACCAGCTCTGCACCATATGCCTTTAAAAGATTTCTCCTCTCAACACTCATGGTATCCGGCAGGGTAAGGACTGCCCTGTATCCCTTTGCCGCTGCAACAGCGGCAAGGCCAATTCCAGTATTCCCGCTGGTAGGCTCGATAATAGTAGCTCCTTCTTTTAACAGGCCTTTCTTTTCTGCATCCTCAATCATTGCCAGTGCAATACGGTCTTTTACAGAACCCGCCGGATTGAAATATTCCAGCTTTGCAAGAATTGTGGCATCCTTCACGCCTGCTTTCTTTGCATATCCATTCAGCTTCAGTACCGGGGTTTTCCCGATTAACTCAAGTGCACTTTCTTTAATCTGGCTCATAATAATTACCTCTGCTTTCTTAATTCCTATTTATCTAATAGGCTTTATATGTTTTATTTTATGTTACACATTATACTTTTACCTATTTACCTTGTCAATAGATTTTCTTAATCAATGTAATAGATTATTTCTTTTACACATAATAGATATTATCTATGGCGTTTTTTATTGTGTTTTCTAACTTACAGCTATTTTATAAATTTGCAAAATCCAAAAACAGTAACCGCATTTTTTCTTCTGTTTCAAAAAATTCATTTCTATGATTCGTGCCTGTGTACATCTGTTTCCCATCCTTATAGGCAGCCAGTGTATTCATGGGGACAGGTTCCCATACATGGCGGCCAAGCGGTTTTGTTGATATTATAACTGCATCTCCCTTCCGGCATCTGTATAGGCTGTTTTGGTAATTGGTATGCACATACATCAGTTCACCGTCAAATAAAAGGAGGTTTATCTTATTTTCAGGCGTAATTTCACAGAGAATCTTATCAACAATCCCGAATCTCTCCTGTGCTGGCAGTTCTTTTTTATTTTCCATTTCTATATCCATCCGGCTGGTAATGTATGCCAGAATCCTTTCACTGTCCGTCTGTCCCTGCTGGCAATGTGTAAAAGGATTCAGCAAATCACAGTCAAAAACCGTCCCATTATGCGCCAGTGTCCATGTCCTGCCACTATTATCCCGCATAACAAAAGGATGCGTATTTTCGTAACTCTGGCTGCCTCTTGTAGCAAGCCTTATATGTGCAATCATTTTATCCGCTTCCACTTTAAACTGTAATCTCTGCTTTAGATAATTACTTTTATATGAAGCTTCATTTTATGGTGGTGATGCTTTCGAGGGTTTTAGTGGGAAATAAAAAATATATAAAATAACGGACAACAAGAGAATTGATGCAGATATTTTAAATAATGTTCCTTATTAATACATTATCAAATACTATATTTTTATAACAATGAAAATCTATATATTTCAGGGTACCGCAACAGGGGATATGATTTCACTATTACATCTTCTACTGCCTATGACCAGAAGTGGATTCCAGGCCGTAATATATTTAGCAGTATATCACATGCTGTAGATGCCATTTTTTCAAATTACCTTTCTAAGCCAAATGTGTCACAGCCTTTATTTACACAATACTGTGATGGCAGGCAGGTATCATGCCCAAACTGGATGCGCCAGTGGGATTCCAAGTATCTTGGCGACCAGGGGTACTCTGCGATTGAAATACTAAGGACTTTTTATGGAAATTCCATTTATATTAATACTTCTGAAGAAATATCCGGCATACCTTCCTCATGGCCTGGATTTAACTTGACCATTGGTTCAAGCAACAGCAAAGTCAAACAGATGCAGGACCAGCTAAATGTTATATCCAAAGCATACCCTCTTATCCCTAAAATATCATCTGATGGCATATATGGCGAAAGGACAGCAAATTCGGTCAGGGTTTTCCAGCAGGTATTCAACCTGCCGCAGACAGGCGTTGTAGACTTTGCAACATGGTACAAGATTTCAGAAATATTTGTTGGTGTAAGCCGTATTGCAGAAATAGTATAGCTGTTTTTACAATATATAGAAATAAAAAACTGGCAGTGGCCAATTTTTCTGCTACTGCCAGTTTTACAGCTATTTTTACATGCCTGGGAACTATACTTAAAATGCTGCTGGATTTAAAAATTACTCCCATTCCATCCCCAGTTCTCTGCTTCTTCATACTTTACATATATGCGGTTCTCTGGTATAGCCAGTTCTTCGTTAAGGATGCTGCATATTACGGATGTCATTTTATTATATACACTGCTGTTTGCCGAACCAAAAACCTTAACTTCTACAAATGCACTTTCACCATCTTTATTTCCCTGGAAATATAAATCATATCCGTCCTCAAAGCCTACCATAAGCCAGTTTTCAGACTTTCCAGGAATTAATTTAATTGCTTCGCCAAACTTTTTCTTTATATTCTCTTTCTTTTCATCTGTCATTTTAACAGTTACTTTTGAATTAATAAATGGCATTTTATTTTCCTCCTTATAATTAACTATTTCTTATTTTTTATTTATTATGCACTTATATGCACTATCCTACATGCCTTTCAAAAGGCACAAAACCAAGTATCTGGTCAATTTCTTTTATTACATCCTGTGAAAGTTTTATGCCGCTTGCTGCAATATTGCCTTCAAGCTGTGAAGGCTTGCTTGCACCAGTAATTACGCTGCTTATAATATCTTTTCTTAAAATCCATGCAAGTGCAAGCACTGGCATTGTAATTCCAATTTCTTCTGCAATTCTGCTTAAAGCTTCAACTTTATCAAGGTTTTCATCTGTAAGAAGGTTATTAACCTGTTTATCTGCCTGGTGTGTTGCCCTTGACCCTTCAGGATATGGCTGCCCTTTTTTATATTTGCCTGTTAAAAGCCCCTGGGCAAGTGGTGAAAATGGTGTAATCCCTATGCCATATTTCTCGCAAATCCCCATAATTTCATGCTCAATATACCTGTCTGCCATATTATACTGCGGCTGTAATGAAGTCATTGGGTAAAGCCCGTACTGGTTTATAATCCTCTGTGCTTCTTCAAGCCTTGCGCCGCCCCATTCTTCACTTACGCCATAGTATAAAATCTTTCCCTGGGCAACAAGGTCACTTAATGCCCTTAAAGTTTCTTCCATAGGGGTAGTAACATCAAACCTGTGGCAGTAATATAAATCAATGTAGTTAAGCTGCATATTACTAAGAGTCCTGTCTATATTTTCAAAAATATGTTTTCTTGAAAGCCCCCATTCATTAGCCCCGCGCCCTGTAGGGAAAAATACCTTTGAGGACACAACATAACTGCTTCTTGGATAATCTTTAAGAACCTTTCCAAGAAACCTCTCAGCTTCACCGCCACTGTAGGCATCTGCACAGTCAAAAAAGTTAACGCCTTTATCATATGCAAGCCTTATTGTTTCTTCTGCGGTACGCATTTTTTCACTTCCCGCAAGCTCCGTCATCCAGCTTCCAACTGCGATTTCACTTACTTTTAAGCCTGACCTTCCGACACTGCGGTATTCCATATAAAACCTCCATTCTAAAATATTACATTTATAAAAGTTTCTGCCATCAGTATTAATATTACCATACACGTGATATATGTTCAATATTATTCCGGGACATAAATATGCCATAAAATAACCTTAATTTTGACAAAAAATAATCCTATCATATTTAAGCATTAATGTATAAATTACCGGATACAATTTAAAATAATACAAGAGGCGGTTTATAATAAAAATTTTAATCCGCCTGGTATAGCCTCTGGCGGGAATGCTGGTGGCATTCTTGAAGAAAATATTAATATAAACCAGGAGGATGCCACAGATGGCAGGTAAAAAACGTATAACCGCTAAATTTAGGAAATTATTATATAATGTAAACATACAGGATACTGAATGGCTTAAGAATGAAGCTTTAAAAATAAATGAACCATATGTTGATGGAAGGAATTATTCATCCAATATTGAAAAACAGACAAGGCTTTCTGCTGATATATGCAGAAGAAAAGACATCGTTATAAGGAATATACTTAATAAGGGGCATTACAAATTTCATAATGCCCTGTTTATTACTAATCCTTTTGGATATTCGCCCCTGTCCGGGCTTCTGGTTTTTAATACAACTGAACCTTGTAAAGTAAAATACACAATTAAAGGGCGTAAACGCTCTGGTGATTATACTAACTGTGATGAAACTTTTACTACAAAACACCAGGTCCCTGTACTTGGACTATATGACGGCTGCATAAATACTATAACATTTTACCTGCTTGACAAGGATAATAATGAACTGCAGAGTAATACAATAAGGGTAAGGTGTTCAAGGATAGGTGCAGCACTCCGTGGCAGCCTGCTGGTTTCAAAGCCTGACAGGTCATCACATTTCCTTATGGCTACAGGGGGGTACAGCAGTGTAAACTATGCTTTTGACCATAACGGGAATATACGGTGGTATCTTACAATGCCTGTATATCCATATGGTGTGCATATGCTTTCTAATGGCCATATACTTGTACCTGATAAAAGGATGAGAAGGCCTAATTATGGCAATGCACATTCAGTTATTGCATATGAAATTGACTTGTTAGGGCGCATATACAGAAATATATACCATAAACCAGGTTTCCACCACTGGGCGGTTTCCAAAGAGAATGACGGCAATTTCCTGGTTGCGACAAGTTCAATGGACGATACCTATATGGAGAATACTATTGATGAACTTGATAAAGATACCGGCAGCGTTTTAAGGTCTGTAAATGCCAACCACCTTTTTGATAAAACATATGTAACCAGGTATGACTGGGCACATATCAATTCATTTGAATATATCCCGGAAGAAGACGCTGTAATAGCTTCTTACCGTAATATACACACAATAGCTAAAATAAGCCTTAAAAATAATGAAATAATATGGCTTCTTGCCAATCCTGTTTTTTATAAAAATACAAAACAGGCAGATAAAGTTTTAACACCTGGCAGGGATACAAAGTGGTTCTTCCAGCAGCATGGCGTTAAAATCCTTAAACGTTTTAGTGAAAATGGCAGCAGTAAAGTACAGATTGCATTTTTTGATAACCATACAGCAAACCGCAGGCCTGTCAAATATTTTGATGATGTACAGAAATCTAACCTTATGGTGTTTACCATTGATGAAACTAATATGTCTGCACATATGGACAAGTTTATTCCTGTACCGCTTTCAATTACACGTTCAAATGTGGAGTTTGATGAACAGAATAACTGCATCTATGCCATGTGTGCCAATATAAAGGACGAAGAAATAAAAAGCCGTGCTAAAATCCTTGGTTATAATTATAACACTAATGAATGTGTTACGGATATTTCATGTAATAACGATTTTTTTGTTGCAAAATTCCTGGATTTTGACCTTTCTGCTATAGAGAGCACCACAGCCAAAGAAGATGAACCATTATACATTGGCAAATTGTACAGCCCTGTAGCTGCTGAAGGGCTTCCTGATAACTTTGACCCGGACAATTTACTGCCTGCCAATATGCTCAAGAAAAAGCTTTTATTCTCCCTTTCAGGGAATATATTGCAGATATCGTGTAAAGACCATACTGTACAAAAAGTATTTTTATATAATGATAATAATGTATTTGTACAATATTTTGATGACACAACACAGCTTACTAAGATTTTTAAAGAACATATTTATACTATTTCAATCCCGTTAGAAGATATTGATAAAGGAAAATACCAGATTGCAATAGAATATATTGCACCTAATAACAGTGAGAATGGAGGAGATACTATACCTGGTAATGATAACAGTGATGAAACTGGAAATGCTGCAGACAATAATAATTCCGGGTTATTTAACACTGGTTACTGGATAAGGATACAATAAAACCATAAAGCATAAAAAGGTACCTGCATAATACAGATACCTTTTTTATGTTATTCCGTGCATCCATTTTTCCCTGTAAAGACGCACTATAAAAATAGCCCCGCGGAAGCATAATTCTATGCACATTGCAATCCATGCCCCTTTTAACCCGTATCTTCCCGTTAATATTATAGCAAGGGTAATACGTACAAACCATATGCTGAAGAAGTTCATCATGCCTGGTACCAGTGTGTCACCTGCCCCGCGGAATGCACCAGCAGCTACAATAGATGCACCATACATAGGCTCTGCAAAGGCTTCTATACGTAAGACCTGCGCCCCAAGACGGCGTATTGCATTATCTGGTGTAAGCAGCGCCATCATTGCTGGTGCTGCAAAAAACATTGCTGCACCAGTTACTGACATGCTTGCAATTCCAAACCATACAGTCATTCTTGCAAACTTCCTTGCAAGTTCCCTGCGCCCGGCACCTATGCTCTGCCCTGCCAGTGTTGCCGCAGCTTCCCCTATTCCATAACCTGGCATATAACAAAGGCTTTCTGCAGTAATTGCAAATGAATTTGCAGCAACCGCTACAGAACCGAGTGGTGCAACTATCCTTGTGGAAACTACCATGGCCCCGCACATCATAAAGTTTTCCCATCCGATAGGAAGAGCGAGTTTTACAGCCCTGGATACACATTCCTTACGTGGTTTCCAGCTTTCATGGCGTTTTATCTTAAAGATTTCTGATTTAAAGCATAAAAACCCCATCATTAATACTGCCACAACAGCCTGTGATAATGCTGTGCCAAGTGCTGCACCTGCAACCCCGAGGCCTGCGCCTGGCATCATTATTTTAATCCCTGCTATGTATATATGCCTTGCCGGGAAAATTAACAGGAAATTAAATAATACATCTAAGATACACATTAAAATATTTAACATTCCTGGTACTTTCATATTGCCGCTGCACTGCAAAAGCCCTCCCGCAAGGCGGTTAAGCTGTACAGCTGGAAGGGACAGCACATATATAATAAAATAATGCCTTGCATCATTTTGTATTTCTTTAGCCCCGCCAAGCCAGGCAGGAAGGTATTTTCCTGTTATAACACCTGCCGCAACTAAAAACAGGCTGGCCGTTAAAGCAGTAATAACTGCCTGGCGCATAATGCTTCTTGCTTCTTTAACCCTTCCGCCGCCAATGCTGTGTGCTGCCTGTATTGAAAAACCGGAAGAAACAGCACCGCATACACCGCCGAAAAGCCATGTAGAACTTGATACAAGCCCTATTGAAGCAGAAGCATCTGCCCCAAGGCTTCCAGCCATAGAGGCATCTGTATATTGCATAATAACAGAAGTTACCTGTGCCATAATTGCAGGAATGCTAAGAAAAAATACAAGCTGGAACTGCTCCCTTCCTGGCAGCTTAGCCCCGCTTTTAACCTTATCAAGCAAATCCCCACTTAACATAAAAATCCCCCAGCTTGTTAAAGCATTTATATTTATGCTGTCTGTTTTGCTACAATTTCTGCTGCCTTTGCTATGGCATCTGGTATACCTGCCGGGTTCTTTCCCCCTGCCTGTGCCATATTAGGGCGTCCGCCGCCGCCACCGCCTACAAGTGCTGCAATTTCTTTTATAAGGTTTCCTGCATGTGCCCCTTTTGCCATAGCCTGCTCTGTTGCCATTGCAAGCAGTGAAACTTTTC
Source organism: uncultured Lachnospiraceae bacterium (assembly GCA_910577825.1). Lineage (GTDB taxonomy): Bacteria > Bacillota > Clostridia > Lachnospirales > Lachnospiraceae > Butyribacter. The sequence goes on along the minus strand of CAJTOK010000055.1, from coordinate 11,261 downwards.
CGCCCGTATGTGAAGCAAGGACTACTACACCTTCGCCAATTTTTGCCTTCATCTGGTCGCCAAGGTTTCTAAGCCCGTTAATATCAACATCAGGAACTGCCATTGCAAGCAGTTTTATTCCATTAATTTCCTGTATCTGGCTGTCTGCATCCCCTGCTGCTTCGTTCGCAAGCTTTGCTTTAAGTTTTTCATTTTCACTATGGAGTGACTTAATTTCCTCCTGCATTGACAGTATTTTCTTAGAAAGCTGTGATGGCTCTGATTTAGCAGCTTTTGAAGCGTTATAAAGTTCTTTTTCAATATTATTAAAGTATTTTACAAGCCCTGCCCCTGTAAGTGCTTCTATACGCCTTACGCCAGCAGCAACACCGCTTTCAGAAACTATTTTCATATATGAGATAACACCTGTATTTGGAACATGTGTACCGCCACAAAGTTCTGTGCTGAAGTCCCCCATGCGTACAACCCTTACCTTGTCGCCATATTTTTCGCCAAAAAGCGCCATAGCCCCAGTTTTTTTAGCTTCTTCAATTCCCATTACATCTGTCCTTACCTCAAGCCCTGCAGCAATCTGGCTGTTTACTAAATCCTCTGTTTTCTGGATTTCCTCCGGTGTCATTGCCTGGAAATGCGAAAAGTCAAAACGCAGCCTGTCTGCATCTACATATGAACCAGCCTGTTCAACATGTGTGCCAAGTACCATACGGAGTGCTTTCTGTAAAAGGTGCGTTGCACTGTGGTTTTTAGCTGTGGACATGCGTTTTTCACTGTTTACCTCAAGTGTTACAGTATCACCGGTTTTAAACATACCCTTTGTAACTGTGCCCACATGCCCGGTTTTTCCACCCTGCAGGTTTACCACATCTGTTACAAGAAATTCATTGTCCCCTGCTTTAATAAGCCCGGTATCTGCCTGCTGTCCGCCCATTGTTGCATAAAACGGTGTCTGGTTTGTAATAATTGTGCCCTTGTCACCATCTGTTAATGCCTGTACAACTTCTGTTTCTGTTGTTAAAGCTGTTATTACTGAATCTGATACAAGATTTTCATATCCTGTAAATTCTGTTACAAGTGATGTGTCAAGCTGCTGGTATACAGTTTCCTCTGCACCCATATAATTAGTGGTTTTATGCGCATCATGTGCTGCCTTTTTCTGCTCTTCCATTGCTGCCTTAAAACCTGCTTCATCTACAGAATAACCTTTTTCATCCAGTATTTCTGTTGTAAGGTCAAGCGGGAAACCATATGTGTCATACAGCTTAAACGCATCAGCGCCAGGAAGCTCCTTATTTCCTGACTCCTCCATTTTCTTCTGCATCTCATTAAGAATATTAAGCCCCTGGTCTATTGTTTTGTCAAATTTATCCTCTTCCTGTGAAAGCACATTAAGGATAAATTCCCTTTTTTCATCAAGCTCAGGATAACCGTCTTTTGATTCATTAATAACAGTCTGTGCAAGCTCTGCCATAAAATTATTATTTATGCCAAGTTTACGCCCGTGGCGTACTGCACGCCTTATAAGGCGGCGGAGTACATACCCCCTGCCATTGTTTGATGGCATAATCCCGTCAGAAACCATAAATGTTGATGAACGTATATGGTCTGTAACCAGCCGTATTGAAATATCCTTTATCTCATCAGAATGGTAACTAACCCCTGCAAGTGAACAGATTTTATCACGTATTGCCTTCATGGTGTCAATATCAAATACAGAGTCCACTTCCTGTACTATAACCGCAAGACGTTCAAGCCCCATTCCTGTATCAATATTTTTATTTTCAAGTTCCTTATAATTGCCATGCCCGTCACCATCAAACTGCGTGAATACATTATTCCAGACTTCCATAAACCTGTCACAGTCACAGCCCACTTTGCAGTCTGGTTTGCCACAGCCATACTTTTCCCCCCTGTCATAATAAATCTCAGAACAAGGGCCGCACGGGCCTGCGCCATGCTCCCAGAAATTATCACATTCCCCGTTCTCATCACGGTAAAAACGTGTAATCCTTTCTGCTGGTACTCCAATTTCACCAGTCCATATATTAAATGCCTCATCGTCCTCACCATAAACTGACGGGTAAAGGCGCTCCGGCTCTAATCCAATTACTTTTGTAAGAAATTCCCATGACCAGGCAATAGCTTCATGTTTAAAATAATCACCAAAAGAAAAATTGCCAAGCATCTCAAAAAATGTAAGATGGCGTGCTGTCTTTCCTACATTTTCAATATCAACTGTCCTGACACACTTCTGGCATGTTGCCACACGTTTCTTTGGCGGTATCTCCTGTCCTGTAAAATATGGTTTAAGAGGTGCCATTCCCGCCATTATAAGCAATGAGCTGTTATCATTATGTGGTACAAGTGAAAAGCTTTTCATTACAAGATGTTCCTTGCTTTCAAAAAAATTAAGATATATTTTACGAAGTTCATTTACACCGTACTTTTTCATTCCTTACCTCTTTCCTATGCAAAACTTATATATACGTAAGCCATACATAAATTGTAATATTTTATAATATCCAATTATAGTTTAATGAACATTTTATGTCAATAATTCCTTAATAACTCTGCTGCCCTCTTTTTATCGCGCTCCATCTGTGCTTTAAGCTGCCATACATCTGGAAACTTCTTTTCAGGACGTAAAAATTCGTGAAATTCAACAAATATGCTGCATCCATATATATCTTTTTCAAAATCCAGTATACATGTTTCCACAACTGTCCTGTCAGAACCAACTGTAGGTTTCCTGCCAATATTGGTTACTGACGGGTAACGCCTGCCGTCCATTACAAGTGTAGTGGCATATACGCCAGGCGGCAGAAGCACCTTCCCCTCCCATGGGAAAATATTGGCAGTAGGCATATCAAGCCTGCGTCCAAGTGCATTGCCATGTACTACAGTGCCTTCTATAAAATAAGTCCTTCCAAGAATTTTATTAGCACTTTTTATATCACCGCTTTCAATTTTCTTTCTTATAAGTGTACTGCTTATAATCCCGTCTTCTGATGATATTTTATTAAATATTTTAACCTTATACCCATACCTGGCAGCAAATGCTTTAAGCATCCCGGCATTTCCCCGCCTGTCCTTTCCAAAACAGAAATCTGTCCCAACGCATATAAACCTTGCGTCCATTTTTTCTATAAGAAAATTCTCTATAAAGTCTTCTGGTTCCATATTTTTTGTTTCTTCATTAAATGGAAATACAACTGTTCTTTTTATGCCTATATCCCTGAGAACCATCTGTTTTTCTTTCCAGGAATAAACAAACTTCCCGTGTGGCATTTCCCCGCCAGTGTAATTTGTATCAAAGGTAAATACTGTGGGAACTAATTCTTTCTGTTTAAGTATCTCATTTAATAAAAGCCTGTGCCCGAGATGTATGCCATCAAACTTGCCAAGTGACACAGCACTGTTTTCTATCTTAAAATCCGTTCCTTTAAGGATTTCCATATTAATCCAGACCTTCCATCTAAAATCAGAACATTTTATTTACTTTGTATTCTTCCCCATCTCTTTTGTATATAGCTTTAAACCCGCCGTCCCGGTTATACACAAGTATATCCTCTCCTGCTGCCGGTTCTTCTGTAAGCCCTTTAAGCATACTGCCAGAAAGCTTATTACCATTAGCAAGGGCTTTTTCAGACCCGTTTTTAATCTGTGCCTTTTTATACCCTGTAAACAGTGCATCCACTGGAAGAAAATATTCTTTAAGCTTTTCCGGGTTATGCACTGCTATATCCTGTACCTCTGCAAGTGTATGCGCATCTTCTATTTTAAATACAGATACCCTTGTACGCACAAGCTTTTCCATAGCAGCGGCATTTTTAAGCATAATTCCTATATCATGGCACAATGTCCTTATATAAGTGCCTTTGGAGCATGTAACATCCATTGAGAACTGGCTGTTTTTTATATCTATATCTGTAACATTTATGGAATGTATTGTTACCTGCCTTGGCTCTCTCTCTACAGTTATGCCTTCCCTTGCAAGTTCATAAAGTTTCTTTCCTTTTACCTTTAATGCCGAATACATAGGCGGCACCTGCATTATTACACCTTCAAAATGTTTAATGCAATTAATAATATCTTCTTCTGTAATGCCTGATATATCACATTTTCTTATAATACTGCCCGACATGTCCTGTGTATCTGTTTCAACGCCAAGCCTGCAGACTGCATGGTATGACTTATCCTTATCTGTTAAAAGCCCGCAGGCCTTTGTTGCCTTTCCACAGCACACTGGCAGTACACCAGATGCTAAGGGGTCAAGTGTGCCAGTATGCCCAATCTTCTTCTGGTGCAGTATGCCACGCAGCTTTGCAACTACATCATGTGATGTAAACCCTGGTTCTTTATAAATATTTATAATTCCATCCATAATTTATCACAACTGCATCTCTATATGTTCTGTTATATTGTTAATAACATCATATGCTGAACCGCGCATTGTAAACCCTGCTGCCTTTATATGCCCTCCGCCTCCAAAGTATTTAGCTATTTTGCTTACATCTACATGTTTATTGGAACGCAGGCTTACTTTATACTCCTGCTTTCCAGTTTCATAAAGAAGTATGGCAGCCTCTACACCTTTGGTAATCCTTAGCTGTTCTATAATTCCTTCCACATCTTCCTGGCTTGCACCATAAAATTCCATCATTCTTCTTGTAATTGTGGCAACAATACATTTGCCATCCATAAGGAGCATACTTGTAAGAAGTGTTCTCCCAAGAAGCTGTGTCTGGGTATATGTCCTCTGGTAAAAGCACCTGTCTATATCCTCCCAGAAAGGTATTCCCTTCTCCATAAGATGGCCTGCTATCTCCATTGTTTTCTTAGATGTGTTGGAATAGCTGAATATGCCGGAATCAAATGCTATGCCTGTATAAAGTGCCTCTGCTGTTTCACTGCATATGCTGCCATCCTCCATAAGCCCGTACAGTACCTCGCATGTGGAACTTGCCTGCGGGTCAATAATATTTTTGACTGCATATCCCTTATTGCTTATATGGTGGTCAATGCACACAGTCGTCTTAGCAGTATTAAAAAGGTTTCCTGCCTTTCCAAGCATATCAGGTGAACTGCAGTCACATGCTATAAATAAATCAAACTTTTCTTCTGGAAGTACAGTTGAAATTATTTCCATCTCCGGGTCTAAATATGAGAACCTTGATGGCATATTTTCAAGGTAAACCTTTAAATTTTTATATGGGTAAATACCATGCAGGTAATAGTATGTAGCTATACATGCACCTATGCAGTCACCGTCCGGCCTTTTATGCCCTGTAATAATAATATTACCGGCATCCTTTGCAATATCTTTTAAATTATCCATAATTTTGCCTCCTTTTTTCTATCCATATTTATACAGTGGCGTAATGTATGGTATTTCATTACGCCACTAAAAACAATCCTGCTTTAATAGTCCTTGCGGGCTTCTTCCTCTTTTTTAATTAAATCGTCTATTTTCTTCGACATATTTACACCATACTCTATTGAATCATCTATAATAAATTCCAGTTCTGGTGTATTGCGCATGTTAAGTGATTTAGCAAGAAGTGAACGTATATGTGGCGCAGCGCTTAGAAGTCCTTTGTGTGTGTTTTCCTTATCTTCTTCACTTCCTAAAACACTAACAAAAATCTTAGCAAATTTCAAGTCTGGTGTAACATTTACAGATACGACTGATGTCATGGGATGTATCCTCGGGTCTTTTATCTCCCTTGAAATTATTGTGCTTATTTCACGCTGCACTTCCCCATTCATGCGTGAATATTTTATACTGTTTTTCTTCATAATAAAGCCTCCATATTAATTCTATGCACGTGGCACTTCCACCATTGTATATGCTTCCACTTTATCTTCTTCTTTAATATCATTAAACCCTTCAAAGACAAGCCCGCATTCATAGCCTGCCATAACTTCTTTTACATCATCTTTAAACCTTTTAAGTGATGCAAGAGGCCCGTCAAATAAAAGTTCCCCGTCACGTGATACCCTGGCTTTGCATCCACGCACAATCTTGCCGTCAAGCACATATGAACCTGCAATTATGCCTATGCCTGAAGCTTTAAATGTCTGGCGCACTTCAAGATGCCCGAGCACCTTTTCTTCATATTCAGGGTCAAGCAGGCCTTTCATGGCTGCTTCTATATCTTCAATAGCGTTATATATTACTTTATAAAGACGTACATCTACTTTCTCCCTTTCAGAAATCTCTTTTGCTGTATTATCAGGCCTTACATTAAATCCTATTATTATTGCATTAGAAGCACTTGCAAGTGATACGTCGGACTCATTAATTGCGCCAACTGCACCATGTATAATGCGTACAGCAACTTCTTCATTGCTAAGTTTAAGAAGGCTCTGTTTTACAGCTTCAACTGAACCCTGTACATCAGCCTTTACAATAAGGTTTAATTCCTTAATATTGCCAGCCTTTATCTGTGAGAACAGCCCGTCAAGTGTAAGTTTTGCCTTTGTATCATCAAGAAGTTTCTCCCTGCCCTGTTCAATATAGGTTTCTGCAATATTCCTTGCTTCCTTGTCATTTTCAGTAGCCATAAATATTTCACCTGCATCTGGCACATCATGGAGTCCCAGAATTTCTACAGGGGTAGATGGTTTTGCTTCTTTAACCCTTTGTCCTTTGTCGTCCATCATTGCACGTATTTTGCCATATGCAGAACCTACAGCAATATTGTCACCTACATGGAGTGTGCCTTTCTGTACAAGCACTGTCGCAACAGGGCCGCGGCCTTTGTCAAGCTGTGCCTCTATAACAACACCCCTCGCTTTGCGGTCCGGGTTTGCTTTAAGTTCAAGTACCTCTGCTGTCAGTATAATCATTTCAAGAAGGTTTTCGATACCTTCTTTTGTATGTGCAGATACTGGTACAAATACTGTATCACCGCCCCAGTCCTCTGCAACAAGCCCATGCTCAACAAGTTCCTGTTTTACCCTTTCTACATTGGCACTTGGCTTATCAATCTTATTGACAGCCACTATAATTTCGACACTTGCTGCCTTTGCATGGTTTATAGCTTCTACAGTCTGCGGCATTACGCCGTCATCTGCTGCAACCACAAGTATTGCAATATCTGTAGACTGTGCCCCCCTCATACGCATTGAGGTAAACGCTTCATGCCCTGGTGTATCAAGGAATGTAATTTTATTGCCATTAGTTTCTGTAACATACGCACCAATATGCTGTGTAATGCCGCCTGCCTCCCTTGATGTTACGTGTGTTTCACGTATAGCATCAAGAAGCGAAGTCTTGCCATGGTCTACATGCCCCATTACACATACAACAGGCGGGCGCTGTTTCATAAGTGCTTCATCTTCCTCATCCTCTTTAAGGATTTCTGCTATTAAGTCAACTTTTTCTTCCTGTTCGGCTATACAGTTGTATTCAAGGGCAATTTCCTCTGCTTCCTCAAATGTTATTTCATGGTTGAGTGTTACCACCTGGCCACGCAGGAACAGATTCTTAATAACGGTTGATGCCTGTATCTTCATTGTATCTGAAAGTTCCTTTATAGTCATCTTCTCAGGAAGAACTATTGTCTTAATGCCATCCTCTGGTTCAGCCGGCTTTGCAACAGGTTCAGGCTTAATAAATGCACCCCTGCGGTCAGGTTCTTTCTTCTTATGGCTCTTTGGCTGCATAAACATTTCATTTTCCAAATCGTCCCTGTCACGGTTCTTGCCATACTTCTGCTTTGCACTTCTTGAATCCTTGCCAGCCCGCTGCTGGCGTGACTGCTTAACCTCAGATTTCATTGAATCCATAGGGGCTGACGTTCCCCTGCCGTCACGTCCTCCGCCACGGTTATCCCTGCGGTTATCACGGTTATTATCCCTGCGGCCGTCCCTCTGCTGGTTATAGCCGTCTTTGTTTCTGCCCCCGTCACGCCCGCCATTATTGCGGTTATCATTCCTGTTATTATCACGCCCGCCATTATTATTACGGCTGTCACGGTTATCACGGTTCTGGTTATCCCTGCGGCGTCCGCCATCACGGCTATCGCGGTTCTGGTTATCCCTGCGGCGTCCGCCATCACGGTTGTCACGGTTCTGGTTGTCGCGTTTCCCGTTATTATTACGGCTGTTATTCTTACTGCCATTATTATTGTTATTGTTATTCTTATTGCTGTTGTTATTATTGTTTGTACTGTTATTATTATTTACATTAGTATTGTTATTATTTTGTCCGTTCTGGTTCATGTTATCCCTTTTCCCACTTACAGCTTCCTGCCTGGCCTCACTTACATTTTCCTTAGTTTCTTTTTTATCTGCCTCTTTCTTGTTATCTGGTGTTTCTTTGGCATCCACAGCTGTTTCCTGTTTTACTTTTTGTTTTACCTCTTGTTTTGCTTCTGGTTCTGTATCTGGTTTTATTTCCTGCTTTATTTCTTCTTTTATTTCCTTGGTTTCCTTTTCCTCTTTTATAACAGCACCTGGCTGCTTTGCAGCACTGGTTTCTGGCTGTTTTGGTGTATGTGTATTCCTGGCCTGCTTATTCTTTTTGCTGCCCCCCTGTTTATCTGTCCTGGCAGGATTATCTTTTTTAACAGTCCTGCTTTCTTTCTTCTGTGCAGCAAGCTGGCTGAAATTTTTAAGCAGGAAGCCTATTGCATCATCTTCTATGGTGCTCTGGGCACTTTTAGCTTCAAAACCATTTTCCTGTAAAAATTTAACTAAATCTTTGCTTTTTATATCAGGAAGTTTTTCCTGCATACTTCTTGCAATTTCATATATTTTCATTTTTGCCATACGTTCCTATGACCTCCTAGTCCATTTTCTTCATAACCGCTTGTGCAAGGCCTTTATCAGTAATTGCCAGGGATGCACGGAATTCCTTGCCTGTAAACCTTCCAAGTTCTTCCTTCGTTCCATGAATCTTTACCGGTACTTTATAATACTCGCACATATTAATAAATTTCTTCTTTGTATTATCCGAAGCATCCTCTGCCACAATGACAAGAGCAGCTCCGCCTGATTTTACAGCATTTTCTGTCATAAACTCACCACTGGCTGTTTTTCCCGCCTTTGCTGCCATCCCCAGCATAAGAAGGGCGTTATTATTTTTCACTGCCCATCATCTCCTTTTCAAGCTCTTTGTAAACTTCTTCAGGAATAGTGGCCTTAAGGGAACGTTCCAGCGATTTGCGCTTCTGTGCAATTCTTAAACATTCCACTGAATTACATATATATGCTCCCCTGCCATTTTTCTTTCCTGTAAAATCAGCTTCAATTAAATCTTCTGGTGTTTTTATTATCCTTATAAGTTCTTTTTTCTCTTTACGTACACCACATCCAGTACACTGCCGCATGGGTATTTTTCTTGTACGCGGGGTATTTTTAGTTCCCATAAAGGTACACCTCCTTCTTACAATAAATAATTATAATAGCTGTTTATAGAAACAGGCCTTATACTTCATCTGTCATTTCTGGTATTTCTTCTTTTTCGCATTTAATATCTATCTTATAACCTGTAAGCTTTGCTGCAAGCCTTGCATTCTGCCCTTCTTTGCCAATGGCAAGTGAAAGCTGGTTCTCTGGCACAATTACATGTGCTGTTTTTTCCTCTTCATTTGCTTTCACTGATAAAACCTTTGCCGGGCTTAAAGCATTTTCAATAAGGACTGCTGGTGAATCGCTCCATGTTATTATATCAATTTTTTCACCTTTCAGTTCCTCCACAATAGCATTGACACGGCTTCCATTTATTCCAACACACGCACCCACAGGGTCAACATTTGGATTATCTGCTGATACTGCCATTTTAGTACGTGAGCCGGCTTCCCTTGCAATGCTTCTGATTTCTACTGTCCCGTCCTGGATTTCCGTAACCTCTTCTTCAAACAGCCTTTTGACAAATTCAGGATGTGTACGTGATACTGTAATCCTTGGGCCTTTTGGTGTATCCTTTACCTCAACTACATAAAGCTTTATATGTTCTGTAGGTTTAAAATACTCTCCCTTTACCTGTTCGCTTTCCATAAGTACCGCATCAACCTTGCCAAGGTTTATACATACATTCTTGCCACTATAACGCTGTACAATTCCTGTAATTACCTCCCTCTCCTTTTCAAGATACTGTATATACAGGACTTTCCTCTCTTCCTCACGTATCTTCTGTACAACAACCTGCTTTGCTTTCTGCGCAGCAATACGTCCGAAGTTCTTTGGTGTAACTTCTACAGGTACAATCCCGCCTATATCGTGTACATCATACCTTAAAATTGCTTCTGTCATTCCTATCTGCTCTGCCCCGTCCACGATTTCATCATCATCTACAACAGTTTTTTCCGCATAAACCTTTACTTCCCCTGTTTCACGGTTAATATTTACTTTTATATTTTCTGACTTGCCATACTGGTTCTTACATGCGGCTAAAAGTGAATTTTCAATAGCTTCTAAAATAACTTCCTTGCTAATCTGCTTTTCTTTTTCTATTGCATTTAATGCTTCTATAAGTTCTGAACATTCATTTCTTGTAGATTTTGTCTTTCTTGCTGCCATTTTTTAATTTCCTCCTCGTTAAAAATCTATAGCCAGCCTGACTGTAGAAATTTCTGTGCGGGTTATTTCATAATCCTCCGAAAAATCTGTTTCTATTGTAATTGTCTTATCTGTAAAAGCCTTTAACACCCCTGTAATTTCCTTTACAGAAACCTCTTTTCCATTTTTGCCGCATGGTACTTTCCTTGCCTTATAAAACTTTATATCAACATCACTGCCTATGCTGCGCCTGAAGTCCTTTTCCTTTTTTAACTGCCGTCCAAGGCCTGGTGAACTTACTTCAAGTATATATGAACCTTCTATAAAATCTTCTTTATCCATAATATCACTTAATGTACGGTTGACCATCTCACAGTCATCAAGCGTAATCCCGCCCTCTTTATCAATATAGGCACGCAGATACCAGTTACCTGCTTCTTTAACATATTCAACATCAACAAGTTCAAAATTATTTGCCTCCATAACTGGTTCTAAAAGTTTTTCTGTGCGTGTTTCATATTCCTCACGTTTAGTCAAGTGCATTACCTCTTTTCTGTTTTTAATGTTTTTAACTGGCTGGCACAAAATTAAAGAGTGGACCCGCGTCCACTCTTACTATTAATTACCATCTTTATACCTTAGTAGTGTATCACTACTTTAGAAGAAATGCAAGTGTTTTCAGAAAAATGACATAAAATACGGTTACTATTCAGGCTTTAGGGTATAAAAATAAATAATTTTTGCCAAAACATATA
>CAJTOK010000054.1 GCA_910577825.1 uncultured Lachnospiraceae bacterium | reverse complement strand
ACCTTTCAAAGCCTTATAAACAGGGGCTTTCAGAAAGGCAGGGTAGAAATAGGATAAGCCCGTTAAAGGGCATTGACACAAAAAACCTCTCCATTGTTGTTTTTGTTGTTTTCTTTGTAGAAATAGGATAAGCCCGTTAAAGGGCATTGACACACTTCCTGCCCATTTTCATAAACGACGGCTCCAATAGTAGAAATAGGATAAGCCCGTTAAAGGGCATTGACACACTCCTCAATTTCTTTGATTGTTGGGTTCCATTTCTGTAGAAATAGGATAAGCCCGTTAAAGGGCATTGACACATTTTGTCAATGTGCCTTCTACTTCTGCATCATTCGCGTAGAAATAGGATAAGCCCGTTAAAGGGCATTAATCCCTTGGCATTGCAAAAATTAAAATGTAGAAAGTGTAATTTATGACAGGACTTATTATAAGGGTATAGGGAGTGTATAAATGCAGGATACCAGTAAAGATAATATAATTTATAGGCATGGTGGTGATATTTACCATAATAATGTTCTATATGATTTTTCAGTAAATACAAATCCTTTGGGTATGCCGCCGCTTGTTAAGCAGAAGTTAGCAGAGAATATGGATATGTTTGAAAGATACCCGGATATGCAGTGTGGAAGGCTCCGGGAGGCAATTTCATTGAAGGAAGATATTGGTAAGGAAAATATATTGTGTGGAAATGGTGCTTCTGAAGTATTCCACCTTATTGCAGGGGCAGTAAAGCCGTATAAGGCTATGGTAACAGCCCCTGCATTTTCTGGTTATGAGTATGCTTTAAGGGCAGCGGGCACTAAGGTGGAGTATTATTATCTTGAAGAGAAGAAAGATTTTGCGATAGACCTGGATATACTGGATAAAATCCCTGTAGATTGTGGTATTATTTTTCTCTGCAGCCCGTGTAACCCTTCAGGAAGGATTATTAATAAAAAAATATTGCTTGAAGTGCTGTCATATTGTGAAAGTAATAAGATTTACCTTGTGGCAGATGAGTGTTTTCTGGGATTTGTACCAGATTATGAAGAGTTAAGCATGAAAAGTGAAATACAAAGCAGTTATCTTATAGTAGTTAATGCTTTTACAAAGTTGTATGCAATGGCTGGTTTAAGGCTTGGCTGGTGTGCATGTGGCGATAAGGGGCTTATTGCAAGGATGCAGCAGATGCAGCCAGAATGGAGTGTATCTGTTCCTGCACAGATTGCAGGTATTTATGCACTTAAAGATAACGGTTATGTTTTAAAGACAAGAAGCCTGGTTGCAAGAGAAAGAGCCAGAATGACAAGATTTTTTGAATCTAAGGGAATAAAAGTATTTCCGTCAGATTCAAATTTTTTATTGGTTAAAAGCAGTATTAACCTTTATAGAAAACTTCTTGGGAAGCAGGTTTTAATACGGGAATGTAGTAATTTTAAAGGGCTTCCAGATGGATTTTACAGGATTGCTATAAGGACAGAGGAAGAAAATAATGTTCTTATATCACTTCTGGACAGTTAGAAAATATTGTTTTATAAGTTCCTTAAAAAAGTCAAGACAGCCATTAGTTTATTCCTTATAATTATAATGCAACGTTGCAAGGACAAGTTGGAATTAGAATTGGAAGGAGTTTTTTATGGGTTATCCGCTGTATACTATGTCGGTTGTATGTTATATAGAAGCCAATATAATGAATGGGAAGTTTGATTATGCAGGTTTAGAGAAAAATATCGGGTTTTCTATGCCATATATCCGTGAAATATTCCGCAATGATATGGGCTGCCCTCTTGCAGAATATATCAGGACAAGACGTATAAAATGTTCTGCCCTGGATTTGGTTAATTCAGATAAAACAATTCTTGAAATTGCACATAAGTATGGCTTTGCTAATCCAGAAACGTATACAAGGGCATTTTATAAAGTTGCAGGTATAACGCCAAGTAAATTCCGCAGGGAAAAGTTAATTGCAGGAAAGGAAAAAATATTTCCTGGTGTATATAGTGTTGGGATTCTGGAGAGGAAAGAACGGAGGAATGATATTAATATGGCAGAAGATTTTAATGGGGAAAGTGGAAGCACTGTATTATATGGTGTGCCTAAGGTTTTTTATGGTGCATATGGCGGTGGTACACCATATCCAATATGCCTTAAAGCGTGCTCAGAATATCTTGGTGATAATTTAAAATATTATTTTATAATGGCGTCATGTGGGGCAGCTTTCAGGCTTGTATGGAATACAAAGGACTGGGATTTAAGTAATGTTGATATTTACCATACTTTTGAAGAAAGCGGGCGGGTTTATGGTATTGGCGCAAAGGCTTTAGGAAGGGAGTTTTCTTTTCTTGGAAGGGGAAAGGATACAACAAAAGAGGAGTTTATTTCTTTTATCAGGAAACATACTGGTGAAGGATATCCCTGTATTGCGCTTGGGGTTATAGGGCCGCCGGAGGCATGTATTATTACAGGATACCGTAAAGGCGGAGATGAACTTCTTGGCTGGAATTTCTTCCAGAATGACCAGGAATTTGCTTCTGGTATTAAGGTTGATGAAAGTGGTTATTTTATCTGTGATAACTGGTGGGAAAATACAGATACACAGGCGGTTATGTGTATAGGTGCAGTCCACGGGGATAAATCCACAACAGAAGATATTATTGCAAATGCCATAAAAGCATTGTCTGGAAGGACAGACTGCGGTTATGCCAAAGGAATAAAAGCGTATGACGCATGGCGTGAGGCACTGGAGGATGAGAGTAATTTTTCTGTAAATGGCAATTACACACTTTTATTTGAGAAAATGCTGTGCCAGGGTGATGCTATGAACTGCCTTGCTGATGGAAGAAATAATGCTTCTTTATATTTTGAAGAACTGGCAGGGACAGCCGGAAGCAGGCAGGATAGTTATAAAAAGGTTTCGGGATTATTCAGGAAATGCAGTAATACTATTTTAGAAATGCAGGCTCTGTACAATATTAATGAAGCAGGAATGGACGGGATGTTAAAGAGGCTGGCGGATAAGGAAATAAGAAAGAAAACTTGTGAATTAATTAAAATAGCACAAAAGGCGGATAAAGAGGCATTGGAAATTATGAAAACATTATAAAAAAGTTTTTAGCTGCAGCTTGTGTTTTTGTAACTGGCGGTGCTTGTGCACCGCCAGTTATTCTAAATGTTTCTTGTATTTTTATTTAGGGAACAGCGGATGGTATACAATTTCTTTTTTATTTTCTGGTTCTTTGCCAGTATATTCAAAGTACTGGCAGTCACCTATAATGCCATTAGTTTCATATATCTGGCAGGTCTTTTTTCTGTGCCACTGGTATAACTGGCATATTTTGTGGTATCTTCATGGAATAAATCCAGTGAACTGTCGTCCCATATATTATATTTTTTCTGGCAGTCCCGTATTTCCAGTGTGCCATATAAAGTATCAAATATATAAAGTTTCTTTTTTTTACGTGGTTTCATATAAACTTTAGTTCCATCTGCTGAAACTGCTATTGAACAATAATTATCTCCCTGTGTATGGTTACAGCCAATGTATTCAAGGTCTAAGGACTGTATAATCTGCCCGGATGCTTTGTCATGGACAAATAATCCAAAATATCCGCCAAAAATTATTTTCTCTGTATCAACGTAATATAATCTTACCCCGTCTGCACCTGTATTTTCTTTTAAATCTACTGAAGCAGGCCTGGCTTCCACTGCTGCAGAATAAACGTCTGGCTTTTCTGTGGCTGCTGGTTCAAATACCATGCCATTCTTAATTTGCATTCCAAAACGGCTGTCTGTAAGTGTAACGGGTGATGAACCGTCTGCAATAAAAGATAATGTATTCCCGCTGCCTTTTTCAAAAGTATAATGGAACTTCCCGTCATCTGTATTAAGGATGATTTTATTATTTTCTTCTTTATAAGAACCATATGGCAGATAAGAAGAAAGTACATCATAAGTAAAAGAGAAGGTCTTCTTTTCTGTATCAAAGGTTAAGGATGGCAAGACGGCATCTATAACATCTTTTGCGTCTGGTTCTTTTTGGGCTTTATAGAAACTGGCAAGTCCTGTTTCTTCATTATTTCCTTCTGCTTTTGGTTCTTTAGGATTTGACAGGAAACATGCAGATATAATAATGCCCGTTACAAATACGGCAAATGTCAGTATAAATGATGGTTTTTTAAATTTTTTCACGTGTATCACCCTTTCTTTTATTCTTGTTTCCCCAAAAGATAATGGGGATACATTAAAGTTATTTTTTCCTGTGCTGCAGTTTAAAAGAGTAACCAGATATTCCTTCTTCTCCTGTGTATCCATAAGCATGACAGCTTTTTCATCACAGGCAAATTCAATATCCCTGCATAAAAGGATATAAGCAAGCCATACCAGAGGGTGGAACCAGTATACAGATAATACCAGAAAAGCTATGGTTTTTAATATATGGTCTTTTCTTGCCAGATGGGCATTTTCATGTGTGAGGATATAAGCAAGCTGTTTCTTGCTGGTATGGTATGGAATATAAATCCTTGGCCTTGCAAGCCCTAATATAAATGGGGAATCTACAAATTCACTTTGCCATATATTCCCGGACAGGTGCGTTGCAGTACATATTTTCCTGTGTATATTTATATTATTTATAACCAGATAAGACATCATAATTATTACGCCAGTAACCCATATAATTGTAAAAATACTGGTAATGCCTGCTTCTGGTCTTACATGGTTATCTGTGGTATTATATTTTTTATTTACAGCATCTGGCTGTTTATAATTATTGCTTTTGGATTTTGTGCCTTTTACTGGCAGTTTATTATCTTTTTGTGCCTGTATTGGATTATCCATGTTTTTTATAGTAACATTGTCTGGATTAACCGGCAAAACTATGGTATGTACAGGAATAAGGCTTATGGGGCTTTCAATATCCACAGGGCATATAAGTTTAAAACCGGCTATAACCCATAAAAAGCAGATAATCCATTTTGGGGCTTTCTGGAAAATTAACCTGAAAAGCATTACAGCCAGGATAATCCAGCTTGCATTTATGCCCATTGATAATATTTTTACAAAAATATCCTGCATAACTTCCTCCTGTAAATAGAATGGATTATTTAATCCTTTTCAATAATTTTCCTTATATCCTCTATTTCTTCTTCAGACAGTTTTTCATGTCTTCCAAAAGCAGCAATAAATGCAGGAAGTGAACCTTCAAAAGTTTTTTCTACCATATCATTTATTTCTGCTTCCTGTATTTCTTCTTTTGAAATAAGAGAAGAAACAATAGTATTTTCATTCTTTAGCACTCCACGTTCTGACAGCCTTTTTATTACAGTGTAAACTGTTGTGCTTTTCCAGCCAAGCTTTTCACCGCAAAGCTTCACAAGTTCACGGCTTTTTATAGGTTCATTTTCCCATAAAAGCAGGCAGAACCTGTATTCGCTTTCAAAAATTTTAGGTGTTTCCATTAGGCTTCCCCCTTCTGTTATGGTCTAATATATTAGAGTAATTTTACTCTACCACATTAGAGTAAAATTGTCAATACTATTTTTGCAAATTCCTGTATTATAGTTTGAAATTTAACTGGAAAATCTGTATACTTTAATAGTGGTTAATTATAATGGAAGAGGAGTGTATAGTATTGGAACAAAAGAATATAGAAGATAATAGGGATAACCCGTTAGGAATACTGCCTGTAAACAGGCTTTTAATTAAGTTTGCAGTACCAAGTATTATTGCAATGCTTGTAAGTGCGCTTTATAATATTGTTGACCAGTTTTTTATAGGGAGAAGTGTTGGAAACCTTGGGAATGCTGCTACTAATATAGCATTTCCATTATCTATTACATGTATTGCCATAGCGCTTCTTTTTGGTATAGGAGGGGCATCTTCTTTTAACCTTTCAATGGGGGCAGGGGATAATAAAGCTGCTGCATATTATATTGGAAATGCTGCCACTATGCTTTTTGCGCTTGGGACTTTATTATCTATATTTACACAGGTGTTTATGGCACAGTTAATGGAATTTTTTGGTTCTCCTTCTGATGTAATGGATTATGCAGTAGAATATACAAGAATTACATCTATAGGTTTTCCATTTCTTATATTTACAACGGGCGGAGGACACCTGATAAGGGCAGATGGAAGCCCTGCAATGACTATGGCGTGTAATATGGCAGGTGCAGTTATTAATACAATCCTTGATGCAATATTCGTATTTGGCTTTAAAATGGGCATGGCAGGTGCAGCGCTTGCAACTATAATTGGACAAGTTATTTCAGCAATAATGGTTCTAGTTTATCTTTTCAATTATAAAACTGTGGATTTAAAAGCAGTACATTTAAAACCACAAAGAAAATATATATCAAAGATTTTATCACTTGGCGCAGCGCCATTTAGCAACCAGGTTGCAATGATGGTTGTACAGATTGTAATGAATAAATCTTTAAAGCATTATGGCTCGTTATCTGTATATGGTGAAACAGTGCCAGTTGCATGTGTCGGAATAATAACAAAAGTAAACCAGGTTTTCTTTTCATTTTTAATAGGTATTTCGCAAGGGCTGCAGCCAATAGCCAGTTTTAATTATGGTGCTAAAAAGTATGTAAGAGTTAAAAATGTATATATGAGGGCTATATTTTATGGTGCAGTTTTATCTGTAACCGCATTTATTATGTTCCAGGTATTTCCAGGAAATATAATAGCAGTATTTGGTGATGGCAGTGATGAGTATTTCCGGTTTGCCATTAATTATTTCAGGATATTTTTATTCTTTACTTTTATAAATTTTATGCAGCCTGTAACATCAAACTTCTTTACGGCAATAGGGAAGCCAAAACGGGGAATTTTCCTTTCACTTACAAGGCAGATAATATTTTTACTGCCATTGCTTATTATACTGCCTTTTGTAATGGGAATAGACGGGATAATGTATGCAGGCCCTGTAGCTGACTGTATGGCAGGGATAGCATCAATTATTATGGTATCTGCGGAACTAAAGAATCCAGAATATAACAGCAGGTAATTATTACCTGCTGTTTTTCTGTGCCTGCATACACCATATTATAATGGCTTGCTGGATTACTAATAGATTCTTTTTAAATTCATATCCTGCAAAATATTCTGATTGTATTACATCACCAGAAACTTCTTCTCCGCGGTAAAATGGCGGACAAGGGTTTAATACAGCATTTTTGTTAGCCATATCCATTACTTCTTTTGTTACCTGGCAATCCTTAAAACTATTTACTTCTTCTGCTGGAAGGGAATCTGTACATATAATATCTTTTCCTTTAATTGCTGTTTTTATATCATGGTATACTTTCACATCTTCCATTTCATAACCTTTAGCGCAGCATTGTGACAGCTCAAATCCCATTACCTGGGATGCCTCTTTCCAGGCCAGGCCAATATTACTGTTTTTTCCACAAAACAAATATTTATCTTTAATAAAGTTATCCCTGGTTTTCGACAGTGAATACATATCTGCTAAAATTTCACAAGGATGGTTTATATTTGTCATTGCATTAATAACTGGAACTTCTGAATACTGGGCAAACTTTTCAATTAACTTTATTTCCTTGTGCCGGATAATAACAATGTCAGCCCAGTTATTTAAATAACCGCAGACATCTCTTAAATCTTCTTTTTTATCCAATGTATCATTAGGAAATAATACAGACTGGCCGCCAAATAAATATATCCCCTTTTCAAAAGTTACCCGTGTCCTTATGCTTGAAGCAGGAAAAAACAAAACAGCACTTTTTCCATTAAGAAAACCACTATATTTTCCGCTGTTTATTTCATCTGCAATATTAAATATTTCGCAGACTCCGCCTGCTTGTAAGTCAGACAGCCTGATTAGATTTTTCATGGAAACCTCCCTTTTTATTTATGGTTTCTGTTAATAGTTTTACATGTTTATATATGGATAAATTATTGTAATATAAGATATTAAATTATATCCGCAATGCGCAATAATGCAACAGAATACCGAACTGGTTTTTATATAAAGCAGTCCCAATATAGTACCACATACAAATGCTGATAAAGTTTGCACCATATTGAAATGTAAAATTGCAAAAAATAAAGCAGAAATAAATAGTGCTCCTATAACTCCATAATTATTTTTTAATCCT
This sequence comes from uncultured Lachnospiraceae bacterium, assembly GCA_910577825.1. Classification (GTDB taxonomy): domain Bacteria; phylum Bacillota; class Clostridia; order Lachnospirales; family Lachnospiraceae; genus Butyribacter. The sequence continues at coordinate 18,140 of CAJTOK010000054.1, read as the reverse complement.
CCCAGTATAAATCCCCTCATTAAAATTTCTTCTATAACAGGTGCAATAATACATACTTGTAACAGGCTTGTAAAAGGTGATTTAACCAGGTTTTGTATTGTTGCCTGGTAATCCTGTTCACTTCCGGGAAAAACACTTTCAAATACAGGGTCTAAACATTTATCTAAAAGCAGGAAAAATAAAACAGAACAAAGAACAGCCAAAAGAATACCAGCTAAAGTTACATTAGAACATATATGTATATTATATTTACTTTTTAGTAAACAGATAAATCCAGCTGCACATATCATTATAACTATAATATTTATCCATTCTGCATAATCTGGAAAAGTCCTTCTCCAGACTGCTATATTTAAAAATGTATAAATAAACATAATTATGGCATATGCAGCTGTCCACATAATGGCATGGCTGATTTTTAATGTATTTTCTCCCATATTGCAATACCTCCATTTAACCCATTTTTTTACCAGAATGTGCCGTAAAGCCCCTGGCTTTAGCTATGTGGATATAAGGCACACCTGAAACTTGACAAAACACCACATACAAGCTATTCTATAACTACAGACAAGAACAAGTCTTTAAAACGCTAAAAGCGTAGTGGTCTGCGCTATATAAACAAACACGTTCGTTCTTTGTAAATTGAATATAGGTGGTTGCATCTAAAAAACGATAGGTGCGTAAAATATTCATCGTCCAATAGAACTGAGATATGTGGTAACAGCATATCTGCCCAAGGAGCTATATGCTCTGCCTTGGGATGGGTGATGGCACACCCATACCTTGCACTGCGACCTACCAGAAATGGACTGGTCAGCCGATACACATCGGCAGGTAGCAAGAATCCTCTGCCTTTAGGCATGGGGAGTGTCAATAACTATCTGTAATCTATATATTCCAGAAACCTTTTTACTGCTAAAGAACTGTTTTTCTTGCTCCGCAGGGCAAGGCCGATATTACGGAAGGCTGGGACATCTAATTCCTTTGTTATGATTTTATAGGGTACACGCTGTAAAATAAGCTGTGGCAATATACTGATGCCTAAACCGCTCTCTACCATAGACATAATAGCATAATCATCCCATGTTGTAAAATGTATTTTGGGTGTTATATTATACCTTTCCAAAATTTCTGATATTTCAGCTTTTGCCCCTTTTTCCAACAGCATAAAGGGATAATCAGTCAATGCTTTTACAGGAAAGTGGCTGCAGTCTGCAAGTTCATGGTTTGCCGGCAGTACAACAAGTAATTTATCCTGTTCCAGAAAATATGTTTCTAAATCAGGATGTGCAGGAAGCCTCAAAAAACCACAGTCAACACGTCCCTCTAATATCCAGTTTTCTATTTCCGTGTAATCTCCCAGCAACAGTTCATAGTTTATGTTTGGATAATCATTTTGAAATTTCTTTATGATATTGGGGAGCCAGTGCGTAGCCACACTTGAAAACGTGCCTATCCTGATAATACCTGATTGCAGGCCATTTATTTCATCAACTTGTGTCTGCAGCTTCCTGTATTCCTCACAGACACTTTTTGCATAAGGCAAAAGTGCCAGGCCGTCTGATGTTAAACGTACCCCGGACCGGCTGCGTTCAAGAAGGGATATTTCCCATTCTCTTTCTAAATCTTTAATCATGCGGCTAATTCCTGATTGGGAATAATCCAGCCTTTCGGCGGCTCTGGTAAAACTTCCATATTCAACCGTCTTAATAAAGGCCAGGTATTTTTGAATATTCATATCCATATATAAAACCTCTTTTATCTGATTTTGTCATGCTAAATATGATAAATATCCGCTTTTGTAATCTTATGGTTTATGATACTCTATGCACTGGAAGATTGCAAGGCTTCCAAAATAAATTTATCAAAAGAAAGGAAGTTGGCGTTATGTTTTATGTAAGCAGAATTTATAACACAGCACCAGAAAAATACCAGACCTCTTTGCAGCAAAAAACCTACCAGGTACTTGAAAAGCTGCATATCCCTTTTGAACGTGTTATAACGGACGAAGCTATCACTATGGAGGATTGTATTCTTATTAACCAGAAACTGGATATGGAAATGGTAAAAACATTATTTCTTTGTAACAGACAAAAGACAGTTTTTTACCTGTTCATTACAAAAGGCAGCAAACCTTTCCGTTCTAAAGATTTTAGCAATGCGCTGGGTGTTTCCCGTGTTTCTTTTGCTCCTGCAGGGCTTATGGAAACAATGTTAGGGGTAAAAACAGGGGCTGCCACTATTTTTAGTACCATATTGGATAAACAAAATGCAATACAGGTTGTTTTGGACAAAGATGTTGTTAATTCTGAATGGTACGGGTGCAGTGACGGGATAACCACAAGTTATATGAAAATAAAAACGGAATATATTACAGATACTTTTCTGGAATTTGTAAAACATATCCCGGTTATTACTGAGGTGTGAATATGGGACTTTATTATAACAGGATTGTTGTTAAAGTGGGTACTTCCACGCTTACGAATGAAATAGGGCAGAATAACCTTAAAGCCTTTGATTGTATTGCCCGTGTATTATCTGATATCCAGAATATGGGATATGAAGTTATCCTTGTGTCATCGGGTGCAATCGCAGTAGGAATAAATAAACTGAAGGCAAAGCCGCGTTCTTCAAGTATGAGGATAAAGCAGGCGGCTGCCGCGGTAGGACAATGCAGTATTATGTATCTTTATGACAGGTTTTTTAGTGACTATGATAAGACAGTGGCACAGATTTTGTTAAATGCAGAGGATATGGAAAACGAAGAAAAAAAGGAAAACCTAATCAATACATTTAATACATTATTAGAAATGGGTATTATCCCAATCGTTAATGAAAATGATTCTGTAAGCTATACAGAGATACAGTCAGAAGATAAACTTTTTGGGGATAATGACACACTATCCGCTGTTGTTTCGGTACTTTGCAGGGCAAAAAAACTGGTGGTTTTTTCAGATATTGACGGTTTTTATGACAGTGACCCACGGCTGCACCCGGACGCAAAGCTGATTGAAAGTGTACCAGACATTGATGGAAATATTTTAACATTAGCAGGCGGCGCAGGTTCACGGCGGGGAACTGGCGGCATGAAAACAAAACTGCAGGCGGCAAAGCTGGCAACGTCACAGGGAATTGATACTATAATTACAAATGGCAAAAATCCTGCTGCCCTTTATAAAATAATAGAGGGAGATAACACAGGTACAATATTTCCTGGCAAAAATATGGAACATGCCATACTAAAAGGACGTGATAAAGGATAAAGGTAAAATAAAACAGGTTGTATTATTTGCATAAGTACGTTATACTGTCTTTATAGCAGATGGTAAATTAAATTTGTAAAACAGGAGGATAAATTATGAGAAAAAGATTATTAGCTTTAATTATGGCACTTTCATTAGCAGCAGGTAGCACTTCATATGTGCCGGCATTAAATGACGGGGTGTCCGTGGCTGAAGCTGCTAAGAAAAAAGTTAAAACCCCGTCAATAAAGAAGATACGCAAAGCGGTAGTAAATACATTTGGTGAAAATTATGTTGCAGATGTGGCTTTAACAAGTGAAGAAATCAAGGCAAAGTATGGAATTTCACCTTCATGGTATACAGATGCTGTGGCTGAAGTGCCAATGATAAGTTCACATGTTGATACATTTATTGCTGTAAAGGCAAAAAATAAGAATACTAAGAAAAAGATTAAAAAGAAACTGTCAGATTACAGAAAGGCACTTGTTGCTGATACCATGCAGTATCCTATGAACATACCTAAAATACAGGCATCAAGGGTATATGTAAAGGATAACTATTTATTCTTTATTATGCTTGGTTTTATAGACAGCAGCTTAGAGGAAACAGGAACAGATGAACAGATGATAGAGGCATATAAGGCTGAGAACCAGAAGGCAGTAGATGCTATAAAAGCATTGTTTAAATAAGCGGAGGATATTTTATGGTATTTAGCAGTCTGCTGTTTTTATTCCGCTTTCTGCCATGTGTCCTGATTATTTATTTTATAGCGCCAGGCTGTTTTAAGAATACTTGGAAGAACCTGGTGCTGTTTCTTGCCAGCCTTGTATTTTACGCATGGGGAGAACCTGTATATGTTGTCCTGATGCTTTTTTCCACGGTAGTTGATTATATAAATGGCGGGCTGGCAGGATATTTTATAAAAAGGGACAGAAAGAATGCAGCAAGGTTTTTTGTATTTTTATCAGTAATAATTAACTTATCACTTCTTGGATTCTTTAAATATGCAGGGTTTGCAACAGATATATGGAACAGTATTAGCGGGATGGATATCCAGATAAAGGAACTTGCACTCCCTATAGGTATATCTTTTTATACATTCCAGACCATGTCATATACAATAGATATTTACAGGAGAGAGGCAGAACCTGAAAAAAATATTATAAATTTCGGGGCTTATGTTGCATTATTCCCACAGCTTATAGCAGGGCCAGTTGTAAGGTTTAAAGATATTTCTATTGCCTTAAAAGAGAGAAGCATTACAATAGACGGGCTGTCTTATGGCGCAGTAAGGTTTGTAACAGGGCTTGGTAAAAAAGTAATCCTTGCCAACCAGGCAGGTGGGATTTTTAATACAGTTACAACATATTCTGCCGGAAATCTTACTGCTTTATCTGCATGGTACGGGCTGTTAATGTTTGCTTTCCAGATATATTTTGATTTCTCGGGGTATTCAGATATGGCCGCCGGGCTTATGGCAATGTTTGGGTTCAGGATTCCAGAGAATTTTAATTATCCTTATATGTCAAAAAGCATTACAGAGTTCTGGCGCAGATGGCATATGTCACTTGGAACATGGTTTAAAGAATATGTATATATACCACTGGGCGGCAGCAGGAAGGGCATGGTGCGCACATTTTTAAATATTTTTATTGTGTGGTTTTTAACAGGGCTATGGCATGGTGCAAGTTTTAATTTTATAGCATGGGGAATGTATTTCTGTTTCTTTCTCTTAATAGAAAAGGCAGGTTTCTTAAAGGTACTTGGCAGGCTTCCAGGTTTTATAAGCCATATATATGCACTGTTTGTAATATATGCCGGGTGGCTTCTTTTTGCATGGGGGGATATAAAAGGGCACAGGGTATTTTTAAAGGCAATGGCAGGAATGGGGGAGGCAGGCGTTAATAGTAATGCTACAATGTATCTGGTTATGGGCAATATTGTACTCCTTATTATGTTAATAGCTGGAAGTACAAATATTCCGGCTAAAGCAGGGACATGGGTATGCAGTCAAAGTAAAATCTGCAGATGTATTTTGCCACCATTGTTTGTAGCGGTAATATTTATTATATCAGTTTCATATCTGGTAAATGGGACTTATAACCCGTTTTTATATTTCAGGTTTTAAGTTATATTTAAGAAAGGCAGGTAATTATGAAACATTTGTCCGGATTTCTGCCAGTGGCAGTATTATTTATTATGCTTCTTGCAGGTATGGCAGCGGGGATTTTACAGAAAGATAAAACATATTCTTCTGTTGAGAACAGGACATTACAGCAGTTCCCAAAGCTTAACGCAAAAAGGGTTTTTAATGGTAAATTCCAGAAAAAGTATGAAAAGTATCTTGCTGACCAGTTTCCAGCAAGGGACTCATGGGTAAAACTGCAAAGCATTACAGAAAGGGCATTTGGAAAGACTGAATCCAATGGTGTATATTTTGGCAAAAATGGATATCTTTTAGAGAAGTATACAGAAGAAGATATTGATAAGAAGCTTGCAGGCAAAAATATTAATGTGCTTGCAAAGTTTGCCAGGGAAGCTTCTAAAACGGCAGATGTTAAGGTTATGATAGTTCCATCTAAAACTTTTGTATTAAAGGACTATCTGCCAGCATTTGCAGAAACTTATGATGAAATTATTTTTTATAATAAACTGGAAAAGAAACTTCCAGATAATGTTATTATAGATGTTTATAATACTTTAAAGGAACATATGGATGAAGATATATTTTACAGGACAGACCACCACTGGACAACTTACGGGGCATGGTATGCTTATAATGCTTATATTAACGGCACAGGGCTGGCAGATGCAGAAACAAAAAAAGATTTAAAAACTGTTTCAAAAAGTTTTCTTGGCAGTTCATATTCAAAAGTAAATATGTATTCTAAAAAAGATAATATAGATATTTATGAACCTGTAAATGAAATGACAGTTGTATATAACCTTGGTGAAAAGACAGAGAATACTTTTTACCAGACAGAATTTTTAAAGAAAAAGGACAAATACAGTGTATTTTTTGGCGGCAACCAGGCGCTTCTTGAAATATCAGGCGGAACTAAAAATAAAAAGACGCTTTTCATTGTAAAAGATTCTTTTGCTAACTGCATAATTCCATTTCTTGCAGAGGATTATGAGAAAGTGGTTGTAGCAGATATGCGCCATCTTAATGCAGGCATGACAATGCTTTTAAGGAAGTATAATCCTACAGATGTGCTTGTGCTTTATAATACTATACAGTTTATGCAGGATAAAGATTTTGCATTAAAATTATAATAATTCTAAGAAAGGAAAAATTAAGTAATGGATAAGGCCAGTATTAGTAAAAAGTTTTTGTACCTGTTTGTAATGGCGGTCTTTGCAGGTTTTATTTTTATGGGGAATACCTGCCAGGCAAAACAGGAATTTATTGTTGGTTTTGATGCAGAGTTCCCGCCGTATGGCTATATGGATGAGAATGGGGATTATACAGGTTTTGACCTTGACCTTGCAGAGGAGGTCTGTAAGCGTAATGGCTGGACGCTGGTAAAACGCCCTATTTCATGGAATACTAAAGATTCAGAACTTGAATCAGGGGCTATTTCATGTATCTGGAATGGTTTTACAATGAATGGGCGTGAGGGACAGTATACATGGTCGACACCATATGTTGATAATTCACAGGTAGTAATAACAAAAAGTGGTTCAGGAATTAAAGAACTTAAAGACTTGTCTGGCAGGATACTGGCAGTACAGACGGATTCATCAGCACTTGCCGCACTGGAAGGGGAAGATGCCACAGATGAAAATAAAGCCCTTGCAGAATCGTTAAAAGAACTGCAGCAGGTAGAAGATTATAACTCTGCTTTTATGAACCTTGAAAGCGGCATGGTTGATGCTATTGCAATGGATATAGGTGTTGCTGCATACCAGCTTTCATCAAAAAGTGATAAATTTATAATGCTTGATGAAAAGCTTTCATCAGAAGAATATGGCATAGGTTTTAAACTTGGCAATACAGAACTGCGTGATAAAGTGCAGCTTGCATTGCTTGGCATGTTACAGGATGGCACATTTGACAGGATTGTTAATAAATGGGGGCTTGAAGACAGTGCATGTCTTAGCTTTGAAGATACTACATATATAGATGGATGCAAAGTGCCTGTTCCTGACAGTAACAGCGGGGATAATACAGGTAATAAACAAGAAGGTACAAGTAATGTAAAATCCAGTGCACCAAAGAATGTGGAAATGAGCATTGCACAGATTGTAAAACAGCTTTCAACAGGACTTGCTGCTACAGTGGGCATATTTCTGCTTACCCTGTTATTTTCAATGCCGTTAGGGCTTGCTGTTGCAGCAGCAAGAATGTCAAAATATAAAATCCCGCAGTGGATAGCAAGGATTTATATTTCAATTTTAAGGGGAACGCCATTAATGCTCCAGCTTATTGTGGTATTTTTTGCACCATATTATGTGTTTAAGATATCAACCCCGTATGCTTACCGTTTTTATGCTGTAATAATTGGATTTTCATTAAATTATTCTGCATATTTTGCCGAAATATACCGTTCGGGAATACAAAGCATACCACAGGGGCAGCGGGAAGCCGCCCAGATTATGGGATATAACAGGGGGCAGGCTTTTTTCAGGATAATATTCCCTCAGATGGTTAAACGCGTACTTCCTCCTGTTACCAATGAAGTTATAACACTTGTAAAGGATACATCACTTGCATTTGCACTTTCTTATTCAGAAATGTTTACAATCGCAAAACAGGTTGCTGCAGCCCAGAAATCCTTAGTTCCTCTTTTTGTGGCAGGAGTATTTTATTATATATTTAATTTTATTGTTGCCTTATTAATGGAGAGAATTGAAAAGCGCCTTGATTATTACAAATAGATGGAGGTTTTATAATGAGTGTCTTGGAAATGGAAAATATTAAGAAAAGTTTTGGAAGCAAGGTTGTATTAAAAGATATAACTTTAAAGGTAGAAAAAGGGGAAGTGGTATCCATTATAGGGCCGTCAGGTTCAGGCAAATCAACTCTTTTAAGGTGTGCAACATTTCTTGAACATATTGATAACGGGGAAATTTCTTATATAGGCAAAAAAGTGGTTACAAAAGGAACGGAGGGTGCTGTTTACCCGCCAAAGAAAGAATTACAGCAGGCATGTTCAAACTTTGGGCTTGTATTCCAGAATTTTAATTTATTCCCACATTTCTCAGTAATGAAAAATATTACAGATGCACCTATAGTAATACAGAAAAGGAATAAAGATGAAGTATACAGGGAAGCCAGGGAACTTCTTAAAAAAGTTGGGATAGGGGATAAGGAAAATTCATATCCATGCGAACTTTCAGGCGGGCAGCAGCAGCGTGTAGCCATTGCAAGGGCACTTGCACTCCGCCCTGCAATGCTGTATTTTGATGAACCTACATCCGCACTTGACCCTGAGATTACAGCAGAAATACTGCGTGTGTTAAAAAGCCTTGCAGCAGAGAAAATGACAATGGTAATAGTAACACATGAAATAGATTTTGCAAGGGCAGTATCTGACAGGGTGGTGTTTATGGATGGCGGCATGGTAATTGAAGAAGGAAAACCAGAAGATGTTATAGATAATCCAGAGAATGAACGTACAAAAATGTTCTTAAAGAAACTGCATGTATAACAAAAAGGGAAGAGGAAAAATAATGGAAATAACAATTATACATGGGCAGAACCATAAAGGCAGATGGCAGTTACTGGAAAGCAAAGGGCTGGACAGATAACAGGCGTCCATGGAAAAATAATTAAATTAAGTTATTTTACAGGCATGGCGTTTTCATAGCGCCATTGTCTTGGAGGGATTCCATATACATTTTTAAATGCGCGTGAGAAATGCAGCTGGTTTGGATAACCAACTGCATTTCCTATATCTGAAATTGGAAGTCCAGTAAGTTTTAATAATTCGGCTGCTTTTGTCATACGGTATGAAATTAAAAATTCCTGTGGTGTTTTTCCGATATTTTCATGGAATATCTTTCCAAAGTAGCTTCTGTTAAGCCCGCAGAATCTGGCGATGTCTTCCACTGTAATTTCATTTGGGAAGTTCTGTTCTATAAATGAAATTGCTTCTTTTATATAAAAATCACGTAAATTATTGCCCTTTATTATCTGGGTAGAATTGGAGGAACGTACCAATGCGTCAATAAAAAGATAAAGATGTCCTATTAAATGGAATGGAGAAGAATCTTTATGGTTTATAATATATAAAATTTCATCTTTCATAGTCTGTGCAATATCTTTAAATCTCGCCTTGTATACTGGCTGGTTTATATTAAGCCCTGCCAGTTCAAGGGTCTGTTTTACACGCAGGCCGTCAAATTCAATCCAGGCATATTCCCATGGAATCTTGCTGTCAGCAATATATGTACAGATTTGCTGTGGAAACATCATAAATCCCTGGCCGCTTTTTATAGAATAGGAAACAGTTTTGCCACTGGAATTCATTGCCATTAATATACCTGTGCCAGATATGACATAATGAAATAAAAAGTGGTTTCTTGCAGCAGGGCCAAAGGAGTGTGACGGGTCGCACTGTTCCCAGCCAAACTGGTACAGTCCCATGTCAATAAAATTTTCACTTGGAAAAACTGAAAAAATAACTTCGCTCATAAAAATTCCCCTTTGGCACTTTTAATTATTATTACTAATATACCAAAATGCTATATATTTTTCAATATTTATTTATAAAGCAGCATTTTGGTATAAAACTGCAATAAATACGCTATTTTAGATAGCATAATGGTATGATACAATATTATTATCAAAAATGGAAGGAGAAGTTACTATGAAAGGAAAGAAACTTGCAAGGTTACTATTGGCAGGATGTATGCTGGTATTAGTTATTTCTTTACAGGGATGCAGTTCTAAAAAAGATAGTTCTGTAACTGAAATTGAGATTGTGCAATACAAACCAGAAGCATCTAACTATTTTAAAATGGTTGAAAAGGCATTTAACGAAACGCATGATAACATACATCTGGTTATTAATTCGCCAAATGATGCCGCTGCAATTTTAAGGACAAGGTTTATACGTGAGGATTATCCTGATATTGTTGGTATTGGTGGTGATATTGAATATTCTTATTATGTAGATGCGCAGATACTGGCAGATATTTCAGATTATAAAGGTCTGGAAAATATCAAACAGGTATACAGGGATATTGATGAATCACTAGAACTTGTACCAACAGAAGGCACTTTTGCTGTACCATATATGGCAAATGCAGCAGGTATTCTTTATAATAGGGATTTATTTGAACAAAATGGATGGGAAATTCCAAATAACTGGAATGAACTTTTAACCCTTTGTAAAAATATTAAGGAAAAAGGAATACTGCCATTTTATTTCGGGTTTAAAGATACCTGGACCTGCCTGGCACCATGGAATGCAGTAGCAGTCGGGCTGACAGGGGCTGATACTGTTAAAAGGGTAAACAGGGGTGAAACTAATTTTACAAAAGAGTATGCAGAGGTGTCAAAGAAATATCTTGCCCTGCTGGAATATGGGCCTGAATCACCATTCGCATATAATTACAATGATGCCTGTACAGCATTTGCAAGGGGAGAAGCGGCAATGTACCCTATTGGAAATTATGCAGTACCACAGATACTTTCTGTAAACCCTGATTTAAATATTGATTCTTTTGTAATGCCGGCAAGTGACACTTCTGGAGGAAATATACTTAATTCAGGAATTGACCTGCAGTTCTGTATAACAGAGGCATGTGAAAATAAAGAAGCAGCTTATGAAGTCCTGGACTTTCTGCTTGAAGATGAAAATATACAGGCATATGCTGATGCACAGAATGCAATTCCATGCAAGGAAGGGGATTTTAAACTTGCATCAATGTTAGATGGAATGAAAGAATACATTGAAGCAGGCAAAATGGCTGATTTCCAGGACCATTATTATCCATCTGAGATGTCTGTAGATGCACTGTTACAGACTTTCCTGATTGAGAAAGATGTAGACAATTTCCTGGAAACATTTGATAAAAACTGGCAGCGTTATAACCGTGATATTATCCGCATGGTTAAAGAATATGAGCAAAAAAATAATAAAGAATAGGGGGAATTTAAATGAAAAATGATAGAAAACGTACCTGCCTGCTGATTACAATTCCTATATTGGCATTATTTATTACATTTAATACAATCCCACTGCTCCGGGGCGTGGTTTACAGCTTCACCAATTTCAGGGGATTCGGTAATTATGAATGGGTTGGGCTTAGGAATTATATTGATTTGTTTTCTGATTCAAGAGCAGGAAATTCATATATATTTACTATTAAACTTGCAGTTGTTACAACAATCGTTGTTAATGTAATTAGTATTCTTCTTGCACTGGCATTAAACAGCAAAATCCGTGCAAAAGGGTTTTTCCGTGGGGCATATTTCCTTCCTAATGTACTTGGCTCTCTGGTTGTTGGTTATATTTTTAACTATTTCTTTACATACCTGGTTCCAGCATTAGCTGGCATGGCAGGTATTGGGGCATTAAAATCAAGTATACTGGCAGAGAAAAGCACAGCATGGATTGGCATTGTAGTTGTATGTGCATGGCAGGCAGTTGCAATGAACACTATTATTTATATATCAGGACTCCAGACTGTGCCAGAAGATGTATATGAGGCCGGTTCGCTTGACGGGGCAACAGGGTGGAAAAAGTTCTGGAAACTTACATTTCCATTAATTGTACCATTTTTCAGTATCAATATGGTACTTTGTGTTAAAAACTTTTTAATGGTATTTGACCAGATTATGGCATTAACAAAGGGAGGGCCTGCACAAAGTACAGAATCAATTTCATACCTTATTTATAATAATGGCATGAAAGGCGGGCAGTTTGGTTTCCAGAGTGCTAATGCTGTAGTATTCTTTATAGTCATTGTAATTATTTCTGTAGCACAGATGAAATTTTCAGGCAAAAAGGAGGAGCAGTTATGATAAAACAAAAAATAAATTCAACATGGCTTCCTATGGTACTTTTAATTCTGGGTTTGTCAACTATTGCTTTTCCTTTGTATATGACTATTGTAATTGCTTTTAAACAGCCTTCTGAGATGTCAAATACAATAAGCGGCATATTGTCACTTCCTAAACACTGGAGTTTTGATAACTTCAGGGAAGCAATGGAAGTTACGGATTTCTGGCGCTCATTAGGCTACAGCCTTTTAATTACACTGGTTACAGTTATATTGTCAATAGCCCTGCATTCAATGATTGGCTATGTACTTGGAAGAAATAAAAACCACAGCAAATTTTATGGATTTGTTTATCTATTTATTGTAAGCGGAATGTTTGTGCCATTTGCAATACTTATGATGCCACTTGCTAAAGAAACAGCAGAACTTAAAATTGCAAACTGGTTTGGGGTAATACTTCTTTATGTGGTATTTTATATGCCAATGAATATTATGCTGTATTCAGGTTATCTTGTAAATATCCCGCTGGCACTTGAGGAGGCAGCAAAAGTAGATGGTGCTTCTACATGGAGGACATACTGGCAGGTTATATTCCCGCTTATGAAGCCAATGCACGCAACAGTTGCTGTTATAACAGCACTGGCTGTCTGGAATGATGTAATGACACCACTTGTTATTATGGCAGGTTCTGGTGTAAACACACTTCCACTTGCACAGATGAATTTCCAGTCACAGTTTGGAACTAATTACAACCTTGCATTTGCATCATATTTATTATCATTAATACCAATACTCGTGTTCTATGTAATTTGCCAGAAACAGATTATTAATGGCGTTGTTAATGGTGCAGTAAAATAAATTAAAACAGAGGTATAGTGTGAAAAATATATCTAAGGCAGCAAAAAACGCTACCTAAGATATATTAAATTTCACACAGGAAAAATGCAAAACCAGCATTTTTCATCACTATTTGTGCCGCCTAAAGGCGGCAGGGGGGATTATTATGGCAATTATTTATAACCAGGAAAAAAGGATTTTCAGTTTACAGACAAAAAATACAACTTACCAGATGATGGCAGACCAGCTTGGTTATTTATTACATTTATACTATGGAAAGAAATTAGAACAAGATATGGATTACCTTCTGTCCTATACGGACAGGGGATTTTCAGGGAATCCTGCAGAAGTGGCAGACGACCGTACGTATTCTTTAGATACATTGCCACAGGAATATCCTGTACTGGGGACTGGTGATACCCGTAACAGTACACTTATAATATGCAATGCTGATTATAGTGAATGCTGTGATTTAAGATATGTATCCCATGAAATTATAAAAGGAAAATATAAATTAAACGGCCTGCCAGCAGTATATGCAGATAAGGACAAGGCAGAAACCCTTTCAATTATCCTGGAAGATTCCTCAAATGGTACAAGGGTACAGCTTCTTTACGGGATATTGGAAGAAGAAGATATTATTACAAGAAGCGTTATTATTACCAATACCGGCAAGGAGCAGTTTGTAATAGAAAAAGCAGCATCTGCGTGTCTTGATTTTCTGGATGGTGATTATGAACTTGTGCATTTTTATGGCCGGCATACAATGGAGCGTAATATGGAACGTATTCCTGTTTCACATACAGAAATTAAGATTGAAAGCCGCAGGGGGGCTTCAAGCCACCAGCATAATCCAGGGGTAATACTCGCCAGGCAGGATACAACAGAAGATTATGGCTGGTGTTATGGTATGTTATTTGTGTACAGTGGAAGTTTCATGTGTGAAACAGGAAAAGACCAGTTTGGGCAGACAAGGATTATAATGGGGCTGCAAAGCGAGCAGTTCCATTACCCGTTAAATAACGGGGAGTCATTTATTGTACCCGAAACAATTTTATGTTTTTCAGAAAATGGCTTTTCCGGGCTTTCTTTAAAATACCATGACTGCATACGTAACCATATCTGCCGTGGCATTTATAAGAAGAAGCTGCGCCCTGTACTTCTTAACAGCTGGGAAGCATCTTATTTTGACTTTGACGGGAATACTATAATTAATCTTGCAAAAGAGGCAGCTTCCCTTGGAATTGATATGGTAGTTATGGATGATGGGTGGTTCGGGAAAAGAGATAGTGATAATTCAGGGCTTGGCGACTGGAATGTAAATGAAAGCAAGCTTGGCTGTTCCCTTAGCAGGCTTGTAGAAGCTGTAAATAAACAAGGAGTAAAGTTTGGCATCTGGATTGAGCCGGAAATGGTTTCAGAGGACAGTGAATTATATAGAAACCACCCGGATTTTGTATTACAAATACCCGGAAGGCGGCCAATACATGCAAGAAACCAGCTTGTACTGGATTTTTCAAGAGAAGAAGTAAGGGAAGTTATATTTAACCAGATTTGCAATATACTTGATGAAGCCAATATTGAATATATAAAATGGGATATGAACCGTAATCTTTCAGAATTGTATTCAAGCAAAAGCTTTCCTGGATGTGTGGCATATAATTATGTAACTGGTGTTTATGATTTCCTGGAAAAACTGTTAAAACGCTATCCCGGAATACTTATTGAAGGCTGTTGTGGCGGCGGTGGCAGGTTTGATGCTGGTATGTTATATTATACACCACAAATCTGGTGCAGTGATAATACTGATGCCATAGACCGTTTAAGAATACAATATGGTACTTCATTCTTTTACCCGGCCTGTACAGTTGCTTCACATGTATCTGCCGTGCCAAACCACCAGACAGGGCGTGTTACAAGCCTTAAAACAAGAGCTGTAGTTGCAATGGCAGGAATATATGGATATGAATTTGACCCAGGGAAACTTTCAGAGGAAGAAAAAGAAGAAACAAGGCAGCAGGTAAAAAAATATAAAGAATACCAGGAACTAATACAATCAGGGGATTACTACCGTCTTTCAAATCCTTTTAAAGATATATTTACAGCATGGGAAAATATATCTAAAGATGGCACACAGGTATTATTAAGTATTGTAATTAATGAAATACATGGGAATATGCCTGTTTATTATGTAAAGTTAAAAGGGCTCAGGGAATATGCCTTATACAGAGATAAAGAAAGCGGGGCTTTATACCAGGGCAGGGCACTTATGGAAGCAGGGCTGCCTGTAAGGTGCAGGCCTGGAGAATATAATGCAAGCCAGATAGTATTAAATATAGAAGATATAAATTAAAATATAACTGTAATAAGGACTAAGAGGGGTTAGTTATGAACCAGAATTATGGACATATTAGTACAGGCAGAGGGATATACCAGAAATTAAGAAATATATTTCCCTGGCAGCCACCAGAAATAAAAGAAAATATTCCACAAGGTGATATGCCAGGAGACCAGGCACAAGGATTTGGAGACCTGGTGCCAAAAGCAGAAAAGATTTTTCCAGAGCTTGTAAAGCTTTTATTAGAAATTATAAAAGAAAACCCATATGAAAGAGCAGTTGTTTCTGTCTTTGGCGGTTCTGGAACAGGCAAAACAGGAATAGCATCACTTTTATCCTATTATCTGGAACAAAGCGGGATTGGAAGTTATACACTTTCAGGAGATAATTATCCATACCGCATTCCTGTTTATAATGATGCAGAACGCCTGATGGTATTCCGCAGGGCAGCACTACAGGGAATAGTGGATGCAGGGCAGTATACGCCAGAAAGGTCCAGTATACTTAAAGAATGGCAGGAAAATGGTGCAGATGCCTGTATAAATTATATAACGTCTAATCCGTGGTTTAAGCCGTATATAGAAGCTGGCAAACAGGGTTTAAGGCAGTATCTTGGAACCGGAAGGGAAATTGCTTTTGAAGAAATTAATTCTGTTATTAGTGCTTTTAAAGATGGTGCTTCAGAAATATGGTTAAAAAGGATGGGACGAAGAAGCAGTGAATACTGGTATGAAAATGTTGGTTTTAGCAATACAGATATACTTATAATAGAATGGACACATGGCAGCAGTGATTACCTGGATGGCATTGACATTCCTGTTTTTCTGGACAGCACACCAAAGGAAACGCTAGAATACAGAAAAAGACGTGGAAGGGATGGGAATATTGACAGCCCGTTTACAACAATGGTACTTGGAATTGAACAGGAATTATTATATAAACAGGCGCATAAAGCAAAAATTATTCTTTCCAAAGCAGGGAAATTGCTGTCATATAAAGAGTATATAAAATTAATGGATAAAGAATATAAAGGGAGTGTGGAAAATGAATGATAAACCAATGTTTAATGCCTATCCTGACAGTATGGGAGGAACACTTGCAGATATAGTATCTGTCCTTTCAAAACCGGAATTTAAAGATGTATTCCAGTCATTTTATATACTTCCAAGTATTTACCATTCAGATTTAGACAGGGGATTTTCTGTAATTGATTATGATATTAATGAAAATATGGGAAGTGTTAAAGATTTAGAGGCTATAAAAAACCTTGGAATAGATTTAAAGCTTGATTTTATATTAAACCATTTATCTGTACGTTCAGAACAATTCCAGGATATTATTAAAAATGGTATGGATTCAAAGTATAAAGACTTTTTTATTAACTGGAATAATTTCTGGGAAGGCTGCGGCACAATGTCAAAGGAAGGTTATATTGTTCCCAGTGAAGAATTAATAAAGGACATGTTTTTCCGCAAACCAGGGCTTCCAATACTTATGGTGGAATTTCCAGACGGAAAGAAAGTCCCGTACTGGAATACATTTTACCAGGAAGTACAGTATAAGCATATTAATGTGGAAAATTTAACCAGAAAAACAGGCCTGGAAAACGACAAGGCCGCACAGCTTGCAGATTTAGCAGGCCGCCAGCTGGATGCTGGGAAAACCCCCGATGAGATATCTTTTAAAGGATATGAAGAATACAGGGAAGCAGTGCAGGAATTGTTAGAAGATGGTAAAGTTTACCTCGGGCAGATGGATTTAAATATAAAATCACCTCTTGTATGGGAGCATTACAAAGAAACTTTAAATAAACTGGCAGGTTATGGTGCTAAAATTGTACGGCTTGATGCTTTTGCATATGCAGCAAAAGAACCCGGCATGAAGAATTTTTTAAATAACCCGGGGACATGGGATTTACTAGAACAAATTAAATCTATTGCAGAACAATGGGACATAACACTTCTTCCAGAAATACATGCAAGTTATAATGAGAAAATATATGAGCTTCTTTCAGAAAAAGGTTATATATCATACGATTTCTTTATGCCAGGGCTTATAATTTATGCAATAGAGCATAAAAACGGAGATGTGCTTGTAAGGTGGGCAAAGGAACTTGCCAGTAAAAAAATACGTACAGTTAATATGCTAGGATGCCATGATGGCATTCCGCTTCTTGATTTAAAGGGATTTCTTCCAGATGCAGAAATTGACGGGCTTATAGATATTCTTACAAAGCGTGGAGGTGTTGTTAAAAACCTGCATGGACAGAAAAATATGTATTACCAGGTTAATTCCACTTATTACAGTGCACTTGGTGAAAATAACCAGAAAATGCTTTTTGCAAGGGCATTACAGATATTTATGCCAGGAAAACCACAAGTATGGTATCTTGATTTATTTGCTGGGAAAAATGATTACAAAGCAGTGGAAAAGGCTGGTTCTGGCGGGCATAAGGAAATAAACAGGACTAATCTTTCAAAAGAACAGATTAAAAATGCTTTAAAACAGGACATTGTAAAAAAACAGCTTGAATTACTGCGTTTCAGGAATAACTGCCAGGCATTTGGCTTTGATGCAGAAATTGAAATAGAAGGACAGGAAAAAAATATAACATTTAAATGGAATAACAATGGAACAAAAGCCATATTAAAAGCTGATTTTGGAACATGCCAGTTTGAAATAATGTGGGCGCAATCCCATTAGCTTTAGATGATGGGTTAAGCCCACAAAATTAACAGTTGCCATAAAGCAAACTTTCTGTTATAATA